>CAKSKB010000017.1 GCA_934464705.1 uncultured Clostridia bacterium
GCGGCGCAGCGTGCACTTGAATTTATAAAAAACGAAGGCGAAGCACTCGGTATTTCAAAGTATTTTGCGGCTTTGATAGATGATATGGGGCTTATTGAAAATTTCATATCTTCCGCCGAAAACGGCTATTTTTCTGCGGCGGATTTTGCTCAAAACAAGCTTGAATTTTCAAGAATGCCAACAGTAAGGGACGGCGACGGGGAAGCAAAAGCGTTTATAAAGGGTTTAAGAGATTACATAAAATCCATTATAAAAGCCCTTAAGGATGATATATATTATTTAACAAAGCACGATGTTGATGTGATGAAAACCGGCACGGCGGAGATAATCGGAATTCTTTCCGATGTGATAGAGGATTTCGACAGAAGATATTCGCAGAAAAAGCTTTCCGCAAGTCTTGTGGATTTCGGTGATATATCCCACAAATGCGTTGAACTTCTGACAGACATAAAAGACGGGGTTTATGCGCCCTCCGATGTTGCGCTCAAGCTGCGTGAAAAATATTGCGAAGTGCTTATTGACGAATATCAGGACACGAACAATCTTCAGGAACATATACTGAATATGATTTCCGGAAGCGGCAAAAGGTTTATGGTGGGCGACATAAAGCAGAGTATTTACAAATTCAGGAACTCAAAACCCGAACTGTTTCTGAAAAAATACAATAATTACTCAAAAACCCCCGGAAGTACCGACCGCTGTCTGCTTCTTTCAAAAAATTTCAGAAGCTTTGAGAATATTCTCGGATTTGTAAATTTTACTTTTGAAAAGCTGATGTGCAAAGACTGCGGCGGTCTTGATTATTCCGAAGCGGAACGCCTTAATTTCAGCGGAATTTATCCGAAAAGCGAAAATCCCGTTGAAATTGCGCTTTTTGACAAGCTGAAAGACACCGGTGACCGCACGGCAGACGATGTAATAAAACTCGGACTTGAATCTGAATACTGTGCAAACAAAATACGCACAATGGTTGACGAAGGCTTTCAGGTGTTTGACGGCGATTCTGTGCGCCCGTGCCGATACAGTGATTTTACGATACTTTTGAGGAAAAGGAAAAGCATGTCCATTTTCAAAACACAGCTTGACGCCTACCACATTCCGTCATATATCGAAATAAGCGACGATTACATGGAGCAGTCTCTAATAAAGCTTATTCTTTCGCTTTTTAAGATTATCGATAATCCGAGACAGGACATTGAGTTTGCGGCAGTTTTGCGGTCGGAACTTTTCGGATTTACGGACGATGAGCTGGTGGACATAAGGCTTATCGATAAGGAGGCCGATTTTTACACCTGTCTTACAAAATACGAAAGCAAAAAAGCAGAGCGCTTTTTTGAAAAGCTTAACCGCTGGCGCAGGCTTTCGGAAATTCTCAGCGTTTACGAGCTTATAAACACCGTATTTGACGAAATGATGATGTACACGCTTTATGCAAAGGATTCCGGAATACTGAGAAGCTTTACCGACTGGGGCAAAAGGTACACTCAGTCATCTTTCAAGGGACTGTTCAGATTTATAACCTATCTTCAGAAACAGCTTGAAGAAAAAGAAGATATGGGAACGGCAAATGTCAACACGGGCGATTCCGTTACGGTCATGACGATACATAAAAGCAAAGGGCTTGAAAACAACATCATAATTCTGGCGGAAACAGCGGGCGAGTTCAGGCTCAGCGAATCCAAAAGCCGTTTTGTATACGATGACGAACTCGGAATTGCCGCCGATTATGTTGATACCGTCAATGCCATTAAGTATAAGAGTCTGCCGAAAATCGCAATAGAACAGAAAATAAAAGATGACTTCATTGCAGAAGAAATGCGCCTTTTGTATGTTGCGCTTACCCGTGCAAAGCAGCACCTTATAATAACGGCTTCCTACCAAAAGGGCAGCTTGCTGACAAAGACTGACAAATGCCTGATTCGGGCTGCGGCACTGAACGAAGAGCGTTATGCCGCAGGGGCGGCACTTGGTGCAAATTCATATCTTGACTGGATTTTGTCGTGCCTGGGTTATCATGCATCAATTGTTTTTGAAGACAGCTGCATAGATAAATTTTTGCCGAAATCGCATACAAGCTGCGATATCAAGGTAACGGTTAACGATTATCCGGATTACGCTTCGCATTATTTTGAGGTAAGATTTCCCGATGAAAAAAACGATGACGGTTTTATACCCGGTGCAAACAAAATCCTCGGCTATAAATATCCGTATTCTGCGGCGGCTGAAGTTCCTTCAAAGCTTTCTGTAAGCGAAATCAAAAGCAAGTTTTATTCGGAAACCGAGGACGGCGAAGCGGTATATTACCCGAGGCAAATCGATAACAGCGTTAATCTTGCGCCGGCGCCGCAGTTTATGAAAGAAAGCGGCTCTATAACCGCCGCTATGCTCGGAACCGCATATCACAGCATTTTGCAGTATCTGGACTTTGGCGGCGAATACGGCGATTTGGAAAGCACGCTCGATTATTTTGTTGAAAAAAGCGTGCTGACCGAAGCGGAAAGAAAAGCCGTTGATATAAATATCATAAAAAGGTTCCTTAATTCTGGAATCTTCCGTGAAATCAGAAACGCTGACAAGATTTATAAGGAATACAGTTTTATAATGCCGTTCGACTCATCGGCTTTTTATCCGGATACCCACGAGGAAATAATGGTTCAGGGGATAATCGACTGCCTTTATATCAAAGACGGGGAAATTCATATTATCGATTACAAGAGCGACACTTACGGCTCTGCCGGTGAAATTGCGGACCGCTACAGAACACAGCTTCTCATGTACGGTGCCGCAGTCGAGAAAAAATTCGGCAAAAAGCCCATATCTTCCGTGCTTTATATGCTCAGAACAGGTGAAATTATCGGTTTATAAAATTTTGCTTGAAAAATCGGGCGGTATATTGTATAATAGTATATATCGATTCAGGAAGGTGATACCAATGTTTTTGAATGAGAGCTTCGGAATTTCCGAAAACGGACATCTTACTTTCGGCGGCTGCGACTGCGTGTCGCTTGCGGAAAAGTACAATACTCCGCTTTATGTAATGGACGAAACGGCAATCCGCCGCAACTGCAGAGCGTACAAAAATGCGCTGGATAAGTTTTATGACGGAAATGCGCTTGTGATATATGCAAGCAAGGCTTTTTCGGCAAGATGTATGTATAAAATTGTTCAGGAGGAAGGCCTCGGCGTTGATGTTGTTTCCGGCGGCGAGATTTACACGGCGCTGTCTGCCGGGTTTCCCGCCGATAAGATTTATTTCCACGGAAGCAACAAATCCGAAGATGAACTGAAATACGCGGTTGAAAACCACATCGGCAGAATAATGGTTGACAATTACTGCGAACTTAATATGCTTGATGAAATTGCGGGGGATAAAGGTCTGCGCCAAAAGGTTATTCTGCGCGTAACACCTGGGGTTGACGCACACACCCACAGCTTTATAAGAACCGGGCAGATTGACTCGAAATTCGGCGTTGCGATAGATACGGGCGAGGCATTTTATTTCGTAAAAGAAGCACTTTCGCTTGAAAACATTGAGGTAACGGGGCTTCACTGTCACATCGGTTCTCAGATATTCGATTATGAACCCTTTGCGTGTGCCGCCGAAAAAATGATGGCGTTTATTGCGGAACTTAAAGAAAAAATCGGTTTTGAAACAAAGGAACTTGACCTCGGCGGCGGTTTCGGAATTAAATATACTCACCGTGACGACCCGATTCCGTACGAACAGTTCATGGAAAAAATTTCGCTTGTTATTAAAAATCTTGCGGCTGAAAAAGGCGTTGCTCTGCCGTTTATAATTATGGAACCGGGAAGGTCAATTGTTGGCGAAGCGGGCATAACGCTTTACACCGTCGGCTGCGTAAAGCAGATTCCCGGATACAGAAAATATGTATCGGTTGACGGCGGAATGGGTGACAACCCAAGATATGCGCTGTATGAAGCTGAGTACGAAGCCGTTTCGGCAAATAACCCCGAAAGTCCTTTTGACGATGTTGCAACTATAGCCGGCAAATGCTGCGAATCGGGAGATATTATAATTAAAGACGGAAAGCTTCAGGAAATGCACAAAGGCGATATTGCTGCTGTTCTTTCCACCGGGGCTTACAACTATTCAATGGCAAGCAACTATAACCGTATTCCGAAACCGGCGGTGGTTATGGTGAAAGACGGCGAAAGCCGCATTGCCGTAAAGCGCGAAACCTACGAAGACCTGATAAGAAATGATGTGTTATAAATGATTGATACAGAACTTTTGAAAAGCAGTATAATTTCGATTATAGTTGTGCTTTTTTCGCTTACGGTGCATGAGGTGTCGCACGGATATGTTTCGTATCTTCTCGGCGATGACACCGCAAAGCGGATGGGAAGGCTTAGTTTAAATCCCTTAAAGCATCTCGACCCCATAGGTGCGCTGTGTATGTTTTTCTTCCATTTCGGCTGGGCGAAAGCTGTACCTATAAATCCGAATAGGTACAAGAATTTCAGGCTCGGAACCGTGCTTGTCAGTCTTGCCGGTCCTGTTTCAAACCTTGTGCTTGCGTTTCTGGGGTCGTTGGTATATGTATATTTGTGGGATATAAAGCATATATACAGCGGGTTTCCGATTGATTTTCTTGAAATGCTCATAGTCATGAATGTCGGACTTGCAGTATTCAACTTTGTTCCTATTTCACCGCTTGACGGGTCGAAAATTCTGCTTGCTTTTCTTCCGGAACGGGCATACCGCTTTGTTCTGACTTATGAGCGCTTCGGATTTATAATTCTGCTTATTCTCACATCGTTCAGCTTTTTCGGGGGATTTATAAACGCAGTTGAAATTCCGATTCTTAATTTCTTCATAAGGGTGTCGGAGCAATTAATTCTTTAAGGGGGGCGGTAAGTTGGAGCAGCCGTCATATGTTCTCGAAGTGTTTGAGGGGCCGCTTGATTTGCTTCTCTACCTTATAAAAAAGAATAAAATCAGCATTTACGATATACCGATTGCAGAGATTTCGGCGCAGTATAACGAGTACCTTGCAAGCTTGGAGCAGGCAAATCTTGAGGTCACAAGCGAATTTGTGGTGATGGCTGCGCAGCTGCTCTACATAAAGTCACGCATGCTGCTGCCCAAACCCGAAACGGACGATGACGGGGAAGACCCCAGAGCCGAGCTTGTCGAAAGGCTTTTGGAATACAGCAAATACAAGGCGGCAAGCACATTTCTTGAGGACAGAGAAAGCATAGGAAAGAATACTTTTTTCAAATCACGGGATAATATAGGCAAGGTTAAAATCGAAAATGTTATCGAAAACGCCACACCGGCTGACCTTTTTGAGATTGTAAAAGAATTGCTTACAATGCGTGCGGAGGAAGAAAATGTTCCGGTAAAAAAGCTTCTCAGCGATATTGTAACTCACGAGGTTGTTTCGGTAAATTCAAAAATCGATTTCATAAGGCGGAAATTAAAATCCGAAAAGCGCTGCCGTTTTATCGATATTTTTGAGGGACTTAATTCAAGACCGCACATAGTTGCAATGTTTCTCGGTGTGCTCGAACTCATAAAGGACGCGGAAATTTCGGTTACAAAAAGCGGCGGCGAAATAATAATCGGCAGGAATGATAATAATGAACAATGAGCTTTTCAATACTGTAGAAGCTATGCTTTTTGCATCCGGCGAACCGGTTTCGGTTTTAAAATTGTCGGAAGCGCTTGACATCCCAAAGGACGAGCTATCGGGAATTATGGATGAGTTTTTAAGTGAATATAACTACAGAAAAAGCGGTCTTCGTGTTATAAAAATGGACGATTCTTTCCAGCTCTGCACAAGAACGGAATATTTTGAGCCGATAAGAAAGCTGCTGCTTCCGAGCAGATACCCCGACCTTTCCCGCGCGGCACTCGAGGTTTTATCGATTATTGCATATAATCAGCCTGTAATCAAATCGGTTATAGAACAGGTCAGGGGAGTTGACTGTTCGGGCGTTATAAACAAGCTTCTTTCCCGTGAACTGATTGAGGAAAGAGGGCGGCATCCGTCTCCGGGGCGTCCGATAATGTACGGAACAACACAAGAATTCCTGCGTGCTTTCGGGCTTTCATCGATTGATGACCTTCCGGGGGTTGATGTTTTGGCTGAAATGGTAAACGCCTCCGAGCAGCTTACAATTCCTATGGATTAAGGTGGGATTCTATGCGTATTGCACTTATAATTATCGCAGTTATCGCTGCTGTTTTGACCGCAATTCTATTTGTCCGTGTAAGACTCATAGCCGAAATTTCGGAAGAAAAAAAGTTTGTTGCCGTAAAATTGGGCTTTTTTAAGATAATTCTGTTCCCAAAAACCGAAAAACAGGCGCCGAAAGAAAAAAAAATCGAAGAAAACGATAAAAAAACCGAAGAAGGTATTGGTAATTTCAAAAATTTATGGTATAATAATGTCGGGGATATTAAAAAAGCACTTTTAAGGCTCAAAAAACGGGTGCTTATCGAAAAGCTTGAATTTGAATATTGCTGCGGATTTTCCGACGCTGCCGTGACTGCTGTTATGTACGGCACGGTTAGCGGGCTTTATTACAACATATTTGCGTTTCTGGACAGAAACTTCAGAATTAAAAACATGAGCGGAGATATTTCTCCGGATTTTAACTCCAAAAAGAAGCATATTGCGGCTGATTGTATACTTCGGCTCACTGTTGCCGATATTATATACATATTCGCTGCGGTACTTCCGATAATAAAAAACAATAAATAATTTAAAGGCGGTGTTTTAAATGGGTGAGCATCCTATCCAGGGCATGATGGCAACGGCGATGCAGAGCATAAAGGAAATGGTTGATGTCAACACAATTGTCGGCACACCGGTTGAAACTAAAGACGGTACGGTTATCATTCCTATTTCCAAGGTTTCCTTCGGGTTTGCCGCAGGCGGTTCGGACATTCCTGCAAAAAAGGATTACAAAGACGCTAACAACTTCGGCGGCGGAAGCGGAGCAGGTGTTTCGATTCAGCCGGTTGCATTTATGGTTGTTGCAGAAAATCAGATTAAGCTTCTTCCGGTAAACACATCGGAAAATCCGCTTGACAAGATTGTCGACTATATTCCCGACGCTGTTGAGAAAATCGCAAATCTTATCAAGTCGAAAAGCAAGGATAACGATCACATCGAAATAAGCATGGACTGATATATCCCGAAAAACCCGGTTTCCCCCGGGTTTTTATTTTATCATTTTTTCTTCCCGGTAGCGGCTCGGTGTAATTTTTTCTCTCTGCTTAAAGGCTTTTGAAAAATAAAACTCGTTTTCATAACCGCATTCGGCGGCGATTTTATATATCGGCTTATCTGTGGAAATTAGCATCTTCTTTGCATTGCCAAGCCTTATTTCGGTTAGTTTTTCAGAAACCGACATTCCAGTTTCCTCATTGAACTTTCTCGCAAGAGTTCGGTAACTTGTGTTCATCGCATTTGCAATATCGTTTACGCTGATTTTTTCGTCGAAATATTCATTCATATACATAATAACCTGAGCCGAAAATGTGCTCGGCGGAACGGAAACAGCAGGCTCTCTGCCGCTTAAGGTATCGTAAAGCTGCATAACCCACAGCAAAAATTTCGCCTGAACGGAGTAAATTCCGCCTTCCGCATTTACTTTTTCAATTCCCGAATTAAATGGCGCCGCATATGGCTCGGACAATGCCTTTACAATTTGGTTTCCAGAAGCCGAAGTCAATGAAAATCTAATGCACAGCCCGTCATCACCGATACCGCTTCCGCGGTGAGAATGCGTTACCCCGGGCGGGATTATATATGAATCCCCGGCGGTTATATAAAACTCCGCACCGTTTATCGTTGTGTACAACGACCCCTTCGACACATAATTAAATTCAAACCAAGGATGATAGTGAGGCGGTAAGACCCAATTTTCTGCGTGTTTTGCCCTTGCCGCATAGTTTAATCTGATTTTCATTCCGTTAAATTCAAATTCCTGCATTAAAATTCTGCCGAAGTTTTCAGTAATGCTCAGCATTCTTTTGAGATTCATGCAATCACTCCTTTAGTGCCATTTACTATTATAATACAAAAAATATCGATTGTAAATGGCATAATAATATAAAATTATATAATATATTGTCATATTTGTCTATTCAAAATCACGGTGCTGTTAAGTATAATTGTATTAAAAAATACTGTGGGGTGTTAAGATGTTTTGCGGAATTGATATTGGCGGTACAAAATGCGCTGTTTCTTTAGGCATCAACGGAGAAATCAAAAAAAATAAGATTTGAAACCAAAAATGCTGCCGAAACTATCGAAAATATAATAAATGCCGTTCAAAAGCTCGGATGCGGCAAGGCAATAGGAATAAGCTGCGGCGGTCCTCTTGATTCAAAACGGGGAGTTATACTCTCACCTCCGAATCTTCCGGGTTGGGATAATATTGAAATTATCAAAATTCTTAAAGAAAAATTCGGTGTACCGGTTGGTATACAGAACGATGCAAACGCCTGTGCGCTTGCAGAATGGCTGCACGGCGCCGGAAAAAAATGCGAAAATATGATTTTCCTCACTTTCGGGACAGGTATGGGTGCCGGAATTATTTTAAACGGCAGGCTCTACACCGGTTCAAGCGATATGGCAGGTGAAATAGGGCATATCAGAATGGAAAAATACGGTCCTGTCGGTTACGGAAAGGCCGGTTCGTTTGAAGGTTTTTGCTCCGGAAGCGGTATTGCGGAAACAGGCCGTTTTATCGCAATTGAAAAGCTTCGCTGCGGCGAAAACACGAGTTTTTGCAAAAGCTATAAGGACCTCGGCGGGATAACCGCAAAAAAAATCGCCGAATGTGCAAAGAACGGCGATACTGCGGCAATTGAAGTGTATAACATATGCGCCGAAAAGCTCGGAATGGGCATATCAATACTCATTGATATATTAAACCCCGAAAAAATTATTATCGGCAGTGTGTACGAAAGAAGCGGAGAACTTTTGCGTACAAAAATGCTTGAAGTTATTAAAGAAGAGGCTTTGCCGCAATCGAGAAATGTGTGTGAAATTCTGCCGTCTGCCTTGGGCGATGCAGTCGGCGACATGGCAGCTATGGCAGTAGCGGAAAATATATGGGAGTGTGAAAATTTATGAACGAGCTTTTGCTGAGATACCCGATACTTTCGGAATGTAAAAAAGACATAGGCGCTGCACTGAAACTTTTGGTTTCGGCATACAGCAGCGGAGGTAAGGTTCTTGTATGCGGAAACGGAGGCAGCGCCGCAGACTGTGAACATATCGTTGGAGAACTTATGAAAGAATTTCTAAAAAAACGCCCCGTGACAGACGAGCGCATACCCGAAAGACTGCGCATGAATTTACAGGGAGCGCTGCCGGCGATTTCGCTTCCGAGCCAATGTGCGCTTATATCGGCGTTTGCAAACGATGCAGACCCTTCCATGATATATGCCCAGCTTGTTTACGGATATGCAAAGTGCGAGGATTTGGTTATCGGAATCTCAACTTCCGGAAATTCCGAAAATGTTGTAAACGCAATTGATGCTGCGAAATCCATTGGCATAAAAACTCTTGCTCTGACCGGCAAAAACGAAAGCAGACTGTCTCAGCTTGCAGATGTAACAATCCATGTTCCGGAAACCGAAACATTTAAGGTTCAGGAACTGCATCTCCCGGTTTACCACTATCTTTGTGCCGCACTGGAACGGGAAATGTTTTGAAAGGACAACCCAGAACATGAAAAAAATATATTTAATAGGCAATGCTCACATTGACCCCGTCTGGTTATGGCAGTGGCAGGACGGTTTTTCGGAGGTTTTGGCAACATTCAGAAGTGCACTCGACAGAATGAAGGAGTTTTCCGATTTTAAGTTTACAAGTGCATGCGCACTGTATTACATGTGGGTTGAAGAAATTGACCCGTACATGTTCGGCGAAATCAAAATGCGCGTTGACGAGGGGAGATGGTGCATAACAGGCGGGTGGCTCCTGCAGCCGGACTGCAACATACCGTGCGGAGAAAGCTTGGTGCGTCAGGGGCTTATTTCGCAGAGATATTTTAAAGAAAAATTCGGATTCACACCGACCGTCGGTTACAATGTCGATTCTTTCGGGCACAGTGCAGCACTGCCGAAGATTCTAAAAAAAAGCGGAATTAAGAGTTATGTCTTTATGCGCCCGTCCGCTTCCGAAGCGGATATTGGAAATTCGCTTTTTAAATGGCAGAGCGATGACGGAAGCACAGTTACAGCTTTCAGAATACCGGGTTCTTACAAGATTGATTTGGGGAACTTTCATCTGCTTGATGAAATTAAAAACACGGCAGAAACCGAAAACATGGATATGATGGCGTTTTACGGCGTTGGAAATCACGGCGGCGGACCGACAATTAAACTGATCGAAAAAATAAACGCTGCAAACGACGGAACAATGATATATTCAACACCGGACGAGTATTTTGAATCAGTCAAAGGGCTTGAACTTACAACTGTAAAAGGTGAACTCCAGCATCATGCGCGCGGCTGTTACAGTGTCTGCGCATCGGTCAAAAGCCTTAACAGGCGGTGCGAACAGGCTCTGCTGGCTGCGGAAAAGCTGTGCGTAATGGCCGAAAAGCTCACAGGCGCTAAATATCCGACCGCAAAATTCCGTGAAGCCTGGAAGAATTTATTGTTCAACCAGTTTCACGATATTCTCGGCGGCTGTTCGGTTAAATCGGCTTACAAAGATGCGGAATATCTTTTCGGAAGCTGCTTGGCGGCAGCGGAAAGCACGATGAACCGTGCAATGCAGACGATAGCATGGAACATCGATACACTGCAAGGTGAAAAGCTTCCGGGATACAAGTTTGATGAGGCATGGAATGTTTGGGAGCATGACACTTTAGGCACACCCGTTATCGTGTTCAATCCTCATTCATGGGAGGTGACGATGCCGGTTACGGTGTATGCGTCCGCACAGAAGGTCACCGACCCGAGCGGCAACGAAACAAAATTTCAAACCGTCAGGGGAGAGCAGACCAACAGAAACGGCGATATATACCGCACCGCCTTCACGGCAACAGTACCGGCATACGGACATGCGGTATACAGGATTTTCAGAAAACAGAAATCCTCAAAAATTTTCAATTCGGATTTGAAAGCCGAAAAAAATTTACTTGAAAACAGCAGAATAAGAGTAAAATTTGATTCCGAAACCGGAGATATATGCGAATTTTACGATAAAGAAAGCAAAGAATATATAATAAACAAGCCTTGCCGTGCCGTAATTCTGGACGAAACGCACTGCGACACCTGGGCGCACGGCGAAATGACATTGGGTAAGGTTTCTGGCTTTTTCGGGAATCCCGAATTTGAAGCATCGGAAAACGGCAGCGTCAGAGCAACTCTGACAGTCAAAACAAAATACAATAATTCGCTTATCACAAGGCATTACAGCATATTCCCGGGAAGCGGTGAAGTCAGAGTCAAAACAAAAATCGACTTCAGAGAAAAGCACGCTTGTCTGAAATTTTCTTTCCCGATAAAAGGCGAAAGCATTACAGCGGAAATTCCTTACGGAGCGATTGAACGGCCTCTGTATACCGGCGAAGAACCGTGCGGAATGTGGTTTTCCTGCGGAAATCTTTGTGTTGCAAACGATTCAAAATATGCTTATGACAGCGAAAACGGCGAAATAAGGCTCACTGTACTCAGAAGCGCAATTTATGCCGACCATTACGGGCAAAAATACAGAGATAATTCCTGCGAATTTATGGAACAGGGTGAGCATGAATTCTCATACAGCATTTTTCCGTACTCCGGCAAAGCCGATGCACAGAGGCGAGCTGCAGAGCTTAATTTCGGGCTCCGATGTATTGCGGGAACATTCCGCAGCGGAAAGCTTCCCGAAAAAATGAGCTGCTTTAATACGGACAATGAAAACATATTTATTTCAGCCGTCAAAAGGGGAGAGGATGAAAATTCAGACATTATAAGGCTTTACAATATTGACGATAATGATTTCGCAGTAGCTTTCAAATGGTTTGACAGCGAAGTAAAGTGCCGTTTTGCGCACAACGATGTAAAAACCTTTGACGAAGGCGGCAGGGAACTTAATCTTATCGAGTGGAAAGAATAAAATCCGAGGTGCGTCAGAAAAAAATGGCGCACTTTTTTTAATTTGGGTAGTGACAAACACCGAAAATTGTGATATACTGTACATTGGAGTTATTTGGAGGTGTTTTAATGCGGCTGCAAAAATATCTTGCGGAATGTTCGGTTGCATCAAGGCGTAAATCCGAGGAATTGATTCTTGCCGGAAGAGTTAAGGTTAACGGCAAGGTTGTGAATACTCTCGGGACAAGCGTTTCAGAAACCGATATAGTTGAATTTGACGGCAAACCGGTTTTCCCTGAAACCGAAATGGTTTATATTGCGCTCAACAAGCCGAAGGGGGTTGTTTCGACAGCGTCTGACCAGTTTGAAAGGCGCGCGGTAACCGATTTGGTGGAATCCGATGTCAGGCTTTATCCTGTAGGCAGACTTGACTATGACACAAAGGGGCTTATTTTTCTTACCAATGACGGTGATTTTACTTACAAACTTACGCATCCCAAGCACAACATCAAAAAAACATATCATGCTGTTGTAAAAGGCGGATTCAATGAAGAAAAGGCGGACAGGCTGCGCTGCGGAGTTTCTATTGACGGCAGAAAAACAGCGCCGGCAGAAATAACGATAAACAGCGTTTACGATAAGGCATGCGAGGTTACGGTTATAATTCACGAAGGCAGAAACAGGCAGGTAAGGCGAATGTTCGAGGCGGTCGGGTGCACGGTTTCGTCGCTCATCAGAACGGGGATAGGATGTGTTGACATAGGTAAACTCAGACCGGGGCAGTGGAGGTATCTTACCGATAAAGAGGTTAAAAACCTCACGAAAGGCAGCTGATATAATGTTTACAATAAAACCTGCGGCACCGGAGGATTATTACGATATTAAAGAAATTTGCGAAAAACACGGAAAACCCCTTGAACTTTCTGCTGAAAAGTACATAATGGTTGCAAAAGAAAACGGTTTTTCGGGAATAGGTATTTTTGAAATCAAAGACGGAATTGCCCAATTTACTGACATTTTCATGGTAGATGAAGAAAATTCGCAGATGAAATATTTCATCGCCAAGGCTGTGCTTAATTCCATAGATTTAAAAGGCATCGCTGATGTTTATTCAAACTCTGAATATCTCGAACCCGTATTCAAAATGTGCCGTTTTGAAAAAGAATCGGACGGAACCTTTCATCTTAATCTTGAAGGATATTTTACAGGATGCGGTTCCTGCGGAAAAAATTAAAATTTATTATAAATTTTGAAGGAAAAAGAAGAATTAATGTAGAATACACAGAATATGGGATGATTTGAAAATCAAGCCCGGTTTAATGTTATATGATTATGTTTTAATATATTACGGAGGTAAGCTTATGACTACAATCGAAAAGCAGAATGATTTGCAGGCACGAAAAAGCGCTTTGAAGCAAAACGGCGCAAAAAACGCCGCCGGCAAGCTGTTGGCTCGTGAGCGTATCGCAAAGATTTTTGACGAAGGCAGCTTTGTTGAAATCGGTGCGTTGCTCGGAAACAGCGGCGAAGGCGTGGTTACCGGTCACGGTACGATAGACGGAAGGCTCGCCTATGCTTACGCACAGGACTTTACGGTTATGGAGGGCGCTGTATCACGCCTTCACGCAGAAAAAATCTGCAATATTATGGATGCGGCACTCAAAACAGGCGCACCCGTTATCGGCATTTTTGATTCTGACGGTGCGAGAATTGCGGACGGTGTTGAAGTTCTTTCCGGTTACGGTAAAATTTTCAAAAAATCGGCGGAATGCTCCGGTGTTATACCGCAGATTTCCGTTATTGCCGGTCCTTGTGCCGGAGGTGCGGCGTTTGCACCGGCTATGTCCGACCTTGTGTTTTTTGTAAAGGGCAAAGGCAAGATGTTCCTTCACAGCCCGGAAATGATTGAATCCTCAACCGGCAAAAGGGGCGATGTATGCCCGTGCCAGAACGGTACTTCGCATTTTAATTTTGAAACCGAGGACGAATGCTTTGAAGCGGTTAAAAAGGTATTTTCTTACCTTCCTTCAAACAACCTCTGTGAATGCGAAAGCATTGTAACTGACGATATAAACAGAATTTCGGCAGAACTTAACACGATAGTTCCCGATGATTCGTCTGCCGCTTATGATGTTAAGGCTGTTATCGGACAGATTGCGGATACCGGCTCATTTACCGAAATGCAGAAGGCTTATGCAAAAAATATGGTTATCGGTCTTGCAAGAATGAACGGTACGGCGGTGGGCATTATAGCAAATCAGCCGTCCGAAAACGACGGAAAACTCGATGTTGACGCTTGTGAAAAAGCAGCCCGTTTCGTTAATTTCTGCGACTGCTTCAACATCCCGGTTGTGACGCTTACCGATGTTCCCGGCTTTACGGTTTGCGAATGCCAGGAAAAGAAGGGCATTACCGGTCATGCATCGGCTCTTATTTATGCATACGCAAGCGCAACCGTTCCCAAGATTAATGTTGTTATCAGAAAAGCTTACGGCAATGCTTACAATGTTATGTGCAGCAAGGAAACCGGTGCGGATGTTGTTTTCGCCTGGCCGACAGCCGAAATTGCCGTTATGGGCATAGACGGCGCTGCAGGCATCATGTATAATAAGGAAATCGCCGAATCGGGTGACCCCGTTAAGATGCGTGAAGAAATGGCGAAGAAATACAAAGAAGAATATGCAAGTCCATACATTGCGGCTAAATGCGGCATTGTTGATGATGTGATTGAGCCCGACGCTACAAGACCCATGATTATCAGCGCACTTGAAGCTCTGGCAACCAAAAGGGTTTCGTCCCCGTCGAGAAAACACGGCAATATGCCTTTGTAATCGGGAGGCGGTATGATGACTAAATTCAAAAAAACAGCGGCGCTTTTCCTTGCCGTTGCCGTTCTGCTTTCGCTTTCGGTATCGGTTTTTGCCGCAAATGCACAGACGGCAGATAATCAGCCTTATACTTATGACGCCGAAACGGGGGCATTTACAATTACGGCATTTTCCCAAATGGGAATGAACAAGCTTTCCGCCGGAATGTTCCAGGGGGCGGAAGGAATGACCCGTGAAGTGGTTATCGAAGATGAAGGCATTACGGAAATCGGCGACCAGGCTTTTCTCAACTGTTTCAGACTTGAAAAAGTGACGATCCCGGCAAGCGTAACAAAGATTTCCGAATCTGCATTTTACGGCTGCTCCGACTCTCTCGTGATATACGGCGAAAAGGGTTCGGCTGCTGCTGAATTTGCCGATAAATACGGATATTCTTTCAAGGAAGTTTCTTCATCCGGCAAAAAGGATGTTGAAGGTAATATCGGAACAGGCATTGAGGTTACAATCCTTGGTTTGGGCGTTGTGTTTATAATTCTTATAATACTTTGCCTTGTGCTCAAACTCTTTGAAAAGATTTTCGCAAACCAGAGCCGGCAGCAGAATGTTCAGGCACCGGTTCCGGTAAGTGTTCCTGCACAGGCGACCGCTGCCGAGGACGATACCGAACTTGTTGCTGTTATCACAGCGGCTATTGCGGCAAGTCTTAATACAAGCACATACAACCTTAAAATAAAATCTGTAAAGCGTCTCGGTTCCTCCTGGAATCAGGCTGCAAGGGTACAGAATTTCAATAATAATTTTTAGGAGGAATCTATTAATATGAGAAAGTTTGTTGTTAATGTAAACGGTAAATCATACGAAGTTGAAGTTGAAGAAAAGGGCGGCGCAGTGTCTGCTCCGGCAGCTGCACCTGTTGTTTCCGCTCCGGCTGTTTCCGAAGCACCCAAGGCTGCACCGGCTCCCGCAGCAGCTCCTGCAGGCGCAACGGCTGTAAATTCGCCTATGCCCGGAACTATTATGTCAATCTCGGTTAAACCCGGCGATTCGGTTAAAGCAGGCGATGTTCTCTGCATTCTCGAAGCTATGAAGATGGAAAACGAAATCGTTGCTCCCAAGGACGCTACCGTTGCTTCCGTTAATGTAAATCAGGGTCAGTCAGTTAACTCCGGAGACCTTCTTGTATCGCTTTCATAATTTTGATTTCGGTATAACGATTCGTAAGGAGGAATTTCGTTGGAATTATTAAACGGTTTTATAGACTTTTTTAAGAATACCGCAATTGCGGATATGATTCTTAATATGAACGGAGCCGACGCGGTTAAAACGCTTATAATGATTGCGATTTCGTGTCTTCTCCTGTATCTTGCAATTGTAAAGCAGTTTGAACCGCTGCTTCTTCTGCCGATTGCTTTCGGTATGCTTCTTGCAAACATACCGCTCGGCGGCATGATGCACCCGGAATGGTATGTCGGCAGCAGCATTGATTACGGCAAGGTTCTGCATGAAGGCGGACTTCTGGATATACTTTACCTCGGCGTTAAGCTCGGTGTGTATCCTCCGCTTATTTTCCTCGGTATCGGCGCAATGACCGACTTTGGTCCTCTGATTGCCAACCCGAAGGGGATTTTGCTCGGCGCAGCTGCACAGCTTGGTGTGTTTATCACATTCCTCGGTGCAATATTTCTCGGTTTCAACATGCTTGAAGCCTGCGCTATAGGTATCATCGGCGGTGCTGACGGTCCTACGGCAATTTTCGTTACCAAAACACTTGCGCCGCACCTTTTGCCGGCTATCGCTATTGCTGCATACTCGTATATGGCGCTCGTGCCTATCATTCAGCCTCCTATCATGAAGGCGCTCACAACTAAAAAAGAACGCATGATTGTTATGGAACAGTTAAGACCGGTAAGCCAGAAAGAAAAAATTCTTTTCCCGATTGTGGTTTCCATTGTCGTTCTTCTTCTTGTTCCTGATGCGACCTCGCTTGTCGGCATGCTCATGCTCGGCAACCTCATGAAGGAAAGCGGTGTGGTTGACAGAATCAGCAAAACCGCTCAGAATGAGCTTATGAACATAATCACGATTTTCCTTGGCGTAACGGTCGGCGCAACCGCAACTGCGGATATGTTCCTTACCGCAAAAACGCTTAAAATTATCGTGCTCGGACTCTGCGCATTCTCTATCAGCACCGCCGGCGGCACTCTTTTCGGAAAGCTTATGTGCCACCTGAGCGGCGGAAAGGTAAATCCGCTTATCGGTTCTGCCGGTGTTTCGGCCGTTCCTATGGCGGCGCGTGTATCGCAGAAGGTCGGTCAGCAGGAAAATCCTTCAAACTTTCTGCTTATGCACGCTATGGGTCCGAATGTTGCCGGCGTAATCGGTTCTGCCGTTGCGGCAGGCGTGTTCCTGGCACTTTACAAATAAAATTTGGGAGGTAAACTATTATGGCTAAGGTCGGTATTACCGAAACTATATTAAGAGACGCTCATCAGTCTCAGATTGCTACAAGAATGACAACCGAAGAAATGCTTCCTATCGTTGAAAAACTGGATAAGGTAGGCTACCATTCTCTTGAAGCGTGGGGCGGCGCAACCTTTGACGCCTGCCTGAGATTTCTCAACGAAGACCCCTGGGAAAGACTCAGAAAAATCAAAGCTATTGCCAAAAACACAAAGCTTCAAATGCTTTTCAGAGGTCAGAATATTCTCGGTTACAGGCATTATTCCGATGATGTTGTTCAGTATTTTGTTCAGAAGTCAATTGCCAACGGTATTGACATTCTCAGAATTTTCGATGCTCTTAACGATGTAAGAAACCTCAAATGCGCAATCGACGCCTGCAAAAAAGAAGGCGGCCATGTGCAGGCGGCTCTTTCTTATACTATAAGTCCCGTGCACAATAACGAGTATTTTGCAAAACTTGCAAAAGAACTCGAAAACATGGGCGCAGATTCAATCTGCATAAAAGACATGGCCGGTCTTTTGCTTCCGTATGAGGCATATGACCTTGTAAAGAAGCTTAAATCCACCGTTAAGATTCCGATTCAGCTTCACACGCACTATACAAGCGGCGTCGCTTCGATGACATATCTTAAAGCGATTGAAGCCGGTGTTGATGTGGTCGATACTGCAATTTCGGCTCTCGCTATGGGTACATCTCAGCCCGCAACCGAACCTTTGGTTGCAGCGCTCGCCGGAACTCCTTATGATACGGGTATCAAACTCGAAAGCTTTAACGGTATTACTGATTACTTCAAGGATTTGCGTGAAAAGTACCTCGCTTCCGGTCTTCTTGACCCCAAGGTTCTCGGCGTTAATGTAAATACGCTTCGCTATCAGGTTCCCGGCGGAATGCTTTCAAACCTTATTTCGCAGCTTAAAGAACAGGGCAAAGCAGAAAAACTTGATGAGGTTCTTGAAGAAGTTCCGAGGGTAAGAAAGGACGCAGGCTATCCTCCGCTTGTTACACCTACAAGCCAGATTGTCGGCACACAGGCAGTATTCAATGTCCTTTCGGGTGAAAGATATAAAATCGTGACCAAGGAATTTAAAGGTCTTATAAAGGGTGAATACGGCAAAACTCCGGTTGAGGTTTCAGACGAAATCAGAAAGAAAATTATCGGCAACGATAAGCCGATTACATGCCGTCCGGCAGATAATCTCAAACCCGAGCTTGATTCGCTCCGCAAAGAAATGAACGAATATTTTGAGCAGGACGAAGATGTGCTCTCATATGCACTTCTTCCGCAGGTTGCAAAGAAATTCTTTGAATTCAGGCGCGCGGGTAAATACGGAATTGACCCTAATCTTGTTAATATGAATGACAAAACCCATCCGGTTTGATAAAAACAAAATAAACGGGACAGGAAATACCTGTCCCAATTTTCTATGTGAGGGATTATTATGAGCAATGATTTGTTGGCAGCCATTGACCGCAAATACGATTCTTTGAGCAAGGGGCAAAAACATATCGCAGATTTCATTTTAAACCGATATGACAAAGCGGCATATATTACGGCTGCAAAGCTTGGCTCACTTGTGGGAGTCAGTGAATCAACGGTTGTCAGATTTGCGTCCGAGCTTGGATTTGACGGCTTTCCGGGCTTTCAGGCTGCACTGAGAGATTTAATAAAAACAAAGCTTACCGCAGTGCAGAGAATGGAAATCGCTTCCGACAGAACCGATGAACACCACATTCTCGAAGCTGTTTTGCAGTCGGATATGGAAAACCTCAAAAACACTCTTGAAGCGTCGGACAGCGATGTTTTTCAAAATGCCGTACAGGCTATCTTGGGTGCACGAAAAATTTATATTCTCGGCGTAAGGAGTTCGGCGGCGCTTGCGTCATTCCTCGGCTTTTATTTTAACCTTATATTCGATAATGTCGTTTCGGTTCACACAAACAGCGTGAGTGAAATGTTTGAACAACTGCTGAGAGTCGGTGAAAACGATGTTGTTATCGGTATAAGCTTTCCGAGGTATTCAAGGCGGACGGTTCAGGCACTTAAGTATGCAAAGGACCGCAAAAGCACCGTTATAAGCATAACGGATTCAAAAAGTTCGCCGCTTGTGCCGTATTCCGATTTTTCGCTGACGGCTGTAAGCAACATGGCGTCATTTGTGGATTCGCTCGTTGCGCCGCTCAGCCTTATCAATGCTCTGATTTTTGCTGTCGGAATGCGCAAGAAAAACGATGTTTACAACACTTTCGAAAAACTTGAGGGTATCTGGGATGAGTACGATGTCTACGAAAAAAACGAATAAACGCTACGATACAATAATAATCGGCGGAGGACCTGCAGGGCTCGCTGCGGCATATGCTTCACTCAAAGCCGGAAAAAATACGGCTGTTATCGAACGCAATGACAGACCCGGAAAAAAGCTTCTTATAACCGGAAAGGGCAGGTGCAACATTACAAACGCTGCGGATATTTCCGATTTTATAGCAAATGTCCCGGTTAACAGTAATTTTCTTTACAGTGCTTTTTATACATTTACGAACGATGATCTTATCAGACTTCTTAACGATAACGGGCTGGAAACAAAAGTCGAGAGAGGGCAGAGGGTTTTCCCGAAATCAGACAGGGCAGCAGATGTTTTAAAAACTCTTATGAAAATCACATCGTGTGCGGATTTTATTTACAATACCCGTGTAAAGTCGGTTCTCACCGAAGACGCTTGCGCAGTCGGGGTGAAAACTTATGATAATTCAGAAATATATGCGGACAGAATTATTATCGCAACCGGCGGAAAATCGTACAGCGCAACCGGCTCAACCGGCGACGGTTACAGGCTCGCATCGGCGATGGGTCACACAATTATTGAGCCAAAGCCTTCGCTTGTTCCGCTTGAAACCGATGAGGTTTACGACCTTATGGGGCTCTCACTTAAAAATATAGGCATAAAAGTCAGGAATAAAAACGGCAAAATAATATATGAAGATTTCGGAGAAATGGTTTTTACGCATTTCGGTGTATCGGGACCGGTTATTCTCAGCGCAAGCTCACACATAAGAAATGCAGATGGGCACACGCTTTCAATTGACTTAAAACCCGCTCTTTCCGAAAAACAGCTTGATGCAAGAATTCTTCGTGATTTTGAGGAATTTTCAAGGAAAAACTTTTCAAACTCGCTTGATGAACTTCTGCCGAAAAAGCTTATCCCGGTCGTGGTTGAACTTTCCGGAATACCCCCGGAAACCAAAATTCATCAGATCACAAAGGCGCAAAGGCAGGCTCTTTTGGATGTAATAAAGAATTTTACACTGCACATCAAAGGCATGCGTCCGATAGATGAGGCAATTATAACCTCAGGCGGTGTGAAAGTCAGCGAAATTAATCCTTCAACCATGGAATCAAAACTTGTTAAAAATCTCTATTTTGCGGGCGAGGTTATCGATGTTGACGCATATACCGGCGGATTCAACCTGCAAATAGCTTTTTCTACGGGATTTTTGGCCGGAAATTCATAAAATGCTATTGATTTGCAGCGCAATTTAATGTATAATTGTATTATAAACTTTAGGAGGACTTAATTATGAAGGTAAAAAAAGCGGTAATACCGGCAGCAGGGCTCGGAACCAGATTTCTGCCGGCAACAAAGGCTGAACCGAAGGAAATGCTTCCGATTGTCGATAAACCGACAATTCAGTATATCGTGGAGGAAGCGATAGCGTCCGGTATCGAAGATATTATTATTATAACCGGAAGAAGCAAACGCGCAATTGAGGACCATTTTGATAAGTCATATGAGCTTGAAGCCGAACTTGAAAAACACCATAAGGACGAACTTTTGAAGCTTACACGCGACATTTCAAACATGGCAAATATATATTATATAAGGCAAAAGGAGCCTCTCGGACTCGGGCACGCTATCCTCTGCGCCAAAACATTTGTCCGCAATGAACCGTTTGCGGTTATGCTCGGCGATGATGTGGTTGACGCAAAAACGCCTTGCCTTAAGCAGCTTATGGAGGTCTATGACGAGTACGGCTCGACTGTTCTCGGCGTTCAGCAGGTTCCCGAAAGCGACACGCACATGTACGGTATTGTTGACGGCACGGAGATTTCCGACAGGGTATACGATGTTAAGAATCTTGTGGAAAAACCGGCAAAGGGCACTGCACCCTCAAATGTCGCAATTCTCGGAAGATATGTTATAAATCCCGATATTTTCGGATACCTCGAAACACAGACCCCGGGTGCCGGCGGCGAAATTCAGCTTACCGATGCCCTCAAACGCCAGATGCTTAACGAAAAAATGTATGCCTATAACTTTGAAGGCAGACGATACGATGTCGGCAACAAGCTTGGTTTTCTCGAAGCAACGGTTGAATTTGCCCTTAAAAGAGATGATCTTAAAGATGACTTTTTGGCTTATCTAAAAACCCTCGGCATTTAGGATGTGATTTTGTGAAAATAAACTGGAACAACAAATATCTTACAATTTCCGTTTATACCCTCATTGTTGTCGCACTCAGCATAGTTATATTTAAGTTTTTACAGGGATTCACGGATTACAGCGCTATACTGGATTCTTTCGGCGCAATTATCAAGCCGATTATATACGGTATAGTTCTGGCTTATATTCTTTCTCCGATAGAAAAAATATTTGAATATAAAGTTCTGCCAAAGATTTTCAAAAAAGGCAAGCCGAAATTTCTGCGCTATGCCGCAATAGGCATTGCTTACCTTCTGTTTGTAATCGCTTTCGCGCTTGTACTGTATATTGCCATTCCTCAGCTGCTCGAAAGCATAAACAAAATTATTGTTTCAATTCCTATGTACATCGTTAATGTACAGAACTGGTTCAACTCGCTCATGCAGACAAAAACAGGCAAGCTCATTGCAAGCAATGTGGATTTGTCCGGAGTAAATTTTGAAACGATATTTACAAATTTGCAGGATATGCTCAGTTCATCGCTTATTGCGGTTAAGAGCACGTTGTCGGCATTTATTTCGGTACTGTTTAATCTGATTGTCGGCATTGCAATTTCGGTTTATCTTCTTGTTGACCGCGAAACTTACTTCAGGCAGATAAAAAAACTGCTGTACGCTTTCGGCAACAAAAATAAAGTTACCGATTTCTGCGAGGATTGCAGAACAACAAAAGAACTTTTCAACAGCTTTATGTACGGCAAGCTTGTAGAATGTTTTATAGTTGGCGTTGCGTGTTACATAGGCGTTGCGATAATGGGCGTTAACAATGCGCTGCTGATAAGTGTTATTGTGGGGGTTACGAATTTCATACCGTATTTCGGACCTATCATCGGTGCTATACCGGGTGTTGTGCTTATTTTCTTTGACGGTAAAAACGGCACAAACCCGACCATGACTCTCGTTTTCATAATATTTATTCTTGTCCTTCAGCAGCTTGACGGCAATGTTCTGGGGCCGAGAATCCAGGGAAAAAGCGTAGGAATATCATCATTCTGGGTGCTTATTTCAGTCGTTGTTTTCGGAGAATTTTTCGGAGTATGGGGTATGCTGCTTTCGGCGCCCGTATTTGCTGTCATAATGTCCGTATTCAGGGCGAGCGTCAACAAAAGGCTTGAACGAAAAAACATTGATAAATCTTTAAATATACCGGAAGAAAAGACGGAATAACACTTGAAATCACCTCATAAAGTAGTTTTGGGGTGATTTCAGTGCGTTTAACGAACGGCAATATTTCGGCTGAATGTTTAATTGACGGTAAAAATATCGATATTTGCATATCGGGATGCAAAAAACCTTTGCGGATATATGCGCTCGGTGATACTTTGTTTTACGGCGGAATTGCCGAACCCTGCGGCGAAAACCAAAGCCGGCTTTCGTTCATTCCGCCTTTTAAGCCTTCTGCGGTTATCGTATCCGAAGGGCGGATAGAAGATGAACACAACGAAATTTTTCGTTTTGTTTTTGGCGGAATTACTTATTCTTTGGTGACGGAGTTTCCGAAAATTTTCGCTAATGATTTTGAAAAAGAATTATTTTCGCAGGATTCGCTTAAGGCATGTTTTGATTTCTACGGACATTTTTTTGTATTTTCAAAAAGTCAAATAACATATTATGCGTTTCCGTCAGACTTTTTCACGCATCCGCTTCTGCAGTTTCTGCCGTATTCGTTCTGGTATGATATTGATATCTGCGGCAAACACCGAGGATATTATTTTATCGGTTGCGGCGATGCGCCGATATTTTCGGATTTTAATTCCGTATCTGAGCTTCTCCGGAATAAAACCGCTTTTGATGAGCCATAATAATTACATTAAATTTTAAGGTCTGTTTATAATTATGAATGAATTTATTGTATTTATTATAGGTTCGCTCGGCTACACCGTTATAGAAATGCTCTGGAGAGGCTATACCCACTGGACAATGGGCTTAGCCGGCGGAATATGTTTTCTTCTTATTTATAATGTTAATCTTCGGGTGTCCTCAGGGCTTTTGATGAAGTGCTTTCTCTCATCGCTTTGCATAACTGCCGTCGAGTTTGTTTTCGGCGTCTTTTTTAACATGATTTTAGGGCTTGATATATGGGATTATTCCGCCCTGCCGCTTAATCTTTTCGGGCAGATTTGCCTATTGTATTCGGTTATGTGGTTCTTTTTGAGTATTCCTCTTATCAAGCTTTGTGATATACTTAAAATTACATTGGAAGAGGTATGATTTAATTGAAAAACACATTGGCGATTTTAACTGCCGGTACTCTTTGGGGTACCATGGGCATTTTTGTTAGGGTCTTGACAGGGTTTGGACTGTCATCTCTCCAGATTTCCGCCGTCAGGCTTGTTTCGGCAAGTCTGATTCTTATAATTATTTCCGCATTTTCAGGCGGTTCGGAAAACTACAAAATCAAGCGCCGCGACATCTTATGGTTCCTGATGAACGGTATTTTCAGTATTACAGGTCTTACAATCTGCTATTTTAATTCCATAAAAATGTCATCTCTTTGTACCGCCGCAATACTTTTATATACAGCGCCCGTATTTGTTATGATTATGTCCTATTTTATATTCAGGGAAAAAATAACTTCTATGAAACTTATGGCGCTTGTTTGTGCTCTGCTCGGCTGCGCTTTTGTCACGGGATTCGGCGGAAAAATTTCTGCCGCCGGGGTTGCGTGGGGAATCGGTTCGGGAATATGCTATGCGCTTTACAGTATTTTCGGGACAATACTTCTCAAAAAATACAAAACTTTTCAGGTAACGCTCATTTCATTTATTGCCGCAGCAATTGCAATTCTTCCGTTTTCGGATATCGGCGGTATTGCCGCAGCTTTCGAAAACGCGGAAAACAAGCCGCTTTTCGCTCTGCTTTGCGTACTCATAGGACTTGTGACCGCCGTGCTGCCGTACATGCTTTTTACATATGGCCTTAACGGTACTATTCCGGGCAAAGCATCAATAATGGCTTCCGTCGAACCGGTAGTGGCTACGGTTATAGGTATTCTGTTTTTTTCTGAGCCGTTCGGAGCAAATTCGTTTATCGGTGTAATCCTTGTAATTCTTGCGGTTATGCTTGTCAATAATTTCGGAAAAAGCGTTGACAAAAAGGACATTTAAATGTTATAATATCAAAAAAATGAAGGAGATATAACTTATGAAAAAACTTTTATGCTTGATTTTGGCTTTTGCCATGCTGGCACAAATGCAGGTTATCACAGCATTTGCGGCCGGCGAAAATTTGGTTGTATTCGTTGCCGAAAACGGCAGCGATACAAATGACGGCTCGCTTGATTCGCCTTTTAAAACAATTTCAAAGGCAGCCGAATTCGTAAACGCCAACAAAGGTGCCGAATCCGTCAGAATCATTCTCAGAGACGGCTTTTATCCGGCATATGACACAATTGTTTTCAAAAATATTGAAACTAAAGTATTATGGTCGGCATACCCCGGCGAAGCACCTGTTATAACCGGCGGAGTGCAGCTTAACGGCAGCGATTTTGAGCCTTCTGACAAACTGCCGGGTAAAGACGGAATTTATCAGATTGACCTTAAAAAATACGGTGTTGACAAGCTTCTTGATCCAAAACCCGTTATGCAGGCAACTTTCAATGACGAATCTTTAATGCTTGCACGCTGGCCAAACGATGACTATTATTATCCGAAGGTTCTTGATGCCGGTACATACTTAAGAGGCTACAGTGAGGACAAGAACCCTCCCGCATCACCCGATTACATACCTCCGGAGGAATGGAAAAACGATCCCGGCATTATCAAATACGATGATATGCGCTTTGAAAAGTGGGCAAATATAGAAGATGCTTATTTCACAGGCTACTGGGGCGTTCTCTGGTCAACCGATACACTCAAATGCAGCGAAATTGACAAAACCGCCAAAACAATAAAGTTTGACCGCGCAACCACTTATTCGGTTATTGACGGTATCTGTCATTTTTATGTATACAATGTCTTTGAAGAACTCGACACAAAAAGCGAATACTACATTGATTCTGATAAAATAATGTACATCTGTCCGCCGAGCGATATAAAGGACGCAAAAATCGACATATGCCTTACCGACAAGGAATTTTTCAACCTTGAAAACACATCAAATATGTCTTTTTCGGGTATAACTTTTAAGGCTAATGCAAAATCGGCGTTTGTTATTTCGGGCGGCAAAAACATTATGATTGAAGACTGCAGCTTTACTTCTGTTCAGGACAAAGTAATAGAATTGAAAAACACATACGATTCGACAGTGGCTTCTTGCAGATTCTATAACATAGGCGGCAAGGGAATAGAAATAGAATCCGGCGACAGAAACACTCTCGAGTCCTGCGGGTGTGTTGTCGAAAACTGCACCTTCGAGAAATTTTCTCAGATTTTAAGAACTTACAATCCGGCAATCGCACCTTCGGGAGTAGGTGTGAGAATGTCGAACAACAAATTCAGCGACGCTCCGCACTCCGCAATAATCTTCGGCGGAAATGATATGGTTATGGAATACAACGAATTTACCGACCTTCTCAAGGAAACCGATGACTGCGGAATTATCTATTCCGGCCGTGATATGACAACAAGAGGTCATCAGATAAATTACAACTACTTCCACGATGTGGGCGAGGGAAGCGGCTACGGCAGAGCCGGAATTTACATGGACGACGCTATGAGTTCTATGTCGTCATTCGGGAATATTTTTGCAAATATGCAAAAGGCTTATTTCATGGGCGGCGGCAGGCAGCACACAATTGCAAACAATGTGTTCTATAATGTTCAGAATCCTATACCGTTTGACGCAAGAAGCTCCGCTATGACACATGAGGATTTGTTAGTTGACAAGGACACAACCGATACAATTGCATTGAGATTTCGTGCGGTTCCTTATGACAGTGAGATCTGGAAAAAGCGTTATCCCGATGTTTATGAAATGTCAACCGATAAAAACCCGGGGTATCCAAAGCATAATTCAATTTATAACAACGCTCTCATTTACAGCGGTCAGCCGGATCTGAATGCTCTCGTTGAGCAATATGCTGATAAAATAGAAAGTAATGTTGACATCAACAGAAAATCATCCGGTCTGATAATCAAAAACGGCGAAAGACCGCAAATTGAATCAGACGGAGATATATTCAAGAAAATTGAAGGTTTTGAAGCTATACCTACCGCAAGAATGGGAACATACAACGATTATCTTGCCGATAAGCTTTCAAACGCTGCCGCACTTAAAATCGGAAGTCCGTTTGCATACTCCGCAGGCAAAAAGACATTTATCGACACCGAAAACGCAGAGGTAATGCCGATAATAAAAGACGGAAGAACACTTGTTCCGGTAAGATTTATTTCGGAAACCTTCGGCGCCGATGTTGCTTGGGATGATGCTTCAAGAACGGTTTCCGTTGACCTCGGCGGCAAAAAAATCTGTCTTGTTCTCGGCAAAAATACTATCACGATTGACGGCTCTGCCGCACAGCTTGATGTTCCGGCGCAAAGCATTAACGGCAGAACATACATTCCTTTAAGAGCGATGGCTGAGGCAATCGGAAAACAGGTTTTCTGGGACGACAGGGGACTTATATATATTTCGGATTCCGAAACACCGTTTACGGAAGACGATACATATATTGTCGATGATATCATAAGAAAACTTTCATAAATACATTCTACCGCACGGCATTTTTCCACGCCGTGCGGTAATTATTTGAAAAAAATCCGAAAAGGGCTTGTAAAATTTGATAAATAATGCTATAATAGATGTGTATGCTATTTTAATTTTACGGTAGGAGGTAAATTCCGATTGGATAATAAAAATATACATAAAACCTCAATCGGCGGTCAGGCGGTGATTGAAGGCGTTATGATGAGAGGACCGTCGGATATTGCAATTGCGGTCCGGAAAAGCGACGGAGAAATTGTTATTGATAAAAAACCCGTAAAGTCGGTAAAATATAAAATACTGAAACTCCCGATTATTCGCGGTGTGTTCAACTTCTTTGCATCACTCGTTACGGGAGTAAAGTCGCTTATGTTTTCGGCAGAGTTTGTCGACATCGAAGGCGACGAACAGGCAGAACCTTCAAAAATCGACAGGTGGCTTACCGAAAAACTCGGCGACAAACTTAAAGACATTGCAATTTATTTCAGCGTTGCCGTGTCGCTTGTGTTTTCGGTTCTGCTTTTTATAATGCTTCCGGCTTTTCTTACCGGGTTTATCAAAAAGCTCGGTGCGGGTCATTCGCTTATAATTCTGGCGGAAGGCATTGTCAGAATTGCAATATTTATGGGATATTTGTTCCTGGTTTCAAGGATGAAGGATATTCAAAGGGTTTTTGAATACCACGGCGCGGAACACAAATCCATTCATTGCTACGAACACGGCGAAGACCTCACGGTTGAAAATGTCAGAAAATACACAAGGCTTCACCCAAGGTGCGGCACAAGCTTTTTGTTTATCGTTATGATAATCAGCATAATTGTGTTTTTCTTCATAAAGTCCGATGTCTGGTATTTAAGGCTTGTCTACAGGCTTCTGCTCCTTCCGGTTGTTGCCGGAATTTCATACGAAATCATCAAGCTTGCCGGCAGATACGATAACCGTCTTACAAGAGCGGTCAGCAAGCCGGGAATGTGGCTTCAGTATTTCACCACCCGCGAGCCGGACGATTCGCAGATTGAAGTCGCTATTACTTCTCTAAAGGCAGTCATACCGGAAAACAAGGAAGACGACAAATGGTAATATCACAGCTTATTTCCGAGTGCCGCCGCATTATAGGCGAGTCATCGGACACACCCATGCTTGACGCAAAGGTCATTGTTAAGTCTGCCCTTAAAATTGACGATATCGGGCTTATTCTCAATAAGGATAAAGAAGTTGACGGCAATCTTGCAAAAACCGCTGCCGCAATGGCTGAAAAGCGCAAAAACCATGTTCCTGTTGCTTATATAACGGGGCACAGGGAGTTTATGTCGCTTGATTTTGCGGTGGAGAGCGGTGTGCTTATTCCGAGGCCGGACACAGAATGCGTTGTCGAAGCGGTAATTAAGAATGTTTCCGAAGGGAGCATTCTTGACATCGGTACCGGCAGCGGGGCGATAGCGGTTTCGCTTGCAAAGTATATTCCGGAAAGCACAGTGACCGCAATTGATATTTCAGATAAGGCGCTCGAAACGGCAAAACACAATGCGCTGGCAAACGGCGTTTCGGTCGAATTTATAAAAGCCGATATTTTCGAGTTCGCAACTGATAAAATTTTTGACTGCATCGTATCAAATCCTCCGTATATAGAAACCGATGAAATAAGCGGGCTTATGACGGATGTGAAGGAATTTGAACCAATCACGGCGTTCAACGGTGGCAGCGACGGGCTTATCTTTTACAGAAAAATAGCGGATTTCTGCAAATCAAATCTTCGAATCGGCGGAAAACTGTTTTTCGAGCACGGATACAATCAGTATGATGCCGTGAAAAATATTCTTGCCGCTGAAGGCTTTGAAAATATTAAGGAAATATACGACCTTGCAGGCATTAAACGCGGCTGCCGGGCGGTATTCAGAGGTTAGTACAAATGAAAAAATTTTTACATGATTTTAAAGAATTTGCATTCAAAGGCAATATCTTTGACCTGGCTGTCGGCATGATGATAGGGTCTGCGTTTACCGCAATAGTAACTTCTCTTGTTAATGATATTTTTATGCCGCTTTTCGGTCTTATGACCGGAAGGGTTGATTTCAGCAAGCTGTTTTTTACGCTCGACGGCAAGGAATACGCTTCGCTTTCGGAAGCCGAAAATGCCGGGGCGGCAGTTATAAAATACGGCAGCTTCATTTCGGCATTTGTTAATTTTATATTGATAGCGCTGGTTATTTTCCTCTTTCTTAAAATAGTAATCAGGCTCAAAAAGCCTAAGGAAGAGCCGGCGGTAACAACAAAAAAGTGTCCGTTCTGCAAATCGGATATTGATATTGAGGCGGTTAGATGTCCTCACTGTACCTCCGTTTTGCAAAACTAAAAGGAGTGTGAACAACATTTTTAATTGGCTTTACAGATTTAAGTATACCAAGCGCGGTATTGATAATTTAATGAAATATGTTGTGATTATAAGCGCCGTTATATTTGCGCTTCAGTTTATAGGCATTGATTTAAGACCTATTCTCTGCTTTGACGCTGCAAAGATTCTGCATGGTCAGGTATGGAGAATCGTTACATTTATTTTCATTGTGCCGAATACAAGTATAATATTTGCGGCGTTTGTGTTCTACTTTTATTATATTGTCGGCGCAACGCTTGAAAACGATTGGGGAAGTTTTGTGTTTACCGTCTACTATTTCTTTACGGTTTGTGTGTGTGCCGTAATAGGTCTTCTGACGGGCGGCACAATCGTAAATTCGTATTATGTTAATCTTGCCATGTTTCTGGCATACGGATTCAGTTATCCCGATCATCAGATTTTGCTGTTTATGTTCATTCCTATAAAAATGAAATATCTCGCCTGGGGATATGCCGCCATTTCGGTTTTGTGGGTTATAACCGGAGGGTCGCTTGCAGGCAGACTGATTCCGCTTTGCGGTCTTGTAAGCTTTGCAGTATTTTTCTGGGACGATTTAATTTCATTCGTGTATCCGGATTTCAGAAACAGAAAAAGACGGAAAAAATCAGCTTCCGGTACAGCCGCCGGCAAACCCGTGCATAAGTGTGAGGTGTGCGGAAGAACCGAGCTTGACGACCCGGACCTTGAATTCCGTTTTTGTTCAAGATGTCACGGTTATCACGAATACTGCCTTGAGCATCTTTATACACATGAGCATAAATAAATATAATATGGAATTTTAACGAAAGGAATTTGTTATGTGTGGAATTGTTGGTTATGTAGGACAAAAGCAGGCTGCACCGCTTCTGCTTGACGGCTTGACAAAGCTTGAATACAGAGGTTACGACTCCGCCGGAGTTGCGGTATATGACGGCTCGGCAATTAATGTTGTCAAAGCGGAGGGCAGGCTTGTAAATCTCAGAAAACTTACCGACGACGGTAAAAATGTTAAGGGTATTATGGGTATAGGTCATACAAGATGGGCAACTCACGGTGCACCGTCAGATGTTAATGCCCACCCTCATATCAGCAATTCGGGCAAATTTGCGGTTGTACATAACGGTATAATCGAAAACTACCTCGAATTGAAGCAAAAGCTTATCAAAAAAGGCTGCGAGTTTCACACCGAAACCGACACCGAAGTTATCGCCCAGCTGATTGATACTATATATAAAGGCGATTTGCTTTCGGCAGTTGTTGAACTTATAAGAAAAATCAAAGGCTCTTATGCGCTCGGTATAATCTGCGCCGATAAGCCCGACTGTTTTGTCGCAGTTAAGAAAGACAGTCCCTTGGTTGTCGGGCTGGGCGAAGGCGAAAACTTTATTGCCTCGGATATTCCGGCAATCCTGCCTTATACAAGGAAGGTTTATAATATCGATGACAACGAAATCGTTATGCTCACAAAAGACAGCGTGACGGTATATAATTCGGATTTGGAAGTTATCGACAAAGAAATATTTGAAGTTGACTGGGATGTTCACGCTGCCGAAAAAGGCGGTTACGAACACTTCATGTTCAAAGAAATTATGGAACAGCCGAAGGCAATCCGCGACACTGTTTCACCGAGAATCAAAGACGGAAAGGTTGTTCTCGACAATATATCCCTGACGGAAAGCGAACTGAGAAAATTAAAGAGAATTTATATTCTCGCATGCGGTTCTGCGTATCATGTCGGGGTTGTCGGCAAATACTTTATAGAGAAAATGACTCATATACCGGTAGAGGTTGATGTCGCATCGGAATTTCGTTACCGCGACCCCTGCATCGACGAAAACTGCCTTGCAATTATCATAAGCCAGTCCGGTGAGACTGCGGATACTCTGGCAGCTCTCAGGGAAGCGAAGCGCAGGGGAGCGAGAGTTCTTTCAATCGTGAATGTTGTGGGAAGTTCAATCGCAAAAGAGTCCGACGATGTTATGTATACATGGGCGGGACCCGAAATTGCGGTTGCCACAACCAAAGCTTACAGCACCCAGCTTACGCTGATTTATCTTTTCGGTATCTATGCGGCAGGTCTTTTGGGTACGGCTTCCGAAGAACATATAGCAAATCTGATTGCCGATATCGAAAAACTTCCCGATATAATTTCGGGTCTGCTTGAAAAGAAAGAAAAAATACAGTACCTTGCTTCAAGACATTATAACTCAAAAGAAGTGTTTTTCCTCGGCAGAAATATGGATTACGCCGTAGGACTTGAAGGTTCGCTGAAATTAAAAGAAATATCTTATATACATTCCGAAGCTTACGCTGCCGGCGAAATCAAGCACGGCACAATTTCGCTTATTGAGGACGGCTCTCTTGTAATTGCGCTTGTTACGCAAAAAGATCTCGCCGAAAAAATGATAAGCAATATTAAAGAGGTTAAGGCAAGGGGAGCGGTTGTTATTGCGGTTACAACCGAAGATAACACGCTTGCCGAACAGGTTGCGGACAGTGTAATAAAAATAGATAATCTTGATTCACTTATTATGCCGTCGCTTACCGTTATACCCCTGCAGCTTTTCGCATACTATGTTTCTTCAATGAAGGGCTGCGATATCGACAAGCCGAGGAATCTCGCAAAATCAGTAACTGTTGAATAAGGAGATGTTAAATATGTACCCTTTGAAAATGAAGCCGGTTATAAAGGATATAATCTGGGGCGGCAACAAAATGAAGGAAATGTTCGGCAAAGAATACGATTTTGAAAAAGCCGGTGAAAGCTGGGAGGTTTCCACTAATTCCGCCGGAAAATCAATTATCGCAAACGGAGAACTTTCGGGCATGACATTGGCTGACGCTATTGCAAAATATCCCGAAATTGCAGGGAAAACCCTCGATGATTTTCCGCTTATGCTGAAAATTATAGACGCCAATTCAGATCTTTCGATTCAGGTCCACCCGGGTGACGATTATGCCGCAAAACATGAAAACGGCGCACGGGGCAAAACCGAAATGTGGTATATCATTTCGGCGGAACCGGACGCGAAAATCGGATACGGACTGAAAAAACCGATGTCAAACGATGAAATCCGTGCCGCAATTGAAAAGGGTAATCTCGAGGAATACATCAGATATATCAATGTTCGGGCAGGGGAAACTTATTTTATCCCTGCCGGAACAATTCACAGTATATGCAGCGGTCTGGTCATAGCGGAACTTCAGGAAAATTCAAATATCACCTACAGGCTCTACGATTATAACAGAACCGACAAAAACGGCAACAAGCGCGAACTTCATGTTGATAAGGCTCTCGATGTTATTCAGCAAACTACTTCCGCGCCCGAACCGAGCATTGATGATGGTTCTCAGGAAAAAAATCTTGTTTACTGCAATTACTTCGTGTGTGATGTTGTCAATCCCGATAAAACCTACGATGACTGCACTGTTGAGGGTTATCATATTCTGTTTTTCAAGGACGGTTCGGGAGAAATTTCTTACAGCGGCGGCAAGGAAAAGTTTGCTGCCGGAGATACATTCATAATTCCGAAATCTCTTGGAAAATACAGTGTTTCCGGAAAATGCAGCTACCTAAAATGCTATGAATAAGTTATTGCTGCTGCTTGCCGTTTCGGCGATTCTGCTTTTGATTTATGCATTCGCCGAAGCCCGTTTTATGAGGGTTAAACGCCAAAATCTTTATTCCAAAAAGCTGCCGCCGGAATTTGACGGTTTCAAGATTGCTTTTGTGAGCGATATTCATAATATTTCCCGCCGCGGCGGAAGAACAATGCGTATGGTGAGGAAAATCAATGCTCTCTCTCCAGATGCCGTTTTGTTCGGCGGTGATTACAACGAAGGAAAAACACGCGATTTGGAAACCTGTTTTAGGATTTTATCCGAAATTAAGGCTCCGAAATACGGCGTTCTCGGCAATCACGATTATTATTACGGTGAGGAAATCGCAAAAGCCTATATGAAAAAATACGGCATTGAAAGCATTAACAACCGAAGCGTCTGGATTCACCGCGGAGAAAGCAAAATCAAAATCGGCGGATTTGACGACTGGTGGCTGGGTTATCCGTATCCCGAAAGTTTTTTTCACGATGTGCACGATAACGATTTTGCGGTTTTGGTTTGCCATAACCCGGACTATTTTGATAAAATAGATATAAGCCGTGCATCTCTGGCACTTGCCGGGCATCACCACGGCGGTCAGTGCTCGTTTTTCGGGCTGTGGGCACCTAAAATCAGAAGTGAATACGGTATGAAATACTGCGGAAAAACACTGATTTATCCGCATACTTCCGTAATTTGTTCCAACGGAATCGGCACATCGCATATACCGGTGAGATTTGCGGCGATTCCTGAAATAAATTTTATAACTTTACATTCGGAGGAGAAAACTCTTGGACAGTATTAAAATACTCGGTGTTAAAATCAATAATGTTACAATGGATGAAGCCGTCGACAAGCTTTGGGAATTTTGCGGCGAAGAAGGCAATCATGCTGTTTTTACTCCAAATCCCGAATTTGTCTACAGGGCTTACCATGACCCCGATTTCAGGGACAAGCTTAATTCCGCAGACCTTATTATTCCCGACGGAATAGGTCTTATCTATGCGGCTAAAATCATAGGAACTCCCCTCAAAGAGCGTGTTCCCGGGTTTGAAGTTTGCTGCAAAATAATTGACAGGGCAGCGGAAAAGTCGGCAAAAATTTTCATTCTCGGCGGAAAGCCCGGGGTCGCCGAACTTGCAAAAAAGAATCTGGAGCGTGACCACAAGGGGATTAATGTTGTCGGAGTCAATGACGGATATTTTAAGGACGATGAAGAGGTTATTGCTAAAATTAATGCATTGAAGCCCGATTTCCTGCTTGTTTGCACGGGATGCCCCAAACAGGAAAACTGGATTTGCAAATACAAAGACAGACTTGATGTTAAAGTTTCGATAGGCGCCGGCGGAACGGTAGATGTTTTGTCGGAAACGGTAAAGCGTGCGCCGAAATTCTTCTGTAAATTCGGGCTTGAGTGGTTTTACCGTCTTATAACTCAGCCGACAAGAATCGGCAGAATGATGAATCTTCCAAAGTTTTTGTTTACGGTAATAGGTAAAAAAATGAGAGGCGGCGGAGCAGATGCTTAAAGTTACATTGATTGAACATACACCTAACCCCGAGAAAGTGATAGCGGCAGCGGCTAAGCTATGCTATTCTTCGTCAGATATAGATTCGCTCTATGACGGGCTGGACGAGGAAAAGTCGCAGAAATTTATAGGTCAGCTTATGTCTTACGGTCATGCAAGCCCGATTGAGCACGCTTCGTTCACATTCGGGATAGAGGGTGTTTCGCGTTCGCTTCTTGCACAGATTACAAGGCACAGAATTGCGTCATTCAGCGTTAAATCGCAAAGATATGTCGGCGAAAGCGATTTTACATACATCACACCGCCAGAAATTGAAAAAAATCCCGAGGCTCTCGAATATTTTGAAAAGACCATGGGAGAGATTCGCAGCAGCTACCAAAAACTCGCCGGAATACTTAAAGCGGGGCATTATGACAAACTGATTTCGGAAGGGACTCCGGAAAAGGATGCTAAAAGAAAAGCCGAGAAATCAGCATTCGAGGACGCCCGATTTGTTCTCCCGAATGCCTGCGAAACGAAAATGGTTGTTACGATGAACGCACGCAGTCTGTTTAACTTTTTCAACCTCAGATGCTGCAGCAGAGCACAATGGGAAATCCGTGCGCTCGCAACAGAAATGCTCAGATTATGCAAATCCGTTGCTCCTACGCTGTTTGCAAATGCCGGTCCGTCATGCGTTTGCGGAAAGTGCTCCGAAGGCTCAATGTCATGCGGAAAAGCTAAAGAAATGCAGGAAAAATTCAAAAATCTTTAAGGTGATTTAATGTTTATAGTTATAGAAGGTGTTGACGCAAGCGGCAAAGAAACGCAAACCAAACTTCTGTGCAGCCGCTTTGAAAATGCACAGCATATAGAATTTCCGGATTACGCAAGCGAGTCGTCATCACTTGTTAAGATGTACCTTGCCGGAGATTTCGGAAAGGCGGCAGATGATGTCAGCCCTTATGCGGCGTCGGTGTTTTTTGCCTGCGACAGATTTGCTTCATACAAAATGAAGTGGAAAAAAACATTGGATAACGGCGGTATGGTTATAGCCGACAGGTATGTATCGTCCAATCTTATTCATCAATCCTGCAAAATAACCGATGAAGCCGAAAAGCAGCGCTTCATTTCATGGCTTGAAGATTTTGAATACGGTATTATGGGGATTCCGAAACCCGATTTTACGGTTTTTCTCAATATGCCTCCCGAATTTGCAGCTCAGCTTATAAAGGCACGGAATAACAAAATTAACGGAAGCACCGAAAAAGATATTCACGAATCCGATTCCGCTTACATGCTGAACGCTTATAATTCCGCAGTAGAACTGGCAAAACAGAAAAATTGGTTTACGGTTCTCTGCGCCGAAAACGGCAGAATTAAAACTCCCGAAGAAATATCCGATGAAATCTTCGCTGCTGTTACAAACTTTATGAAAGGCTGATTTTATGTTTCATGATATTTGCCTTGACGACAAAAAACTCTTTGATAAATACATGTTTCCCGACAAGGCAACACATTCGCAGTACAATTTTACAAACCTGTATATGTGGCGCCATGAACTTAAGCCGACCGTATGCGAATTCAAAGATTATCTTTGCATACACACCAAATACTACGGTCACGAAATGGCGCTTTTTCCGATTGGCAAAAGCCTTGCTGGCGCAAGGTGCGCAATTGATATGATGCTTGAAACATTCGGCAATAAACTTACTTTTGCCGTACTTGATGACGAAAAATCCGCTGCGCTTGAGGCGCTTTATCCCGGAAAATTCAAATTCTACGAAAACCGCGCAAACTACGACTATGTTTATCTTACAGAGCGGCTCATTACGCTTTCCGGCAAAAAGCTTCACGCCAAACGCAACCATATAAATAAATTCAAGGCGGAATTTGATTATGAATATAAGTCCCTGAACACCGGTTTGCTCAAATACTGCGAGGAAATTGAGCGTTCATGGCTTGAAAATAAAGACGATATGAGCGAAAGGGATAAAAAGTCCGAATTATTGTCCACGATGAATGTGCTTGATAATTTTGATTATCTCAGCTGCCGCGGCGGCATTGTTTTTATAGACGGAAAGCCTGCCGCATATTCGATAGGGGAAATGATGACGGACAAGACCGCTCTTATTCATATAGAAAAGGCTGACAGGAATATAGAGGGTCTGTACCCGATTATCAATCAGCTTACATGCGAAAATGAGTTTTCGGATTCGCTTTTTGTTGACCGTGAGGAGGATATGGGACTTGAGGCTTTAAGAAAAGCTAAGCTCTCATATCATCCGGACAAACTTTTGAAGTCCGACCGTGCGAGGCTGAAAAAATGCTTATAAGAGAATGCCGCAGCGGTGACATCGGGCAATGCAAAAAGATTTGGCTTGACTGTTTTCCGGAAGACACCGATTTTTGCGGATATTATTTTGACAGCGTTCATCCTTTCGGAAAGGCGCTTGTATGCGAAACGGAGAACGGTATTGCATCGTATCTCAACATTATTCCGTTTACGGCAGATTATTTCGGCTGTGAGCTGAAATGCAGCTATATTTACGGGGTTTCGACAGACCCGAAATACCGAAAAAAAGGGTATATGAGAGCGCTGATTAACCGTACACATAATATATGTGCAAATGATTCATTCACATTTCTTGTACCGTCCGTCAGCGGTATTTATGAAAAATTCGGATATAAGAAAATATCCGAACACCGCATCGCCGATATTAATTTCGGCGGCAGTGACCGCAAGATTTGTAATGATTTGCAGCATCTTAATATGATATATGACGGCTTCCGAAAAAAATTCGTTTTGTCGCTGAGGCGTTCCGAAAAGTGGTGGAAATTCATCTATCATACAGCGCTTGCCGACGGATTCCGATTTATTGCAAACGACGGGGCTTATGCGGTAATTTGCGGAGATGAGATTTCGGAAATTGCATATGTTTCCGAAAAGTACCGTGACAGTCTTGATATCGGCGGCAAATTGCTCACCATGCCGGAAGTTATGGCACGGGGAAATATTGATTTTAATAACAATTACATTGCAATGTTACTTGATTAAAAGGAGTGTTATCATGATTTATTTGTTTTTGGCAGAAGGATTTGAAGAAATTGAAGCGCTTACTCAGGCTGACCTTTTGAGACGCGCAGGGCTCGATGTTAAATGCGTTTCCGTTGAAAGCTACCCTGTAATCACCGGCGCACACAAGATTAAAGTCATGGCAGACTGCATAATTTCAGACATTACGGTTTCCGCAGACGACATGATATTGCTCCCGGGAGGTATGCCGGGGGTTGAAAATCTTTATGCATGCAAAAAACTGACGGCACTTATAAGATCACATTATGATGAGGGCGGCAGAATTGCGGCAATATGCGCGGCTCCGATAATTCTGGGAAGGCTCGGCATACTTGACGGCAAAATGGCAACTTGCTATCCCGGATTTGAAGACGAACTTCAGGGTGCAAAATACTTTAATTGCCCGGTTGTGGTTGACGGAGAAATTATAACCGCAAAAGCAGCAGGTGCGGCAATAGAATTATCCGCAGAAATAATCGCTTCACTTGCGGGCGAAGCAAAAGCCGACAAGGTGCTTTCGGATATATACTATGAATAAATCCGAACTCAGAAAAACGGCACGAAAACTGAAAAAATCTTTGGATTTCAACGAAATTTCAAAAGCCGTGTGCAAAAATATAATCACATTGGAAGAATATAAAAAATCGGACTCCGTTATGCTGTATCATGCTCTTGCGGACGAAATTCCGCTTGAGGCACTTATGAACACCTCCGAAAAACGCTTTTCTTTTCCGGCTGTTGAAGGTGATTACATCATCCCGAGAGAACACACTTCATCTGAAAAAATCGGTAAATTCGGTATACTTGAACCGACCGGCAGAGTTCTTTTGAAACAGGAAATTGATTTGGTTGTTGTCCCTGGGGTTATGTTCGGACCGGATATGAGCAGAATCGGCCGCGGAAAAGGGTTTTATGACCGCTTTCTGAGCGATTTTAACGGAATAAAACTCGGCGTATGCCCGGATTTACTCCTTTCGGATTCGGTTTTCAGCGAAAAATATGATATTAAAATGGACATTATTGTCACAGAAAAGCAGATAATAAAGGTTGATTAATTATGGACGGTAACAATAAAATTTCATACAGCGGTGTTAACTGGCTGCTGTTTTTCAACATAATTCTTTATGTCGTTATAACAGAGCTTGTTATAGTCGTTAACTCCTACATAAGCTATAACGAGCCGGATACTTATCTTACAAGGATTATAGTGCAGACTCTCGGGATTCTGCTCCCGGTTATTCTTTACTCAAAATCCAAAGGCTTGGATTTTGCGGAATTCTACAGAGTTAAGCCGCTCAGTATTAAAAACTGCGCTGTTATAATAGGTCTCGGCGTTTGCTGGCAGTTTATCGGATATATACTCAAGTTTGCATCGACTTCGCTTTTCGGGCTGTTTAAGGTTACATATACGGTCAATGCGCAGAAAACTCCGCTTTCAACTGCACCTCACGAGCTTATTCCGGCACTTCTGGCGCTGGTTGTGCTTCCGGCGGTTGCGGAAGAACTGTTATTCAGAGGGCTTGTGGTAAGGTCGTATGAAAAATGGGGAACAAAAAGCGCAATCGTTATTTCGGCTGTGTTTTTCAGCATTCTTCATCTTGATATTATTAATGTTGTTGCAACTCTGCTTATGGGAATACTTCTTGCATATGTTGTTGTTAAAACCGACTCTATCCTTTCCGGGATACTGCTTCACTTCGCAAACAATCTGACGGCAACTATTATAATGCTTATCATATCAAACACAAAAAACTTCCGCGCGGAAACCATTATTTTTATAAGCGCCGGCGCTATAGTTTTGTTTTTCTTCCTGCTCTCGAAGTTCGGAAGAATGAATATAAAATCAAAATATATACCGCAGAAAAAAACAGTTGCGGCAGACCTCTGCAAAGCGCTGTTTAATCTGCCGATGCTCCTCAGCATAATTGCTTTCATAATATTGCAGTTGCGTATATTTGATGTATTTTAAGGTGGTTTTATGAACAGAAGTACAAAAGAAAAACGAAAAAACAGAAACATTATCATCGCTATTGCTGCGGTACTGCTGCTAATAATTGTCGGCTGTACGCTGAAATTCGAGTTTGCCGGCTCAAAAAGCAATCAGATTCAGGTTGTGATTAAAATCGAGCAGGGCGACAGCGTAAGCAGCATAACTTCACAGCTTAAAAACAACGATGTTATCAAGTACCGCTTGCTTTTCAAGGCGTATCTTAAATCAAAAGGCGCTGACGGCAAAATTAAAACCGGTATTCACTATCTCACAACCCACATGGCATATTCGGATATTGTAAAGGAACTTTCAAGTGATTCTTCCTCCGAAGGCGTTGCTGTTACGGTTCCCGAAGGGTATGAATTCCGTATGATTGCGGATCTGCTTTCCGAAAAGGGACTGATTGACCGTGACAGGTTTTATTCACTGGCGGAAACATATGACTTCAACTATGATTTTATAGATATGATTCCCGAACGCAGCACAAGGCTTGAGGGGTACCTTTTCCCGGACACTTATTATATAACTCCCGAGGAAGACGAGCTTGATATTCTGCTCATGATGCTCGACCGTTTCAACGAAACATTTACGGACGATATGAAAAATCAGGCAGCTAAAATGGGAATGACGGTCGACCAGGTGGTTAATCTCGCATCTATCATTCAGCGTGAAGCTGCTAATTCCGACGAAATGCCGCTTGTTTCTTCTGTTTTTCATAACAGGCTTCAGAGCGATGAATATCCGTATCTTCAGTCATGTGCGACGGTTCAGTATATTCTTGAAGAAAGAAAACCCGTCCTTTCAAACGAAGATACGCAGATTGATTCACCGTATAACACTTATAAATATAAGGGGCTTCCGGTAGGTCCCATTGCATCTCCCGGGCTTGATGCGCTCAACGCAGCACTTTACCCGGCTGATTCAAATTACTATTTCTTTTATGCCGACGAAAGCGGAAAATCCGTATTTTCCGAAACATTTGACCAGCATAATCAAGGAGCAAACTGATGATTGACGACAGCATAAATCACGAATATATTATAAGATATCTGCGTGATAATTTTGAAGAGCCGACGCCTCTGTTGGCTTCAATGCGCCGCTTGGCGAACGAAAATGATATACCTATTGCCGAACCCGAAACCGCTGCGCTTTTAAGATTTTTGTGCGGAGTAAAAAAGCCTGCCAGAATCCTTGAAATCGGTACTGCGATTGCATATTCATCAATTCTCATGGCGGAAAGCTGCAATGCCGAAATCGTTACGCTTGAACGCAACGAAGAAATGTATTCTCTCGCCGGCAAATTCATCGGGCAAGCCGGATTTAATGACAGAATAAATATAGTTTTCGGCGACGCCCTTGATACAATCGGCAGCGTTGAAGGTGATTTTGACATTGTGTTTATAGACGCCTCGAAAGGGCACTATGAGGACTTTTTCAGCAAAGCAAAGCTTTCGGATAACGGGATATTTATATGCGATAATGTTCTTTATAAGGGCATGACAGCAACGGATGAATTGCTTATAAAACGCAAAACAACCATTGTTAAACGGCTAAGGAAATTCATTTCCGACATATGCGGAAACAAAGAATATTACAGTGCGCTGCTGCCTATCGGCGATGGAGTGCTGCTTGCATACAGAAACGGAGATTGATTTATGGAAATTCTTTCACCTGCGGGTAATCTTGATAAGCTTAAAACTGCCGTGCAGTACGGCGCAGACGCGGTTTACTGCGGAATCGGCAAGTTTTCGCTCCGTACCGCTGCGGACAACTTCACATTTGACGAGCTTTGCGAAGGAATTGATTTCGCTCACAAAAACGGACGCAAGGTTTACATAACTGCAAATGCAATACCTCACGAAGTGGATCTTGACAGTTTCCGAAGCATTTGCGAACAGGCGATTGCCGCAAATGCCGATGCACTTATTATTTCCGATTTGGGCGCATTTGACATAGCGTCGGAATATAAAAATAAAATTGCGCTTCATGTCAGCACACAGGCGAGCAACACAAATTCACGCTCAATGAATGTATGGCACAGAATGGGTGCGTCGAGGATTGTTCTTGCGCGCGAGCTTTCATTCAACGAAATCAGGGAAATAAGAAAAAACATTTCTCCCGAGCTTGAACTCGAAATGTTCGTGCACGGCGCAATGTGTATGTCGTACTCCGGAAGATGCCTTATAAGCAATTATCTTACGGCAAGGGACTCAAACAGGGGAGCCTGCGCACAGCCTTGCCGCTGGAAATACTACCTTACCGAGGAGAAACGCCCCGGCGAATATATGCAGATTACCGAGGACGATAACGGTACTTTCCTTTTTAATTCCAAGGATTTATGCCTTATCAATTACCTTCCCGAAATTGCACAGCTCGGCGTAAACAGTCTTAAAATTGAGGGGCGTATGAAAAGCTCTTACTATGCAGCGATTGTCACAAAGGCTTACAGGCAGGCTCTTGATGACTATTATAGAAATCCTTCCGCTCCGATTGACCCGTATTATTACGAAGAACTTTGCAAGGTCAGCCACAGAGATTATTATACCGGCTTTTCATTCGGGAAACCCGACAAAGACGGACAGATTTACGGCTATAATTCTTATATAAGGGATTGCGACATTGTCGGAGTAGTAGTCAAAAACTGCGGTGATTACTATATTGTCGAACAAAGAAACAAGTTCTATGACGGCGACGAACTTGAAGTGGTTCCGCCGGTTGAGAGATTTTTTGTTCAGAAAATTGAAGGTCTTTGCGATGAAAACGGGAATCTCATAGAGTCGGCGCCTCATTCAAAGATGCTTCTCAGGATTAAAATTGACCGTGATGTTCCGCCGGGAACCATAATACGAAAACCGGTTGAATAATATTCCTCTTTACTTTTTCGGAAAAATATTGTATAATAAACCGAGGGGGAAACTTCTATGTTTAATGACAAAGTGCTTGATTTCAAAAAAAGAGCGCACCTTGCAAGCACATCTTTTAACAGATACGCCGCATGGAAAGCATATGCTTTTGTAATATTTTCTGCACTTTTATATGAAATTCTGATATTTTTTGAAGGGCTTAATTCGTCGTTTTTTATATTTCAGATACTGCTCCTGATTGAAGCCGGAACTTTCTTTACTCATTTTGTTCTGCTTCTTCTTGACAGAAACAAAAAATGCTTTATAAATCTCTTTGTCGCCGTTTCGATAGCAATTTCGGCATTGTCTCCGTTTTTGCTGTCTTATACAAGGCTTCACATCGGCGGCTGGGACATGTGGGCATTTTTGTATTTTGCGGTAGGGTATCCTCTGTCGTATATTGCGCTTTCGGTCTTTGCATTTTCAAACCGAAATATATATTACAGAAAATCCGTTGCCGTAATATTGGGCGTTATTATGATTATTCTTTCGGCTTTGACCCTTTTTTATGCCATACTTTACGGCGGATACCAATACTACATAAACCTGGATTTCATTCCGAGAAGAACCGTAGCCCTTATTGTGTTTAATGTTCAGTATGAAAATATTTCGCTTGTCGAGAGGCTGTTCCAGTTTTCGCTGCTTCTCAATTCGCTGTGTATATCAAACAAAAAGTTCTCTATGGACTTCGGCATTGTAAACCGCAGTCTTTGAAATAATATTTTACAGGGGTGTTGAAAATGAACATGAGAAAAATTTTGACAGTTATACTCGCATTGCTCTTTGCAATGCCCGTATCAGTCACTTTTGCGGAAGATATTTCTTTTTCGGATCTTCCGGAAAGCCACTGGGCGTATTCTGCCGTAATGCAGCTTGTTTCCGAAGGAACCGTAAGCGGTATGGGCGATGGAACATTTGCTACGGCAAAGTATGTTACAAGAGCAGAGTTTGCAAGAATGATAGGGAAAACCGATGTTAAGCGTGAAAACGATTTTGCAGATTTAACTCCCGAACATTGGGGATATGATTATGTTATGTGGTCTGGAATAGACGGCGATTCCGATAACAATTTCAGACCGGACGAACCTATGCTCAGGGGAGATGTTATTTATACTCTCTGGAAAAGGGCTGGTTCGCCGACATCTGCTTCCGCACCTTCGGTTATAACAAAGCAATCCGAAATGCCCGCGGCTGCGGCATGGGGCTATACATACGGTCTGATGATAGGCGATGACGGCGTTGATTTAAGACTTGATGAGGGCATTTCCAGAGCGGAAGTTGCTTCAATTATTGTTCGTTCAAAGGCGGTTTCGGAAGACGGAAAGGTTAATTTTATCGATAATGTGTCGGATGATGTTCTCAAAACCGTTTTTGAAACAAGCGGTGCCTTCGACAGCGCATATTCGCCCGACGGAAAAATTACAAACGGCGAAATGGCAAGAGCGGCTATGCGTATAGCTTCCGAAGAACTGACACCGAGATATACAAAATATACCGTTGAAGAACCTTTTCAGCATAAATATATTAAGGATTTGTATGCAATCGGCACTTCCTGCATAGGCACCGATAAAATCACACCCGAATTTATCGACGCTAATGTAAAAAATGCCGATATGGTTGCAATGCTCACATTTGCACTTATAAGAAAATCAAACGAGAAGATTGTGTATGATACATCGAACAAGGTTTACTCAGATGTTTCCGATACTGATAAAAATACCGCTTCAACCTGCCTTTCCTACGCAAACGGAAACGGTATTCAGCTCTACAGCGATAAAACAATTAAGCCCGATAAAGAATCAAGCATGAGAGATATTGCTGCAGTTCTTTTGCAGCTTGACAATTTAATCGGAACAATGTCATACTATGAGGTGGATTCGGAAAATTCAACCGCTCACGATATTTCTATCAGCCGTGACCTCAATCATTATCCCGAAAACGCAGCATACTATCAGTGCGTATTGAGCGGACTTCCATCAAGCGTGTATACTACTCCTTTTATGTACATGAACGACGGCGCAAACCCGGAGGACATACCCAAAGGTAAATTTGACTTTGCAAGAGATTTCAGAAGCCTGTTTTTGCAGCTAATGATAAGAGATGCGGCTAAACTTAAGGACAGCGGAACAGAAGTGAAATTCACATTCTATCCTTCGCTTGTCAGCAATAACGGAAAAGGATTTACCGTAAGAATGAAGACCGAAATCATCAGTCTCGACGGTAAAACCGGTGTCAAGTACGGCGATGTGTTCAAACTTGCAGACGGCGCTGACGGAAGACACGAACTTCATGAGGGCATGGTATTTTATAACGATTCCACTATGCCTTACGAGCTTGGCTCATATCCCGAAACCTTTATAACCTTCGGCGATATTATTGCGATTGAAAAATAGAATAACTTTATAAAATCTAACATAAAATGGAACTAAATAAAATTCGGAGGAACTTTCAATGAAACGCATAATCCTGATTTTTTTAGTTCTGTTTTTTTCTTTAAATTCCGTTGTATCGGCTGACGAAATATATGTGCCGTCAAATGCGGCGATACTTATTGAGCGTTCAACCGGACAAATTCTGTACGAAAAGAACAGCGAGGAACGCCTGCCTATGGCAAGCGTCACAAAAACTATGACCATGCTTTTGGCAATAGAAGCCGTTGACAGCGGAAAAATTACAATGGACGATATCGTAACGGTATCGGAAAACGGTTCGTCAATGACAGGTTCCCGTGTCTACTTAAGCACTAATGAAAAGATTTCCGTATCGGATCTTCTTAAGTCGATAGCTGTTTCTTCCGGCAACGACGCAGCCGTTACAATGGCAGAATATGTCGCCGGAAACGAAGAATCCTTTGTGGCGCTTATGAACAAAAGGGCAGAGGAACTCGGGCTTGAAAATACTCATTTTGTGAATTGCTGCGGTCTTGATGCAGAAGGGCATTACTCCTCGGCGCATGACCTTGCGGCTATTTCCGATGAGCTTCTGAAGCACGACTCAATAAGACCGTTCCTCGTTATATGGATGGACAGCATAAGGGACGGCACATTCACTCTTTCAAACACCAACAAGCTTGTACGCTACTATGACGGCTGCACAGGTGTTAAAACGGGGTTTACATCGCAGGCTATGTACTGTCTGTCTGCGTCCGCACTTCGTGACGATATGGAACTTATTGCAGTTATACTCGGCGGTCCTAATTCAAAGCAGAGATTTGCGGATGCCTCCGCACTGCTTAACTACGGGTTTGCAAATTACAAAATCGAAAAATGCGCATCCGAAGGCGATAATTTCGGAACCGTTAATATAGAAAAAGGAACAACCGAAACCGTCAGCGCAATATGTGAAAAGGATTTCAGCTATCTTTCAAGCAAATCCGAAAGTTCGGAAATAACAAACAAAATAAAACTCAATAAAAATGTATGCGCACCCGTAAAAAAAGGTGATAAAATCGGCAGTATTATATATTTTGCAAACGGAAACAAAATAGGGACCGTAAATCTGGTATCGGACACCGATGTTTCTAAATGCGGACTCCTGAAAACAATGAACAAGCTTCTTAAAATCTGGTTTGAATTTTAATTTGTAACAGCACCGCCACCTCCCGAATATAATGCAAGAGAAGAGGGGAGGAGTTTAAATGCGGTGCTTTACAGTCGGACTGATTTTAATACTTTTTGCCGCGGCACTGCTGATAAATCTATTCCTTCCGGAGTGTGTTATAATATTTGTTCAGTGTATCCTGCTGCTCGTTGCCGGCTGGATGCTTCTAAGAAAATGAAAGGAAGGGAAGACAAGTGAAAGTAGTTGTTGTACATCCTACAAAATTCTGGAAGAAAGTACTTAAAGCCGTTTTTAAGATATAAAAAATCAGCAGACCCGAACTTTTTGGGTCTGCTGATTTTTTCAGAATGTTATGTATGTATCGCCCGAAATGCCGCATTTTCCGCCATTTAGACGGAAAACCACCGTCAAACAGGAACGGACACCGAAATCTTCCTTATTAAGCGGAATTTCAATATCTCCGTACTTCGTCACAGTCAGGCGAAGTTTATTATTTATATAAATATCCGCATCGCCCGAAAAACCGTCAATATGCAGTTTGGCGTTTTCGCTGTATTCATTGGTTAAAATATAAGCAGCAGCCGCAAAACAGAAGCCTTTTTCGTTTTCTATATAAAAATTGCTGCCCTTGGCTATATTCGCCGGTATCCACGCAAACATAAGGTCGGTCAGTTTATCTTTCGGATAATAGTCCAGAACATCGGTTTTACGCCATTTATTTATCGGAAATCTGCATTTCACAGATGGAATATAAGGCATTTTATCTGCGGAATTCCCTTCAATTATGACCGTTTTTTCCATACCGCAGGTCTTTATTTTAAGAAAAATGTCACTTCCGCTGCCGTCTTTTTCGATAATTGTCTGGCACAATCCGCCGAACAGGTCGATTTCATTCCCGGTTTCGCAGTAATGATTTGTGTTCGAGCCGTTAGCGACACCCATAATCTTTCCGCCGCCGCTGATTTCAAATTCAACCTTTTCAGATGATGTTCCAAGCATATTTCCGCACTTATCCTTCAAAGAAACATTTACTGCCGATACCGAAGAATAATCGTAAACTTCCGCAGCTATCTCCTCAGCTTTTGAAGCTGTAGAGATTTCCGTACGGCAAACTTCAATACCGTCTGCATAACAAATTGCCTCTAAAGTCCCAGGAATAAAAGGAATTTCAAAAATCTCGGGGTCATATTTATCATTTTTATGTTTGAGAAGGGGATTGCCGTTCAGTTTCAGTTCAAACTCATCTGCGTTGGTGTAACAGGTTATTCTCGCCGTTTCGCCGTCTTTGAAATTCCAGTGCGGCGACAAAAAAGCGGTATACTCATCGCTCCACAAAACCTTGTACCAATAATAGGTGTCCTTCGGAAAACCGCATAAATCCATTGCACCGAAATTGCACACAAGCCTCGGCCATTTTCCGCATTCACCTCTGTAATCCATGCCGGTCCACGAGAAAATCCCGGCAACAAAGTCATGCTCCGCCGCAGCCTTCCATGTCTGACCCGGTGTTGCCGACCACTGCAGAAGGTTGCAGTTCGGAATTTCGGCTCCCAGCACTCTTCCGCTGCAAAGCGCATGAGTTTCCGAATTTTTATCGGTTATACCTCTTGTGCCGAGATATGAAGCATTTTCCGAACCGAAAAGCGGAATATCGGGAAACGCTTCGTGAAATTTATCATATGTATACTGCAAATAGTTCATCCCGAATATATCAACGCACTTAACAACGCCTTCGCCGCCGAAAGGTCCGCCGTTCATGGCGCCGGTAACCGGTCTTGAAGGGTCAAGAGCCCTGATAAGCTTTTTCATTGACCCTGCAATTCTTTCGCCGGTAGGAGTATCCTGGAGCGGTTCTTCATTATATATGCTCCACATTATAACCGACGGGTGATTTCTGTCACGCTTAACAAATTCCTCAAGCTGATGCAAACATTCGGTCGTTGAAGAAAAATGCCTTGCTTCATTCATAACAAGCATTCCAAGCTTATCACATGCGGCGTAAAATTCCGGCGACTGAGGGTTGTGCGATGTCCTTATTGCATTACAGCCCATGCTTTTGAGGCGATTAATTCTGTATTCGTGAATTTCATCAGGAATTGCAGCGCCCACGCACGCATGGTCATGGTGCATACATACGCCTTTCAGCTTGATATTTTTACCGTTAAGGAAAAGTCCGTTTTCAGCGTCGAATTTTATTTCTCTGAAACCGAATTTTGTGCTGATTTCATCAACAATCACGCCATCTTTGATAAGCTGCGATTTGATTTCGTACAGATTGGGCGATTCAAGATCCCAGAGCAGGGGAGAATCAACAGAAATTTCCTGAACGGTTTTATCTGCGGCTTCGGTTTGATATTCATTGCCGTCAAAAACTGTTTTTACAATGCAGCCATTTTCTGCAGATACGCTTGACTCAACAGTAAGTTTCCATTGAGTATCATTTATTTTTTCTGTATGAACAAAAATTCCGTCTTCTTTAAAGTAATCGTTTTCCGTTACGATTAAATGTGCATGACGGTAAATTCCGCCGCCTTCATACCACCAGCCCTCTTTTACGCGGTTATCGGCGCAGACGGAAAGCACATTGTGATTATCGTAGAAAAGAAAATCGGTTATATCGACAATAATCTGCGTGTAGCACGACTCGCTTACGGCAATTTTAATGTCGTTAAGATAGATTCGGGAATTAATCGCAATGCCGTCAAATTTGAGAAGAATGCGTTTTCCGTTCCAGCTTTCGGGTGCGGTAAATGATTTTCTGTACCATACAATGCCTTGCTCTTTGTAGCCCTGACCCGAAGAACCTTTTTCCGACGGCGGAAGCCCAAGCGGCCAATCGTGCGGAAGATTTACATTTTCCCAGTTTTCATCGTAAAATGAAGCGCTTGCCGGCCCGGACATACTTCCGGTTTTTGTATTATGGTTGAACATTCCGAAATAATCTTCGACATAATCGGAAACAATTTCGGATTCTTTTTTGAATTTCCAACCGTAATCCATCGAATAAACATTTCTCATAACAACTCTCCTTTACTAAAAACATAATACCATACCGAAAATGGTTTGTCAATGACATTTTGTAATATATAGATGTTTTTTTGTAATATTTTTTTAAAACAAAAAGACTTGAAAATTGTAGGGAAATAAGGTATAATAATTACAGAACGAATTTCGTAGAATAAATATTCTACGAAATTGAGGGGAGTGATTTTTAAAAATGGTCAATATATTGGATACCGGCGAATATCCGCAGTTTTTAAGGAATTTTTTAAGATATCTAAGAACTGTTTTGGGGCGTTCGGAGAATACAATTGTTGTATACAGCGAAACTATAAGCGAGCTTCTGCATTTTATGCAGCATTTTAAACTTGAAGTTCCTATTGAAGAACCTATTAAAAATATGGATACTGAGTTTTTAAAAACAATTACAACCACAGACCTTTATGAGTATTTATATTATATAGATATTGTAAAAAAGAATTCTGCGTCAACCCGTTCAAAAAAAACGAGCGCTGTAAGAACTTTTTTTAAGTTTCTTTCAACGAGTGAAAATGTGCTTTCAGATAATCCGTCAATAAATCTGACATTTCCGAAAGCAAAAAAATCACTGCCAAAATATTTAAAACTCGATGAAGCGCTTCAGCTGCTTAATTCCATAACCGGCAAATATAAAGAACGCGACTATGCAATGCTGTTGCTATTTTTAACCTGCGGTATGCGGCTGCAGGAACTTGTCAACATCAATATTAAAGATGTGCGTTCCGATGTTTTGGTAATTACAGGAAAAGGAAACAAAGAACGCACGGTATATCTGCCCGATAATTGCAGAAAAGCTGTTGAAGATTACATTAAATTGAGACCGAATGATGATGTTATTGACCGTGATGCACTATTTATAAGCCGCAACAGACGGAGAATCACCTGTCGGATGGTTGAAAATATCGTAAATAAATATATTAAAGCTATCGGACTCGACGGTTTGGGCTTTTCTGCCCACAAACTCCGCCACACCGCAGCAACGCTTATGTATCAGGAAGGTCATGTTGACATAAGGCTGCTGCAGGAAATTTTGGGTCATGCCAATCTTGCGACAACGCAAATATACACTCATGTATCCGGAGAACAGCTGAAAACTGCAATTGACGCCAATCCTCTTGCCAAAATCAAGTAAAATTCGTTCAGACTCTGTTTCGCTCTTTACCTTCCAGATAAGCTTTAATATTAAGTTTTATTTCATTTATACATCTGATCCTCGCCTCATATGCGCCCCATGCCATGTGGGGCGTCAGGCATACATTGTCAAGCCCGGCGACGGCAGCATAAGGGCTGTCATCACCGTAAGGTTCCGCCGAGTACACATCAACGCCAATTCCTCCTATTTTGCCTTGCTTAACCGCACTGCAAAGCGCAGCTTCGTCAACAACTGCGCCTCTTGCAACATTGATAACAATTGCGTTCGGTTTCATCAGCGAAATTCTTTCTTTATTTATCAGATTCTTCGTAGCGGAGTTAAGCGGCGTATGTATAGATATAATATCGGAATTTCTGCAAAGCGTATCAATATCCGTGAAGTTTTCAAGTCCATCGGAATTTCTCTTATTCACAATAACATTACAGCCCAAAGCTTCGGCAATGCTGCCGACCTTTTTTCCTATATTACCGTACCCCACTATCCCCCATGTTTTTCCGGCAATTTCGTGATATACCGGCGTAAGGCAGTTCTGGACTCCGCTTCTTGTATATTCGCCGCTTTCGGTACAGCGGTTATATTCGGGAAGGTGCGTGATAAGCGAAAGCGCCATCGACACCGTAAGCTGCGACACACAGTTTGTCGAATATCCCACAACATTTGAAACCGCAATTCCGCGGCGTCTGCAATAATCGGTATCAACATTATCAAACCCTGTCGCCGCAATACATATAAGCTTTAAATTATCGGCATATTTAAGATTTGTTTCGTTCAGCCTTATTTTATTAATTATGACAAAATCGGCGTCTTTGATTCTTTCCGCTGTTTGTTCCGGAAGCGTCTTCAGATAAATCTCGGTTTCACCGAATTCCTCAAATAAAGTCAGGTCAATATCGTCTCCAAGCGTTGCTGCGTCAAGTATTACAGTTTTCATAAGTACCTCCTCAAAAGTTTTAACATTTAACTGCCCGAAATCATAAAATATCTCTATAAGGAGCTGAAAGCCATGATTTCAGGTATGATTGATTACAGTAAAAATCACGAATCGTATTTAAGCGTTGATTCGGTTTTTGTAAACCGCAGCGTTATTTTTTGTTCTGACAGCTACAAAAACCTTGCGGTAGTCGGAAAATATGTGATTCTGAGCGATGAAACGGATTCATCGGCAGTATACTGCGAAAAAGAAAGCAGCACAACTCTTACTTGCGGAACCTCAGAAAACAGCATACTTTATTACACATTCATCGGAACAACTCTTGTTTTTTCCTCCGATATAAAGGATATTATACAAAAATGCCGTGTAATTCTCTCAAATGACAGAATAAACAACATAATCGGCATAACACCGGAAAAACTTGCCGAAATATTAAAAAATATCACCGCTGTCCCAAAGGGCGGCCGCCTGACATACACCGAAAGCGGAGTGACCTACTGAATTTCAGCAGCGTCCTTGGCAAGTTTGTCTGCCAATTCGTTATATTCAACACCGGTATGCGCCGCAACCTTAACAAACGAAACCTTAATGCGGCTCTTTACCGAATCAAAAAACTGTTTGTATTTTTTTGTTCCGTCTTTTTCGGTTTTCCACTCACCGGTACACCATTTGGCGATACCTTCGTAATCGTGAAAAATCGTAATTTGTTCATAACCGTTATCAAGCGCATAGCGCATTGCCATAACGGAAGCGGCAATCTCACCGGCAACATTGCGCATGGACACAAGCATTTCGGAATTTCCTGTTTTTTTCAGTTCGGATACCAAAACGCCGTCGATTAAAATCACAGCGCCGCTGCCGTATATCTGCTTTTCGGCGTTGAAGCTGCCGTCAACATATGCACACAAACCGGATAAATCCGTTTTCGGCTCTTCAAATTTCATAAAGTTTTTCGCTTCTTCCATGGTCTTGAATGATTTATACGACGCACCGGAATATCCGTCAATTTGTTCTTTACATTCATTCCATGTTAAAAATATTCCTGTTTTTCTGCCGTCTCTTACAGCGTAGAATTTTGCCATGTACAAGTCCTTTCAAAGCAAGGGCGCTACGGAAAGCAGTTCCCTGTTTTCATTGTAAATTTTTGTTATATCAGAGTACGGCAGAGGGTTTTTCCCCTTCCCTGCCTCTATTGTAAAAGCCGGTTTTGAAAACTCTTTTATAAACCAGTCCTTAAATCCTCCGTATGAAGCAATTCCGCCCGGCTCCGATAATCTGTATCCGCTCGCAGACGACAGCCTATCGGCAATTTTTCGTGCCTTAACCGGGCAATAACCCATATATGTATAGTAAATTTCCTCACCCTGCGTGTGATAAGCAAGCGCAAGAGAAAAATTCATTTTCCTTGAAAAGTCGGCAATCGCCTTGGTTTCAGGTTCAGATTCCGGAAATTCTCCGCCAAACCTCGTAGGACCGGGGCCGCAGACACCGTATTCCGCCTCCAGCGCCTTTGCGATAAGCCAGCCTGCATTATAATTATGGTTAAGGTCCACTCCCCTTGCGTTTGCCTGCCAGTGCATATCTCCGTCCTTTACAATCTGTACGCCGTCAGGATTAACCATCGGCACAATATATATCGATGCGGCGTCAAGAAGCTTGGCGCAGCATGGGTCATCAAGACCGAGCACAAACTTCACAAGCAAGGATGATGTAATCGATTCAAGCCCGTGATGAGCTGCATTGTAAAACACTTTATTGCTGCCGAATCCGCATTTTATACAGAAAATCTCACGGCCGCAAAGTGATTTTCCCAAAGAAAAGACTGCCGTATAGTTTTTTGTCCTTATTTTTTCAATATCTTTAAGCAAATCAACATAACCATATATGAACATATAAACGCCTCCGCCAAATTATATGTTCATACTATTACAATTATTCAGCCGACAAATGCTCTCCGTCAACCGCCGCCGCATGAATGTTAAGTATTTTGCCCGAAATATCGGTATCGGACTTTTTAACAACCTTAACATAGTTCTTTGTGAATCCCTCGTAGAGCCCGCCGCCGCAAGGTCTTTCAAAAAGGACATCGGTACAGAGCCCGACCTGTGATTCAAGAAATTTTTCGGTCATGCGGCTGCCTATTTTTATCATTTCGGCGCATCTTCTGTCCTTTTCTTCGGGCGAAACCGCACCTTCAAAGTTTTCGGCTCTCGTGCCGCGCCTTACCGAATACGGAAAAACATGCAGCTTTGAAAATCCGACCTTCTCAACAAATTCGCAGGATTTTATAAAATCCTCCTCGGTTTCCCCGGAAAACCCGACCATAACATCGGTTGAAATTGCCGGATTATCAAGATTCTTTCTCACCGCCTCGACGGATTTCATATATTCATCCGCTGAATACCGCCTGTTCATAGCCTTAAGAGTCTTATCGCAGCCGCTTTGGAGCGATATATGAAAATGAGGGCAGAATTCCGGAATTTTTGCAAGTTCAGACACAAATTCATCGGTTATAATTGACGGCTCGACAGAACCTATCCGTATACGCTCAACCCCGTCGATTTTATGAATTGATTTAATAATATCAAGAAGATTCGTATCGCCGAGGTCCATTCCGTAGGACGCAACATGGATTCCCGACAGAACAAATTCCCTGTAGCCGTTTTCAGCCAGACGCTTAACCTCGGAAATAACATTATCTTTTTTTCTGCTTCTGACCCTTCCGCGCGCATAAGGAATTATGCAATACGAACAGAACTGATTGCAGCCGTCCTGAATTTTAAGAAACGCCCTCGTCCTTTCAAAATAGGTTTCGACATCAAGCTCTTCAAATTCACGGACATCCATGATATTTCCCACGGTGCAGACCGTCTTATTCCGTACATTTTCAACAAGCTGCGGAATCTTTTTTCTGTCGTTAGTGCCGACAATTATATTAACGCCGTCTATCTTCTGTATTTCATCGGGCGCCGTCTGAGCGTAGCAGCCCGTCACGACAACCACGGCATTTGGGTTTATATGCTTTGCACGCCGTATAATCTGGCGTGATTTTTTATCGCTCATGCCGGTTACGGTGCAGGTGTTTATGATGTAGCAGTCGGCAAATTCCGAAAACGGGACAAGTTCATAACCGGCCCTGACCATCATCTCGCCTATCGCTTCGCTTTCGTATTGGTTTACACGGCACCCGAGAGTGTGTATCGCAGCCTTTTTCAAGGTATCATTCCTTCCATGTTTGTTAATTATATGTAAATAAGTCCGATTTTGCTTGACATTATTCATCAAAAGTGTTATAATAAAAATAGAGGAGGTGAATTATATGACAACATTTAATGTGCTTATCAATTCCATTGATGATGTTAAGAATTTTGTAAACATTGTTAATCGCTATTCTTTTGACATTGACCTCGTATCCGGTAGATATGTTGTTGATGCAAAGTCTATCATGGGTATTTTCAGTCTTGATCTCAGCAAACCGATTAAGGTTGAAATCCATTCGGATGACAAACAGATTGTTGAAGATTTAAAACCTTATGTAGTTGCCTAAATGGAATTGTGAGCCTCCCGGCTCACTATTTTTTTGTCAGTTTTTTTATTCTTTCGATTCTTTTTAATGTAGCGGCTTCATCCTTTTCATACACAGTTCCGTTAAAAACGATAACATCCCCCTCGCAGATTTCGTGCGGAAGCATATCTCTTTTAATTTCCGTCATGCCGTTATCGGTTTCGCATACAGCTATATCTTTTTCAAACCTGTCAATTATAATCACACTTAACCTCCAGAGTTTTACCGTCGGTTGTGACGGCTATATTCCCGTTCAGATCCGTTCTGTAAAGCTTCGAGCACACCTCGAGTCTGCCGATTACGCTTTCATCGGGGAGACCGTAGCTGTTCCTTCCGACCGACACAACCGAAAATTCGGGCGAAACAGCCTTTAAAAATTTATCTGATGTTGAAGTTTCGCTTCCGTGATGCCCGACTTTTAGGACATCGGAGTTCAGATTAAACCCCGAGGCAAGCATTTCGTTTTCCGAAAGTTTTTCTGCATCGCCCGTAAACAGAAAGCTTTTGCTGCCGTAAGTCATTTTAAGGCAGACCGAATAGTTATTGAGTTCACCGTATTCCTTATTCTCAGGTGCAAACACTTCAAATTTTGCTTTCCCGACTTTGAAAACATCGCCGGCGGAAACCGTTTCAACATCGGAATTTTCAAGCGCAGAAAGCAGATTTTCAAAAGCCCGTGTTGTGGTTTTGCCTTGAGAAATATAGGCTTTCGCTGTCGGAAATTCATTAATGATATCGTCAAGCCCTCCTATGTGGTCCTCATGCGGATGCGTTGCGACAACGCAGTCGAGCTTCGTAACACCGAGCGAAGTTATAAAAGCAATCGTGTCATCGGCGGAATCATCCGTACCGCCGTCAATCATAACAAACTTACCATCGACATCTATGAGCGATGCATCGCCCTGACCGACATCTATAAAATACACCTTAATCGGCAGGCCGTCCGTATCGGCGCTGCCGAAACTGCTGTTAAGATACGGCAGAACATAATACGAAAAAAGTATTATAACAGCCGGAATAAGAATACCAATAAGTTTTTTGTGCAATTTCCTGTGCGTCATTTTTTCATCCTCGTGCTTGCAAAAGTTAGGCAATAAATTTCATTTGCACCGCTGCGCTTTAATACTTTTGAGCATTCGTTAAGCGTTGAACCCGTTGTATAAATATCATCAATCAGCAGAATATTTTTGCCGTTCAAATCCACGCCGCACGAAAATGCGCCTCTGATGTTTGCAGCTCTGGCTGCGGCATTCAGTCTGCTTTGTTTCCCCGTTGATTTCACCTTATAAAGAAGTTCTTTCAGCTCGCCCGAAGAATACTCAGATACCGATTTTGCCAGAAGCTTTGATTGGTTGTAACCTCTTGCCTTAATCTGTTTCTTAGTCATCGGCACCCATGTTATGTAATCAATATTCGCATCATACGGGATATACGATGCCATAATTATGCCCATAGTTTTTGCATAATGCGCCTTGCCGTAAAACTTGAACCTTAAGAGCGAACGGCGAACCTCGTTTTCGTAAAAATAAGGAGATTTATGCGATTTGAAATATATCTTTTTGGCCGCACATTCCCAGCAGACATTAGAGCCCAAAGGAGTCACAAGTCCGCAAACCGGGCAGCGCTCTGACGGAATACGGCTGACATTTGCGGCACATGTTCTGCACAAACAGAGCTGCGTGCCGTCCTCCATAACACTTCTGCAGAAAATACAGCGCGGAGGGTAGAATTTCTTTTTAATGAATCTTAATATCTTTGTCCCAAATGTCACAAATCATATCTCCCAATGACGAAAAGCGTTCAATTTGCCTGTTATTGTCAATCATATATTTCAGAATCCGCTCGCTTCCGACAAGCACAACAAGCTTTTTAGCTCTTGTTACCGCCGTATACAAAAGGTTTCTGTAAAGTAGCATTGGCGGAGCCTTATACATCGGCATAACAACGATGTCAAATTCACTGCCCTGACTTTTATGAACCGTCATGGCAAATGCCGGGTCGATTTCGTCAAGCTGCAAAAAGTCATAAAAAACTCTTTTATCGCCGTCATAAACAACCGAAACTTTGGAATTGCGCCTGTCAACATCCTCTATTATTCCTACATCGCCGTTAAAAACGCCTGTTCCCTCCGCCTCTCCCGAAACGGCTTTCCACTGAAGATTATAATTGTTTTTAATCTGCATAACCTTGTCGCCCTTGCGGTAGATATTCTCTCTCGCCTTGTATTCGGGCTTGCTGTCCGACGGCGGATTGAGAGCGTCCTGGAGTGCGGCATTGAGATTTTTAATACCCGCCTCGCCTTTTTTGGACGGCGAAATCACCTGAATCGAAAAAACATCGTGTATATCATATTTTGCGGGAAGCCTTCTGCGGCACAAGTCAACTATGCATGACACAATTTCAGACGGTGAATCACTCGGCATAAAGAAAAAGTCAACGCCGGATTTCGGATACTTACCGGCATTTATTGCATGGGCGTTCATAACAATCATGCTTTCCTTTGCCTGACGGAAAATCTCCGTCAGCCGTGACACATTTATGTGTCCGCATGATATAATATCGGCAAGAACATTTCCCGCACCGACGCTCGGAAGCTGATCGGAATCGCCCACGATTATAAGTCTTGTTTTCGGACCGAGCGCTTCCGTCAGCGAATCAAACAGCGCAATATCAATCATTGAGCCTTCGTCCACAATCACAACATCGCAGGTAAGAGGATTCCTCTCGCACCTCGCAAACGACCTTACATCAACGCTGTCATCGTAATTCATTTCCAAAAGACGGTGAATTGTTTTCGCCTCGTGCCCGGTTGCCTGAGTCATTCTCTTTGCCGCTCTGCCGGTAGGAGCACAAAGCTCCGCCTTAAGATGCAGCCGCTCCAAAGCCGAAATAAGAGTTCTTATTATTGTTGTTTTTCCCGTGCCGGGGCCGCCCGTTATAACCGCCGTGCTGCCGGAAAGAGCCTGCATAACAGCCTCTCTCTGCGAAGCCTCAAGCTTTATTCCGCATTCGTTTTCGGCATCGTCAACTATATTTTCAATATCTTTTGGAAGAGAAACCGTTTTTGAAGCAAGAGCAACAAGCCTTTGGGCGCAGTGCCTTTCGTGCCAGTACATATTATATAAATAAATCTTGTCAAATCCGTCACCGCGGACAGAACACAGCCTTGATTTCATAAGAAGTGAAACAAGGGCATTTTCCGCTGCGGTTTCTGTAATTCCGAGCATTTCACATGAAAGCTTTATAAGCTTGTCTTTGGGCAGATATGTGTGCCCGTTCTGGCTGTTATAAAGCAGAATATATTCAATCCCGGCGCATACCCTCTGCTCGTCATCGGCAGAAAAGCCAAGAGATTCTCCGATTTTGTCAACTTTTTTAAAGCCTATTCCGGAAACATCGCTGCAAAGCATATATGGGTTTGTTTTTATCTTGTCAACTGCGTCAGTTCCGAACTGCGAGAAAATCTTCAGCGCAAAGTTTGCCGTAACGCCGAACTTATTAAGAAACATTACAACCGACTGCGCACCGCTCTGTTCATTAAAAGAATCTGCAATGGTCGTGGCTTTTGACGGCGAAATACCCTTGATTCTTGTAAGCTGCTGAGGGTCTGTGCGCAAAATATTAAATGTGTCCGTTCCGAACATCGCAACGATTTTCTTTGCCGTAACGCTCCTCACTCCCTTTATTATCCCCGAAGCAAGATATTTTTCAATCGAAGCCTTATCCGAAGGTTCGCATTTTTCATAATATTCAACTTTGAACTGCTCACCGTAGGTCGGATGCAGCGTCCATGTACCGAAAAGTTCAAGGCTGTCCCCTTCGGTCGCAAACGGCAAATAACCGACTGCGCATATAAGTGCGTCATCGGTTTCAAAATCGCATACCGTCCAGCCGTTTTTATCGTTTGAGTATATTATCTGGTCAACCGTACCTTTTACGGATTCAAGCTCTTTTTTCATTTAAGTCACCTAAATTATATTATACAACAAACTCCCAAATCTTTCAAGTCATTTCGGTAAAAAAATTGCAAAAAAACAGACCGCCAACATTTGCGGCGGTCTGTTTTAAACTAAATAAAATATATAAAAGAGTGTACCCGCCGACAGCCGAAACCATCGGCAGATACGAAAAATAAGGAGAGCGAATTAATTATTTATCAAGTAATCTCTTAAGAATACTTGCCGCCTGTGCACGGGTTGCGGTCTTATCGCCTTCAAAGGTCGTATCGGTCATGCCCGAGATAAGCCCAACGGTTGTGCAGATATCTACAGCCGGTTTTGCCCAGTCTGCGATTTCAGACTTGTCGGTAAACTTATCTATTCCGCCATTCTCGCCTTTTTTGCCGAGGTAAGAATATGCGTTCGAGATAATTACTGCCATTTCGTTTCTGGTAATTGTATCGTTCGGTCTGAACTTTCCGTCAAATCCTGTAATAATTTCAGCCTTTGCGCAAGCGTTTACCGATGTTTCATACCAGCTGCCCTTTTCCACATCATCAAATACCGAGGGTGCATCCTCAGAAAGCTTGAGCGCGCGTGCGATGAGCGCCGCAAACTCCGCTCTTGTGATGTTTCTGTCGGGGTCGAAGGTCGTATCGTTTACGCCGCTTACAACTCCGATACGGTACATTGCCATGATATCAGCCTTTGCCCAGTGATTCTGAATATCGTTGAAACAAACTGTCGTATCAAGGTTCGGATTTGTGGTATCTGTCGAATAGAAACCGCCGTTACCTTTGTTTCCGTACGGATTGTTTATTGTGCTGTTTCCGCTTCCTCCGCCGGGCTGGTCGTTACTATTGCCGTCATCGGAAGAACTCGTGTTGTAAGTTACAAATTCACCGAGAACCTTCGTCCAGATAATATAATCGTCGCCGCTCTTTATAAATGCGGTTTCGCCTGCTTTAAGCTCACTGTCAGCTGTCTTTTCGGAGTCCTCCGAAAGTTTCTTCGTAACTCTCGAGAACTTGCCGTTCACTATAATTCCAAGGTTCTTCTTCGCCTGACCCGGAAGCACGATTCTTACCGCTTTATCCGCTGCAAGGCTTCCGTCAGCCATGGATATTACGGTCACATTCGCCGTGTTATTGAGGGTCACGCTCGGCTCGGAAAGCTCTTTTGCCGCAAGCAGTGTGCCGTTTCCTGAAAGCTTTGTATCTTCAAAGATTTCCGCCGTTACCGTTCCGATCGAACGCTCCGCCGTGATTTTTATTCCCGGAAGAGATGTGCTCTTTTCGGTTTCAAGCTTTACATCGTTTGCGGATTTTTCAGCCTTGATTTCTGCCTTCGGGTACTTGCTGTTAATCTTTATCGTCTTATCCGCAGTTACCGTTTCCTTGGTGATTACGGACTCATCAAGCGCCTCAATTGCGTCATTGATGTTCTCGATTGCCTTGTCAGCATCGTACTGCGTAAGGTCATTTCTTGCGTTTGCGGTCTTTGCGTCGGCAAGAGCCTTATTGAAATCGTCAACCTTATCTTTGGGATATTCGCCGTAGCCGTTTCCTGCAACAAATGTCATGTTTTCTGCTTTTGCGATTTTCTCCGCAAGCTTTGTTTTATCCGCCTCAGTAGGCGAAATTGTGAGCTTGCCCTTGCCCGAGCTGAAGCCGAAATACCCTTCTTTTCCGTAGAGGTCTCTGATTTCGGTCGATTTTTCATACACAACATTTCCGTCTACTTTAAGCTGCCAGAACACCTTGTTTGCCTCGTCGGTATCGTATACACCGAGGGTAACTATGTGCTCCTCACCGAAGCTCAGGAAGTTGTTTGTTACGGTGTCAATCATCGCGTCTTCTCCGGCAATCTTTCCGCCGTCATGCTGCTGAATGTTCATGATGTCTTTCTTGATATCATACATCAGTCCGCAGTTTCCGGAACTCCATACATTCTTATCCGTTACTGCCTGTCTGAAGTAAATTCCAACCCAACCGGTTTCTTCCGCCGGTTCAAACTTCATCCTGAACGAAATCTCGTGGTTGAGATATTTCGCCGCCTTGTATGTCGCAAGGTCAAAGTTTGCAGCATCTATCACCATCGAGCCGTTCTCAAACTTCATGTTTCCGCCGGGGTTATCCCAGTTTCCGCTGTCCGCAAGCAAAGGATTGATGTTCATATGAACTATCTTATCCATGTCGATTGCAGGAATTTTCTGCTTTTCAAACTTCGCAACCGCCGCTTCAAGCTTTGCTGCAGCGTTGTTTGCTGCGTACTGTGTAAGCTCGGGGTCGTTTGCTGCCGTCTGTGCCTCATTAAGCGCTGCCGAAAGCTCGTCATATGCCGCCTTAGGATACTGACCTGCGCCCGTTCCTACGGCTGCGCCTTCGAGGGCTTCCCTTGCTGCCTTCATTGCAGCGTTAAGCGCTGTGAGGTCGATTGAGCTTGCCTGTCTTATCTGAACCGGTTCGCTCATTACAGTTTCGCCCCTCATGGTGTTCGTATCATAAGGAATTACTTTATACTTAATATACCTTCCGGCATATTCGTCCGTGAGTTCAAGCGTTTTGCCTGCCTTGCCTTCGATCATGGTGTATTCGCCGTTTTTCTTATCGGCAACATACCAGTAAATCTGCGAAAGTCCTTCTTTATCTCCGTCAGCGTCGATAAAGTCGTAGTTTGCGCTGATTTCACCTCCGGCTGCCGCTATACCGCTTACAATATCCGACTTAACCGTTACGGAAGGCTTATGCCCCCATGCGTTGGTCGTTCTGCCCATCTCACCAAACGGAATCTGCTCAAATTCGGGCGCCGATGCCTTTACGGTTCTCAAGCCTTCATCCGTGAGCGTAAAGTCCTTTCCGTAGTCCTTGAACAGTGATTTTGCGGTGTTTACATTTGTCTGTGCATAATTGTCATGGCTTGTTCCGCCATAAGAAATATCAGTAAATTTTGTTGTGCCTACTGTCAAATTATTATGAGCAACATTGTTGATTTTCTTAGGTAAGTTTTCGTTGATGAATTTAAGAAGCCCATACTCATCTTTTGCATCGTAGAACTTCTTAGCACCGTCATAAAGTTCTTTGGAATAAAGATTTAATGTATCATTCCACAAAGTATCTTTATAAGCTTCCTTCCATTCACTGCTCCAAAGCAAATCTTTCTTGGTATCTGACCATGTACCACTGTTGCCTTCAGCTCTGTTTGTGCTGCCTTCGGTTTTACCCATAAGGTCACGCATGTTGAAGAGGTAAAGCCAGTTACACGCGGGGATTGTCTGGTCAACCGAAACGGTAGAGTTGTCTGTATCCTTATATGCATATGAACGCGGACCCCAACCCCAGAGATAAGATGCATATCTCAAAGGCTCGGTATCATTAACGAACACATTGCCGTGTACATTTGAAACCTCACCGCCGTTCGTTCTCACCTGAGAAAGTTCACGGCCGGCGTTGTAGAACACATTTCCGTAAAGCTCGGGACCTGCCGCTCCGTCATCCCAGAACACCGCGTCAACATAGCCTTCCTGCAGCGCCCAGCAATCCGTTGCAAAATTCGTGAAGTAATTATATCTTACAACCGTGCCGAGAACCGTATTATCTCTGCCCCAGTAGAAAGCGCCCATATCCGAGGAGAAATAAAGCGAATTTGAAACTTTATTATACTCAAATACCGTATTATTCGAAGAATCATTGCGAACCGCCGCAGCCTTCAAATCATCAAATTCATTATGACGAAGCTTTACACCTACAGTATTATCAAGAGAAACCGCAAACAATGTAGATGTCGGAATAAGGTTACAGTTATGGAAGTAGTTATTCTCAATTAAAACATTGCCGGATCTGAGAGTTTTTCTGTTACCGGAATTCTTAACGCTGATTGCAGTGTTTGCAATATTTGAAAAATGAGAATTAAGAATTTCGCAGCTTTCGGAACCTATCAATTCCAATGCTGAATTGGAAGAACCGGAAAACTCATTTCCGTCAAATACGATGTTTTTCGAATTATTAACCGTAACCGGAGTAATTCTTGTTTCTTTAAATGCGATGTTCTTAAAGTTAATATATGAAGCATCGTTTATCGTTACCATACTTCTGTTAAGGGTTGAAACAACCATATTTGAGCCAACTGTATCGCCTACGGGATAAAAATACAGAATATTATTCTCGCGGTCAACATAGCTTTCGCCGGGCCGGTCTATTTCTTCAAATATATTGCCGAAATAGAGTTTGTTCTGCGAGCCCCAGCCCGAGGTAAGGTTGTACACGCACGGATCAATTGATGTTACTGTTTTTGTTTCGGTATCGAATGTGTCAATTCTTAATGAAACATTCGCCCAGAAATACGGAATTGCTCCGCCAATGTACGCATCGCCTGATTTGATATGCCACTTTTCGGTGCGGTCTGTCGGGTCGCTGTCAACTGTTTCGCCCTTATCATTATTGCCGATAAGAGAAAGCTTAATCTGCTGATTCCTGTCGTTAAAACCGTTTTCGGCTACCGGAAATGCACGGATAAGATTAAGACTCTGGTCATCATTCGGCCATCTCGCATCGGTAAGCGGAACATTGTTCATATAAACCATAGAAGGATTATATGCCGGCTGTGCCCATCCGAAAGACTGGAGCGCAGTCATCTTAACACCCTGCTCGCCGAGGTCAATAGAATAAAGATGCGATTTTGCATTTTCATCTACAAGGCGGCTGAGGAGTGCCTCATCGGTAACCTTCTTGATTTTCGAGGTATCAAGAGTTTTGCCGCCCACAAATTCAACCTTTTCGCCGTTATATGCCTGATATGTTATCGGGCTTTCGGCAGTACCGGAATTTCCGTTCTTAAATTCAATCGTCTTTGAAATCTGATATGTTCCACCGCGGAGATAAACTGTTACGCCGCCTTCGGGAAGCTTAGCAGCGGCAATTGTATCTCTCGCCTTTTCTATTGTTGCAAAAGGTGCGTCAATAGTTCCTGCATTGGAATCGTTGCCGTTTGCAGCAACATAATATGCAGCAGAAGCGGTAGGAACAACATACTTGCCGATTTTAACTGCAGAAGATGTTATTGCAGTTCCTGCAAGTCCATTCATATCCTTTGGAATAATAGTAACTCTTATATATTTTTCGGCATCGTCTTTTTTGATAAGATATGACTTTGACACCGAATTTTGAACTTCAGTATATGTGCCGGTTTCTGTTTCTGAAATTTCCCAAACAAAAACACTTTCACCTTCGTCAATGTTGCTTGAAGATTTCTGATATGTATATGCCGCACTTACTGTATTGCCGGGTTCTGCGGTACCCGAAATCGAAGCATTAACCGCCGTCGGAGGAACCATTATTACAGAAACCTTGCCGGTAGGTTCGGAAGTCTTTGGCGTACCCACCTTGGGCTCAGCCATGCTTCTCGGTGTAACAATTACTCTCAGCATTTTACCTACATGATCGCTTGTAAGCTTAAATGTACTTTCTGTTGCACCGGCTATAGCAGACCATGCCTTGCCGTCATCGGAAATTTCCCACTGATAAAGAGGTGTATCCAATCTGTCATTATCAGCATCAATAATTCTCGCATTAGCCGTAAGCGTCTGACCGTCCATTGCCACACCGTCTATTGTGAGAGATTCAACAACCGGTGCTGTAGGGTCATTTCTCTTTTCAAGCGAACCGCCAAGATAAAAGTCACCATATTTATAAGTGAATTTACCCGTGCTCGGATTTGTTCTTATTTCAATTCTTGCAAGCTTATCCCAGTAATTTCCCCAGTTATCCGTATATTCGCTTGATGATGGAACAACTTCCTTTTTACCTATAAACTCACCGTCAAGATAAGAAAATACACTCCAGCCAAATTCAGCTTCGACATCTTTTTCAAGAGACATTATAAACTGATGCCAGCCCTTACTTCTTGCTTTAAATCCATTATATTTATTACCGAAATAAGTACCGCCGGTATATTCAGTTGCACTTGTTCCCAGAACTGCGCCGTCAAGAACCTTCCATGACTTCATGCCTTCCCACATTTTTGCAAAATCGCCATACCCGTAATCTTCTTCAAAACCGGCATGAAAAAGGATTGAATCGGTTATACTTACGGTATTTATACCCGGTCTTGACTCCGAATCACCGTCATCATAAAACCAAACACCTGCGGAGCGATAACCTTCATCAAACCATTTATCAGCGTTTGGAGCAGGCTTATCAACGCCGTCAACCGTTATTTTATTTGTTGATTTTACAATGCGGAGCCACCAATTCTGAGTATTTCCGCCGTAAACAGTCCCGCCGTCATGACCTGATTCATCGGCAAGAATATAGGGGGCTCCCGTACCGACGGTAGCAGGCTGAGTTATGACCTTATTGCCGCCTGCAATCGCATCTTCATCCTGGCGAATCATTATAATACTTGCTTTTTTACCATTGTAACTAACTGTAATTATTGACTTGCCTTTTTTACCGGTTGAAGAAAGCTTGTTTCCTTCAAACTTAAACACGGTTTCATCGGAACTTTCGTATGTAATACCCGAATCGCCCGTCAGATTCACAGAAGTTCCATCTGCGAGTTCGCCCGAAACTTTTAAAGCCTCGGCTTCTCTGTCTTCACCGATATAGTAGCATTGATTTTCGGTAATGCTTATTGCCGAAACTTCTGCCGCCATAGCGGTAGGTACATAGACTGCGCTTAATATCATGAGCATAGCCAATACCAGTGATAATTTTCTTTGCATTTTTATTCCTCCTTAAATTTTAAAATGTATAACACATAGTGTTATAAAGATTATTCCCGTGAGCTCACAGCTTCCGACTCTTTTAATTCTATTGCAACATACGGAACATGCAAAATCAAGCATTCGGCAGTTGCATAAAATGCAAAGTGAAAGAAGCAGACAATCGGAAACAAAAATAATTTATTTATGTTTTCAATTGCTTTTATCAATGTTGCTCACAAACCAATTATAACATAGACTTTTAAAAACATTATAGAAATAAAGTATTACAAAACAACAAATGCGAACCATACGCTCTCCCAGCTGAGCTAATTCCCCATGTCACAAATACATTATACTCCTTATTTTTGCGTTTGTCAAGTAGTTTTTGCGCCGCAATTGAACATTGACAAAACATCAGTTTTATGTTAACATTATTATTAAGCTATTACACGAAAAGAGGAAATGCAGTTATGTACAATTCTGCCGATATTGCGGAAAGAATCCGGGCGGTCGCCAAATCAAAAAACATCTATATAAAAGTTATGCTGATCAATCTTGGGCTCAGCATCAACACACTTTCAAACATGAGCACAAGGGGTTCGTTCCCCAAAAGTGACAGTCTTGCGAGAATTGCGGACTACCTCGGCTGCTCGGTTGACTATCTCCTCGGCAGAAACGAAAACGATGATACGATTTTTGAAGACGGACTTGTGATTTTTCACCGCGGCGGAAAGATTATCAGAAGAAAATTCAGCGAAGAGCAAATGGAATGCATGGAAAGATTTATTGATTTCATTGCAAACGAAAATCTGAAATATTAGATAAGAAAAACCCGATAAGATTTCAGTATCTCATCGGGTTTTAAGCCGGTAACGGGACTCGAACCCGATATTTTTATAGATTTTAAGCCAAAATTCAATTTTTTACGAACTGCTTGCGAACTAAATTTTATTTTCATCAACAAGCTTTTTAATATACCCTGCCATGCTTAATCCCTCTTTGGCAGCGATTGCTTTGAATTTTTCTTTATAACCTTTCGGCAGCCGCAGCGAGAAAAGGTCGTACTTGTCTTTGTTGTATTCTCGAATATATTTTTTTTGGTCGAACATAGGCAGCTCCTTATTTTTCCAAATTGCCGCTGCTTGCAATAACTTCGCTGTCCTCGATGCTTTCGAGGTCGTCGGGATAAGCATAGTTTTCGCAAAGCTGGAAATACTCGAGATTGAATTTATCGCTGTTTCCAATTCTTGACAACTCCGTTTTTTTAGAATTTAAGAAATCACGCGCTTCTGCTTCGGTCTTAAATTCTGCCTCTGTAAAATATTCCGGGGAGCCCAAAAGTGTTTCAAAACTAATTATTCTGCTTTTGTAATTTTCAACTGCCTTTTCACTAACTTCAACCGTTGTGCCTTCAACCTGATAACCGCTGATTACATAATTCTTGTTCATAATATTTACTCCTTTTTTAGGCTTTTGATTGCCTTTTGTTTTTTACATTTTTATTATAACACATATTCGAGCATATGTCAAGTGTTTTTTAAAAAAAATAAAAAATTTTAAAAAAAATAATAGGGAGCGTTTTCAGCTCCCATTCTCATTTCCCAAACACCCCTACTCTGTCTAAAATAACAAGAATCCTCATCATGAGGGTATTAAGGTTCAAGCCCTGTTCATTGCCGGCAAGAACGCCCTTGTCAACAAGCTTTTTAATTGTCGGCTTAGCCCAGTCGGGCATGTTGTCGTCAATGTAGTTATAGATATAGGTATCTACTTTATCAAGCTTAGCCCTCATAGCCTTGATTTCTGCGTCCTGCTTTGAGATAATGCTCTTTAGCTCCTCATATTGCGTCATAGTTAAACCTCCGTTTATGCGTGCGCTCAGGTCACGCTTAAAATCACCAAAAGTCTTTCCGAACTTCTTGAAATAACCCGTGGGGTCGGTGTGGTCTGTTTCCTTCCACCGCCTTGATACTTCGTCATGCGTTGTGATGTCGCTGACCGAAAATCCGTATTTCCGCATAAGCTCCGCAAAAATTTCTATTGTGTTGTTCCACACCTTTTCAAAATCCGCCTTGTTTGTAGCGTGGCACATCTCAATACCTATGTATTTATGATTTGCGGTGTACCCAGCATGCCATGCGACCTCGTCATAAGGTATCGTCTGAACATACCCGTTCCAGTCTACAAAGCCGTGAGCGGAAGCATTGCGGTCACCCGAATTAAAAAATTTGTATTCGTTTTCGGCGGTCGCTCCGGGTGTAGCGGTTTCATGGAGCACAATTCCTGTCGGTACAAGCAGTTCTTTACTTCTGTTTCTTGTCAGAATCATTTTCGTCTTTTTCATCTTTTTCGTCATCTCCCCTTTTTGAAAGAATGTCGATAGCCTTTACAATCGGCTCGGGAAAATTAATACCCATAAGTCCTGCGTTTTCTATAATCGATATACCCTCGTTTGCGATAAAAGCTATAATGCATGAGGTTTTGAGATAGTTTGCCCCGAGAGCGATGTCGAGCCGGTGAGCAACTAAGATTATGAGCCACGCAACACCTTTGCGGCAAAGTCCGCGCCATGCGGCAAGGCTGTCAATAGCGCCCTTTTTGCTCTTGTTGGACTTTTTGAAAATGCCCGCCACACAAAGCCCCATAGCAAAATCCACAGCCATAAAGATTAAAAGTGTAGTCATGTCACCCGTCCACCCTCCGAAAACCTGTGCAATGGCGCTGCCGAAAATACCGATAAGCGCACATGCCGAAATTTTGATTTCATTGAAATTCATACTGTTTCCCTCCTACCATGTAATAATATTGTGTATCCGCCTGTTTTCCGATGTCTGTTTCATCCACGAATCGCTTTTTAATATGAAGCTTCCGCCGCCGTCAAGCTTGATTCCGTCACTTATGCCGAACACTTCGAGAAGGTACGGCATTAGATTGAAATTAACCTTTGCCGCAATGTAAATAAGCTTCTCACCCCGAACGCCTAAAAAGCCGTGCCAAGTGTCGTAAAGTTCGTTTCCGAAATACCCTTCACGCTTTATGTCCGAAAGCGAAACCTTGTAGCCGTTTCGGATAATTGGAATACCGCTTATCGCAAACTTGACCTCGCCCTCTTTGAAACCACACTTCTTAACAAAATGCGGCCTGTTGTTCCAGTCAACGGTTATAGTGGATAGGCTGTGCCCTGCGGTGTTGAGCCACGAACTTTGTGTGTCCGCAGAAGTAATCACTTCACCACCCGAAACAAGGTTACCGATTGGCAGTGTGCCGCCTCCGCCAAGCAGGGCGAAATACCCTGCGTTGGCAAAATTGGTCTTTGTAATACTCTTTTTCGGCTTGTCCTCAACGGATATTCCAAAAGCAGAGGGTAAAATAACCTGTGCGTGTACATCGTTTAATGAATATACCGTTTTACCGCTCATAAAGTTCCCTCCGTTCGGGTTCGTTCTGCGTCTGAATTTCTTTGTATTCAGCCTCGGTAATCTCGTGAAATTCGTCGGCGCTTCTGCCTTTTGCGAGGTATATCACTCTGCCGTAAATTTCGCCGTCGGTTAAAATCTTGCCTTCGTCGGCTTTTATTACATTCACCGTAACTGTCTGAACTTCCATGCTCTCACCCCCCTAAACAATCGCAAATGTCCACGAATGCGCCGCAAATTCCGCCGCTTTTGTGTCCCAGTCGCCGTATTTTTCATCGTATGCCGTCTTGGTGGCCGTCTTTACTGTGACCGTCCTCGCAGAATCCGAATCGGCGGTGT
>CAKSKB010000018.1 GCA_934464705.1 uncultured Clostridia bacterium
AACCGCTGAGTTTAGTGCCGGAAGGAATATTCATCGAAATTCCGCTTGATGTGCTGTCAATTTCGGGGAGAGCCTTGTCTGCACCCTTAACCTTTGCCTTTACAGAATCGGAAACGGTGAATGTTGACTTATCTACATAGTAGTTGAGGTCTACGCTGCCGTCCTCTGTGAAGTTCTTGGTTGTAACGGCCGTCTTTCTGAATGCCGCAAGTGCGTCGCCGAGTGAGTATGTTGCACGGCCTACGCTGTCGGAAACCGCTCCTTCATCATCGTAAACTGCCTTTGAGCTGTCATAAGCCGCTTTAAGCTTTGCGATATCACTTGCACTGTACTGATTGTAATCGGTGCCTGTCTGTGCGTTGTCCAAAACCGTCTTTGTTTCGTCAAGCATTGCTTCAAGCTCCGATTTGTCAACCAATGCACCTGAAATTGTTGCTTCGGTTGCAGAAGCGGCGATAACTCCGAAATATCCTTCTTTAGATACAAGCACATCGCAGTTTACGGTTGTGTCAAATATCTTTTCGCCGTCAATCATCATGTAAATTCTGACTGATGATGACGAAACATCATACATACCGGTTGTTATGTTGTATGTCTTGTCGTTTTCAAAGCCGAAGTTTTTGTTGACAATCATTCTGCCCGTTTCTTCGCTGCATGCCGTTACGCCGTCTCTTATCTGGAGCTCAGCGCAGTCGGGCTTGAAGCAGAAGAGTATGCCGGTTGCTGCCCACGGATAGTTGGAAATTTCGCTCTGTGCAAAATATATACCGCCAAAGCCGTTGGTTTTCTGCTTATATCTGAATGAAAACTCGGTGTTTTTGAATGTTTCGTTGTAACTTGCCCATTCATATCCGTTGAATACTTTGAGACCTCCGTTTTCAAATTTGAAGTTGGAGCCTTTTGTTGTCCACGAATCTTCTTTCGCAATGAGCGGAGCAACATTGATTCTTGTTACATTTTCCGCAATATTCTGGCTTTCTTTGAATCTCTTGAATGCCTTTGTAAGCGCTGCGGTCTCGCTGTCAACGCTAAACTGCGTAGCGGAAGCGTCTCCGAGCACTGCTTCAGCCGATTTAACGGCATCTTCGATAAGCTTATATTCATTTTCCGGATACTGCCCGGGCTGCGAACCTGTTTCGGCGGTTTCCATAAAGGTTTTTACTTCCTGCGTGAGCGCGTAAAGTGCGTCTTTATCGGCGCTTCCGGCAGGCTCCACATAAACCGGTGCAGACCATACAGGCTCGCCCATGCTGCCGTTTTCGTTTACCGGCGTAACCTTGCATTTAATCCATTTGCCTTCACATTCAGCAGTTACTTTGAAGTCGTTAAGGCTTATGTTATCCGAAACCTTTTTGTAGTTGATGTAGTATGTTTCGTCCTCTTTGTCCAAAAGATAGAAGTTTGCGTAAGACGAACCGTTTTCGTGACCCTCGGAATCCGAGTAGGTATATTTTGCATTGACTGTTTTGCCGACCCTTGCCAGACCTTCAATTTCAACACCCGAAACGGTAGGCTTTCCGCCGCCGGGGGTGAGAGTCTTGCCGTCATATTCAAACGTCTTTATGCCCATGCCGGATTGGTCGATATTCTCAAATCCGGGAACTTTAGCAAGAGTTTCCGCTGTTAAATTGTAGTTTCCGCCTTCGTAATCCACGAACAGATCGCGGTTGTCGGTTCCGTTTTTCTTCTGAACAATAAGGTTTGTGGTGAAGCCTTTGATATCAGGTTCATCGGAGCCGGGGTTGCCGTTGTTGTAGATGTAATAAGAGTTGTTAAACTCCGGCCATCCGCTTACGCTGTGCGGATAGTTGTCTATGTAAATCATAACATTGTTCGATACTTCGTTAGGTACATAGTACCCTTCGCCGTCCTTAAAGGACTTAACCCACGGCCAGTTTTTCTGATAATTTGCGTTATCCCAGCACATCGTGAGTGTTACGCCCGGTTCCGAGCCGAAACTTGCGTCATGCTGTTTCTTTATACGGTCAACAAAGTCGTTGAACTTGTAAATGTAGAAGAATGTCGGCAGGTCAATTATAAGGTTGTTTGAAATAACATTGTCGTGACCCCAGTTAAACTTGAATGCTTCTGTGTTGTCGCCGCTGCAGCCGGGGCCCACGATGTTGTTGGTAATTTCAACACTTGACGTTGCGTCATCTCCGAATACTGCCGAGCCGGAGAAACCGTATGCGTCCATATTGTTGGAGATGTTGTAAAAATGATTGTATCTTACCTTTGTTCCGAGCGCCCTCAGGTCACGGCCGCCGTAAACAACTGCGAGGTCAACGCCGTTCGTGCAGCATTCGTGGAACTTGTTATACTCTATAACCGAGTTGACCGAAGTGATTTTATCGCCTGCTGCGGAGAACATAATCGCCGCGAGAGGAATGTTATAAAACTCATTGTGGTCAACATGCGGTTCAACGCCCCTGATGCTTACTGCGGGAACGTTAAATTCCTTGTTTCTTCCGGTATTGTGAATAACATTGTTCGTGATGCGGTTGCCGGAAGGCTCAAACGTATCAAAATTGCCGCCGTTTACATAGATTGCAGAGTCCGCCATGTTGTAAAGGTCGCTGTTTTTGATTGTAAAGTTTGTGGAATTATCAGCGTAAACCGCAGTGCTTCCGAAGTTGTTGAATATACAATTATTGATTGTTACATTGTTTGTGTTGTCGAGCCTTATGCCGCGTCTTGCCGAGGACGTAAACCTTATGCCCTCGAAGTTTAAGTTATTTGTGCCGTTTGCCGAAATCATGTCGAAGGCGCTGTTTGAAACGTAAAGCTTTGATTCTGAATTTGTGCCTTCAAACGGATAAATGTAAAGCATATCGCTTGACTTATCGTAGTACCATTCGCCGGGCTGGTCAATCGCCTCGAACGAGTTGAACATGTGAACCGGCTTTTTTTGACCGGCTGTAATACCGTAATACGTGGTTGTTGTGCCGTTTATGGTCTTCGCATCCTTATTGAGCGTGCCCTTGAAGAAGCTGGACGCCCATCCCCAAGCAATATATCCGTGGTAGATGAAATCTTCTGTTCTGTAGGACATATTGAAGAGCTTTTCTTCGTTAGGAAGAGAAATTGTAGGCGTTGTGTTGTTGCCGCCCTTAGGATCCACCGGCTGACCGATGAGCCAATCCTCCGAGCTGTCGGAGTTGGGGTAGCGCGAAAGATTGAGAGCCTGGTTATCGATTGACATAAGCGGAGCATTTATCTGGAAAGAGCTGTCAAATATGCCGATGTCAATGGGGCTTAAGCCGATTTCGCTGCCCTTAGCCGCAATTACGTTATTTTTGGCATTTTCGGAAAGATAGTCTTTCATATCGCCTGTGATTGGCGAGAATTTGCTTATATCATATGTCTTGCTTCCTGTTATTACAACATCTTCTCCGCTGTACGCTTTGTATGTAACCGGTGCGGAAACCGCCGTTCCGCCGTCGCTTGCACCGAGCGAAAGCGTGGTGGAAAGAAGATATTCTCCGCCTCGGAGATAAACTGTAATCGGAATATCTCTCTTTTTGAAATTCCTGATATAATCTCTTGCTTTTTCAAGGGTTTTGAAAGGCTTGTCAATTGTACCGGTGTTGCTGTCGTTTCCGTTCGGCGCAACATAAAGTTCAAGCTCTTTCATATTGGGGTCAATTCCGCCGACTTCAATCATCTGTCCTTTAATTTCACCGCTTTTTGCAGCCGCAACTATAAAGTAATTGCCTCTTTTTGCAGTGTCGGTAACAGATATTGTTGCTTCGCCGGAATTTGCACCCGGAGTAACGGTTATTCCGCTGTCTGTGAGAATTTCGGTGCGGTCTTCGTTTGTTACATACCATTTGAAGTCGGACGAAAGCCCGTCAGCCGTGCCTGCTTGGTTTGTAAGAGAGGCTTTGGCGGTTGTGGACTTGCCGTTCTCGAGAGAAGTTTCGCCGAGCGTCAAATCAAATCTCGCCGTTTTGAGCTTTGCCGCATAAATGCAGGAAACATTCATCTTTTCCATCTTGGTGTTCTGCGCAAAGCCGAAATGGAGCGTATACGCATCAGCTGCGGTAAAGTCGCTCGGAACGGTAATTATGCCGACAAACTGTTTCCATTCATTGGTAACCTCCATACCTTCTTTTCCGTATTTGTCGGTAAAGGCGGTTGCCGAGGGTGAGTTGTTTTTGCTTAATCCCAGGTTGAATTTTGTGATTTTGCCTTCCTCAACGGTTTTTGCATATATGCTCACGAGAAGCTTGTCGCCGGGCTTGAGCCCTGATTTGTCAAACCATGTTCTGGGTGCAGCTTCGCTTGATTCTGCTGTTGTAAGCGATGTCCCGTGAACTGCTGTGCTTTCGTCCGTTGTGTCGGAAGATGCGGAATTATGCTTTACCATCATTGCCGAAGGACCGTGTGTTTTGCCGTCAAAATACACCAAATCCGCGGTATTAAAATCAGTAGTTTCGACAAAAGATGAGTTTCTTCCGGAGTAATCATTTCCGTTTCTGAGCATATAAGCCTCTGCTTCGCCGCTTTTTACCATAACGAGATTATCTGAACCCCTCTGTGTTGCGGTCTGGAGGACTATATCGCTTGAAAAATCCTTTGTGAGGTCAATTGCGCCGCCTTCGATTTTAAAGGACTTGCCCGAAACCATTGTTTCGTCGGCCTTTGCAACGGCAACCGCATAATATGTGCCCGATTCAGCTGTGTCGGAAACAGTGATTTCGCCGTCCGCCGATACGGTTATCCCGTCGGTTATAATTTTGGTTCTGGTTTCGTCGGTTATGTACCATGTGACATCCTGCGAAACGCCGCCGGTTGTGCCTATCTGATTGAGAATTTTTGCGGACGCACGGAGTGTGCTTCCGGGTTCCGCAGCCGACTTGTCAAGGTCGGTTTTGATGTCAACCGCCTTTGCCTTTGCGGCATAAAGGCAGGAAACATTTATTTTTGCTTCTGCCGTGTTCTGCGGATAACCCATCTGGATTGTATACCAGCTTCTTGTTGCCATGGAATCTTTTTCAAATCCTCCGGGTATTGTGATTACTCCGCTGAACTTTTTCCATGTATCGGTTACATCCATGCCTTCTTTGCCGTAAGCGTCTGTAAAGGCATTGTAGCCATAGTCGGGAGAAGCGTTATTTACAATTCCGAGGTTGAATTTTGTTTTTTCGTTTGCGTTTGAGGTTTTTACATAAACGCTAACAACAATTTTATCATTGTCCTTAAGCGTTGATTTATCAAACCATGCACGGGGTGTTGCATTTGAAGATTCTTCGCCGGCAACTGTTATTCCGTATACGGTGTTTGTATTGCCCGAAACCCCGGTTGTTCCCGGAATAACATTGACAGCGGAACCTGTTGTACCGTCAAAAAGAGTAATACCGTAATCGGCACTTGACTCAATATCGCTGCTGTTTCTGCCCTGAATATCGTTGCCGCCTCTGAGCATATAAGCGCCGTCTTCTCCCGGCTTTGTTTTTACGAGCGAATCCGCCGCCTGAGCGGTTGAGTCGGATTCTTTAAATGTTTTTACAAAATCCTGTGTCAGGTCGGGTGCGTCCGCAGAAACGGTCACCGCTGCAAGCGATGTTATAACCATCGTCAGCACCAGAAACAAAGGAATAATGCGTTTTAAACTGTTTTTCATTACAAAATCACTCCTTGTTTTAATAATTGTTTTACGATTATGAAGCGCTGAATCTGAAATACCCCCCTTTCGGTGATTGCGTGCACTTCTATTTAATAAGACCGATTGTTTTGAGCGGCGGAATCTCTATGCTGCCGCTTATGGGTTCATTTGATATTTTTTCGTTTGTAAAGCTGCTTTTAAAGCTTTCGGAAAGTATTGTTTTCTGCGGCTTCCTTGTGTGGTTAACAAGTATAACGGCGGTTTCGCCCTCAAAGCTCCAGCATGAGGAGAAGACCGACGGATATGTAATCTTTTTGCCGTCTTTTCCGGTGAGTGTGACAGTTTCAAGCGCTTTTACGGTTGATTTTTCCATTCTGCCGTAGAGAAGGAACTTTTTCGCAGCGCCCCTCCGCATTGCACAAAGTTCTTTGAGAAAAGCCTTTGTTTCGGTTTGGGAAGGTCCGGGTTCTATCCATGACGCACCCCAGTTGAAGTGGATTTCTCCGCCGCTTTTAAGCACGGCCGTTAGCATATTGCCCGCCGCAAAAGAATAGGCAAGCCTTAAATTCAGGGATTCGGGATTTTGGCTTCCCGGGAATTCCGTATTGAAAATGCACTGATTTCCCATAAAGTTCATGCTGTATTCGTGGAAAACATATTCAAATGCCGGAACGCTCTTTCCTTCCGAAAATCCCGTAAACGGGGCGAGCGACATCGGCCACTCAAACCTCAAATCGTTTGTTCGGAGTTCCCCTATAAAGCAGTCGGACGGCGAGCTTTCCGCACCGATAAGGCAATTTGAGCCGCAGTCTTTCATCCTTTTTACAATGCCGCTGAATATCTTTTTCATTTCGGTGTTTGACCACTCACCGTGAACCGGCTTATGCCCGTGCTTACCGCTGTAACAGGGGTCGGGCGCACCGCCGCAGTTCTGGTCGAAATATTGAAGATAATCTATGCCGCACTCGGCAATACGGTCCGTCTGCCCGTATGTGATATTTTTTGTTTCTTCACAAGCCGGGCACATATGATAGCCCTCTCTTACCGAGCGCACGCAGGTTTCTTCATCCAGGCTGCCGTCCGGTTTTCTGCAAAGAATATCGTCAATGCCGTTTTCCAGGCGGTAATCCTTCATATTATATTCGGGGCAGAACTTGCTTTGGTCGGTCCAGTTTATACCGCTTGCGTAAAGCCCGACATAATCTCCTCCGCCGTGCATTGCGGAAACAAACTCCGAAAGAGCCTTTTCGCCCCCGTACGGCGGCCATATAAACGGCGGACACCACGGTGCCGAGCCTTCCCAGTTTATGAGAAGCGCCATAACCGACGAGCCGATTTCCGACTTCAAATCGTCAATGTATTTTTTCCCGTTTATATAAGGAAAATATTCGTTCGGTCCGAAATAATCAACGCCGACGATACTCCTTACCGGATAAATTACAAAAAGCGGTGAATCATCGCACCATTTCGGAAGGTCGGTTTCGTCTTTCAGCTTTTTGGGAAGTTTAAATCCAGATTTTTCGGTAAATTTCCTGTAAAGCTCACAGGCATCACGCCAATCTCCGGCAAATTCCTTCAGTACGGAATAATTTTCATTTTCGTATTTTTCGCCCGGAGCAACGGCTATAAAACTGTCCATCACAAGCTCAATTCCGCCGTCTGCTGGTTTGCAGTCGATTTCCTTCGGGGTACAGGCTTCGTCCTCGCACGCATAATATATTCCGCCGTTTTCGTCATAATAACTTAAAAACTGCATATTTATAAGCCCGGGGTACAGCTTGGGGTCAGCCTTGCTTTCTTCGGCAAGCTTTTCACACAAAAAACCTTCGCAGTAGGGCAAAAACAGCCTTCCGCTGCCGCCGTTTCCAACGAGGTCGTCTTTGATTTCAAGGCACGGATACCGAAGCTTTTCTATATACATATCCGTTTGGTTGTCAACGGATATTCCGAATCTGACGGTTTTTCCGTCTTGGTGCATCTCGGTTTCGACCGTCATATTTTCAAAGTCAAACACCAGCTTCTCGCCGCTTCCCCTTATGCTTTTGCAATTTTTCGGACTGAGCGTTTTTCTTTCGCCGTCCTTCAAAAGCACAAGTGAAAAAAGCTCCTGCGGTGATTTGAGAAGTTCTTTATCAAAAATCTTAAGGCTTTCGGCAAAGCCTTGCTTACTGTTTACTGTTAGTTTCATCCGACTCATCCTTTGAGTATTTGTTATTATAATTATAAAACAAAAATCCGAAAAATAAAATATCGTATCACAACTCGTTTTTTTGGCGTGATTGCTATGTTTGAAAATCAAAGTATCAAATTTAAACATAAAAAAAATCCCCGGCGGCCTGAGCCGTCGGGGCGGTTGTTAAAAGCTATATTATTTTATTGTAACTGTCTGTTCGGTTCCGTATACAAATGTGCCGTCGGAAAGTTTGGCATAAGGCTTCATTGTGTAAGTGCCGTCATTGAGCGCTGCACCAAAAGCACGGATACCGAATTTGCCGTTTTCGGGTACTGCAACTGCGGAAAGCGTGATTGCCTTTCCGTCCTCGTTCGTGATAACATATCCGCATTCGGAGATTGTATATCCGTATCCGAAATCTACAGCCGCAAGTCCGATAATTGCTTTTCTTGTTTCTCCGTCATAAGTGTAATCGGGAGTAAATGACGGTGAGTTTTCGGAAATCTTAGGTTTTTGCAAAGCCTTTTCTGCAAATGTCACGCTTAACTCTTTTGCGCTGTCGATTGTGAGAACTGCGGTATCGGAAACCGGTATTGAAGCTCCACCGAATTCGATTGATTTTGTTTCATAACCTTCATCGGGAGTGAAGGTGAAAGTTTTTTCACCGGCTTCAACGGTGTTTGTGCCCGAAACGAGCGTTTCTTCAGTGCCGTCTGCCTTGGTGTATGAAACCGTGCCGCTTCCGGCTTTTGTCAGGTTAACCGTATAGCTTGCTGCCGCAACTTCCAGTTTTGCACCGCTTACCATTTTCTTGTTTGCATTGGAAACGGCAACAACATAGTATGTGCCGGGCGCTGCATTATTTGCGGCTGATACGGTTCCGTTTTCGGTTACGGTAATTCCGCAATCTTCGAGAACTTCGGTTCTGTCTTCGTTTGTCACATAATATGTAACGCCCTGCAAAACGCCCTCTGTTGTGCCGAGCTGGTTGAGAATTTCGGTTTTAACGGAGGTTGTTTCACCGGGGTTAACTGTGCTTGAATCAAGCGCCGTTTTAATATCAACTGCCGCTGCTTTTGCTACATAGAGGTTTGAAACGAGCATCTCTTCCATTTTATCTGTCATGGTTGTGGGGTAACCGAATGTCAGAGAATAATTGGTTTGAAGAAGAGCTGAATAAGCATCGGGCATTGTAATAATGCCTTTAAACTGCTTCCATTCGCCAGTCACTTCCATGCCGTTCTCGCCATATGTATCGGTGAAAGCGTTATAACCGTAGCCTGCGCCGTTAACAAAGCCCATATTAAAGCGTGTGGATGTGCCTTCGTTTTTCGTTTTTACATAAACACTTACGATGAGTTTGTCGCCGCCGTTAATATCCGACGGTGTGTAATAAGTTCTCGAAGAAGAATCTTTTGCAACCAGAGCGCCTTCAATGCCGAGCGCCGAATTTACGGTCTGATTGCTGAAACCGCCGATATAAAGAATGCTTCTTGTTTTGCCGTCAAAGTCTGTAACGCCGATTGCCTGATAAACATCAAATGAACCGCTGTTTCTGCCGCCGATATCCGCGCCGGACCAAAGGAGATAGCAATCCTCGTTGCCCGATGTGTTTTTTATGAGGTTATCATCAGCTCTTTTTTCTGATGACTGTGCAACATAAGTTCTTTCAAAATCTTTTTCGAGGTCGGCGGGCTTTCCGCTGTCAACGGTAAGAATTTTGCCCGAAACCATGGTATCGTTATAAACCGCAACGATACCGTATTTTCCGTCTTCTGCGGAATCGGCAACGGTTATGCTGCCGTCAGCTGCCACGGTTATTCCGGAATCTGTAAGAACCTCTGTTCTCGCCTCATTTGTCACATAATATGTAACGCTCTGCGAAACGCCTTCCGTTGTGCCGAGCTGATTGAGAACTTCCGTTTTAACAGAAGCCGTTTCTCCCTGCTTTACGGACTTTGAGGAAAGAGTTGTTTTGATGTCAACCGCTTTTGCTTTTGCAATATAGGGGTTGGAAACGAGCATTTCCTCCATTGTACCGCTCATGTTTCCGGGATAACCCATAGTAAGGCAGTAATTTGTAGGTATAAGGCTTTCTGTATAACCCTCCGGGATGGTGATTATACCTTTGAACTGCTTCCATTCATCGGTAACCTCCATACCGTCTTTCCCGTATGTATCGGTATAAGCGTTATATTCATAATCGGCAACATTCTGGATAAAGCCCATATTGAAGCGTGTTTTTGCGCCTTCGTCCTTGGTCTTTACATAGATGCTTACAACAAGTTTATCGCCGTCTTTTATATCCGACGGTGCATAATAAACTCTTGCTTTACTTGCGTCAGTTTCCCTCGAAAAAAGAAGACCGTTTATTGCTCCGGAGGGAACCGGCGTCTTGTCGCTTACGACAAACTGAAGCATATTTCTTGTGTTTCCGTCGTAATCGACAACAGATGCCGCCTGAGTACAGTCAACGGAAGTGCAATTTCTTCCGCCGATATCTGCGCCCGACCAAAGCATATAACAACCGCTCGGGTCATAGAGCAAACTGTCATCTGCTATCTTTGTTGAACCCTGTTCAACATATGTTTTTACAAAATCCTTTGTAAGGTCGGTTTCGGCAAGAACGGTTATCTGCACCATGCAGACTGCAATTATTGCCAAAACTAAAAATAACGGAATTATGCGTTTCATGGTATTTCCTCCTTAATATTTCTTTACCTATATTATATCATCAAAGAAATATTAATTAAATACCATAATCCGTTATGATTTTTCGGCGGAATTGCGTCCGGTTTTACCTTTCGTATCATATTAAGCAAAAGCGGAGACTCCAAACGAGGAATCTCCGCAGAGTGTTTATTGAATTGTAACCGTTTTTTCTTCTCCGTAAATTACCGTGTTGTCGGAAAGCTTAACATACGGTGTGAATTTGTATGTTCCTGCCGTGAGCGCTGCGCCTACGGCTCTGATACCGTATTTTCCGCCGCCGGACGGGATAACATATGAAGGCAGCGTAACGGTTTTGCCGCTTTCGTTTGCAAGAATATATCCGCACTCCGAAACCGTGTATCCGTAGCCCAAATCAAGCGTCGCATAACCTAAGATTGCGTTTGAAGGAACTGCGCCCGGAACAAGACCCGAATAGTCGTAGTTCGGTGTGAAAACAGGTGATTCCGATGAAACGGAAGGCTTTTGCACAATCTTTTCCGTAAATGTTACGCTTAACTCTTTTGCGCCGTCAATCGTGAGAACTGCGGTATCGGAAACCGGTATTGAAGCTCCGCCGAATTCGATTGATTTTGTTTCATAACCTTCATCGGGAGTGAAGGTGAAAGTTTTTTCACCGGCTTCAACGGTGTTTGTGCCCGAGACGAGCACCTCTTCCGTGCCGTCTGCCTTTGTGTAGGAAACCGTGCCGTTTCCGCTCTTTGTGAGGTTTACGGTATAATTTTCGGCTGCAACCTCAAGCTTTGCGCCTTTGAGCATTCTCTTGTTGTTTGCGGATATTGCCACTATATAATATGTGCCGCTTTTTGTGTTTTCCGAAACTGTCACAATGCCGTTTTCCGCAACGGTTATACCGGAATTTTCAAGGACTTCGGTTCTGTCCCCGTTTGCCACATACCAGTTGACATCCTGCGAAACGCCCGCGGTTGTGCCTATCTGATTGAAAATTTCGGCAGAGGCGGTGAGCGTATCGCCCGGCTGTGCGGTATCTTTTGAAAGGCTTGCGTTTATGTCAACAGCCTTTGCTGTCGCCGCATAAATGCAGGAAACATTTATTTTTGCTTCCGGCGTATTCTGCGGATAACCCATCTGGAATGTATACCAATCTTTCGTGCTCATAGAAGCGCTTTCAAACCCTTTCGGGATTGTGATTACACCGCTGAACTTTTTCCATGTATCGGTTACATCCATGCCTTCTCTGCCGTAAGTATCGGTGAATACATTATAGCCGTAAGCGGGCTGGGCGTTGTTCAGAATTCCGAGCGTAAATTTTGTTTTTTCACCTGAATTTGAAGCTTTTACATAAACGCTTACAACAATTTTGTCATTATCTTTAAGCGTTGATTTGTCAAACCATGCGCGGGGGGTTGGGGCAGCTGTGTTTTCCTGCCCGGCAACTGTTATACCATAGACGGTGTTTGTACTGCCCGAAACCCCGGTTGTTCCCGGAATAATATTGACTGCAGAACCTGTTGTGCCGTCAAAAAGAGTAATACCGTTGTCGACATTTGACTCAATATCGCCGCTGTTTCTGCCCGGAATATCGTTGCCGCCTCTGAGCATATAAGCCTGAGCCTGCCCTTCTTTAACTCTTATGAGCGAATCCTCTGCCTGGGCGGTTGAGTCGGATTCTTTAAATGTTTTTACAAAATCCTTTGAAACATCGATTGTGCCGCCTTCTACTTTGAAAGGAACGCCCGATACCATAGCTTCGTTGTCTTTTGCAACGGCAACCGCATAGTATGTTCCGTTTTCAGCTGCGTCGGAAACGGTTATTGCGCCGTCTTCGGATACCGTGATACCGTTCGTAACAATGTTTTCTCTTGTGCTATCGGTGATGTACCATGTAACCTCCTGAGAAACGCCTTCCGTTGTGCCTATCTGATTGAGAATTTCGGCAGAAGCATTAAGCGTATCGCCGGGGGCTGCAACAGCGCCGTCAATATCGGTTTTAATGTCAACCGCCTTTGCCTTTGCGGCATAAATGCAGGAAACATTTATTTTTGCTTCCGTCGTATTCTGCGGATAACCCATCTGGAATGTATACCAATCTTTCGTGCTCATGGAATCTTTTTCAAATCCTCCGGGTATTGTTATTACTCCGCTGAACTTTTTCCATGTATCGGTTACATCCATGCCTTCTTTGCCGTAAGTATCGGTGAATACATTATAGCCGTAAGCAGGCTGGGCGTTGTTCAGAATTCCGAGCGTAAATTTTGTTTTTTCACCTGAATTTGAAGCTTTTACATAAACGCTTACAACAATTTTGTCATTATCTTTAAGCGTTGATTTGTCAAACCATGCGCGGGGGGTTGGGGCAGCTGTGTTTTCCTGCCCGGCAACTGTTATACCATAGACGGTGTTTGTACTGCCCGAAACCCCGGTTGTTCCCGGAATAATATTGACTGCAGAACCTGTTGTGCCGTCAAAAAGAGTAATACCGTTGTCGACATTTGACTCAATATCGCCGCTGTTTCTGCCCTGAATATCGTTGCCGCCTCTGAGCATATAAGCCTGTGCCTGACCGTCCTTAACCTTGATAAGCGAATCCGCTGCCTGAGCGGTTGAGTCGGATTCTTTAAATGTTTTTACAAAATCCTGCGTCAGGTCGGGTGCGGCAGAAACGGTAACCGCTGCGAGCGAGGTTATAATCATCGCTAAAGCCGCAATGAACGAAATAATGCGTTTTGTCGAAAAAGTTTTCATTGACTTGTTCACTCCTTATATTTTTTCTATTCTAATTATAAAACAAAAAAATTAAAAATGAAATATCGTAACACAACCGCTTTTTTCGGCTTGTTTTCATGCTTTGCGCAAAAAAGTGTCAGATTGCAACAAAGTCGGTTGCAAGTTTTTATTGCAATTTTTCAAAAGAGTGCTATAATATATAATAGAAGGAAGAAGGAAAATACATATGATAATAGATTTCCACACACACTGCTTTCCGGAGAAAATAGCGGAAAAGGCAATAGAAAAGTTAAGTTACACAAGCGGAGGGCTTATTCCGCAGACGGACGGAACGCTGACAGGCCTTAAAGAAATCATGAAAAAATCGGGCGTCGGTATATCGTGCGTTATGAATATTGCAACAAATCCGCATCAGATGAAGTCCGTGAACGATTTTGCGATAAGCATAAACGGCGGAGAAATTGTATCCTTCGGGTCGGTGCACCCGGACGCTCCTGATGCACCCCACGAACTCGAAAGAATAAAGGCGGCGGGGCTTAAAGGAGTCAAGTTTCACCCGGATTATCAGGGCTTTTTTGCAGATGATTCAAAGATGAAGCCGATATATAAAAAGATAGAGTCGCTGGGGCTTATAATGCTTTTTCATGCCGGGTTCGATTACGGTTTTGACGCACCGTTTCACGGTATGCCGGATAATATTCTCGGCGTGCTTAAAACGGTTGATTCTCCTGTTGTTGCGGCGCACTGGGGAGGGCTTAACTGCGGAGAAGAGGTTATAAAAAAGCTTTGCGGGCTGCCTCTGTACTTTGATATTTCATTCGGTTACGGCACGATGCCGAGGGCGCTTCAGATGAGGATTATCGACAAACACGGAACCGACAGGCTGCTTTTCGGTTCGGACTGCCCGTGGAACGACCCGGCATGGGACATGAGAAATCTTGAAACTCTTGAGCTTTCGGAATCGGAAAAAGAAAAAATACTCGGCGGAAATGCCGCCAAACTTCTGGAGGTATAAATTATGTGGAACGGAAAGAAAAAAGCGCTTACATTTTCATTTGACGACGGTGTAATGCAGGACAGGCGACTGGTTGAAATCTTAAAAAAATACGGGCTTAAGGGTACATTCAATCTCAATTCCGGAATGATGTACCACGAGTGTATATGGAACACCTGCGGCATTGATGTTATCCGCCTTAACCACGATGAGTGCCTGGAGCTTTTCGGGGATTTTGAACCGGCGGTGCATACTCTTACTCATCCCGACCTTTTGGCGGAGGGCGATTATATGCGCGAGCGCCAGATTGCCGGCGACAAGGCGAATCTGGAGCGGCTTTTCGGCAGAAAGATCTACGGTATGGCGTATCCGGGCGGCAGCGGCACAAGTGATGAACTTATTGAACTTGTGAGCCGTTTCGGAATAAAATATGCAAGGCTTCCGTATGATATAGGGTACGAAGATGTCACATTCGATGTGCCGCAGGACTTATTCAGGCTGACGGGCGTTAAAATCAGCAATGAAAGGCTTGCGGATATTGCGGAAAAGTTTGTGAAGCTTGACCGCCCCGAGCCGTCGCTTCTTTATATATGGGGACACAGCTACGAGTTTGACATAAACGGTTCGTGGGACAGGTTTGAAGAAATATGCAGTATGCTTTCGGGCTGCAATGATACATTTTACGGCACAAATCACGAATGTTTGCAGCCGTTTTACAAATAGTATGCAATAAGCACTTGACTAAACTGTAACATTTCTGTTATAATAATATATAGCAATCCTTGTATTGGAGGTATGAGTATGAGTACGGTAAAAGAAAATGCTTTGGGCAAAATTGAAATTACCGATAATGTAATCGGCAATATCGCAGGTTATGCCGCAACACGCTGCTACGGGGTTGTGGGCATGATTTTCAAAAATAAAACCGACGGTATAATGGGCCTTTTGAAAAGGGATTCCCTTTCAAAAGGCGTAAGAGTTATCCCCAAGGGTGACAGCTTTGAGCTTGAACTTCACATTATGGTCGAAAACGGCGTGAATATTGCCGCAATCGGCGATAATATTATTTCCACTGTGGCATATACGGTCGAAAATCAGACCGGTATAAAGGTCGATAATATTCAGGTGTTTGTTGACGCTGTCAGAGCGGATTAATCGGAGGTAGGAATGGTTACTGTTAACGGAGAACTGTTTGCCTCGATGATTGTTTCCGCTGCGAACAATCTTGAAAACTGCAAACAGGCTGTAAATGATATGAATGTTTTCCCCGTGCCGGACGGCGATACGGGTACAAATATGGCAAAAACCATGATGGCGTCCTCTGCCGAGGTTATAAAAATGCGGGGCATGGGCGCAGGGGCGCTCGCAAAGGCTGCCGCTTCATCGGCGCTCAGAGGCGCAAGAGGAAATTCCGGAGTTATTCTTTCGCAGCTTCTCAGAGGTCTTTCAAAGGGCGTCGGCGATGCGGACGAGCTTACGGTTGACGACCTTGCAAACGGTATCTGCGAGGCATCGAAGGTTGCTTACCGCGCGGTTATGAAGCCTACGGAGGGCACGATTCTGACCGTTTCGAGGTTTGCCGCAGACGCTGCCGACAAAAACAGAGATGCGGAGGATGTGGGCGAATTTTTGCAGGCGGTTGCGCTTTCTGCAAGATATGCTCTTAAAAAGACTCCCGAAATGCTTCCGGTTTTGAAAACCGCAGGAGTTGTGGATTCGGGCGGTATGGGTCTTGTGAAGCTTATGGAGGGTGCGCTTTTTGCGGTTTTGAACGGCAGAGGCGTTGAACTTTCGGAACAGAAGCCGATTGAAAGCTCCGAAGGGATCAGGCTTGATTCCGCAGAACTTCACAACGAAAGCGTGTTTACCTATTGTACGGAGTTTATTATACTTAAGGATAATCCCGAAAAAAGCGGCAAGTCAATCGAGCCGCAGCTGAAAAAGCTGGGCGACTGCGTGCTGGTTATCGATGACGAGGGCTTTGCCAAGGTGCATATCCATACCGACTGCCCCGGCACGGTTATACAGATTGCTCTCGGAATCGGTATGCTTACCGATATTAAAATAGACAATCTCCGTGAGCAGGAAAAAGAAAGACTTGCGGCTCCCGAAGAACCGAAGGCACAGGCGGAGCTTAAAAAATTCGGCTTTGTCGGGGTGTGCGCCGGGAAAGGTCTTGAAGCGATTCTTAAAGATATCGGAATCGACAAGGTTATCGAGGGCGGCCAGACCATGAACCCCTGTGCGGACGATATTCTGAAGGCTGCGGAAAAGGTCGGTGCGGAAACCGTTTTTGTGTTCCCGAACAATAAAAATATAATTCTTGCGGCGCGCCAGGCGGCTGAAATCGAAACCGCCAAAAAGCTTGTTGTTATTCCTACAAAAAATGTGCCGCAGTGTATTTCGGCTATGCTTTCTTTCTCGGAGGAGTCCGAGGACAACGAAGAAAACATGACCGCCGCCGCAGGGCTTGTTAAAAGCGCTTCGGTTACTTACGCGGTTCGTGATACCGAGGTTGACGGGATAACCGTAAACTCGGGTGATATAATCGGCGTTGCGGACGACGGGATTTGCTGCAGCGAGCCTACAACCCGCGAGGCGGTCCTCAAATCGCTTGAACATATCGTGGATTTGGACGAGCACGCCGTTATCAGCATTTACTACGGCGAGGGCGTGGGCGAGGAGGAAGCCGAAGCGCTTTCGGCAGAAATTGAGTCAAAATACGACGAGTTTGATGTTGTGTGCAAATGCGGCGGTCAGCCGGTTTACTATTACATTTTATCGGCGGAATAATTATGGATTTATTTACGGATATTCGTTTTATAAAAGGCGTCGGCGAAGAACGGGCAAAACTGTTTCATACCCTTGGGGTTGATACGGTTTATGATATGCTGTACTATTTTCCGAGGGATTATGAGGACAGGACAAAGTGCGTCAGGATTGCCGATGTCAGTGACGGCGATACTGTATGCATAAGGGCTTTTGCGGATTGTGCTCCGAGGGAACACAGAATCCGCAAGGGCTTTTTTCTGTATAAATTTTTCGTGTCCGATGAAACGGGAAGAATGGAAATAACTCTTTTCAACCAAAAATTCGCTGCGCAGGGCATAGAGGAAAACGGAGAATATATCTTTTACGGCAAGGTTTCAAGGGGAAGATACGGCTTTTCGATGGCGTCTCCCGAGATTGAAGCGGTGGATAAAAGTGGAATTCTAACCTCTGCAATCGTCCCGAAATACAGCCTTACGGCAAACCTTTCGAGAAAGGTCTGCCTTAAAATTATAAAAAACTGCCTTGAGGCGGTCGGGAATATTCCTGATGTTCTGCCGATGGCGCTGCGTGAAAAATACAGGCTGTGCGAGGTTAACTATGCGCTGCGGCAGGTGCATTTTCCGGACAGTGAGGGCGCACTGAAAATTGCACGGAGGCGGCTGGTGTTTGAAGAACTGTTCATAATGTCTCTCGGGCTTGCGTGTCTTAAGCAGAAACGCGACAGGTATACGGGTTCGGCATTTTCATTCACGGCTCCGTCGGAATTTATAAACTCGCTGCCATTTCCGCTTACCGGTGCGCAGAAAAGGGTTATAGGGGAAATAGCTGAGGATATAAAAAAGACCCGTGTTATGAACCGTCTTGTGCAGGGCGATGTCGGCTCGGGTAAGACGGTCGTTGCCGCAGCTGCGTGCTTTATGGCAAAAAAAAGCGGTTTTCAGACGGCTCTTATGGCACCTACGGAAATCCTGGCACGGCAGCATTTTGAATCATTTTCATCGTTTCTGCCGGGGTTTAACACGGTGCTTCTGGTCGGGAAAATGACAAAAAAGAAGAAATCGGCGGCGATTGAAAAGATATCCGGCGGCGGGGCCGATGTGATTATCGGCACGCATGCGCTCATTGAGGACGATGTTGAATACAAAAATCTTGGGCTTGTTATAACGGACGAGCAGCACCGTTTCGGCGTCAGGCAGCGTGCGGCGCTTTCCGAAAAGGGAAATAGCCCTCATATGCTTATCATGACCGCAACGCCTATCCCTAGAACCCTTGCGCTTACGCTTTACGGCGATCTTGATGTGTCCGTTATCGATGAACTCCCTCCCGGCAGGCAGGAGATAAAAACCTATGCAATGGGAGAAGGCATGAGAGAACGCGTGTATAATTTCCTCAAAAAGCAGATTGATGAGGGCGGTCAGGGGTACATAATCTGTCCGCTGGTTGACCCGTCCGATAAGGTTGAGGCGGCAGCTGCGGTCGAGTTTATGGAGCATGTTGCCGAAAACGAACTGAAGGGTTACCCTATCGGGCTTCTGCACGGCAAGATCAAGGATAAGGATTCGGTTATGAACGAGTTCGCCGAGGGACGGCTTAAGGTTTTAATCAGCACAACGGTTGTTGAGGTCGGTGTGAATGTCCCGAATGCAACTGTTATGATTATCGAAAATGCCGAACGGTTCGGGCTTTCCCAGCTTCATCAGCTCAGAGGAAGGGTCGGCAGAGGGTCAAGGCAGTCTTACTGCATAATGTTTCCTCACGGAAAGAGCGAAATTACGGCTGAACGCATGAAAATTATGTGCCAGACGAACGACGGCTTCAAAATCTCGGCAAAGGATATGGAACTTCGCGGTCCGGGAGAGTTTTTCGGGACACGCCAGCACGGTCTGCCCGAACTTAAAATCGCAAACCTCTTTACCGATATGAAGGTTCTTTCGGCGGCACAGACTGCCGCTGCGCAAACGCTTATCGGCGACCCGTCGCTTTCAAAAGAAGAAAACAAGTATCTTAAAGAGCACATGCTGAGGTTTTTGAAAAAAACTTATAATTAATTTTGGCAAAATGCTTGCATATTGTTAAAAATAATGTTAAAATAAAGTATATTATTAAAGGAGATGAAGCTAATGCAGATGACTTTCAGATGGTACGGCGAGGATGATCCCGTAACATTGGAAAAAATCAGACAGATTCCGGGCGTTACCGGTATCGTTTCCGCAATCTATGATATTCCCGTGGGCGAGGCATGGCCTTACGAGAGAATAATGCAGCTTAAAGAAACCGTCGAAAAAGCGGGGCTTGAGCTTTCGGTTATCGAGAGCGTGCCGGTTCATGAGGATATAAAGACCGGTGACGGCGACCGTGACAGGTACATAGAAAACTATTGCACAACACTCAGAAACCTTGCAAAAGCAGGTATTGACTGTGTTTGTTACAACTTTATGCCCGTTTTCGACTGGACCCGTTCCGACCTTAATTTTGAACTGCCCGACGGCTCTCATGCGCTTATCTATAATGAGGAAACTGTGCATGACATGAATCCTCTCACGGGTGATTTGTCCCTTCCCGGATGGGACGCAAGCTACACAAAGGACGGCATGAAGGCGCTTCTCAACAAGTACGCGAATATCAGTGAGGAGCAGCTGTGGGACAACCTTAAGTATTTCCTTGACAGAGTTATTAAGGTTGCCGAGGAGGTCAAGGTTAAAATGGCTATCCACCCGGATGATCCGCCGTGGGGCATTTTCGGGCTTCCGAGAATTATCACAAACAAAAATAATATTGAGCGTTTCCTGAAGCTTTATGACAGCAAGTATAACGGGCTCACGCTTTGCAGCGGTTCGCTCGGCGTTTCTCCGGATAACGATATCGTGGACATGGTTAATTCTTTCTGCGACAGAATCCATTTTGCGCATATCAGAAATGTTAAAATCACAGGAGAAAAATGCTTCGAGGAAGCGGCGCACAGAACCGAAAACGGTTCTCTTGACATTTACGGTATTGTTAAGGCTTATCACGATAACGGCTTTGACGGATATATCCGCCCGGATCACGGCAGAATGATTTGGGGCGAAACCGGCAGACCCGGCTACGGTTTGTTTGACCGTGCTCTCGGCGCCGTATACATAAACGGCCTTTGGGAAGCTATTGATAAAGATTCCAAAAACTAATGCAAAAAATTCCCGTGGCTTTCCATGGGAATTTTTTGATGTTCGGGGTGATTTTATGAAAAAAATATTGATTTCTGCGGTTCTCGTGCTGACGCTTTGTCTTTGCGGCTGCGAATCAAAGGCGGATAAGTATTTTGCCGAGGGTATAAAAGCTTTCAATGAAGACGATTACAAAATTGCCGAAAGAAAGCTCCGGAAAGCGCTTGACAACGGCTGCAAAAATTCGGAAGCCGAAGAAGTTATCGATATTATTAAATATTATAACGAAGCGCAAAGGTGCGTTAATAACCGTGATTTTTCAAAGGCGGCAGAGGCGGTTGATAAAATACCGTCATCTTATGAAGATTACGGTATTTCCGACAAAATCGATGAAATAAACGATGTGATTTCAAAGTCCGCGGAAGCGTCCGATACATTTGACAGTATAAAGGGGTATTACGAAAGCGGGAAATTCGATTCCGCCGTAAGCCTTATGGATTATGTGGATGAGGATTATCTTTCGTCCGCCGAAAAAACGGAGCTTGGCAAAATCAGAACGCAGATTGAATCGAACGGACTGAGCAAAAACCGAAAGACGGTTCAAAGCGGCAATCAGCCCGACAAATCCGAAAGAATTGCCGAAAACAGCGAAAAAGAAACGGAAAAACCGAAAAATGAAAATAAACCGTCGGATTCCGGCGTTAAGTATAGAGTCAGGAAGTCGGCGGATGACGCAGAATCGCAGCTCGGTGCGTTTTCGGAGCTTGACAACGCCCAAAGACTTGCTGATGAAAACGGCGGTTATGCGGTGTACGATATGGACGGCTCGCTTGTGTATCAGCCGTAAAAATAAGGGTTTTCGGCTCATTTGCCGAAAACCCTTTCACTTTATATATCAAATACGCCGAGTATTATTATGCCGATAACCGTAACCGCAATGGCTGCATAATGCTTTGCGGATAATTTTTCCTTAAGAAAAATTCTGCTCCAGAGCACCGACGCCGCACAGTATGCCGAGATAACCGGCGCCGCCATAATGGTATTTTCCGAGATTGCAAAGACATATGCGAACTGCCCGGCTGTTTCGCATATTCCGCCGATGAGCTTCGGAACTTCGCGCGAAGGCACAAGATTATCTTTTTTGATAATAACAACATACACGAATGAAATTATACCCATAAGCAGGAATGTAAGTTCGTATGCGACATTTGCGGATTCCTCATTGAGGGTTTCGAGGATAATGCTGTCGGTAAATGTTCCTGCGGCGTCAAGTATGCAGTATATTATGGGAATTAAAATTGCAACAAGACTTTTTGAGTACTTGATATTGCATTTTTCCTGGCGCAGTTTTCTTTGGTTTTCGTCTTCGGTGTACTCCGTAATTCCCAAAAATATAACCCCGGCGCAGACGATTATAACACCGACCAAAGGACCGCCCGAAAGCCTGTCCCCCAGGAACACAAAGCACATCAGTGCCGCCAGAGCGCCGGACGAGTTGCATATCGGCGATGATACCGAAAGCTCGATATACCTCAGCCCCACATAGCCGAACACCATGGAAATTATGTAAAGAAGTGATGCGGGAAGGTATTTTATAATAATCGAAAGGTTTATTTCCACGCCGCTTACAAAAATTTCAAACATTGCGTGAAGCCCCATTATAAGCCCGACCGCCATAACCATTTTCCAGTGACTGTACCTGTCGTCCGGTCTTGAGCCTATCTTACTGAATAAATCCGAGCCGCTCCAGCAAAGCAGTGCGGCAATTGCGAAAATGAACCACATATTTTTTTCTCCTTGTAAAAATTATATTCCGATTATATCATATATCGGCAAAAAATTCAACAAAAATTTTAAAATGCTTGAATTAATGCGTGCCGTATGCTATAATAAGGTTATTAATTGCAATTGCGGAGGCAGATATAATGCTTGATGAAATTATAAAAAAGAGAGGTATTCCCGAAGTTTGGGACGGAAAAGGTTCGTGGAGCGAAAGACGGGAAGAAATTATACAGCTTCTTATGCGCGAGGAGTACGGAAATTTGCCGGAGGAGCCGACGGATTTGAAGTTTAGTGTTGTCGGGGAGCTTCCGGGGGGCGGAGCGGCTTTTTGCGCAGGGCGCGCAACACTTAAAAAGATGCTTTGCAGCGGCAAGGTGTGCGGAAGGGAATTTTCGTTTCCGTTTTATACGGCTTTGCCGAAGGAAAAGGATAATGTTCCGTTTTTTGTGCATATAAATTTCAGGCCGGATGTGCCCGACCGCTATCAGCCGACGGAGGAAATATTGGACAACGGTTTTGCGGTTTTGTCTTTTTGCTATGAGGATGTAACAACCGATGACGGCGATATGACAAACGGTCTTGCCGACGTGCTTTTCGGGGGCGAAAACCGAAAACCCGATGACCCCGGCAAAATTATGATGTGGGCATGGGCTGCGTCGAGGGTGATGGATTACGCTATGAGCCTTGACTGCCTTGACAAACAAAGGGGTGCGGTTGCGGGCCATTCAAGGCTCGGCAAAACGGCGCTTGTTGCCGCTATGACGGACGAGAGGTTTTATGCTGCGTTTTCAAATGATTCCGGTTGCTCGGGCGCTGCAATTTCGAGAGATAAACAGGGCGAAAACCTTGAGTTTATATGCCGTACATTTCCGTTCTGGTTCTGCGAAAATTATTATAAGTATGCAAATCATGAACACGATTTGCCGTTTGACCAGCATTTTCTTGTTGCTGCCATAGCGCCGAGAAGGGCGTATGTTGCGTCGGCCTCCGAGGATTTGTGGGCAGACCCCGAGTCGGAATATCTTTCATGCGTTTTGGCGGGAAAGGTTTACGAAAAGCTTGGGCTTAAGGGCTTTATCGCCGATGATGAATACCCGAAGCCGCCGAAGGCTTACGCAGACGGAAATATAGGGTATCACGTCCGTACCGGCGCTCACTATTTATCCCGTGAGGACTGGAACAGCTATTTTGAGTTTCTGAGAAAAGCATAATGGCAGGGCTTTATATTCACATTCCGTTTTGCGTTAAAAAGTGCCTTTACTGCGACTTTTATTCGGTCGAAAACGGCGGAGATTATTTTGAGGACTATGTAAATGCGCTTGTCCGTGATATACGGTCGGCAGAACTTAAAAATATTGAAAGCGTGTTTTTTGGCGGCGGAACGCCCACGGCTCTTCCGGAAAAACTTCTGGAGCGGCTTTTGGCTGCGGTTGCGGAAAAAACTGCGCCGACCGAATTTACGGTTGAGGCAAACCCCGGTACGGTTTCCGAAAGCAAGCTGCGCCTTTTTAAGGATATGGGCGTTACAAGGCTCAGTATAGGGCTTCAGGCTTGGCAGGACAGGCTGCTTAAAATCATCGGCAGAATCCACACGCAGAAGGATTTTGTGCATGCGATGGAGCTTGTCGGGAAATTCGGATTTGACATAAATGCCGATGTGATGTTCAACCTTCCGTCGCAGACTGCTGATGAATGGGCGGAAACGCTCTTTCGGCTTTCGGAATTTGATATATCTCACATTTCGTGCTATTCTCTGACCGTTGCCGAAAACACTCCGTTCGGCAGAAGATTGCCGTTTCCGCTGCCCGGTGAGGACGAGGAACGGAAAATGTATAAAACGGCGGTTTCGTATCTTTCTTCAATCGGGATAAACCGCTATGAAATATCGAATTTCGCAAAACCCGGGCATGAGTGCCGTCACAATCTCTGCTACTGGAAACTTAAGGACTATGCGGCATTCGGGGCAGGTGCGCACGGGTTTGAGAACGGAAGAAGATATTTTTACGGTGACAGTATAAAGGATTACATTTCGGGAAAAGCGCCGGAAACCGAGGAAATATTGTCCGAAAAGGATATGATTTCCGAATACTGTATGCTTGCGCTTCGGCTTTCGGAGGGAATAAACAAAACTGAATTTGAAAGGAAATTCGGCAAATCCGTTGATGTTTTATTTGAAAATGCAATTGAAAAGAATGTCCGGCTCGGGCTTTTGAAGTCGGACGAAAATTCCGTACGGCTTACAGACCTCGGCTTTGACTTCGCAAATTCTGCGGCGGAGGATTTTATTTAGTATTTTAAGCGAAAATTCCCCATATAATCTATGGGGTGATTATATGAATGAAAGCAGCTTTACCTATCGTTTTCTTGCGGCGGCTGTAATCGTGTTTTTGTGCTCGGCGGCTCATTATTTCGGTGTGTTTGCCGAAAAAATGCCATCGGCGGAGAAAATTCTGACTTACAATACCGATGTTTCGTTCCTTAAAAACAAATTGAGCGGAAAGAGCTTTATCCGCCCGGCAAAAGGAGTTATAACGACAGAGTTTTCCGGTGAACATACGGGCGTTGATATTGCATCTAACGAGGAAAATGAACCTGTTTTAGCCGCAAAAGGCGGAACGGTCACATTTTCGGGAGAGGCAGAGGGCTACGGCAACTGCATAAAAATCGAGCATAAAGGCGGTTTCGTTACACTTTACGGACATATGGCTAAGCTTAATGCGGCGGTCGGCGATAAGGTGAAAAAGGGCGGCAAAATCGGGATTATGGGCAGCACGGGCGATTCTACCGGGCAGCATCTTCACTTTGAAGTGATTAAAAACGGTGTTTACATTAATCCGAAAAGTGTTGCCGAGGGCCTATGAAAAAACTTTTTTTGAGCGTTCACCCCGCATTTCTGCTTCTTATATTAATAGGTTATTTTACAAAAACTCTTTTCCCCATGCTGCTTGTGTATTTAAGCCTTGTTATTCATGAACTTGGGCATATTGCGGCGGCAGTCGGGTTCGGGGCAAGGGTTTCGTATATAAAAATTATGCCGTTCGGAATTGCCATGCAGCTTTCCGGCGAAAGTGCGCTAAAACCGAAAAAAAGATTTATTATAGCCTTTTCGGGGCCGCTTTTCAGTATGGTTACCGGGATTCTGTTCGGCAAAGGCTTTCTTGGCGGTGCAAATATCGCTCTCGGGATTTTTAATCTGCTCCCTGTAATGACGCTTGACGGCGGAAAGATGTTTTTTATTGCGGTGAGTGCATTTTCGGGCAGCATAAGTGGTTATAATATAACAAAAACCGTGTCGAAAATTTTTGCGGTTTTGCTGTTTTTGCTCGGTGCGGCGGTGCTTTATGTAACAAGATTTAACATTTCGTTTGTGCTTGTGTCGGCGTTTCTTATTTACCGTCTTGCGTCCGACTGCGGCTACGGCCGCCTTTGTGCAGTGCAGAGCGTGCTGGATTATAAACAGAAAAAATCCTTCGGCGGTGTGTTCAAAACAAAAACCGTTTCGCTTTCGATGTACGCTCCGCTGAGAAGAATTCTTAAATATATCCCCGAAAGGGGGATTTGCGTGATACATATACTTGATGAAAATCAGCATCTTATTGCTTCGGTTTCGGAGAGGGACGCTGTTGATATAATGCTTAAATACGGTGCCGGGGTGAGTTATTCCGACATTAAATAACAGGAGAAAACAATGAATCTGGACAAATTACTCAAAAAAATACAGAAGCCGTCAAGGTACACCGGCGGCGAGTGGGGAAGCGTCAAAAAAGACCCGGAGAGCGTTGATGTGAGATTTGCATTTTGCTTTCCGGATACCTATGAGGTGGGTATGAGCCATCTTGGAATGAGGATTCTTTACCACCTTTACAATTCGAGGGATGATGTTTACTGCGAGCGTGTTTTTGCACCGCTGGAGGATTTCGAGCAGCTCCTTAAGGAGAACGGTATTCCACTCTTTTCGCTTGAAACCAAAACCCCGCTGTGCGATTTTGATATGATTGGCTTTACGCTGCAATATGAACTTTGTTATACCAATATTCTCAATATGCTTGAGATGGGGGGCGTTGCGGTTAAAAGCTGTGACCGCAAAGACGGCGACCCGATTGTGTGCGCGGGCGGTCCGTGCGCTTACAATGCGGAGCCTATTGCGGACTTTGCCGATATTTTCATAATGGGCGAGGGCGAGGAGGTTAACCTTGAAATTATAGACTGTTTCAAGAAAAACCGCAATAAGCCGAGAGAGGAAATTCTCTTTGCGCTGTCGCAGATCGAGGGGGTTTATGTGCCCTCCCTTTATGATGTCTTCTATAATGAGGACGGGACGGTGAAGTCCGTTGAGCCTAAGCGGAGCGGCGTTCCGAAAACGGTAAAAAAGAGGATAATAAAGGATTTGGACAAGGTTTTTTATCCCGATAATCTTGTGGTTCCGTTTACCGATATCGTGCATGACAGAATCATGCTTGAGGTTTTCAGGGGCTGCCCGAGAGGATGCAGATTCTGTCAGGCGGGTATGATTTACAGACCGGTCCGCGAAAAATCTCCCGAAAGATTATACGAGTGCGCAAAGTCGCTTATGGATAATACCGGGTATGAGGAACTGTCGCTGACATCGCTTTCGACGGGCGACTATTCGCATTTTCTCGACCTTACGGATACGCTTCTGAAAGCTGCGGAGGAAAACCGTACAAACATTGCGCTTCCGTCGCTGCGGCTTGATTCGTTCAATCTCGACCTTATAAACAGGGTGCAGAAGCAGAGAAAATCAAGCTTTACATTTGCGCCCGAAGCAGGAACGCAGAGAATGAGAGATGTTATAAACAAAAATATCACCGAGGAAGACCTTCTTTCGTCGGTCAGGCTTGCGTTCAATAACGGCTGGAGCAGTCTGAAGCTTTATTTTATGATAGGTCTGCCGCTTGAAACAGATGAGGATGTTGCCGGAATCGGCAGACTTGCGCATAAGGTTCTGGATGAATACTTTGCAATCGAAAAGGACAAGCGCCCCAAAAACGGGCACATAACTTTAAGTACGGCGTCGTTTGTTCCGAAACCGTTTACGCCGTTTCAGTGGTATCCACAGGATACGGAGGAGGAACTTTCGAGAAAACAGCAGATTGTTAAAGAGAATGTTCACGCCAAGCAGATTAAATATAATTATCACGATTCGAAAACAAGCCGTCTTGAGGGCGTTTTCGCAAGGGGTGACAGAAGGCTTTGCGATGTTATTTATACGGCATGGAAAATGGGCTGCAAAATGGACGGCTGGAGCGAGTTTTTCAAGTATGATACCTGGCTTGAGGCGTTCTCCGAATGCGGTGTAGACCCCGATTTTTATTCCGCAAGAAAAAGGGATTTTGACGAGGTTCTGCCGTGGGATCACATTGATGTCGGCGTTACGAAGGAGTTCCTTATAAGAGAAGCGAAGCGTGCCGAGGAGGGCAAAACCACCAAAAACTGTATGATTGCCTGCAACAAGTGCGGAGCGGAACGGTTCGACTGCGGAATCTGCAAAAAGGAGAAAAGCGTATGCCGGTAACTATGAGGTTTAAATATAAAAAGACCGATGAGCTTAAGTATATCGCTCATCTTGATACTCTCCGTGTTTTTACAAGGGCGATAAGGCGTGCGAAGCTTCCGGTTGCGTACTCGCAGGGTTTCAATCCGCATCCGCTTATAGCGTTTATGATGCCGCTTTCGCTGGGGTTTACAAGCAATTGTGAGTATGTGGATATAGGATTTGAAAGTGTACCCGAAGGGCTTTCGGCAATGCTTGACAATGCCCTTCCGGACGGTTTTGTTATAACCGAATGTTATGAACCTCAGGACGGACCCGTGGATATTACCGCCTGCACCTACAGTGTTTTGTTTGAAAATCCGATTGATACGGCTGAGATTAAGCGCTTTTTTGAGGCGGACGAGCTGATTGTGGACAAAAAAAGCAAAAAAGGAATAAAACAGGTTGATATTATGCCGATGATTTTGGGGTATAATATATCGGAAAGGGAAATTATAATGACTCTTTCCGCCGGTACGGTTTCAAACCTTAATCCCGAACTTGTGCTGAAGCATATGCCGCTTAATGAGGAAAATACATACAGCGTATGCCGCGAAAAAATACTGTGCGGCGAAAGGGAATTCAGATAAATTTTGGCTTTTTGCTGAGCAAAAAGCTGCAATTATTATCTTTTATCTTGTACAGGAAGGAAGTTATAAATGAACGGAATTACAAAATATCCCGTGTCGGAGGGTGTGAACTTATACTATATTCCGGCAAAAAGATTCAAAACGGTCAATATCGATGTGATGTTTTATAAGCCGCTTTCGGAAAAAAGTGCGTCAATGGCGGCGCTTATTGCGCCGGTTCTCAAAAGCGGCTGCGAAAAGTATGATAATGCGGCAAAACTTAATTGCCGCCTTGAGGAACTTTACGGTGCAAGTCTTTCCGCCGGTGCGGCAAAGGCGGGCGAAGCGTCTGTTACCGGATTTTCGATGCAGTATGTTAACGAAAAGTATCTTGGGGAGGACGGGATTGACGAAGCGGCTTTTTCGCTTCTCTGCGATGTGATTTTCCGCCCCGTTACCGAAAACGGCGTTTTCAAAAAGGAATACTTTGAACTTGAAAGAAAAAATCTCATAGAGTCCATCGAGGCTGTGATTAACGATAAAAGGTCATACGCCGCATGGCGATGCAAAGAAGAAATGTGCAAGGACGAGCCTTACGGAGTTTTCTCTCAGGGTAAAATCGATGTTATAAAAAATATTACCCCCGAGGCCGCATACGATTATTATAAAAACGAAATTCTCTGCGGAAAATGCGATATTTATGTCTGCGGGGATTTGGATATTGATAAAACATTTGCGGCAGTGAAGGAACAGTTTTCGGGTGCCCATGCAAAGGATTATCCCGAAACAAGCGTCGTGGAAACGGCAGGCGATGTAAAACGCATAACCGAAAGAATGGATGTGGAACAGGGTAAGCTTTCGCTCGGTTTCCGCTGCGGCAAGACCTTGGGCAGGGAGGGTTTCGCTCTCTATATGTTCGATAAGATTTTCGGCGCCACACCCGTTTCAAAACTCTTTAACAATGTGCGCGAAAAGCTGAGCCTGGCTTATTATGTTTCATCGCAGACTGACAGGCTCAAAGGAATAATGACGATAAATTCCGGAATCGAAATTCCGACATTTGACAAAGCGTATGATGAGATTTTCGTGCAGCTTGACGCTATGAAAAACGGCGATTTTTCGGAGGAGGAATTCAGCGCCGCACTGGCGGCGTCGGTAAACGAAATTCAGCACCTGTCGGATTCTCCGTCGGCGCTTATCCGATGGTATTCATCGCAGATTTTTGCCGGAACGAATTTCGATCCCGATGAATTTCTTGAAAATCTGAGGGCGGTCACAAAAGATGAAATCGTTGCCGCCGCGAACAGAATCACGCTTGATACGGTGTATTTTTTAAGAAATAAGGAGGCGGAATAAATGAATAAAATTTACAGTCCCGAGCTTGACGAAACAATATATTACGAAAAACACAGAAGCGGACTTGATATTTATGCTCTGCCGAAAAAGGGATATTCCCAGAGCTATGCGATTTTTGCAACGAAGTACGGCTCAACCGATGTGAAATTCCGTGATTATGTTACAGGAGAGATTGTTGATATTCCCGACGGCGTTGCGCATTTTCTGGAGCATAAAATGTTTGAGCAGCCCGGCGGAGGAAATGCCTTTGACGAATTTTCGCTGACCGGTGCATCGGCAAACGCTTTTACATCATTCACGATGACCGCATATCTTTTTGCGTGCACAACCGATTTTTACAAAAATCTCAATACTCTTATAAGTTTTGTCCAGCAGCCGTATTTTACGGACGGGAACATCGAAAAGGAGCAGGGTATAATCGGTCAGGAAATCAGAATGTATCAGGATAACCCTGCGTGGAGGTCATATTTCAACACTATCGAGGCGATGTACCGGAAGAATCCCGTGCGCCGTGATATTGCCGGCTCAATTGAAAGTATCGGTACGATTACAAAGGAACTTCTTTATAAATGCTACCGCAATTTTTATCATCCTTCAAATATGGTTTTGGTGTGCGTTGGCGATGTCGATTTTGATGAGGTTTTTAAAACTGCGGACAAGGCAATAAGCAAAGAGTTCAAGGCGCTTCCCAAAATCGAGAGATTCACAGAGGAAGAACCCGAGGATATTTTTAAGAAAAAAGCGGTTCAGAAGCTGTCGGTTGCCATGCCGATGTTCTATCTCGGTTTCAAAGAGAACGGAGCAAAATGCGAGGATTTGCTTAAAAACGAGATTATGAACGAAATTCTCTGCGAATGTATATTCGGCGCAAGCTCGCCTTTTTACAGAAGGCTTTACGAAAGCGGTCTTGTAAGCGGTGCGCTTTCATCGGAAACTGCCAATGAACTCAGTTATTCGCATATTCTGGTCGGCGGCGAATCGGGTGACCCGGAGGCGGCGGCTGAGGAAATCCGGAAAGAACTTAAAAGGGTAACCGCCGAAGGGGTGGACAGAGAACGCTTTGAACGCATAAAAAAAGTGTTCTACGGAGATTTTGTAAGGATGTTCAACAGTACCGAGAGCATTGCGCACAGCATTGTGGAATATACATTTAAAGGTTTCGGGCTGTTTGATTACATTAAAGCGTACAATGAAATCACCTATGAACAGGCAATGGACAGACTGAAAAAGATATTCAGGGAAGAACTTTCCGTGCTTTCCGTTATAAGGAGTGATGACTGATGCTTCTCGATAAAATTGCATTTCCCGGGCTTGGGCTTAAGTTCGATATTGATCCCGTTGCCTTCCGGCTTTTCGGCGGAAAGGAAATTTACTGGTATGGTATTATTATCGTTACCGGGCTTATAATCGCCGTTGCGCTTGCGATTTTCAACGGTAAAAAGGTCGGCATTTCATCAGATAAAATAAGCGATTATATGCTCATAACCGTTCCGCTCGCGATTATCGGGGCAAGGCTCTACTACGTTATTTTTACATGGGACAGCTATAAGGACAACCCCCTCGAAATTATCAAAATCTGGAACGGCGGTCTGGCAATATACGGTGCTGTGATTGTGTCTGTTATCACGATGTGCCTTTATTGCCGAAAAAACGATATTAAAACCTACGATTTTCTCGATGTGGGTGCGGTGAGCCTTATACTCGGTCAGGCAATCGGCAGATGGGGGAATTTTATGAATGCCGAGGCGCACGGCGGCGAAACAAAAAATTTGTTCCGCATGGGTATTACCGAGTACGGTGAGTATATTGAGGTTCATCCGACATTCCTTTACGAATCGGTCTGGAATATAATCGGTTTTGTGATTCTTCTTCTGCTTTTCAGAAAATGGCGGAAATTCAGCGGCGAAGTGTTCTGGGGATATGTATTCTGGTACGGTTTGGGCAGGTTTTTCATTGAGGGTCTGAGAACCGACAGCCTTATGCTCGGTCCGGTGCGTGTATCGCAGATTCTTTCGGCGGTTATGGTTCTGGCGGCGGCATTTATGTTTTTTAAGCGTCTGAGAGCAAAAAAATCCGCGGAAAACGACAAAAATACCGACAATTCCGAAAAATAATACAAAATATTCATTTTTTGTTCATATAATCTTCACATTGGGCAGTTATAATAAAGCCATAGTCAAGAGGAAAATAAATAATTTTCCTAAGATAAATAACATAGCCCCCGATAAGCAGTGATTTTATATCACTGTTTCCCCTCATAAATACATAGCCGAAAGCACCGGTCGCCCCGGTGCTTTCGTGCTTTGAACATCGAAAAAAGCCGATTAATCGCAAGCGAATAATAGAAATTTGCGTTTTCGGATATCGGTTTTCCGGTGATAGTTTAGAATTACATTAAAATTTGTCAATTAATTTTATTGAAAAAGTTCTGAATCACGAATGTTTCAGAACTTTTTTGCTTACTTTCATTCAACATGGACTCTGCCGTATCACATACGCCGACGAGTTCATGTTGAATGAATTTATCAGCCTTTTTCATAATTCTCATATGTGCCGACAGGTTTATCGGCACATATGACACGAAAGCACCGTTTTTGTGCTTTCGTGCTATTTAAATCCGACTTTATATTTCAGAATTGTTACAAAAAAATTTTTTCCAAAAAAGATATTGACTTATTTTTAAAATCGTGTATAATAGTATATGCAGCGACAAAAACACAATATATAGTGTTTTTGTCGCAAAAACCACCCAAAATGTTCTAAAATGGCATTAAATGAGATATATTGGTTAATATGTAATTGTGAAGGAGGAAGAGAATTATGAAAATAATCAAACGAAACGGCAGCGAGGAAACCTTTGACAGACTGAAAATCAAAAGGGCGATTTCGCGCGCCAATTCCGCAACATCGGGGAGACCGGAACTGACAGAGCGTCAGATTGATTACATCACGCTTGTAATAGAGGATTACTGCAAAGACGCCGGCCGTGCGCTTTCGGTCGAGGAAGTGCAGGAGCTTGTCGAAACACACATAATTCTTCAGGGTGCGCCCGAAACGGCAAAAAGATACATAAGGTACCGCTTTACAAGGAATCTTGCCCGTGTGGCAAACACTACGGACAATCAGATTTTAAGCCTTATCGAGTGCAATAACGAGGAAGTCAAGCAGGAAAATTCAAATAAAAACCCCACGGTTAACAGTGTTCAGCGCGACTATATGGCGGGCGAGGTCAGCAAAGATATTACAAACAGAATCCTTTTGCCTCCGGATATTGTGGAGGCGCATCAGAACGGAATTATTCATTTCCACGATGCGGACTATTTTGCCCAGCATATGCACAACTGCGACCTTGTAAATCTCGAGGATATGCTCCAGAACGGCACGGTTATAAGCGGAACAATGATTGAAAAACCCCACAGCTTTTCAACCGCCTGCAATATCGCAACGCAGATAATTGCACAGGTTGCGTCCTCTCAGTACGGCGGACAGAGCATTAGCCTTACGCACCTTGCGCCGTTCGTTCAGATTTCAAGAGAAAAGATAAGAAAAGATACCCTCGCAGAGATGGAAACTCTGGGTATCAACCCCGGAGAAGAAAAAATTTCGGCTATAGTCGAAAAGAGGGTACTTGATGAAATAAAGAAGGGTGTTCAGACCATTCAGTATCAGGTTGTAACGCTGATGACAACAAACGGTCAGGCACCGTTCATCACCGTTTTCATGTACCTCGGCGAAGCTAAAGACCCTCAGCTTAAGCACGACCTTGCGCTTATAATCGAGGAGGTTCTGAAACAGCGCTATATCGGTACGAAAAATGAGTCGGGCGTTTATGTTACACCGGCGTTCCCCAAGCTTATTTATGTGCTTGAGGAGGATAATATAACGGAAGATTCGCCTTATTGGTATCTTACCGAACTTTCGGCAAAGTGCACGGCTAAGAGAATGGTTCCGGATTATATTTCCGAAAAAATGATGCTCAAGCTTAAAATCGATAAAAACGGCAACGGAAACTGCTACACATGCATGGGTTGCAGGAGTTTTCTTACACCGTATGTTGACGAGAACGGAAAACCCAAGTATTACGGGCGTTTCAATCAGGGCGTTGTAACGATAAATCTTGTTGATGTTGCGTGCACCGCATGCAAGGAATCACGAAACGAACAGCGTTTCTGGGAGGTGCTGGACGAAAGACTGGAGCTTTGCCACAGGGCGCTTCAGTGCAGGCATGAAAGGCTTGAAGGTACGCTTTCAGACGCCGCGCCGATTCTCTGGCAGTTCGGTGCGCTTGCAAGGCTCAAAAAGGGCGAGCCGATAACAAAGCTTCTGCACGGCGGCTATTCAACGCTTTCCCTCGGCTATGCCGGACTTTGGGAGTGCGTGTATGAAGTTACGGGCAAAAAGCTTACCGAAGCCGAAGGCGAGGAGTTTGGGCTCCGTGTTATGAAAAAGCTCAACGAGGCGTGCGCAAAGTGGAAGGCTGAGGAAAATATAGACTATTCGCTTTACGGCACTCCGCTTGAATCAACAACATATAAATTTGCCAAAAATCTTCAGAAAAGGTTCGGCAAAATCAAGGGCGTAACGGATAAAAACTATATCACAAATTCGTACCATGTTCATGTTACCGAGGAAATCGACGCTTTCGACAAGCTTGCTCTCGAAGCTAAGTTTCAGGCGCTTTCCCCGGGCGGCGCAATCAGCTATATTGAGGTTCCGAACATGCAGGATAACATCGACGCCGTGCTGAATGTAATTAAGTTTATATACGATAATATTATGTATGCCGAGCTTAACACAAAGAGCGATTACTGTCAGGAATGCGGCTATGACGGCGAAATTCAGATTGTGGAAGAGGACGGCAAGCTGATTTGGGAATGCCCCAACTGTCACAACCGTGATGAAAGCAAACTGAATGTCGCAAGACGCACCTGCGGATATATAGGCTCTCAGTTCTGGAATCAGGGCAGAACACAGGAAATTAAGGAAAGGGTTCTTCATCTGTAATGAACTATGCGGCAATAAAAAAGCGGGATATTGCTAACGGCGCCGGAGTGAGGGTATCGCTCTTTGTGTCCGGCTGCACTCACCGCTGCAAGAACTGTTTTAATAAGGAAGCATGGGATTTCTCTTACGGAAATCCCTTCACAAAAGAGGTTGAGGACGAGATAGCCAAGTGCCTTGAACCATCGTTCGTAAACGGTCTTTCCCTCCTTGGCGGCGAACCGTTTGAACCTCAGAACCAGCGCGCGCTTGTCGGCTTTCTGGAAAGAATAAGGCATGAGTTTCCGGAGAAGGATATTTGGTGTTACACCGGATATACTCTTGAAACCGACCTTCTTTCCGAAAGCCGTGCGCGGTGCGAGGTCACAGACCGGATGCTTTCGATGATTGATGTTTTGGTCGACGGCGAGTTTGTTGAAGAACTGAAAAATATAAGCCTTCGGTTCAGAGGATCGGAAAATCAGAGGGTTATAAATCTCCCCGAAACCCTCCGAACCGGGAAAACGGTTATTTCGGAATACAGTACAAGGTAGATAAATAAAGGAAGGTCTTCGTTTTTATCGAAAACCTTCCTTTTGTTTTTAAAACAAATTTATCATAAGCAGCGCCGCAAATGCCAAAATCATACCCAAAATGCACCTGAATGTAAGCTTTTCTTTGAAAAATACGGCCGCCATAACCGAAGACAAAATCAGCCCCATGCCCTGATTTAAGGGGTAAAGCTCTGCGGAGGTGAGATAATTTGCCGCAAGAGTTTTGAAAAACGAATTGGCAAACAGGCATAAGGACATCACCGCAATATAGGGAAAGATACTCTTGAATATTCCGGACGGTTTTTCCGAAGGCGCCTTTTTGCTTTTCGCCGCAAGATAAATTACCGCAAGAAACAGTCCGGCAAAAACATATGTGTAAAAATTGAATACGGCGGAGCTGCCGTCGGTCAGCTTTACAAAGGCTTTCTGGGAAAAATCGGCAAGCCCGCTTGAAATTCCGCAAACGGCAAGCAAAAAGACCGCACGGGGGGTAAGCTTTGCCTTGATTTTATTATTGTACGAACACATAAGCCCCACCGCAATAATCAAAACGGCAAATCCTATCCACTGATTTATGCGTATGGGTTCCCCGAATGCAAAAAACGAGCATATTACCGTTACGATAACGCCGAGCATTAAGAAAACATCCAGCATCATGTAAGCCGACTGCTTTACCGATATCAGCCACGAAATTACAAAAAATGCGGTCATAATTCCGGATGCGAAAGAAATCGCAATCGTTTTTGCGTCCGCTGCAATAAGCGATATGTTCCCCTGAAATGCAATTACGGCAAAACCGATTGCAATGCATAAGAACATTCTTATCATATTTATAAATACGGCGTCTGCGGTTTCGTTCATAAAGCCGCTCGTTCTTTTTCCGCAGTATCCTTTAACCGCACCGGCGGTCAGTGCGGCGGCAACAAATAAATATCCCATAAATTCACCCCGTTTTTTATTTTACCATAAAGAAATAAGTTGTCAATGGACAAAACGGCTTTTTTTATGTATTTTTCGGTTGTGCGGAGGGAATATTAAGCATGAGGTGAAGGATTTGGATAATATAGAAGCAATTTTTGAAAAATACAACGGCATTTTCAATTGCGGGAAAAATATCGATATGATTACGAGAGAACTCGAAATCTGCGGCAAAAAATCTTACATTTTCTTTATTGACGGTTTCGCCAAAGAAAGCGTTATTGAAAAAATACTCGAGTTTTTGCTTTCTACAGATGATTCTGCGCTCATGGAAAACGCCGATGTTTTTGCAAGACACAGGGTTCCTTATAACGAGATAGAACTGACGGAGGATTGCGAAGCAATCAAAAAGGGCGTTTTCAGCGGTATGCTTGCGCTCTTTGTGGACGGCTTTTCAAATTGTATTCTGATAGATACGAGGGAATATCCTCAAAGAGAAACCTCCGAGCCGGAAAAAGACAAGGTTTTCAGAGGGTCGAAGGACGGATTTGTTGAAACAATTATACTCAATGCGGCGCTTATACGAAGAAGAATACGAATGCCCGAGCTTATGCTTGAACCGTTTACGGTTGGTGAGAGTTCAAAAACCGATGTCGCCGTTTGCTATATTGATGGGCGGGCGGACAAAAAGACGGTCGGCGAGATAAAGAGGCGTATATCAAATCTTAAAATAGACGCTCTCACGATGAATCAGCAGACCCTTTCGGACCATATTTTCAAAACCTGCCGGTTCAATCCGTTCCCGAAAATAAAATATACAGAGCGTCCCGACACCGCTTCGGCGCAGATTCTGGAGGGCGATGTGATTATTCTGGTGGATAATTCTCCGTCGGCGATGATAATACCGTCGAGTTTTTTCGATTTGATGGATGAGGCAAACGATTATTATTTTCCGCCGCTTACCGGAACATATCTCAGGCTCACGAGATTTGCCGTTATGATAACAACGCTTTTTCTGACGCCGCTGTGGCTTCTGTTTGTTAAAAATCCGGGACTTTTGCCCGAAAACATGGCGTTTCTCGGCAAAAGCGATTGCGCCGTGCCGGTATTTTTGCAGCTGATAATACTTGAAGTGGCGGTAGACGGGCTTAAGCTTGCGTCGCTTTATACGCCTAATATGCTTTCAACGCCGCTTTCAATGATAGGAGCAATAGTCCTCGGCGATTTTGCGGTAAATTCAGGGCTTTTTTCGGCGGAAGCCATGCTTTATATGGCATTTGTTACGGTTGCAAACTTTTCCATTCCGAGCTACGAAATGGGATATGCGCTTAAATTTACGAGAATCGTGCTTTTGACGGCGGTGCAGATTTTCGGAGGATGGGGGCTTATAATTGCCGCTGCCCTGATTTTTGTGCTGCTTTCGTGTTCAAAAACCGTTACGGGCAAGGGCTATATGTACCCGCTGATCCCGTTTGACGGCAAAATGCTTGCCCATAAGCTTTTCAGAATGAAAGAGGAATAAAAATTTTAATAAAATCCCGAAAAAACAGTTGACAAACCGCGCGCAGTGTGATATAATATCTGAGTAAACGAAGAAGAAACGAGAGTTTCTCACCCTTGCGAGCGGGTTCGTCCGGGTTAATATGATGATGCAGTCGGTGCATTGTTTATATTTAACGGATGAATTTTGTTCATCTGTTTTTTTATTAATTTTTGGAGGTGCAGTACAATAGGCAAGGAACTTTTAATTAACGACGAAATCAGAGCGGCAGAGGTCAGAGTTATCGGAAGCGACGGTTCGCAGCTTGGCGTGATGAGCGGCAAGGAAGCTAAAAGGCTCGCTTACGAAAAAGACCTTGATTTGGTGGAAATTGCCCCTCAGGGCAAGCCTCCCGTATGCAAAATTATGGATTACGGCAAGTATAAGTTTGAGCAGGCAAAGCGCGAAAAAGAGGCCCGCAAGAACCAGAAAATCGTAGATACAAAAGAAGTCAGATTTTCTCCTTCTATTGACGATCATGATTTTCAGACGAAATTTAACAATGCCGTGAAATTCCTTAAAGCCGGCGACAAGGTTAAGGTTTCGGTGCGCTTCAGAGGAAGAGAAATGCAGCATACCTCAATCGGTCAGCAGCTGTTAACTAAATTTTCCGAGCAGATCAAGGAGTACGGCTCCGTCGATCGCCCTCCTAAAATGGAAGGCAGAAGCATGGTTATGTTTATTTCGCCCGTTGCTTCAAAATAATTTCCGGGCGTAAAAATTAATACATTGGGAAGGAGTTTTCAATATGCCTAAGCTTAAAACACATAGAGGTGCGGCTAAAAGATTTTCGCTTACTAAAAACGGTAAGGTAAAAAGAGGTAAGGCTTTCAGAAGCCACATTCTGACCAAAAAGTCAACTAAGAGAAAAAGAGGTCTGCGTATGCCTGCTTACGCAAGCGATGCAAACACGGCAACTATCAAAAAGCTGATTCCTTATAAGTAAGCTTTATTAGATTTTTAGGAGGTTTTATTATGGCAAGAATTAAAGGCGCTATGGCAGCCAGAAAAAGACATAAAAAAATATTGAAGCTTGCTAAGGGCTTCAGAGGTGCGCAGAGCAAGCAGTACAGAGTTGCTAAGCAGTCTGTTATGAGAGCGCTTGCTTATTCCTATGTGGGAAGAAAGCAGAGAAAGAGAGATTTCAGAAAGCTTTGGATTGCAAGAATCAATGCCGAAGCTAAGAAGAACGGTATCACATATTCGCGTTTCATGAACGGCCTTAAGAGAGCAGGCGTTGTTATGAACCGTAAAATGCTTTCCGAAATTGCAATTAATGATAAAGACGCTTTTGCTAAGCTGGTTGAAACCGCTAAGGCAAGCCTGTAAAATATTACGGACCCATCAATCGGTGGGTTCGATATTTTTATAAGAAGAGCCGAATTTCTGAGCAGGGAGTATAAATGAGGGAAGAAGTACTAGTGAAGAGTGAAGAAGTATGGAGGGTTTTCGGGAAGCCCGAAAATCTTCCGAAACTATTATCTTTTATCTATTCTCTGTTATCTATAAAAAATGTTTTCGCTGTCGCAAAAATGGTGAACGATAAATAGGCAGTGAGTTGGTTGCTTTTAAATAACGGAGGTGCGTGCGATGCTGATTTCAAGCAAAGAAAATAAGCTTGTTAAATATGTAAAAAAGCTTAATAAGCGTTCTTTCCGTGATGAAACGGGGCAGTTTTTGGCTGAGGGCGAACGCCTTGTGCGTGACCTTTCTGAAAAAGGCGCTCAGATTGATTTGCTGTTTACGCTTTCGGGCTGCGATTTCGGAATATCTGCAAAAGAGAACTTTGAGGTTACCGAAAATGTACTTTCCGCTATGGCTGATACCGAAAATCCGCAGGGGGTTCTGGCGGTTGTGAAAAAGCCGGAATATACGGTTGCGGACATTTCCGACCCCGCAGTTATATGCGACAGGGTTTCTGACCCCGGCAATTTGGGTACAATTATAAGAACCGCCGATTCGGCGGGCTTCGGTGCGGTTGTGCTTCTTCCGGGGTGTGCGGATGTATATTCGCCTAAGGTTGTGCGCTCGACCATGGGTTCGCTTTACGGAATACCGATTGTAAAATGCGGTATCGGCGATGTGAAGAAAACGGGGCTTGAAATTGTTTGTGCGGATTTGTATGAATCTTCATGTATATATGATTACGATTTTAAAAAGCCGTTCGCCGTTGTTATAGGAAATGAGGCAAACGGCGTGTCGGATGAAATCAGAAATATCTGTGACGGCAGAATAAAAATACCCATGCTCGGAAGCAGCGAATCGCTTAATGCTGCGGTATCGTTTGCTGTTACGGCGTATGAGTCGGTAAGACAAAGAAGAGCCGAATTTCTGAGCAGGGAGTATAAATGAGGGAAGAAGTAATAGTGAAGAGCGAAGAAGTATGTAGGGTTTTCGGGAAGCCCGAAAATCTTCCGAAACTATTATCTTTTATTTATTCTCTATTATCTATAAAAAGTTTTTCACAGTTGCAATAATCCGTTAATCGCAGTCGAAAGGTTTAACAGTACGGTTGCTTCTGAAAACATACATTATTTTTCTTGAAAAAGGACAGATTATATGCTTGAGTATTGGGTTTGGCTTTCTGAGGCTCTGTACCCGGGAGGTCAAGCGGAAAACGAGTGGATTAATTATTTTGACAGCGCCGAGGAGGTTTTCGGAGCGGCAAAAGATGAAATATCCGAAATTGAAGGGATAATGCGCTCGGAGCTTGACGCGCTTTGTCACAAAAAGCTAAAAAGAGCCGAAGAAATTGTGAAATACTGCGGCGAAAACGGAATCGAAATAATCACTTATAAAAGCGAAAAATATCCGCAGGTACTCAAGAATATTTATGCGCCTCCGGCTGTTATTTATAAAAGAGGTTCGCTTTCGGATTTTAACGGTATTCCGATGTTCACGATTGTCGGAACGAGAAAATCCACAAAGGAAGGCGAGAGAACGGCGTATGAGTTTGCGTGCAGGCTGTCCGATGCCGGCTGCACGGTGGTCAGCGGTATGGCGGACGGCATAGATGCAGCTGCAAACCGCGGCGCAATTGCGGGTAAAACCCCTACCGTTGCGGTTCTTGGGTGCGGAGTTGATGTCGTATATCCTGCGGGAAACGCACAGCTTATGGATGACATAATTAAAAACGGTGCCGTAATCAGCGAATTTTCGCCCGGCACCAAAGCGAGAGGTCATCACTTTCCGATAAGGAACCGCATAATGGCGGCGCTCGGTATGGGTGTATTGGTGGTCGAAGCGCCCGAAAAAAGCGGAGCGCTTATTACGGCTAATCTTGCCGCTGATGACGGCAAGGATGTTTTTGCTGTTCCGGGCAGTATTTACAATTCAAATTATGCCGGCAGCAATAATCTTATAAAATCAGGCTGTATTCCGGTGACGGAGGTTGAGGATATTGTTCCGTATCTTCCGGTTCATTTTGAACAGTCGGAAACGGTGGAACGGCAGGACATTGACGAGAAACTCGGAGCTATATCCGAGCCGATGAGCCGCCGCATTGCGGAGCTCCTTTTCTACCATAGGGAACTTCACATAGATGAAATTGCAAGAATGATGAATATTAACGAAACACAGCTGCTGCCGTCGCTGATGATGCTTGAAGTGGACGGTATCATAAGAAAAGACGGAGGAAACAGCTATGTGTTTGTCGAATAAATTACGCTGTCCGCAAAACGGACGGCAGACGGAGGTATAGCGGTATGTCAAATTTGGTTATTGTGGAATCGCCCGCAAAGGCGAAAACAATTAAAAAATATCTTGGCAGCAACTATAAGGTTATGGCGTCAATGGGGCATATGCGCGATTTGCCCAAAAGCCAGCTCGGCGTTAATGTTGACGGCGATTTTGAACCTAAATATATTACTATAAGAGGGAAGGGCGATCTGCTCAGCAAGCTTAAAAAAGAAGCGAAGTCAAGCAGCAAGGTCTACCTCGCAACCGACCCTGACCGTGAAGGCGAGGCTATTTCGTGGCATCTTGCATATCTTCTGGGAATTGACCCTTCTCAGAAATGCAGAATTGCATTCAACGAAATAACTAAAAATGCAGTTAAAAATGCAGTTAAAAATCCCAGCAGCATAAATATAGACCTTGTGAACGCGCAGCAGACAAGGCGAATCCTTGACAGGGTTGTTGGCTATCAGATAAGCCCTCTTTTCTGGAAAAAGGTTAAAAAAGGACTTTCCGCCGGCAGAGTGCAGTCTGTTGCAACAAGGCTTGTGTGTGACCGCGAGGAGGAAATCGAGAACTTTAAACCGAGAGAATACTGGTCAATTATCGCAAATCTTATGAAGGACAAGTTTAAGGTTCCGGCAAGATTTCACGGTGATAAAAACGGTAAAATTGAAATTCCGAACGGCGAAGAGGCGGCGAAAATCGTTTCGGCTCTCGAATCGGCTGAATTTATCGTAAAAACAGTTAAAAAGTCGGTTAAGAAAAAAGCTTCGCTGCCGCCGTTTACGACGAGTACAATGCAGCAGGAGGCTTCAAAAAAGTTCGGCTATACCGCCAAAAAAACCATGGCGGCGGCGCAGCAGCTTTATGAAGGCGTTGATGTCGAGGGCATCGGACTTATCGGTCTTATCACCTATATGAGAACCGACTCGCTCCGTATTTCCGACGAGGCGCAAAAGGCGGTAAGGGAGTTTATCGGCGGAAAATACGGCAAGGATTATCTTCCTTCTTCTCCACGTGTGTTCAAGGCGAAAAAGGGCGCACAGGACGCACACGAAGCAATCCGCCCCAGCGATGTTACTATTTTGCCGGAAACGGTTAAAAAATCACTTCCGACTGACCAGTACAAGCTTTATAAGCTTATTTGGGAACGCTTTGTGGCAAGTCAGATGGAAGCGGCGGTTTACGATACGATAAGCGCAGATATTTCGGCAGGGGATTATATTCTCAAAACCACCGGCGCAAAAATGAAATTCCCCGGGTTTACGGTGCTCTATAAGGAAACTGTTGAAAATCCCGATGAAAACGATATTGAGAATATAGCGAGCCTTCCCGACCTTAACGAGGGCGACACGCTCAAAAAGAAGTCCATTGATTCAAAACAGCATTTCACTACGCCTCCGCAGAGGTATTCCGAAGCGGCGCTCATAAAGGCAATGGAGGAAAACGGCATTGGCAGACCGAGCACCTACGCTCCTACGATTACAATAATCCTCCAGAGAGGATATGTCGTGAGGGAGGCAAAACTTCTTAAGCCCACAGAACTCGGAAGGGTAGTGAATGAGCTTATGAAGCAGTATTTCAAGGATATTGTCGATGTTGAGTTTACGGCGAACATGGAGTCGGAGCTTGACTATATTGAAGAAGGCAAGCTTGACTGGGTTAAGTTCCTTAAAGATTTTTACGGACCTTTCAAGGCTAATCTCGAGGTTGCGGAAAAAGCAATGGAAAAGGTTAAAATCGCCGATGAGGAATCGGATGTAGTCTGCGAAAAGTGCGGCAGAAAAATGGTGTATAAACTCGGAAGATACGGCAAGTTTCTTGCCTGCCCGGGTTTCCCGGAATGCAGAAACACGAAAACGATTGTCGTTGATACCGGTGTTAAATGTCCGAAATGCGGCGGCAGGATTCTCGAGAAAAAGAGCCAGAAAGGCAAAAAGTATTACGGCTGCGAGAACAGTCCGAACTGCGATTTTATTTCGTGGGACGCACCTACAAACGAGAAATGCCCGGTTTGCGGCGGCATAATGTTTGAAAAGGGCTACGGAAAGAATAAGAGAAAGTACTGCGCCGACTGCGAGGCGAAAAAACGGGCGGCGGAGGGCAAAACAAAATGACGGTCAATGTTATAGGTGCAGGACTTGCCGGCTCTGAGGCGGCATATCAGCTTGCAAAGCGCGGCATCGCCGTAAAGCTTTTTGAAATGAAACCGCAGAAATTCACTCCGGCTCATCACAGCGAAAAGTTTGCGGAACTTGTGTGCAGCAATTCCTTTCGTGCAAATAATCTCTCAAACGCTGTCGGGCTTCTGAAACAGGAAATGCGCATGACGGATTCGCTTATAATGCGCTGCGCCGATAAAACGGCGGTTCCTGCCGGAGGGGCGCTGGCGGTTGACCGTGAAGGCTTTTCAAAGCTCGTTACCGATGAGATTAAAAACAATCCTCTTATTGAGGTTATCCCCGGGGAAGTGACCAAAATCAACGAGAATGAATACACAATCGTTGCAACAGGACCGCTCACATCGGACGCTCTCACGGACGAAATAAAAAGGCTTACCGGAAATGAGGAATATCTTCATTTCTTTGACGCCGCAGCGCCGATTGTAACTTTTGAGTCGGTCGATACGGAGAAAGCGTTTAAGGCGTCAAGATACGATAAGGGTGATGCCGATTATCTCAACTGCCCCATGACGGAGGAGGAGTATAACAGGTTTTACGATGCGCTTGTAACCGCCGAAATTGCCGAACTTAAAGGATTTGATGTGTTTGAGGGCTGTATGCCGATTGAGGTTATGGCAAAGCGGGGAAGGGACACAATGCTTTTCGGGCCGCTAAAACCTGTTGGGCTTGTGGATAAACGCACAAATGAAAAGTCATATGCGGTGGTGCAGCTCAGGCAGGATGACGCTGTAGGAAGCCTTTACAATATCGTGGGATTTCAGACAAACCTTAAATGGGGCGAGCAAAAGAGAGTGTTCTCGATGATTCCTGGTTTGGAAAATGCAGAATTTGTGCGCTACGGCGTTATGCACAGAAATACATTTTTGAATTCGCCGAAGCTTCTCGATTACAGTTTTTCAATGAAAAAGCATCCTAAGGTATTTTTCGCCGGACAGATTACCGGGGTCGAAGGCTATGCGGAATCTACATCATCCGGCCTTATGGCGGCGCTTCAGTGTGCGTCGGTTATATCCGGGAAGGGGACATTTTTGTTCCCGGAGGAAACCGCACTTCATGCGCTTGCCGCTTACATAAGCTGCGAAGGAATTACGAACTTCCAGCCGATGAATGTTAATTTCGGTATTATCAAACCGCTCGGAATGAAAATCAGAGGAAAACGCGAGAAAAACGAAGCGATTTCCGCACGTGCTCTCAAGGCTCTTGAAAATTTTGATGTGATATAGATTAAAGAGGGAGAAAAAATTCCCTCTTTTTTTGAACCTTTTTAAAAGTTGCGGCAATATATAAGTGAAACACCGGAAAACGAAAGGAGGAATCGGAAATGAACAGCACGGAAAAGCTGATAAGTGAGCACGGTGACCGCTTGTACAGCTTTTGCCTTTACTTAACACGCTCAAGGTTTGAGGCGGACGATTTATATCAGCAAACCATGCTGAAAGCATTTGGCAAGAACATCGATGAAAAACGCAATCCGAGGGCACTTTTAATGAAAATTTGCGTCAGCGAATGGCAGAATGAGCAGCGGAAGGCGCGGCGACGCCACCGCATAGCCCCGACTTTAAGCTATGACGATACGGAGCTTTTTATATCGGGTGACGATAATGTTTCGGAAAGCGTTGAGAAAAAGGAAACCCTTGCTCTTGTCCGCCGCATTGTATCGGAACTGGATGACAAATACCGCCCGGTGATTGTTCTGTTTTACAATGCGGAACTTTCGGTTAAGGAAATCGCCAAAATACTCGGCTGCCCCGAAGGCACCGTAAAAAGCAGACTTCATACGGCAAAAGAAATTATAAAAAGGGAGATGAATTTTCATGAAGAACAATGAATTAGATGAGATTTTAAAAAATGCACTCGGAAAAACAGAAACTGCTCCGCAGTACCTTAACTGCCGTGTTACAGCCGAGGCAAAAAGGCGGAATAAAGGTGCGAAAAAGGTGATTTCGGCTATAGCGGCGACTGCGGCGTGCGCAGCGGTATGCTTTGTGGGAGCGGTCAATATAAGCCCGACCGCCGCATATACCATGCAGGAAATTCCGGTTATCGGAAGGCTTGCCGAACTTGTGACATTCAGGGTTTATGAGGATGAAAAAGGCAGCTTTTCCGCATATATTGAAATTCCGGAAGCGAAAGGCCTCGGCAAGGCAACGGAGGAGCTGAACCGTAAAATTGATAAATATATCGGCGGTATAATAAAGCAGTATGAGGCCGACAAGGCGGCTGACGGTGATGTTGACAGCAATTCTTCAAAATACAGCATAACAACAAGTTACGATGTGCTTTGCAATGACGATGATTATTTCAGCGTTAAAATCATGACTACGCATGTTATGGCAGGCGGCAATGAATACAATAAGATGTTCACGGTGGACAAGAAGGCGGAAAAACTCGTTTCTCTCGGCGAAATTCTTTGCAATGAGCCGAATTATAAAGAAAAGCTTTACGGCATAATAACCGATCAGATGCGTGAAAATATGGCGAAGGACAGCAGCAATATGTATTTTATTTATGACCCTTCCGCAACCGACGGGTTTGAGGCAAACAAGGAATTTTCGTTCAGCGAAATAACCGGAAACGAAAATTTTTATATCAAAAACGGCTGTCTGTACATTTCTTTTAACGAATACGATGTTGCGCCCGGCTCTATGGGCGTGTGCGAGTTTAATGTAGGAAAGGTTGCAAACGGAAGGCTTAAATAATAAAACGAACCGCGCCGTAAAATCGGTGCGGTTCGGCTATTTTGTTATTCGTTGAACATCCCGTTTATTCCGCCAAGCATTAGTTCGGTGCAGTATTTTGAAACTTCTTCTACCGGAATGGTTTTTCCCGAGCGGAACCAATCTCCGTAAACTGCCGCCATACCGGCGATTGTATATGTCGAAATTATTTCAAGCTTTATTCCGTCAAGTTCCGTGCGTGCTTCAAATTCGGATTTTAGACGGGCGGTTATTGCGCCGGCAATTTTGTCGGGCAGATTAGGATTTGCGCCCGTTGTGAAAATCTGGCCGTAAAAATCTGCGTGCTGTCTTATAATTTCCATAAGAACGCCGAGTATTATCTGCGGTTTTTGCAGGTCTTTTTTTAAGTCGATTTCGCTGAGCGATTTTGAAAATGCCGAAACAATTTCATTTTCGATATCATCAATTACTTCGTAAACGCTGCTGTAATAATTATAAAATGTTTTGCGGTTTATGTCCGCTTCTTTCGCTATATCCGTAATGGTAATCTTGTTAATCTCCTTCCCGGAAAGCAGCTTTGCAAGTGCCGCTGCAATAGCTTTTTTTGTTTTTGCCGTTCTTCTGTCGATTTTTTTCTCTTCCATATCCATCCCCTGCCGAATCTGCATAAAATTTTCATCCCCGATTTGTAACATATAATGCAGCACATGTGTAATAAACATCAAATGCCGCCTTCTGCGACCATTGCAAAAACGGTCAATATATATTATAATACACATATGTGGTAAATGTCAAGAGTATTTTGGGAGGTGATTTTTGTGAACAGAGAACTGATGGGCGTGGTTTATGAGTTCGGCGGAGATATTTTATCGTCTGACGGAATGAAATCCGAAAAAAATTTTGTACATCACGGCGATTTTTCGTGCTTTGACCATTCTCTGCGCGTTGCGGCGGCAAGCGTGTATATTGCCGTGAAATTCGGCATAAGTGTGGATATGCGGTCGCTTGTAAGAGGTGCGCTCCTTCATGATTATTTTCTTTATGACTGGCATGAAAACGACCCCTCCCACAGACTTCACGGGTTTCACCATGCGAAACGGGCGCTTATGAACGCCGAACGCGATTTCAGCCTTAACAATATAGAAAAAGAGATTATTATGCGGCATATGTTTCCGCTTAATATAACTCCTCCGAGGTATGCCGAAAGCAGAATTGTCTGTCTTGCCGATAAGTTCTGCGCAGTCGGGGAGGTTGCAGTTAATTATAAAAACCGTATGATAAAAATCCTGACCGCATAAAGTGCGGTCAGGATTTTGAATTCATCTGTCTTTGAACGAACCTATAACTTTCACTTCCGCATGCCTTCCGTCTTCTGTCGAAACGAGAGAATCTTCGCTTCCGTCAAAGTTTGTTCCGGAGAACAAAATATTGGCCTTTTTGTATTCAATTCCCTCTGTATTGATGTTTTTCAGCACAATTTTGCTGCTGCCTACAGACGAGTTTATAACCTTGATTGTGTCAATCGGTGTAACGGCGCTTATGAATTCGGGTATTTCGTTCTGAAAATATATGTTTTCAAATATGATGTTTTCCTGAACGGGGGACTGTGCGCCGGGGTAGTAGCTTCTCGAATAATTATCTTTGTCAAAGTGCAGAGAAAATGCGGTGGGACGCTTTTTCTGAAGGAATATGTCCCTGAAATGAACATTTCTGCAGCCGCTGCCGTACACTATATCGTCCTGAACCATAACCCAGCGTATTCCGTCATATTCTGCGGTGCCGCTTTCGTGGGTCGGCGGCGTCACGGACTTGTAAATTTTGCCGTCAGCCGGCATAATCACCCTGTAGAGCCTTCCGCCGTGTGAAACGGTATCGGAATTCTGAACATCCATGCCGCTTTTCCATTCGCCCCATGCGCCGGCAAGAACACGGCAGAAATAGCCTGTGGTTTCGGAATCGTCCATATCGTAGCAGTCTTCTATTATACCGTTTTCAATCCAGCCGAGCTGTGGATTTGATGTGGAATAATCGTGTGCATTGAGAGCAATCGGGTCATCAAAGGTTCTGAAAATGCCGTGGCGGATAACAAATTTGTCGCCTCTTCCCAGATGTACCGCATCTTTTTTGCCTTCTATTCTGACATTTTCGATTATAATATTATGGAAGGTACATACATGGATTCCGAAGTTGCCCGCCGGAAGGTCCATGATTTCAAAGTCCCGTATCTCAAGATTTTTTATGTAAAAGAAAGAAACATGCCCCCTCAGCCCCGGAACATAAAACGGGCTTGACGGGTCTGCTTCAACCCCGCGGCATATAATTCTAACGCCGATCAGTTTTATGTTTTCGGAATATTCCCTCGAGTATGCGCCCCTGTTTGCGAAAACATAGCTTGTTTTTTCGCTCTTGTTTCTCCTTAAATATACTCCGTTTGCGCAGATTATGCTTGTGTTGCTGCCGAGCATAACGCAGTCGGATATATCGTAAATTCCGGGCACATCAATATAAATATCGCCGCCCATGTCGGCTGCCGCCTGGAGCGCCGCCGAGTTTGCAGAAGGCTCTTTCCCGGCTGCAAATCCGTAATCTTTTGCAAAAATCATATTACTATTCCTCCGTTTATGTTTAATATTTCTCCTGTTACAAAGCGTGCCTTTGCAAGGTATAAAATCCCTTCGGCGATATCCTCCGCCGTGCCGATTATGCCGAGAGGCGTTTCTTCGGCAAGGGAATTTAAATCATCCTCCGAAAGGTTTTTTGTCATGTCCGTTTTTATGACCCCCGGCGCTACGGCATTAACTCTGACCCCTGAGGGTCCAAGTTCTTTTGCGAGGGCTTTTGTAAGACCGATTATTCCCGCTTTTGCCGCAGAATATGCCGCTTCGCACGAGCCGCCCGTAACCCCCCACATCGATGAAAGATTAATTATAGCACCGCGCTTTTTATTGACCATATCGGGCGAAAACACTTTAATGCAGTTGAATGTTCCGGTGAGGTTTACATCAATCACTCTTTTCCACTGTGCCTGCGTCATGTCCGAAAGCAATCCCCAATAGGAAATCCCGGCGTTGTTGACAAGCACATCTACCGTACCGATTTCGTTCCTTACCGATTCCATGGCTTCAATGTCCGAAACATCGGCTTTTATTGCGGAAATGCCGTTGGATTTAAGCTTTTTGGCTTCGTCCGAGCTTTTTTCGTATGTTACGAAAACACTGTATCCCGATTTTTTGAACAATTCGGCGGTTTTTCTGCCTATTCCTCTTGTTCCGCCGGTTATTAAGACTTTTTCCATTTTTTCACCGTCCGGTATTATTTTATTTTGTCAAGTGCGTCCTTTGTAAGAATTTTCTTTATATTCAGCATGAAAAGCACAGACGCTGTAAGAACCGATATTGTATCCGATATCGGTTCGGAAATATAAACACCGTTTGTTCCGAAAAACCTCGGAAGTATGAGCGCAAGCGGAATAAGAAGAATAATTTTCCGAAGCGTTGCAATAAAAAGCGATATTTTTGCCTGCCCGAGAGCCATAAATGTTGTCTGAATAGCCTGCTGTGCCCCGAAAATCAGCATACCTGCCATAAATATCGGCATTTTTTCGCCTACAAGCGCTATAAGACCCGAATCCGTTGTGAAAAATCCTGCATAGATTTCAGGGAATATAACGGCTGTTGCGGTGCCCAAAAACGAAAAAGCAAGGCAAATCGCAATCATGCTCTTATAAACTTTTTTAACACGGTCAAAGTTCCCGGCACCGAAATTGAAGCTTATAATCGGCTGCACGCCCTGTGTAAATCCTCCGAGCGGTGCGGAAAAAAGCTGCATGACGCTCTGCATTATAGTGATTGAGCCGACATAAACATCACCGCCGCAGCGCTGCATACCGCTGTTCAAAACGATGCTTACAAAGCTTTCGGTTGAGCGCATAACAAACGGCGAAACGCCGAGAGCGGCAATGCTTCCGATAATTTTGAAATCGGGTTTTAAGTTTTGTATTTTTATCCTCAGAACCGCACGGCGGCTTGCGAGAAATCCCACAACCCATACCGCGCTTAAAAACTGCGATATTACAGTGGCGATTGCCGCACCGCGGACGCCGAGACCGAGCACGAATATAAAAACGGGGTCGAGCGCAATGTTTGCGACCGCACCGATAAGAACCGACAGCATACCCGTTATCGATTTGCCCTGAGCTATAATATATGTGTTCAGCCCCATGGAAAACTCAACAAAAAGCGTTCCGATAAGGTATATCGAGATGTAGTCCGACGCATAGGAATATGTGTTTTCGCTTGCGCCGAAGGCAAAAAGCAGGGGCTTTTTGAATACATAAAAAACAATCATGAGCACTGCCGAAAAGAAAATCAGCATTGAAACACCGTTTCCGAGAATTTTTTCGGCACGGTCACGGTCGCCCTTTCCCTGAAAAATTGCCGAAAGAGGCGCTCCGCCGGCACCGACAAACGCCGAAAACGCAGATATGAACACAACAATCGGAAATGCAACCCCAACGCCCGTAAGCGCATCCGCTCCTATGCCTTTTATGTGACCTATATAAATGCGGTCAACCATATTATAAAGAATATTTATTACCTGTGCAACGATTGACGGTATCGCCATGGCAAGCATGAGAGAGGAAAGCTTGCCTTTTCCGAGGTCATATTTTTTCGCTTTCAATATGCTTTGCCCTCCTTTTAAGATAGAATACTCCGCATACAAGCGTTGTGAGAGGAATTGCGAGGAGTATTCCGAGGCTTCCGGCAATCGCCTGTAGTATCTCGTAGGCTATCATTTCACGGTTGAGAACATCTGCGAGCGAGTCTGCGTAGGTGAGCAGCAGAAGAACGCACGAAACGGAACTGCCGATATACGCAAGAACAAGAGTGTTGGACATCGTGCCCATCATGTCCCGTCCGATTGCAAGCCCCGAACTTACAAGCGATTTAAATGATATATCGGGGATTTTTTCCTTCATTTCATAAAGCGATGACGAAAGCGACATCGCAACATCCATAACCGCCCCGACGGCGCCTATTATTATAGCCGCAAAGTTAAGCGCTTTAAGGTTGACGGGCTTCGGGAGCATCGTGAGGTAGTAAGAATCCTCGTTTGTATACCCGGCAAAAATCATAACTTTGCTCATAATTACAGTAATTATCGCCGCTGTCAGAACGCCGCCGACGCACCCGAGCGCAGCGCAGAGGGTTTTTTTATCCGCACCGTTTACGAGAAGAAGCGTCATGAATATTATAAACACGCAGATTGCGATTGATGTAACATAAATGTTTCTGCCGCCGAGAACTGCCGGAATGAATACAAGAAATACCGCAAGGCAGGTATATGCAAGCGAAATAATCGTGCGGAAACCTTTGCTTCTTCCGAATATTATTACCAGAACCGCAAATGCGGCAATAAGTATAAAAAGAACATTTGACCGCTTGAAGTTTTCAACCGCCCAGTCTGTGCCGAGATCCTCTATTTTATAGTTTTTCATGATTACGGTGTCCCCGGGGCGCACGATTCTCATGTTTGCCACCTGTGAATTATGCTCCTGATACGCCTTCACAACCTCGCCGTCGTGCTTTCCGCCCTGTATCTGCGCACGGAAAATAACCACAGTGCTTGTGAAGTTGTCGCCCTTGGTTTCCGTCTTTTTGTCTATGGTCATAACCTTTGCGGTGACCGCCTCGGCGCTGTGCTTGAATATCGTTACGCCGTCATGTGCCCACTTTGAGCCGAAAAACAAAATTACGGCAGAAAGAATGAATACCGTAATATATACCCATATTTTTTTCATAATAACATCTCCCATGTTCATATATCATACCACAAAAATTCGTGTTTGTCTACAAATCACATCAATATATAACAGTTTTTTAATATAACCGTTGCATTTTATCGGAATTTGTGATATTATATATATGAATATTTATAAAGGGAGTGTATTTTAAATGAATACATCATATGAAATAGAGATTGCCGGTCTTAAAAGGGAACTTGATTTTTTTCCGCTGACCGATAAGCTTCAGATTGCCGGATTTATAATGTTCGGCGATACAGAAATTACTACGGCTTCCGCCAAAGAGCTTTTGAAGAAGGCTCCGGATTTCGATGTTATCATAACTGCGGAATCGAAGGGTATTCCGCTTGCGTTTGAAATGTCGAGGCTTTCGGGGATTGAATATGTCGTTGCGAGAAAGGGCCCGAAGCTTTACATGAGCGAGGTTGTTACGGTTGAGGTTAACTCGATTACAACCGAGGAAAAGCAGATTCTGTGCCTGGGCGGCAAGGAAAAGAATCTTTTGCAGGGGAGAAGGGTTCTGATTGTCGATGATGTTATAAGCACCGGCGAATCGCTTAATGCCCTTATAACTCTCGTCAATGAATGCGGCGGAAATATCGTCGGCAAGATGGCGGTTTTGGCTGAAGGCGACGCTATCGGCAGACATGATGTTACATATCTTGCTCCGCTTCCGCTTTTCGATAACGAGGGGAACCCTATAGACTGATAATTATGAAGACTGCGGCACAAGGAAACCTTGTGCCGCAGTTGTTTTTATTCTTTAGTTACTGTGAAAAACAGTCTCGGAAATTCAAAAATAATATTTCCGTTTTTCCGGACGGGATATGTTGCTCTTATTCTTTCGAGAAAATCTTCTGTGTATTCTTTTTGGTCCGAATCTGTCAGCTGCGCAAGGTACGGTCTTAACCCGGTGCCCTTATACCACTCCGCAATGCTTTGATATGACGGCATGGAGAAAAAATATGTAATCTCCCAGATTCTGAAATTTTCGGAAAGTTCCGAAAGTATATCGAAATATTCGCTTTCCGAAAGATTGTTGTAAGTTCTTTTTTCTTTTATCTTTTTATTCCATTTGTCGGAATCTGCAAGCGAGTTCAGAATTTTATGAACGGGGTGTTTGTACTGCTGAGGTATCTGAACGGCAAGCACACCACCGCTTCTCAGCAGCGAAAACATATCATTTATCAGCTTTCGGTGATTCGGAATCCATTGTATACAGGCGTTTGAAAACACGATATCATATTTTTCGGTTATTTTGTCAATGTCATTTTCCGCGTCAAGCTTTATAAAGTCTGCACTTGGGCAGGCGTTTTTTGCTGCGGAAAGCATATCGTCCGAATTGTCCGCCCCGACAACCTTCGCTTCGGGAAATTTGTTTATCAGAACGGCAGTGCTGTTGCCTGTTCCGCAGCCGATATCAAGTATTTTATGCACATTTTTACAGTCGATTGCATTTGCCAGGTCAATTGCCGGCAGCGTGCGTTCTGTTTTGAATTTGCTGTATTGTGCTGCGTTCCAGTCTGTCATGATTATGCTCCTTATATAAGTTTCAGATATTCCAATGCAAGATTGAGCGCAAACTCTGCGGTTTGCCGGCGCACCTCGTCCCTTGTGCCGCTGAAATTGCATTTTCTGCAAATCGTTCCGTCCGGTGTTGAAAGGGAGATGTAAACAAGCCCCACGGGTTTTTCGGCGGTACCGCCGCCGGGTCCTGCTATGCCCGTTACCGAAACGGCTATATCGCTTTTTGAAACCCTTCTTGCACCTCGGCTCATCAAAACCGCAACGGGTCTGCTTACCGCACCGTACTGCGAAAGAGCCTCGTCCCATACTCCCAAAATCTTCATTTTTGCCTCGTTTGCATATGTCACAAAACCGTATCCGAACACATCGGAGGAACCGGAAACATCCGTAATCAGCTTGGAAATCAGCCCTCCCGTGCAGGATTCCGCGGTGGAAACAGTCATTTTTTTATCCGCAAGCGCTTTTACAAGTTCTTCGTTAACACTCATGCATCAAACCTCCCATTCGGGCTCTATTTTAATTACCTCGGCATCTTCAACCGCTTTTTCTATATACGACATATAGTCAAAATTGCTTTCGGATTTTTCAATATCGGCAAGATTCGGCTTGGTTTTCGGATGCTTAGCAACAAATACCGTGCAGCAGTCCTCATACGGCTGAATCGAGGTTTCGAATGTATCGATTTTTCTCGCAATTTGGATAATTTCATCCTTGTCAAAGCCTATGAGCGGTCTGAAAACGGGGAGGTCAAGCCCGTGATTTGTAACCGCTAAACTGTACATTGTCTGGCTTGCAACCTGACCGATGCTTTCACCCGTGATTAACGCCTGAGAGTCGGTATTTACTGCGATTTTCTCCGCAATTCTTGCCATCATGCGGCGCATTATGATTGTCCCCTCATCGTCCGGACAGTTGTCGTTTATCGCAAGCTGAAGTTCTGTGAACGGCACAACATAAAGGTTTATTCTGCCGCAGTACCTCGCCATGAGCTTTGCAAGGTCAATTACCTTTTCTTTTGCGCGTTCACTCGTGTAGGGATACGAATGAAAATGCACGGCGTTAAGTTCAACGCCCCGTTTTGCTATCATCCACCCGGCAACCGGACTGTCAATTCCGCCAGAAAGCAGCAGCGTTGCACGGCCGTTTGTGCCTGTCGGCATTCCGCCGGCACCCTTTTCACGCTCAACATAAACATAACATTCGGCGTCCCTTACATCAACCCTTAAAACCACATCGGGGTTTTTCATATCGGCTTCTATTCCGCCGGGGATATTGTCATAAACGAAATCCGCAACCATGCGGCTTATCTGCGGTGAATTGTATCTGAACTTTTTATCGCTGCGCTTTGTTTCCACCTTGAAGGTTTTTGCGCCCGTTTCCTCCATAACGCGCAGCGCAAGAGGAAGCACCTTTTCCATGTCTTTTTCGCAGGCGTGCACCTTGCTTATGTTTGAAATTCCGAAAACGTATTTCAGCCTTTCAAACATTTTGTCAATATCGCCTTCGGATTCGAGGTAAATAGTGCTCTGTGCACACCTGAGCTGAACCTTTCCGAGGTCACGCAGGCGGAACCTGATGTTTTTCATAAGTCTTTCTTCAAACAGGTGGCGGTTTAGCCCTTTAAGGACTATTTCACCGCATTTTATCATTATAAGCATAGCAGTGTCCTTTCTCATTTTCTGCGGATTTTCGGCAGAATTTTTTTAAGTGTTTCAACTGTTTCGTCGGCTTCGGAAACCGTATTTTCACGGCAGAAGCTGAAACGAACCGAGCTGTCGATAATTTCATGCTTTTTGCCCATTGCGGTCAGAACATGGCTGTTTCCGGGCTTGTTTGACGAGCACGCAGAGCCTGAAGAAACATAGATTTCCTCTGCTTCCATAAAATGCAGTATAACCTCGCTTCTCGCCCCGGGAAACGATATGTTCAGAACGGATGCGGCGGAATTTTCAAAATCCGTGTTGTTTATAAATGTGTCGGGAATTTCGCTTAAAATTCTTTCGGCAAGGCGTGTTTTGACTTCGTTCATCTTCCGAAAAGCTTCGGACTTGTCACCGATTAATTCAACGGCTTTTCCAAGGCCCGCAATTGCCGGCACATTTTCGGTTCCGGAGCGGAAGCCCCTTTCCTGACCGCCCCCGAGCATAAACGGATTGATTTTGGTTCCTTTTTTGACATAGAGTGCTCCGACACCCTTCGGACCGTGTATTTTGTGGCCGCTGATGCTGAGCATATCGCAGTCTTTTGCCGAAACCCCGATTTTGCCGAAACCCTGAACGCAGTCGGCAAAAAAATAAGTTTCGGGATTTTTCCGTTTTATGATTTTGTTTGCCGCCGAAAGGTCGGTTACTGCGCCGACTTCGTTGTTGACCTGCATCATGCACACGAGTGCGGTATCATCATTAACGGCGGCTTCAAGCTCCGAAAGGCTGACAAACCCGTTTTCGTCAACTGGCAGGTATATAACTTCAAAGCCTTCTTTTGAAAGCTTTTCAATGGGTCTTAAAACGCAGGGGTGCTCAACCGCGGTTGTTATTATCCTTCGTTTTCTCGTGCGGCTTGCAATTCCGAAAATTGCGGTGTTAGCATTTTCCGTGCCGCAGGCAGTGAAAAATATTTCATCCTCCCGCGCCCCGATTTCCTTCGCAATCGTCTGCCTTGTGCGGCGGACCGCTTTCTCCGCTTCCATACCGAGCGTATGCAGCGATGACGGATTCCCGAAGTTTTTGTAAGCGGTTTCCGCCATTTCGCCGCACACCTCACGGTAAGGTCTTGTTGTTGCCGAATTATCAAAATATATCATCTTAATTATCTCCAAAAATTGTTTCACTATATATATTATCACATTTTGATGAAAATAGCAAGGGTTTGTATTGACATTGCCGCTTAAAAGTTGTATAATTAAAATATGTGAGTTTTGAATTTTTATGCACAAAGGAGCGTATAATTATGAATATAATAAACGGCGGTGTTACTGCTGCAAAGGGCTTTAAGGCGTACGGGCTTCGGGCGGGAATAAAGAGCGGAAAGACCAACCGTGACATGGCGATGATATTTTGCGAAAGTGATGCGGTATTAGCCGGAACATTTACGAAAAATCTTGTGAAGGCGGCGCCCGTGAAGTGGGATAAACGGCTTTGTGATGAGCAAAAAACAGCACGCGCGGTTGTTATAAACAGCGGTATCGCAAATGCCTGCACAGGTGCGAAAGGGCTTTCCGATACGGAAAAAACGGCAGAAATTGCAGCGGAAGCACTGGGTGTAAAAAAGGAAGAAGTGCTGGTTGCTTCAACCGGAGTTATAGGTGCAAATCTGCCGATGAATATAATCGAAAACGGTATAATTATGCTTAAAGATAAGCTTGAGGCAACGGAAAACGGTGCAAATCTTGCTGCGGAGGCTATTATGACAACCGACACAAAGCCCAAGCAGATTGCGGTTGAATTCGATATCGGCGGAAAAACTGTCAGAATGGGCGGAATGTGCAAAGGGTCGGGGATGATTCACCCGAACATGGGTACGATGCTTGGATTTATAACTACCGACTGCGCAATCTCAAAGGAGCTTGCGGTAAAGGCTTTGCGGGCAAGCATTGAGGACAGCTTCAACATGGTTTCGGTTGACGGCGATACATCTACGAATGATACGGTTCTGCTGCTTGCAGACGGCATGGCGGAAAATGATGAAATCGTCGGCGAAAGCGAGGATTACAAGGCGTTTTGCGAGGCGCTTGATTATGTGACTAAGTTTCTTGCGATGAGGATTGCCGAGGACGGCGAGGGTGCGTCAAGGCTTTTTGAGGTTACGGTTTTGGGCGCAAAGGACAAGTCTGCGGCAAAAACTCTGGCTAAATCGGTTGTAACATCAAGCCTTACAAAGGCGGCGGTTTTCGGCAAGGACGCAAACTGGGGCAGAATTATGTGCGCTCTCGGTTACAGCGGAGCGGATTTTGACCCCGACAAAACGGATATTTACATAGAAAGCGAAAACGGAAAACTAAAGCTTGTTGAAAACGGTTTCGCAACCGATTACAGCGAGGAAAAGGCGACGGAAATTCTCGGTGCGGACAAGGTAACTTGTACCTGCGATGTGAAAGACGGCGGTTTTTCCGCCACTGCATGGGGCTGCGATCTGACATTTGACTATGTTACGATTAATGCCGACTACAGGTCGTAAGTTGTAATATTGTTCTGCTTTTTAAATGCACCTCCGAAGGAATTTCGGAGGTGCATCTGTTTTGCACGCTAATCTTTTTTCTCGGCTGTTTTTCTTATTTTGATTCCGTATTCTTCGGCGAGGCGGACGGATTTGTAAAGATGCCTTTCCGGTATTATCAGACTGTATCCGCAGCCGCCGTCGGATACTGCTTTCGGCGTGTGAACCATGTTGCTTTTTATTCCTTCGGCAGAAAGCAGCTTTGAAAGTCTTTGCGCCGAGGTTGCAGATGAAAAAACCAGATAGTATTCTTTTGAAAATTGCTTCATGTTATTCACCATATACAGTTTATGCAATAATTCGATAAAATTTGACAAATGATTTATTAAAAATTTACCTCTTGCTTTTTTTTGATATTTGTGCTATTATAGATTTAATGTTTTTTTATTATTATATTAAATAGGGAGAAATCGGATTGGCTGATAATAAATTGACTCTCGGAATCGATGTTGGCTCCACCACGGTTAAGTTCGTGCTGTGCGAAGGAAAAAATATAATATATAAAACCTATGAAAGGCACCTTTCCAAGGTAAGGGAGAAGACTTCCGAAATTCTTGGTGAGGTTTCAAAGCTTGTCGGGGAGCGTGAGTTTTTTGTTGCGATATCTGGTTCTGCCGGGCTTGGGCTGGCGCAGAGCATAGGCGTGCCGTTTGTTCAGGAGGTTTTTGCGACAAGCGAGATTGTGAAGGCGGTCGAGCCGGACGCTTCGTGCGTTGTTGAGCTCGGCGGCGAGGACGCAAAGATTATCTTTTTTGACGGCGGCTGCGATGAGCGCATGAACGGCTCATGTGCGGGCGGAACGGGTGCGTTTATCGACCAGATGGCGGTTCTGCTCAATGTTACGGTTGATGAGCTTGATAAGCTGAGCCTTAATTATACACAGATTTATCCGATTGCTTCAAGGTGCGGCGTGTTTGCAAAAACCGATATTCAGCCGCTTCTTAACCAGGGCGCAAGGAAGGAAGATGTTGCGGCAAGCATTTATCAGGCGGTTGTGAACCAGACGATTGCCGGGCTTGCTCAGGGCAGAAGAATTGAGGGGAAAGTGCTCTTTCTCGGCGGCCCTCTTTACTATTGCAAAGGGCTTGGCCAAAGGTTTAAGGAAACGCTTAAGCTTTCGGACGAAAATGCGGTTTTTCCCGATTATGCAAGAATTTCGGTTGCGTGGGGCGCTGCTCTTTATGCCGAAAAAAGCGGCTTAAAGGCGACTGCCTCCGGGCTTATTTCAAAAATCGCTTTGGCAAAGGGCGGGATTTCGTCAAACCGTCTGCCTCCGCTTTTTGAAAATGACGGGCAGTACCGCGAATTTATAGAAAGGCATGAAGCCGCCGATGTCCCGGCGTGCGATATTGCAAAGTATTCCGGTAAGGCTTACCTCGGTATTGACTGCGGCAGCACAACCACAAAGCTGACGCTTATAAACGGTAAAAAGGAAATTCTGTATTCTTATTATTCTTCAAATAGGGGCAACCCCGTTGAAATAATAAGGGAACAGCTTGAAAAAATATATTCGCTCTGCGGCGACCGTATAACAATCTGCGGTTCCGCCGTGACGGGCTACGGTGAGGAACTTATTAAAAACGCTTTTTCGGTTGATTTCGGACTGGTTGAAACGATTGCCCATTATACGGCGGCAAAGCATTTCTGCAAAGATGTCGATTTTATACTCGATATAGGCGGTCAGGATATTAAATGTTTTAAGATAAGAAACGGCGCAATTGACAGCATTATGCTCAATGAGGCGTGCTCGTCGGGCTGCGGCTCTTTCCTTGAAACATTTGCAAAATCTCTCGGCTGTCCGATTGAGGAATTCGCAAGAAAGGGTCTTTTTGCAAAGGCTCCGGTTAACCTCGGCAGCCGCTGCACGGTGTTTATGAATTCATCCGTTAAGCAGTCGCAGAAGGAGGGCGCTTCGGTCGAGGATATTTCGGCGGGGCTTTCCGTAAGCGTTGTCAAGAATGCGATTTATAAGGTTATAAGGGCGGCGTCCGCCGATGAACTCGGGCAGAATATTGTCGTTCAGGGCGGAACTTTCCACAATGACGCTGTCCTGCGTGCCTTTGAAAAGGAACTGGGCAGAAGCGTTATAAGACCCCGTATTGCCGGGCTTATGGGGGCTTTCGGCGCTGCGCTGCACGCAATGAAGGCGGAAAAATCGACGATTCTGACCCCGGGCGAACTTAAAAGCTTTACGCATACATCGAAATCCGTTGTGTGCGGCGGCTGCGGAAACCGCTGCCGCCTTACGGTGAACGATTTCGGAGGCGGAAAAAAGTATATTTCCGGAAATAAGTGCGAGAAGGGGCTGGGCAAAACGGAAAATTCGGATTTGCCGAACCTCCACGAGTTTAAACGCAAACTTCTTACATCGCTTGAACCGGGTGAAAACCGCAGAGGCAGAATAGGTATGCCGCTTGCGCTCGGAATGTTTGAACTTTTGCCGCTTTGGCACAGAATTTTTACGGAACTCGGGTTTGAGGTCGCCGTTTCGCCCATGTCAACGAGAAAGACATACGAAAAGGGGCAGTTTACAATTCCGTCGGACACTGCCTGCTATCCGGCAAAGCTTATGCACGGGCATATCGAAACGCTTGCGGAGATGGGCGTTGACGCAATTTTTTATCCGTGTCTTACCTATAATGTGGATGAGGGGGCGTCCTCCAACCATTATAACTGTCCGGTTGTTGCGTATTATCCGGAACTTCTGAAGGGAAATTCAAAATCGCTCGAAGGTCTGCGGTTTATGTACCCTTATCTTAATATAAACAACCCGAAGGAACTGAAACATGAACTGTTTAAGTACCTTTCGGATTATCATATCAAAAAATCGGAGATATCCCGTGCCGTGGACGCAGGTTTTGCGGCATACGGCGAGCATATGGAAAAAATCCGCAAAGAGGGAGAGCGTGCTCTTCGTTATGCGCGGGAAAACGGCAAAAGAATTATGATTCTTGCGGGGCGGCCTTATCATGCGGATTCTGAGGTCGGGCACGGAATAGATAAGCTTGCATCATCGCTCGGATTTGTGGTTGTCAGCGAGGACAGTATCTGCCACCTTGCAAAAATTCCGGAGGTAAGGGTTCTCAATCAGTGGACTTACCATGCAAGGCTTTACAGAGCGGCAAGATACGCGGTGGAGCATGAAGATACCGAACTTGTGCAGCTTGTGTCCTTCGGCTGCGGCGTTGACGCAATCACAACCGATGAAATACGCAGTATTTTAGAGGACGGCGGTAAATTCTATACGCAGATTAAAATTGATGAAATCACAAATCTCGGCGCTGTTAAAATAAGGCTCAGGAGCCTCTTGGGCGCATTGGAGGAAAGGAACGGAAATGGCTGAAAAATACATCCCTTTCACCGAAGAAATGAAAAAAACGCATACGATTCTGGCGCCGAATATGCTTCCGGTGCATTTTAAGCTGTATATTCAGATTCTCAGAAACTGCGGATATAATATCGAACTTCTGGAGTCGGAAAGCTCGTCGGTTACGGAAGCGGGGCTTAAATATGTGCATAACGATACCTGCTATCCGGCAATCGTGGTAATCGGTCAGTTTCTGGAGGCGGTCAAAAGCGGTCGTTACGATACCGATAAAATAGCGCTTATAATGTTCCAGACGGGCGGCGGCTGCCGTGCGTCAAATTACATCTTTCTTATAAGAAAAGCGCTTGAAAGAGCCGGCTATGGGCATATTCCGGTAATATCCTTAAGCCTTGCCGGGCTTGAAAAGCACCCGGGTTTTAAGCTGACGCTTCCTATGCTTTATAAAATGCTTTACGCAACGCTTTACGGCGATTTGATTATGCTTCTTGAAAATCAGTGCAAGCCGTACGAGGTTAAAAAAGGCAGCGCTAAGGCGGTTTCGGATAGGCTTACAAAGGTTCTTACGGACGAGATGAACAAAAAACATTTTTCGCTTGTCCGCATAAAAAGGAATTATAAGAGAATTATTGACGAATTCGGCAAAATTGAACTGAAACATGAAAAAAAGGTCAAGGTCGGGATTGTCGGCGAGATTTTTGTTAAGTTTTCACCCGCCGGAAATAACGGACTTGAACGGTTTTTGGTTTCCGAAGGCGCAGAGGTTGTTATTCCCGGATTTATGGACTTTATGCTCTACAGCATTTACGATAACATTATGGATTACAGGCTCTACGGCAGAAATAAGGCGCAGTATCCGCTTTACTGCACGGTTTTGAAATTCCTTGAACATGAACAGAAAAAAGTTATAGATGCGGTCGCTTCGGACGGACGGTTCAGACCGTCAACTCCGTTTTCGCACACCGTGTCCCTGGTCAAAGATTATATCGGCTACGGCTGCAAAATGGGCGAGGGGTGGCTCCTTCCGGCGGAAATGCTGGAACTTGCCGACAGCGGTGTGAATAATATTGTCTGCACGCAGCCGTTCGGGTGCCTGCCTAACCATATTGTCGGAAAAGGCATGATGAACCCGATAAAAAGGCGCAATCCCGATGTAAATATCATTGCGATTGATTATGACGCAAGCGCTTCGGAAATTAATCAGCAGAACAGAATTAAGCTTATGCTTGCAAATGCGGCGGAAAAGCTTAAAACCGAAAATTAGTCAAAAGAACGGTCATAAACGGCCGTTCTTTTTCAAATTCGGCATTTTTATTAATATTCACGGTTGACAAAACATGCCCTTTGGTGGTAAAATATTAAGTATATAACTATATTCGGAGGTTTGATTGTATGAAAAAGTATAATATCGCCGTAGTCGGCGCAACGGGTATGGTCGGGAGGACTTTTCTTAAGGTTCTTGAAGAAAAAAATCTTCCGGTTGAAAACTACTATCTTATGGCATCCGCGCGCTCTGCCGGAACAACCGTAAAGTTCATGGGCAAGGATTATGTGGTTGAGGAGCTTAACGAACATTCCTTCGATAACGGCCGCATAGATATCGCCCTTTTCTCGGCGGGCGGCTCCACAAGTGAAAAATATTCGCCGATTGCCGCTAGAGAAGGCGTGGTTGTAATAGATAACTCAAGCGCATGGAGAATGGATAAGGAGGTTCCGCTGGTTGTGCCCGAGGTTAACCCCGAGGATATTGAGTGGAACAAGGGCATTATTGCAAACCCTAACTGCTCCACAATTCAGGCAATGGTTGCGCTTAAGCCCCTTCACGATAAGTACGGTATTAAGAGAATTGTATATTCGACATACCAGGCGGTTTCCGGCGCAGGTATGGCAGGGTATAAGGACCTCGAAAACGGTCTTAAGGGCGAAGCTCCCAAAAAATTCCCTTATCAGATTGCCGGCAACTGTCTGCCGCATATAGATGTTTTCCTCGATAACGGCTACACAAAAGAGGAAATGAAAATGGTCAACGAAACAAGAAAAATTCTGCATGACGATAATATCAGAATAACCGCAACGGCGGTAAGGGTGCCCGTTTTCAACAGCCACAGCGAAGCTATTAATGTTGAGCTTGAAAAGCCGTTTGAGCTTCCCGAACTTGTTGAAACGCTCCGCAATGCTCCCGGCGTTGTTATTATGGACGATACCGCACACGATGTTTACCCGATTGCCGAAAAAGCTACCGGTACGGACGAAACATATATCGGCAGAATCAGGCGCGATGAAAGCGTTGAAAACGGCGTAAATCTGTGGGTAGTTGCCGATAATATCAGAAAAGGCGCTGCTTCAAATGCGGTTCAGATTGCCGAAAAATATATCGAACAGCAAAACAAATAATCCGGAAGGAAAAATTACACTATGAAAAATACGGTTTTTACAGGCTCCGGCGTTGCGCTGATTACTCCGTTTAACGAAAACGGAGTGGATTTTGACGCACTCGGACGCCTGATTGAATATCATATTGAACACAAAACGGATTCAATTATTATCGCCGGCACAACGGGTGAGGCGGCGACAATGACCGTTGAGGAACACGAACAGACCATTAAATATGCCTGCCGCAAAGCTGACGGCAGAATCCCGATTATTGCCGGAACGGGCAATAACGACACCGCCTGTGCAATTCACCTTTCAAAGTTTGCCGAAGGCGTAGGGGCGGACGGTCTGCTCATGGTTACGCCATATTACAATAAGACCTCCCAGAGAGGGCTTGTTGCGCATTACGGCAAAATTGCTGATGAGGTTAAAATTCCGATTATTCTTTATAATGTGCCCTCCCGTACGGGGGTTACGATTTCGGTTGACGCTCTCTTTGAACTCGGTCAGCGCGAAAATATTGCGGGAATCAAAGAAGCAAGCGGCGATATGTCGCTCAGCATAAAAATGATGGAAAAGTGCGGACACCTGGTTGATATGTATTCCGGAAATGACGATATGGTTGTTCCGCTTATGTCAATCGGCGCAAAGGGCGTTATTTCCGTGCTTGCCAATGTCGCACCGGACGAAACTCACGATATGTGCGAATTGTGCCTCAAAGGCGACTATAAGGCTGCTGCGGAAATTCAGCTTAAATATCTTGAACTTATCAATGCTCTTTTCTGCGATGTCAACCCAATCCCCGTAAAGGCGGCGATGAAAATGCTCGGGACGGACAACGGAATGCTCCGCCTGCCGCTTTATGACCCCTCCGATGAAAATAAAGCACGCATTAAAGCGGCGCTTGAATCGGTTAATCTTTTATAATGAGGTGCTGACAAATGACAAGTTTGATTTTAAGCGGCGCCTGCGGTCATATGGGGCGCGTTATTGCTGATACCGTCAGAAAAAAAGACGATTTTGAAATAGTTTGCGGTTTTGATATAAAACAGGACGCAGCATCACCTTTTCCGGTGTATTCTTCTCCGAAGGAGTTTTCGGGGAGAGCGGATGTTATAATAGATTTTTCACACCCTTCCGCATTTGAAGGCGTGCTTGATTATGCCGTCAGCACAAAGACTTCGGTTGTTTTTGCAACCACGGGGCTTTCGGAGGAACAAAAAGAAAAAATGAAGGCGGCTTCCGAAAAAACGGCGGTGTTTTATTCTGCAAATATGTCCCTCGGGATAAGCGTAATAACGGCGCTTGCAAAGCGTGCGGCGGAGATTTTGGGCGACGGCTTTGATATCGAAATCGTTGAAAAGCACCACCACAGAAAACTCGATGCACCGAGCGGAACCGCGCTTGCAATTGCAGATGCGCTTAACGAAAAAGAAGATTTTGAGTATGTTTATGACAGACATTCCGTAAGAAAGGCACGCAGCCCCAAGGAAATCGGTATCCACTCCGTAAGGGGCGGCACGATTGTGGGCGAACATACGGTGCTCTTTGCCGGAAATGATGAGGTAATAGAGATTAAACATTCCGCTGCGTCAAGAGAGATTTTTGCAACCGGTGCTATTGCCGCAGCAGGTTTTCTTAAGGGCAAGCCCGCCGGAATGTACTCTATGAAGGACATTGTTGAAATATAGAAGATAAGAAGGATTTTTATATGTATGAAATCGGGATTTCCACATTCAAAAATGCGGTTACGGGGGAATATCTCGCTGCTTTGTCGGAAAACGAAATAAAGCATATTGAAATATCTCAGGATAATTACGATGATTTTGATTTTATCGGAGTGAAAAGGCTTGCAAAAGAGCACGGGGTAAATATCTGGTCGCTGCATCTGCCTTTTACGCCGTTTGAGATTTTAGATTTGTCATCTGAGGATAGAGATAAAAGAAGATTTTCGGTTGAAAAACTTTCGGAGCTCATAAAGCGGGCAGGCGATACCGGTATAGATAAATTTGTGGTTCATCCGAGCGTTGAGCCGATTTCTGATGATGAGCGAGGCGATAGGCTTAAATATTCAAGAGAGAGTCTTTCGTTCCTTGCTGACGCAGCGGAGAATTTCGGCGGTATCGTTTGTACCGAAGATTTGCCGAGAACCTGTATAGGTCATTCAATAGAAGAAATGCAGTTTCTGACAGCCGAAGATGACAGGCTGAGAATATGCTTTGATACAAACCACATAACCGTTCAGAAACCCGAAGAAGCAATAATTGCACTCGGCAGCAAAATTGTAACGCTTCATGTTTCGGACTTTGACTTTGTTAACGAACGCCATTGGCTTCCGGGTGAAGGGGAGATTGATTGGGCAAAGGTTATCGCCGCACTTGAGGAAATTAATTATGGCGGCGTATGGATGTATGAAATCGGTTTTAAGTGTCCCAAAACAATATTGCGCGACAGGAGTCTTATCCCTTCCGATTTTAAGAGAAATTCGGAAGAAATATTGAAGGGATTAAAACCAACTGTCTTTTCAAAACAAAAACCCAACCTCGGAATGTGGGAATAAAAATTAAATAACCAAAACCAAAACACCTGAAATCCTGACGGTTTCGGGTGTTTTTTGCTTATAATCTTGAAAAAATAATTTTTATAAAAAAGGCTTGACAAACTATGTCTAATGTGGTAGACTATAGATGTCGACAAAAGTAGAACAAAACGGAGGTATACCTTATGGCGAATATAAATATAGGCGAAGCGGAACTTGAAATTATGAAGGTTGTATGGAAATCGGATGAGCCGATAGGCTCGGCGGCAATAGGGAAAGCAGTTGAAGAAAAAGGCTGGAAACGCACAACGATTGCCACTTTTCTTGCAAGACTTGTTGAAAAAGGCGCACTGTCTGCCGAAAAGCGGGGCAAGGCATGGTATTATAAGCCTGTTCTGACGGCAAAGGAATACAAAAAATCTCAGGTGAGAAGCCTTATAAAAAATCTGTTTGACGGTTCTGCCGAAAATCTTGTTGCCGCACTCTTTGAAGAAGAACAGTTTTCGGATAAGGATATGCAGGAACTGAAGGCGATTTTTGAAGACAGGGAGGGACGAAGTTGATTAGTGAAATATTTAAAGCTTTTTTAATCACATCGCTTGCCGGTACCGCTTTTGCGGCTGTTATCAGCCTTATCAGACCTATAACAAAAAAGGCTTTCGGATATTCATGGCATTATTACATATGGCTGTGCGTGCTTTTGGTAATGATTATGCCGGTGCGGTTCAATGCAAATTCAATATCCGCACCAAGTGTTGTAACGCAAGCGGGTATGACCGAAAACACCGTGCAGCCGACCGCACCTGAAAAGCCGCAGCTTTTGCAAACGGCAGCGGTTATAATTAATAATCGCATGAATATTCTGGCATATTTATGGCTTATAGGCGCAGCGGCTTTAATGTTGTTAAATGTTTTGCGGTATATAAGGCTGAATGTTAGGATTCGCGAAAACGGCAAAATTATATACTGCCCCGAAATCGGACAATATACGGACAAAAAAATCAGTGTTTTGGTATGGGAAGATATTGCGTCGCCGTTTATGACCGGCGTTTTCAGACCAACTCTGGTTTTGCCGAAAACAAAGCTTTCGGGCGAACAGCTGCATAACATACTCCGCCACGAAATGACGCACTTTAAACGGCATGATGTTTTATATAAATGGTTTGCCGAATTTGTAAAATGCGTTCATTGGTTTAATCCCATTGCGTGGTATGTTTCAAAGCAAATTGCGGCAGAGTGCGAAATATCCTGTGATATGGCGGTTACCGAAAATATGTCGGACAGTGAGAAAATAGGGTATATAAACACCATTCTTTTCCTTCTTCCGACGGGAAAAATAAGACAGCTTTCTCTTACAACGCAGATGACAGGCAGCAAAAATATTTTGAAAAGGAGATTTATTATGATTAAGAATAAAAAGAAAACCGGCAGAATTGTATCGGTCATATCCGCGGTTATCGCTGTTGTTATGCTTTCGGCAACGGTTTTTGCAAGCGGTGTGTTTTCGGATTTAACAACCGATGATTACACTGTTGAGATTCCGAATAACGGCGATAAAACGGAATATACAGTTAAGATTCCCGATAGCTGGAGCGGAAAATACTATATCCATTCGGAAAACAATGTTGTGCGCTTTGAGCAAAAAGCAACTTACGATAAATACGGCGGCGGCACGCTGTTCAGCATCGAAAAAACCAATGCGGGCTACGCAGACGAAATATTAAATATGCTGAGCGGAAGCCGTTTGCTTTACAAAAACGATAAGTATGCATATATTTTTGCGGTTCCGACCGATGTTCAATACCCGATATGGGCAGACAGAGATGAAAACGATGTCGAAATTGCGGCAGAGTACGAGGAAATGTTTAAATATGTCACGCAGATTGCCGACAGCTTTAAGATTCATGATGAATATTAGTATATAAAAAATTACGCACACCGCAAAAAAGGGTGGTGTGCGTGTCTTTATTGGTTTTAAAAATATTTGTACCTTTTCCTCAATGCGATTAAGAAAATAAGCGAAATTATAAACGCAAAAACCTGTGCGACCGTATTTGCAAGCCAGATTCCGTCGGGGCCTAATATTATAGGAAGAACGATAATTGACGATGTCTGGAACACAAGCGTTCTCAAAAACGATATAACGGCGGATACAAGCCCGTTGTTAAGTGCTGTGAAAAATCCCGATGCAAAGATGTTAAGCCCGTCAAGTATAAACGCAAGCGAGAACAGCTTAAATGCGCTGACGGATAAATCGTAAAGTTCCCTGTCGTACCCCACGAAGATATGCGCAAGAGGGGAGGACAGCGAAATCGCAAGTACGGTGAGGGTTATTCCTGTTACGGCGTTTAAAATAATGCTCTTTTTTAAGAGGTTTTTCATTTCCGTATGATTCCCGGCGCCGTAATTGAAGCTGACAAGCGGCGCTGTGCCTATCGAGTAGCCTATCGGGATTGCGATAAATATAAACTGCACATACATCAGAACTCCGTAAGCCGAAACTCCGTTTTCGCCGATCAGCCTTATCAGCTGCCAGTTGTAAAGCATTCCGACAATCGATGACGATATGTTCGACATAAGTTCGGAACTTCCGTTTGTGCAGGCTTTGACAATCGGTTTCAGCTCAAATTTCGGTTTTGTAAGCCGCAGAAGGCTGCTGTTTTTGCGCATAAAGTATACAAGCGGAATTATGCCGCCGACGCATTGACCGATTCCGGTTGCAAGCGCCGCACCCGCAAGCCCCCATTTGAAAACAATAATGAAAAGTGCGTCCAAAACCGCATTCGTAAGCCCTGCCGCAACCGTTACCCTAAGCCCCATTCTCGGTTTTTCGGCGGCTGCAAGAAAACTCTGGAACACATTTTGCAGCATGAACGACACCGTAAAACCGGTCGTTATTCTGCCGTAAAGAACCGCACTTTCTATCATAGATTCGGTTGCGCCGAGGAATATGCTTAATAACGCCGATTGCGGACAAAACAAGCCCGAGCGCAATTGTGAAATATATCAAAAGCGTGAAATATCGGTTTGCCCTGTCGCGGTTTCCGAGCCCGAGTTCCTTTGCAACAAGGGCGCTGCCGCCCGTGCCTATCATAAATCCCATTCCGCCAAGTATCATAACAAACGGCATTACAAGATTAAGCGCTGCAAATGGCGTTTTGCCGACAAAATTTGACACGAAAAATCCGTCCACCACGCCGTAGATTGATGTGAACATCATCATTATAATCGTCGGAAACACAAACCGCAGCAGTCTTTTATATGTGAAATGGTCGGATAATTTTATTTTGCTCATATCAGCCCCCGTAAATCAGTTAAGATTGCATAGAAGCTATTCTAACATATTTTTGAGCAAATGTCAAGCATGTTTTTAGGAGTTCCGTTTGCATTTTGTTGGTTTGTCAATGATGTGTTACAAAATTCCTAAAAAATTTCGCCGTCAATGATAAAAGCCTTGATATAATCAAA
>CAKSKB010000019.1 GCA_934464705.1 uncultured Clostridia bacterium
TTGACCGAAATGTTTTGTTATGAGTTTACCTCGTAACAAAATATTTCGAAATGTAACACATCTATTGTAAACCAACAAAAAAACTTGCGGAATTGCCGCAAAGCTATTGAATTTTTTTGAATTTTGTGGTATAATGTATATATAATTTTTTTCAGGGAAGTGTTTATCAATGACTAAAATTGACATATTTTCGGGATTCCTCGGTGCGGGCAAAACCACGCTCATTAAAAAGCTAATCGAGGAAAGCTATAAGGGCGAAAAAATTGTGCTTATAGAGAATGAATTCGGTGAAATCGGGATTGACGGCGGTTTCCTTAAAGACGCCGGCGTTAAGATTAACGAAATGAATTCCGGCTGTATTTGCTGCAGCCTGGTCGGGGATTTCGGCAAGGCATTAAAGTCGGTTATCGAAACCTATGCGCCCGACAGAATTTTAATCGAACCTTCCGGCGTCGGTAAGCTTAGTGATGTTATAAAAGCGGCTTCCGCGGCGGAAGAGTACGGCGCCAAGCTTAACAGCTTTATGACTGTGGTTGACGCAGCAAAGTGCAAAATGTACATGAAGAACTTCGGCGAGTTTTTCAACGACCAGATTGAACATGCCGGTGTGATTGTGCTCAGCCACACGGACAAGGTTTCGCCTGATAAGCTTGACGCAGCGGTTGCAATGATTAGAGAACATAACCCGGCAGCTGTTATAATCACAACCCCCTGGGCGGAGCTTTCGGGCAAGGATATTACAGCTGCCGGCGAACATACGCTTGCGGCTGAAATTTCGGAACTTGAGCACGAACATGAGCATCACCACCATCATCATGAACACCATCACCACGAGCACGGCGATGACTGCACATGCGGCTGTCATGATCACGACCATGAGCATCATCACCACCATGCCGATGAGGTCTTCGCAAGCTGGGGCATAGAAACCGCCCATACATTTACAGATGATAAAATCAGAGAAATCCTCGAAGCGCTTGACGATTCCTCGGTTTACGGCACGGTTCTGCGTGCTAAGGGTATCGTTTCGGGCGGTGACCACTGGATTCATTTTGACTATGTTCCGGGCGAACCCGACGTAAGGCACGGTTCGGCCGGTGTAACGGGCAGAATCTGCGTTATAGGTTCAAAAATTGATGAGCAAAAGCTTGCGGAATTGTTTGAGGTATGATTATGAAAAGCAAAGAGATACCTGTATATTTATTCACCGGTTTTTTGGAAGCCGGCAAAACCAAGGGAATATCCGGTACGCTGGCGGATAAAAGATTTAACTCCGGCGAGAACACGCTTTTGCTGGTCTGCGAGGAGGGAATTGAAGAGTATGAACCCGAGAAGTTCCCGAATACAACTGTCTTTATTGAGGAAGTCGATGACGAATCGCAGCTTACACCCGAATTTTTTGAGGAAATGCTCAAAAAACACAAAATCGACCGCTGCGTGGTGGAATACAACGGCATGTGGATGCTTGACACTCTCTACCGTGCGCTTCCGGAAAACTGGTTTGTGTATCAGGAAATTATGTTTGCGGATTCGGAAACTTTTCTTACCTATAATTCCAATATGAGGAGCCTTATGGCAGACAAGCTGCAAAGCTGCGAGCTGGTTGTGTTCAACCGTCCGAATGAAAATACCGACCGTATGGAATTTCATAAAATTGTGCGGGGGCTTTCAAGGCGTGCGGCTATTTGCTATGAACTTCCGGACGGCACAATGGAATACGATGAAATTGAGGATCCGCTGCCGTTTGATCTGGATGCTCCGGTAGTTGAGATTGCGGACCGTGATTATGCGGTTTTCTACCGTGATTTTTCGGAGGATATGGAAAAATACATCGGCAAAACCGTTAAATTCAAGGGTATTATTGCGGTTGAAAATAAGTTTCCGAAAAACACTGTTGTTATCGGAAGGCATGTTATGACTTGCTGCGAAGCCGACATCGCTTACAACGGCATTGTGTGCAAATTCAGGCGTGATGTGAATTTCAAAACCCGCGACTGGGCGGTTGTGACGGGCGTTATCAGGTATGAATACAACAAGCTTTACAAGGGTGACGGTCCGGTTATCGACTGCTCGAGCTTTGACTATTCCGCCCCCGCAGACCCCGAGCTTGCTACATTTTATTGATAAGGAGATAATCTATGCTTAAATACGAGAGTGCCCCGCACGGCAGATTTATTATATTTGAAAACAAAGAAGCATTTTGCGAGCATGAGTTTAAGTTTGACATTTCATTTGACGAGTTTTTGTGCTCATACCGTGACAGACCGTTTTTTATGAATGCGGTTTCCGGGAAAGATGTTTCGGAAATTCCGCCCGAAACGCAGTTTCTTCTCACTAAATCCGGTAAAGAATATACAGTGCTTTTCCCGTTGGCTGACAGTGCTTCGAGAACGAGTCTCTGCGGCGGCAAGAAGCTTTCAATCTGCGTGGAAACAGGGGATCGGAATGCTCCCGTTAAATCCGGTATTGCCGCATACATGGCGACGGGTGAGTTTCCTTATGCGCTGATTTCTTCGGCAATGGAGGATATTTCAAAGCGGCTCGGTACCTTCCGCCTGAAATGCGATAAGGCCGTACCGAAATTTATGAAATATTTCGGCTGGTGCACCTGGAATGCGATGGATATTGATGTAAGCACCGAAAAGCTTATTTCGGGCTTAGAATCCTTCGGCGAATTTGTTCCGAAATTTTTGCTTCTTGATGACGGCTGGCAGACCACAAACGATTCATACGGCGCAAGAGGACAGTGGAAGCTTTCGTCCTTCATGTGCAATGCCAAGCTTGACGGCGGTTTAAAGGCAACAGTCGAAAAATGCCGCAAATTCGGCGTTGAAAGCTTTTTCGTATGGCATGCTCTTATGGGATATTGGGGTGGAATTGACCCCGAATCGCCCGAGATGAAAAGATATAATCCCGAGCTTAAGTTTGCGAAATTCAATAAGTATTTACATAAAAATAACGAGCAGGCGTGTGAGGGCAACGAAATATACTACGGTTTGGCGGCGAACGATAAGATTTTCGATTTTTATAATGATTATCACAAATATCTTGCCGCGGAAGGCGTTGACGGCGTTAAGGTTGATACACAGTATTACGGCGAAGCGGTTTCCGAAGGGCGGGGCGGCAGAGCAGCGCTTTACGAAAAACTCAGGGAAGGGCTTGAAGCGTCTGTCAATCTCAATTTCGGCGGCGAACTGATAAACTGCATGTCCGGCGGAAACGATATTACATACCGTCTGAAGGCTTCCAACATGACCCGTACATCGGACGATTTCTATCCTGAAATTCCCGAGTCGCACGGTGAGCACATATATAAAAATGCGGTGAACAGCCTGTTCACAAGGGATATTACACTTTGCGACTGGGATATGTTCATGACCGACCATGAGTTTGGTGCTTTTCATGCGGCGGCAAGAGCGGTTTCCGGAGGACCTGTCTATGTGACGGACAAAATCGGCGAGCATGATTTTAATGTGATTGCGGCGCTCAGAATGTCCGACGGCACCGTGCCGATGTGCACCGAGACGGCTGTTCCGACGGTTGACTGCCTTATGCAGAATCCGAAGACTTCCGATGCGCCGTTTAAGATTATGAACCGAAACAAATTCGGCACCGTTATTGCTGCGTTTAATATGAACAAAGATGAAAATGAAGTTTCCGGCAAGCTTGATTTTCTTTGTTATTCCTACAAGAAGCAGACTGCGGTTTCTGGCGGATTTTCTGTTTCTGCCAAGGATTTCGATATTTTCACAAAGTCCGATATCACAGACGGTTTCGGCATTTTCGGTCTTACAAAGTTTTACAATATGGGCGGTACGGTTGATGAATTTAAGATAATCGACGGCTGTGCGTACATAAAGCTTCTTGATACGGGAAGATGCGCCGCATACTGCGATGTTCAGCCGAAAGAAGTTATTTGCGGCGGAAAACAAATTGGTTTTTCATATGATAACGGTTTGGTATTTTTCGACGCCGATGACAAGGAAGTTTTGATTAAAAAATAGATTGCGGCGGGTGATATTCATGATTAGTTCCGAGAACCTTGACAGACTTTTAACCGAGGTATCATGCGAACTCAAAAAAATATTCGGCGGCAAGCTTGAGTATCTGATTTTATACGGTTCATATGCACGCGGAGAGCAAACCGACGGGTCTGATATTGATGTTTTTGCGCTTGTTGATTTGGATAGAGAACAATTGCAGAAGTACCGCAGAACCGTTTCGGAAATTTCCGGTGAGATTGATTTGAAGTATGATTGTTTGCTTTCAGTTAAACTGCAGGATTCCGAAACTTTCAGGCGGTACCGTACGGCGTTGCCTTACTTCATTAATGTTTTGGAAGAGGGTGTAAGGATTGTATGAAAAAGCCGTGTCGGATTTAGCTTTATACAGAATTGAAAAAGCAAAAAGTGACCTTGCGGATGCGGTAAAAACATTGGAACTTGATATGCTTGATACGGCTGCAAACCGGTCTAATTATGCTATATTTCATGCCGCCCGTGCCGTTTTTGGCACTCGATAAGCTTGATTTCAAGCGTCATTCCGGTGTTATATCCAATTTTCAAAAACTTTATATTAAAACCGGTATTTTTGATAGAAAGATGTCCGTTATTATTAAAAGTGCATTTGATATGCGATCAGACAGCGATTATGAGGATTTTTATATAGTATCCCGAGATGAAGTGAAACGGCAGGTCGGAGAAGCCGGATTTTTTGTGTCAGAAGTTGAAAAATATATTCTAAAAGCTATTGACTAAGCTTTTCGTAAGTGGTATAATAGATATTGCAAAGTAGGATTCGGTGCGTTAAGTGAGGAAGGAACGGGAAGTTGTCCTTTCTACGAAAAGCCGTGCGGAATTATCCGCTCACGGCTTGCGGTGCCGTTTCCGCATTCCGTTGCTGCATCTTGTGATTTTGACGGCAGTTTATATTTCTGCCGCTTCGCCGCTTTCGGCGGAGATTTAATTGCCTTGATTTCCTTTTTGCAGTGATTTGCAGAAAGGATTTTTATTATGAAAAAATTAAATGTAAGAAAGCTGTGTGTGCTCGGTATGCTAGCAGCTTTAACGGTTGTGCTCGGCTTTTTCGCAACCTGGAGAATCGGTGCTTCAATCAAGATTTCGCTGAAATTCAGTTCGGTTTATGTGTCGGCGGTTCTTTTCGGACCGTGGATCGGCGGTCTTGTCGGTGCGGCATCTGACATAGCGTCTTTCATCGCAAATCCCGTTGCCGGTTTTATTCCGCTTGTAACGGCTGCCGAGTTTGTAATCGGTGCAGTCTACGGATTTTTCTTCAGAAGTGTTGTCTTTGACACTCCGAAAATTCCGAGAACCATCGTTTGCTGTGCCGTTCAGGCAGTTTTTGCCGACGCTCTTTTTAAAAGCTTTGCATTGGCATATTCGTTCGGTTCGGGTTTTGCGGCAATGCTCATATCAAGACTCCCGGCGGTCGGTATTAATTTTGTCATCCAGGTTGTAATAATTTCGGTGCTGAATGTCTATATGGAAAAATTCAAAAGTATTTGTTATAAATGACCGAGGTATTTGCTGATTATAAATTCCCGTGCTTCGGTTTCGGCGGAGTCATCAAGCGGCGCAAGATGCACTTCGCCGTATTTTTTTTTGAGTGCGGCGGACAAAATATAATCTGTAAGCTTCGGGTTCGCCGGAAGAACCGGACCGTGAAGGTATGTTCCGATTACATTTTTATATATAACGCCTTCGCATTTGTCCTCGCCGTTGTTTCCGCAGCCGTAAAGCACCTTGCCGAGAGGCTTTGCTCCGTTTGTGTATGTTCTGCCGCCATGGTTTTCAAATCCCACTATATAATCGTCGAAAATGTTGCTTTTTAGAACCACTTTTCCGATTAATCTTCCCGGTTTTTGCTCAGTATAAATATCAACAAGCGAAAGACCTTCGATTGTATCGTTCCCAAGCTTATAGTAATTTCCCAAAAGCTGATACCCTCCGCAGACCGCCGCAAGGCAGCCGCCGTTTTCAACATATTCCTTGATTTTTTCACGCTGTTCCAGAAGCTTTTTGCATACCAGCTTTTGCTCTCTGTCGCTTCCACCGCCCAAAAAAACTATGTCTTTATCCGAAAAATCGGGTGTATCGTCAATTTTGTATTCACTGACCTCCGCTTCGATTCCGCGCCATTCGAGTCTGCGCCGAAGAGCTGTTATGTTGCCCTTGTCGCCGTACAGATTAAGAAGGTCGGGGTAGAGGTGGCATATATTTATTTTCATTTCAGTTCCTCGCTTTCGGAAAGTTCAGTCAGGATTTTATGCGTCGGAAACAGCGCTGTATAGTTTACAAGCACATAAAGAATTCTGTTTTCAGTTTTGATAAGCTCGCATATTGCAGATTTTACATCCGGATTGTTTTCGATATTTTCCATATCGGAATACTTCAGACGAAGGTACATATCGCGGCACCTTATGCCGGATGTGATAATATTTTTGACCGAATCTGCCGAAAGCTTTTCAAAGTCCACATCCCACAGCCACGAAACATCCGTTCCGTCCTGAAGCCCGTCGTTTATCACGATAACGGCGTCCTTATCGGATTTGTCAAGAAGGACTGTCGATATCGCCTGATTAAAACCGGCGGGATTTTTTGAAAGATTAAGCACAACCGTCTTTCCGCTGATTTTAAATTCTTCCATTCTGCCAACCTGCGGTTTGTAAGTTTTGAGTATCTCGGAGAATTTTTTCTTGTCAAGACCGCATATATCAAATACCGAAAACGCCGCCAGAACATTGTAAATATTGTAAAGTCCGCGGTAATTGAGGGATACATGGGTATCGGCTATTTCAAATTCAAGACCGTTTTCAAAATGAATGTTTGCAGCTTCAAAATCAGGCTTCGGGCGCCCGAAATCGCAGTTCGGACAGCGGTAAATTCCGAGCTGGCTGTAATAATATCTGTCATATTCAAGCTGTTTTCCGCAAACGGGACAGAATCTGCCTTCCTTGGTTTCGTCCGATTCAATTCCGAGGTCGCAGTCAATTCCGAAAAATTTCATCGGAAGGCTTTCCTTTTTGCTGAACTGAACACAAAGCGGGTCATCGGCATTCAAAAGCAGCGTTGTATTGCTTAGTTTTTTGAACGCAGAATCAAGCTTTTCTGCGGTTATGTCAATCTCTCCGTAACGGTCAAGCTGGTCACGGAACAGATTTGTAAGCAAAACGATGTCGGGCTTCATGTAGTCAAAAACCCTTACGGCATAGCCTTCATCAATCTCTATGCACGCAAAGTCCGCATTGAGCCGTCCGAAAATGTCGGCTTTGTTAATAAATGCTACGATAACGCCCTCAATCATGTTGGCGCCGAGGTTGTTGCACACAACGCTTTTGCCCGAGTCCGTCAGAGTTTTATATATGAGGTTGTTGGTTGTGGTTTTTCCGTTTGTGCCGCATACGGCGATTATTTTTTCACGAACCTGCTTTGAAAGGTCGGTAAGAATCTCAGGGTACAGCCGCACGACTATCTTGCCGGCGGCATTCGTGCCGTTATGCCCTATAAGACGGCAGAAAAAGCCGAGTGTTTTTGTAAACCATATGCACAGTAATCTCATCAAATAATTCATAAAGATTTCTCCGATTTTTTGAATATTTTATTTTCAAAAGGGGATAATAGCATTGACCTCATAAAATATACTGAGACCCCCTTATTTGTTTTTCTTTTGCGGCTTTTTGCCGCTCTTTTTTTATTTTACTTCAATTTTGTGTGTGCCCGAAACGCCGGTCATGTAAATCTGCGTTTCGGAATTCTGCGCTTTTACCTCTGCGATTTTTTCGCCGTCGCATAATATATCGTATTTTTCCTTTGAGTTATCGCCGCACTTATCCCAGACCGCAACACTCTTGCCGCAGTGGGCGGTGTAGCTGTAATATCTGATGCTGCGGTTTTCTGTTTTCGTGATGTTGTAATCCCTGGACGGATAAAGCCTTAGAGTCAGAGGAGCGTTTTTATTTGCGTTAACGGTTATCATATTTCCTGAAATTTCGGTTAATTCTTCAGCTGCAGTGCCGAAAAGGTCAGCACGGAACGCTCTTGAAATTTTGAAAGGCACCGAAATGACAAGCCGCCTGTCGAGTCCGAGAGTTTCTGTGATTCTTAAAATAAAAGCGCCGTCATCGGCAAGCTTTAAGCTTCCGAAAATTATGCCCTCCTCGGAAACCGACATTCTGCTGCGCTCAACAGAATATCCGTTAACTATTTTCGGCGGATGCAAAAAAGCGTCTGCCGCTGCGGAAACCTCATCGGCGGCATTTGTGCGGTAAGGCAGAATTGTAAGCGAAAATTCACCCGAACAGTCATCGGCGCTCTGATAAACAAGCTGGTTAGCACGGTTCGAAGCGGCATACAGATACATATGCGCCGCCGTGCAGCTCGGCTGCGGAGAAAAACTGCCGTATTGAATTTTTCCGAAATGAAAAACCGGCATTTCGCGGCATGCTACCATTGTGCCGCAGTAGTTATTTTCAACCGCCGCATATCTTTGGCAGACGGCAAAGTCCGCAGTGCCTATCGGCAGACGGTCCTTCGATTCGCAGATTTCGCCCGTCGGATGGGTGCTTTTGAAACGGTAGTCCTCGCACCTCAGAGGAAGTGCGAAAAATATATTCTTTTCGTATCTGTCATAGAAATCGCCGCAGAGCGACAAAGCATTTGAAAATTTCAGGTTAATATCGATGTTTTTGCTGAATTTGTAAAATGTAACGGTACATATAATTTCCGCACGGCTCTGTTCTTCGATTCCCCGCCTGATTATTTTTACCGCAAGCGGACCGTTTTCGATGCGGAAATCAATGCATTTCTGTATATTCAAATCTATATTGTCACCGCTTCCGGCGGTATAAATCATATCTCCCAGGAATACATCCGATTGAAAGTCTAAGAGCTCACGCATTGCGGCGTTTTCAATAATGCTTTTGATTCTGCCCGTCTTTGAATCTATTGAAATCCTGTAGCAGCCGGTATCAATAATATCGCCTTTTATATCGGCAAACGGAGAACATTCCTTAAATGTGCCGCATACGAAAGATTTTGCACCGAAGGCAGGGAGGAGCGTGGGCTCCGTAAGGTATCCTTCGTCGGTTTTCTGGCACAAAACCCCTTCAAGCGGAACAGGAGAAATTAACGAAAATTTTCGTTCCCGAAGCGTTTGGTTTATTGCCGTTACAAAACCGTCGGTTTGTCGGTCGATAAAACCCGCAAAGGAATTTTCAGCGAGTTTTTCGGCATTTATGAAGGGTCTTACCTTTTTGTAAAACATATTGAAACGGTGCATTTCTATCGGAGTTTTTGCGGTAAAATCCATATTTTGAACGGAAAATTCCGATATTTCCGAAACGGTTTTTGAGAATTCGGACTTTGGATATTCGTTCTTCGGATTTTCGGCTGCCTTGATAAGGGAAAACGCATTTGCGGTTTGTAATTCGTACGAAAATTTTCGTTTTTCAGCCGTTGCCTTGCCGAAACCTGTTAAGTCATCGGCGCACGGACATGATATTTCGCCCGAAACCTCAGGTATGTTTTCTCCGTAGCTTTCGGTGAGCTTTTTCATAAATTCCGAAGGTGTTGACATGGTAAATATGGGGAATTTCCATTTTGAAGTCATCTCGTCGCATAGCGCTTTAAGGAACACATTCGGTTCGTTTTCAAAAATAATCGGCGCAATTGTTTTTTTGCCGAGAAACTTTTCTGCTTTTTCTTCCGTTTCCGAAAGTCCTTTGCTTTTCAGGAAAAGCTTGTATTCAACAAGTTCCGAAGCTGCAGAGAGCGGCAGAGAACTCTTTTCGTATTCGGGCAGAACGGAGTCGTCGCTTTTATCTATGTATACGGTAACGGATTTCGAGCCGCATTTAAGCCTGAAAAGCTCGGCGGTAAAGTGCGTGTCGGAATTACGGAACGGTTTTGGTGAAATAATTACATATTTTATTCCGGCTTCTGCAAGGTATGGAACCGCACCGAGCGACAGCCCGGAAGCCCTGCCGATAAAGGCAGTCTGCGGTCTGACTGCACAGTTTAGCGAGCCGGCAAGCCTTTCTGCAATATCCTCACCTTCGGCTGCCGCGGTACAGAGGGACGATATATCCGCAAGCGCCTCAATCTGACTGTTTTTCAGGTACTTTTCGGCAGAAATACCGGGAGTGTTCATAGCGTAGCGGAAGTCAGGAAGTTCTTCGCAGATTTCCTCAGCTTTTTCGGTGTAATCGCTGCCTTGTTTCGGAATTATGCAGTAATCGTCATACGGTCTGCCGCCTCCGGAGAGGTTGAGCAGGCATATTTCAGTCTTTTTGACCGGTTTTATATTGTATGTATAAGATACAAACGATCCGTCCGGAAGGTGCAGCGTAACTGCCGTAAGGGTTTCGGTTTCAACGCATGGCACAAGGGCATACATTTTCTGCGCATCGGCATTGATTTTAGTGCCGAGAATCTCAATTCTTGCGCCCTCCTCAAATTCTTCAAATTCAAAATACGCTTTATTGAAATTTTCCGCCGTTACGAACGGTGTTTGTCTGAAATCGGTAAGTTTCATATTATTCGCTCCTCAAAGTAACTCAATAATATATTACCATATTTAAAAAATAAAGTAAATAGTTTTTTTGAAAAATTAATACTTGCGTAACATAACATTTTATGTTAAAATATGTTTGGGAGGGTGATTTTAATGAATAACGGAAGAAAATGGTTTACCGAGGGGCGGTACGGGCTTTTTATACACTGGGGGCCGTACTCCGAAATCGGCAGGGGTGAACAGGTGATGTTCCGTGAGCATATGGATGTTCTTGAGTATGAGAAAAAAGCCTGTGAATGGAATCCCGAATTCTGCGATATGCGCCGATGGGCGAGGATCGCAAGGCTTTCCGGATTCAAGTATGCGTGCCTTACAACGAGGCACCATGACGGCTACTGCATGTGGGACACGGCGTATACCGATTATTCAAGCGCTGCACAGGCACCGAAGCGTGACTTTGTGCGTGAATTTGTTGAGGCTTTCCGTGCGGAAGGCCTTAAAATCGGACTTTATTATTCGTGGCTCGACTGGCGTGTGCCTGCTTATTTTGAAGGTCCGGACGCAGACGGTTTTGCGGAATTTAAGGAATATATGCACAATCAGGTTAAGGAGCTGCTCACGAATTACGGGCGGATAGACTATTTCTTTTTTGACGGTTCGTGGCCGAGAACGGCGGAGGAAATCGGCAGTATTGAGCTTGCGGCGGAGATGAAGCGGCTGCAGCCGGGTATTCTTATTAACAACAGACTCGGCAAGACCGCGGCTGATATTGAGAAAGAGTCGAAAGACGGCGGAACCGGTGCCGGGGAATCGGCTTTTCTCGGCGATTTCGGCACACCGGAGCGTTACATTTCGCCTGAGGACGGCAGGCTTTGGGAATCGTGCCAGGTGAGCACCTGGAGGCTTTGGGGATATGCTAAGGGCGAGCGCTGGCAGAACACCGATGTGCTTTTGGATATGCTGTGCGAGTGTGCGGAAAAGGGCGGCAACCTCATAATGAATGTCGGGCCGGACGGCGATGGGCGGTTTCCGCCGGAATTTACCGAAAGAATGACGGAAATCGGCAAATGGCTTGAAGTTCACGGCGAGGCGGTATACGGCGAAGGAAACGGTGATTTATCGGAGTTTGTTACCTTCGGCAGACAGACAGTAAGGGGCAATATGCTTTACCTTATAATAAAATTCTGGGACGGCAGCGGAACGCTTAGGCTTGCGGATTTGGTTTCGGGCGTTAAATCGGTTACGCTTCTTACAACCGGGCAAAGCCTTGATTTCAAAAAGGACGGCGATACTCTTTACATAAACGGTTTGCCCAAAATTTCGCCGTGTTCGCTTTTTCCGGTAATCCGCGTGGAATGTGACGGTGTGCCTTCTACAAACGAATGGGGTGCGCAGAGACTTTGGAACGGCGACCCGAAAAGGCTTGCCGAATGGGCAAAAGCTCACGGAAATTCGGTAAATGTGAAAAAATAGGGTTTTTCGGCAAAATTTTTGTTTTGCCGAATTTTTATATTAAAAATTTGTTAAAACTATTGACTTTTTTTGCTTTTGGTTATACAATATAATAAATATAATGTATCATTGTGGCTTAATGTACATTGGGAGGGGTTGTATTGCAGAAAAGCAAACGAAGCAAAAAGAAAAAGCTTCTTATTATATTAGCTGTAACTCTTGCGGTGCTTGTTATTGCGGCAGCGGCATGTGTATATTTTATCGGTACGGATAATCTGAAGTCGATTTACTACGGCATAAAATATGACGATAAGGAAATTGTCAATCTGCAGGAGAAAAGTTCCGAAAGGCTTAAAAAGGAGCTTGATAAATACGACGGTATCGAAGCAAGAGAGCCTACGGCGGAGGAAACGAAGGCTGTGGAAAGCGGCGAGATAAGCGAGGATCAGCTTGTTGATATCATTTCCGGCGGAATTACGCTTGATGAATATCGCAATAACAACTACAGCGTAACACCGCCCGAGCAGCAGCCGGCGGAGGAAAATCCGCAGACTTCCGATTCTTCTGAAGAAACGCCGCAGCCGGATACATCGGCGGCAGATGCCGAATGTGACGAGGCGGTTTCGAGGATTGTTGCAAAAATGTATGTTTTGCGCTCGAGTTATACCGGGTCGCTGTCATCGCTTCTCAGCCAGGCGTATTCCGAATATACGGCGGGCGGTTCAAAGTCCGAGATTGCGTCGAAATATATCGGAATGGGGCAGGCTCTCGAAGCGCAGTGCGACGGGAATGTCAGTGCCCTTATGAGTGAACTTTCGGGGGTTCTGACAAGCCACGGGAGGTCAACCGAGCTTGTGGATTCGATTTATCAGTCTTATGCAAGCGAAAAGCAGTATACAAAAGCTTACTATATGAGTATGTATTTGAACAACTAAGATAAGGGGTAGGTATTTGATGAACAATTTGACAAAAAGAATCGTTTCGGTAATTCTTGCCATGATTATGATTTTGGGTACGCTTTCGGCCGTTGCCGCCGAGGGGAATTATCCGTTTTCGGATTTTCCCGACGGCTGGTCAAAGGAAGCGATGGAGGCGGCTGTCGATAACGGGCTTCTTACCGGTATGGGCGACGGCACAATTGCACCGAAGGATAATCTTACCCGTGCACAGATGGCGGCCATTATCAACCGTGCTTTCGGTGCGGAAATCGCAGCGGATATTTCGGGATTTACCGATGTTCCGGAAGATGCCTGGTACAGGGATGATATCGCTCTGGCGGTTAATATGCAGACCTTTACCGGTGAAGGAAACGGCGTAATGAACCCGGAAGCCGACATTACAAGGCAGGAAGCTTTTGCGGTTCTTGCGCGAGCATTGGTTATTGAAACGAATAAGTCTGTCGTGTCGGATTTTTCTGACGGCGGCGAAATATCTTCATGGGCAGTCGGCGATGTAAGTGCGCTGGTTGCGAACGGATATGTAAACGGGTATCCCGACGGAACGCTTGACCCCTTAGGCAATATAACCCGTGAGGAATTTGCTCAGGTAATGCATAATATTTTTAAAACTTATATTTCGGAGGAAGGTACGGTTGATTCCGTAAATGACGGCGGCGTTATGATAAATAAGCCCGGCGTTACTCTCCGCGATGTTACCGTAAACGGCGACCTGGTTCTCGGCGACGGCGTTGGAAAAGGCTCCGTAACACTTGAAAATGTCAAGATTCTCGGAAGGCTCCTCTGCCGCGGCGGTGAAGATAAGGTTACCATTAAAGATACAACCACAACCGGGGGAGTTGTAGTTAAGGATGTAAACGGAGTTGTCAACTTCAACAACTACCGCTCGGAACCTGTTTTTGACGGCGTGCGTGAAATTACCCGTGCCACATATCTTACACCTCTTTCCGATGACGAAATTCATGTCGGTCCTTCAAGAAGACCGTCTTCATCGTCAACCGAAGAAAAAACCGTAAAGATTTATGAGGATTCAACCCTTTCTTCGCTTATTAAGACGGTTAAAATTGAAAAAGGTTCAAAACTGTTTTCGGATTTGCCGTCCGACCCTTCAAGGACAGGTTACATATTTGACGGCTGGTACTATAACGAAGGCGGAACGGAAAAGAAGGTTGATTCTTCAACAATAGTCAATACAAATATGACCGTGTACGGTAAGTGGAAGCCCGCTTCCGGTACTTTGTATACGGTAAAGCATGTAAAACAGAATATCGACGGAACATATACAACACTCGTTGAAACGGAAACACTTTCCGGCACAACCGGCGGAACTACCGCTGCTGCGGCTAAAACATATGAAGGTTTCACAGCGGAAAGCTTTTCGCAGAGCACGATTGCGGCTGACGGCTCAACCGTTGTTGAAATTAAGTATAAGAGAAACGAATATACAGTCAAGTTCGAGTCCAACGGCGGAAGTGCTGTTGCCGATGTTTCTGCGCTTTACGAAGCGCCCGTAACGAAGCCGGCAGACCCGACCAAGGCAGGCTATAGGTTTGTAGACTGGTATGCCGATTCGGCACTTACAACACCTTTTGACTTTTCAAAAATGCCTCTCGGCGGAGCGACTGTTTACGCAAAGTGGGCGTCAAGCGATGATGTTATTTATACCGTTCGCCATGTAAGGCAGAATATCGACGGAACATATCCGACATCGGGCGCACTTTTGGAAGAACAGAGGCTTACCGGTACAACCGGCGGAACTACCGCTGCTGCGGCTAAAACATATGAAGGTTTTACAGCGGAAAGTTTTGCACAGAGTACAATTGCGGCTGACGGTTCAACCGTAGTTGAAATTAAGTATAAGAGAAACGAATATACAGTTAAGTTTGAGTCCAACGGCGGAAGTGCTGTTGCCGATGTTGCTGCGCTTTACGAAGCGCCCGTGACAAAACCGGCAAATCCGACAAGAGCAGGCTATAAATTTGTTGACTGGTATGTCGATTCGGCGCTTACAACACCTTTTGACTTTTCAAAAATGCCGCTCGGCGGAGCGACTGTTTACGCAAGATGGGTTACAAGCGATCAGACAATTTATACGGTTCGCCATGTAAGGCAGAATATCGACGGAACATATCCGACATCGGGTGCACTTTTGGAGGAGCAGAGGCTTACCGGCACAACCGGTGCGGAAACCGCCGCAGCTGCTAAAACCTATGAGGGCTTTACAGCAGAAAGCTTTACGCAGAAAACCATTGCCGCAGATGATTCTACGGTTGTTGAAATCAGATATAAGAGAAATACATATACAGTCAAATTCGATTCAAAAGGCGGAAGTGCTGTTGCCGATGTTTCTGCGCTTTACGAAGCGCCCGTAACAAAACCGGCAGACCCGACGCTTACCGGTTACACATTTGAAGGCTGGTTTGCCGATGAAGCGTATAATACACCTTTTGATTTTTCAAAAATGCCTCTCGGCGGAGCGACCGTATATGCAAAGTGGAGAGCAAATGGTGATACTGCATATACCGTCCGCCATGTAAGACAGAATATTGACGGCACATACACAACCCTCGTTGAAACCGAAACCAAGTACGGTGTAACCGGGGCGCAAACTGCCGCCGCAGCTAAAACATATGACGGCTTTACGGCAGAAAGTTTTGCGCAGGGTACAATTGCATCTGACGGTTCGACCGTGGTTGAAATTAAGTATAAGAGAAACACATATACCGTTAAATATTATAAAGATTCAGCATTAACCTACCTTTTATCTTCCGAAGATGTTCTTTATGAAGCATCGGCTGCCGCTATTCCTGCGGCGCCGGCTGAATCCGGAAAGGTATTCAAAGGCTGGTATTATATCGATTCGGAACTTGGGGAAACGGTATTTGACGGCAGCGTAAAAATTAAGGGCAACACCGAGGTTTACGCAAAATGGACAAATATGTACAGCGTTTCGTTCTATATGGACGAAACCCTCACCAAGCCTGAAATCCGCGTGATTCAGGTTGAGGGCGGTTCAAAGCTTACCGTTTTGCCGGCTGATCCGACAAAGGATAATTGTGATTTTGACGGCTGGGCATATATTGACGGCGGCGTTGAAAAGACATTTGATGTTGATGTCATAATCACTTCCGATATCGATGTTTACGCTAAATGGAAGCTTAAAAAGTACACGGTTTACTTCTATAATGAATATTCCGCAGCACCCGACGATTCGATTCTCGAGGGCACATATGAGGCGGAATACGGTACAACCGTTCCGGAAACCGAAATACCTGATTCCTACGAAAACAGCGGTTATGTTAAAAATTCGTCGGTTGACCCGGTTTATACCACGGAGTATAAGCATAAAATTCCTAACGAGTGGTGGTATTTTGACGCCGAGAGCGGCGAGTGGAAAATCTTTGACGATACTGTCCCTGTTAAGTCCGACATCAATGTGTTTGATATGACGAAGAATGTAAGCTTTATGTTCAATACCGGAAGGCTTTCAACTCCCGTCAGCGTAACCGTGCCTTATAATTCGCATACAAGACTTGCGGATACATTCAAGGATATACTTTATGCAGGCAGAAACAGCGTTAAATATGCTCTTGACAATACCGATGTTTATAATAAGCTGATAGCTAAGCTTGCCGACCCGAAGCTGGGAATAATCGATGAACACGGAAATATACTTAATCAGAAGCTTGATATAGGTATTTACGAGATTATAAGCTCATCGGAAATCGAGGTCGAAATCAGAAATTATCTCCGAACACTTGTTAAAAACGGCGGCGAGGATTTGAAGTCGGTTCTTGCGTTTGTGAGCGTTCCGGAGCTTGTTTCGGCGGTCGGAACAGATACTATTATTGACTATGTAGATAACGATAAGCTGTTTTCCATGATTAAGCTTGCTTCTATGAGAGCAACGTTTGTCGAGTTCATGAAGGATGAGTTTGTCAATGATGTTTCGTTCAGAAACGAAACGGTTGCGGCGCTTACAAATATTCTTGCAAATGATGACGAGGCAATGCTCAGCCTTGCGGCGTATGTAAGAGCCGAGTATAACAGCGGTAATCCGGAGGTTGTCAACTTTGTAAATAATACAATGGGCATTCCCGATATATCTTATGTTGATAATGATACGCTTGCCGCAGCTATGAAAACGCAGGCGTCCTCAATGCCCGAATTTATGGCGCAGTATATCATTTACAGAATCAGCATGAACGATCCCAAAATCGACGAGTGCGTCAATAAATTCATCGATAACGATATGGATGCGGCATTTGTCGGCAGAATCAAGACGATTCTCACGCATGACTCAAGAATCGAAAGCATTATCAATAAGTATCTTGATGAAAACTCTGCGGAAGCGGAAACCCTTATTGTGGACTATGTGGATTCGCTCTCCGATGCAAAGAAAGAAGAACTTTCCGATAAGATTTTCGATAAGATATCCGGGCAGAGCACATATAAGAACTTTATCAAGGCGTTTGAAGATAAAACTGCTGAATTTGAAGTGACTCCCGATAGTGTAAGCTTTCTTCTCGGTGTTGCAAATGCCGTAAACAGCTATACTTATGAAGGTCTCCGCGATAAGTTCAGAGCAAAATTCGGTTCGCTCATTGACCTTATCGGCGAGGAAACCGTTAAGACATATTTCAATTCCGCAAAACACGATTATTATAACGGCGCAGTTGCTCTTGCCGAACAAATTAAGGCGGATAAGCTTGCCGGAACCGCAGGAACATACAGCTATAAGACATCGCTTACATTCAGAGCGAACCTTATGCGGGATATTCTTGTTCCCAAGTACCGTTCGGCTGTTTCAAAGATTGCCGATAAGCTTAAATCCAAGGAACAGGTTAAGTATAACGACAATGTATACCTTAAAGCATTGGTTGAAAAGGACATGATTGCAGCGCTGTTCGATACAAGTCCGGCAGATGAATTTTATTCCGGATATAAGCTTAAGGATAACCCGATGGAATATTATGATTTGATGTATGCGATGGTTGTTCTTGCGGATGACGCTGTGCTCTATTATGACTATGTTGACTATGACACCGCATTTGAAAAGATAACACCGTATGCTGTGAAGATTATGAATAAATTCATAGCGGTTGTTGATCATTTCGATAAGACGGGCGAGCTTCCGGGCGGACTTGACAGCAAGCTTTCGTCTATTTCAAAAATCGGCGAGTTTTACGGTGCGTTCGAGGAAATGCTTGGTGCTGCGGCTGACGAAATTCTTGCAAGCAGTATAAATCAGAATTATACCGAAGAAGATTTCAAAAATCAGAGCATAAAGGCTGCAACCGGCTTTATCAACCTTATGCTTAAGCAGTTTAACGGGTTTGCCGAAAACGGTAAGCTTCCGTTCAAGGCTGACGCATTGGTTGAAAGGGTTTCCAAGATTAACGAGCTTTATAAAAAGTACGGCTCTGACGCACAGGAACTTGCAAAGAAGATTGCCGAATTCAATTTCAATCACGCATATACCGAAGGCGAAGTTGCAAGCTATGAGGAATATGTTAAACATGTTTATACACTTCTCAATGAGGCAGAAGATCCTGCGTTCTCGGTTGACGATATGTATGATATAATTGATGTGTTCTTTGGCGATATTCTCGATAAGCTTGAGTTTACACCCGATGATGCCGAAGGCGTTATTAACCTTGACGGCTATAAGGCGGAAGCAAAGGGCAGTGAGGCTTCGGTAATAAGATTTTACAGATAACATTGCGGAAGGCGCGAGAGATTCGTGCCTTCACACCATATTTTAACGGAGGTAATTATGAAAAGAATAGTTAGTTTACTGATAGCGCTTACAGTGGTTTTGACATCGGTTTCGGTTTTTGCGGAAGGGCTTTCGGTCTTTTCCGATGTGGATATAACAACCGATGAAGGCATTGCGGTTTATACGCTTTATGCGGAAGGTATAGTGAAGGGCTACGGAGACGGTACATTCGGTATCGATAAAAGCCTTACCCGTGCGGAAACTTCACGCATGATTAACCTTTTGTTTAAGTATACCGATGCCGGGGAAAACAGTTTTTCCGATGTTTCGTATGACGATTGGTATTATGACGATGTAAATATTGCGGTTAAGGCTGGCTTTATCGTTGGCTTTGAGGACGGAACTTTCAGAGGAAATGACCCTGTAACACGCCAGCAGGCGCTGAGCATTGTTGCAAGAATAGTTAAACCCTCGGCAAAGCAGGATGTTGCGGTAACCGACGCTGTTGACGACTGGGCGAAAGACGATGTTAAGCTGATGGCAGACGCAGGTTTTATAAAGCCCGAGGACGGCGGAAAGCTTCGTGCAACCGAGATTATGACAAGAGGCGAGCTTGCTCTCCTTCTTGCGCAGTTTGTTGATAATTCGGGATATACAGTAGATGTGCCGGAGGTTAAGCCGGACGATACCAAAACAGACGATACAAAAACCGATGATACAAAGTCTGACAGTACCGATAAGGATAATACCTCAACCGTAACCAAACCGAGCACCGGCGGCGGCAGCAGACCCTCGGGCGGCAATAAAACGGATAATACAAAACCCGATGACGGAAAAACCGATAATCCATCAACGCCCGACGAACCGTCATTTGATAATACCGAAGTGCTCAAAAACCTTAATGATGTGCTTTCGGATATTGACAGCGTAACATTCATAGGCGCTGAAAAGGAAATTATTTCGATTATTAAAAACGATATTCAGCTTACAATCGAGGCAGGAAGTAAAGAGTTTATCGGCGAAAATTATGTTGATGAGCATTTTGCGGACGATATAGCAAAGGTTCGTGAACTGTATTCTGCAATGAGCAAAACCGCACGGGACAGATTTGTCGAAAAAATAGCGGGATTTGACTCGAACACACTTGCGTTTCTTCAGTCGTATTTTCTCAGAAAGGAGTAACAGAAATGACAAAAATACTTTCGATAGGCAACAGCTTTTCAAACGATGCGCACCGATATATTTCGGAAATCGCAAAAAGCTACGGCGAAAAGGTTAAAACTGTTAATCTTTATATCGGCGGCTGCTCTCTTGCAACTCATTATAAGAATATGAACAACGATGAACGGGCATATGAAATCACATTTAACGGTGTGCCCACCGGGCTTCATACATCGATTAAAGAGGCGCTTCAGAGCGATGAGTGGGACTTCGTTACAATGCAGCAGGCGAGCCATTTCAGCTTTGAGCCGAAAACTTATCATCCGTATATCGAACGGCTTTCGGAATATGTGTCTTATCATGCGCCTAATTCCAAGCAGATTGTTCATCAGACATGGAGCTATGAACAGGGAAGCGACCGCCTTAAAAGCTTCGGTTTTTCCGAGCAGGCGGATATGTTTAATAAGCTTAAATCCGCATATGATTCGGCTGCGAAAGCCATAAATGCTCCGGTTATTCCGTCGGGCGAGATGTTTCAGAAACTTATCGGTGAAGGTTTTTCGGTTCATAGAGATACTTTTCACGCAAAACTCGGTTTCGGCAGATTTGCTCTCGCACTGCTTTGGCTGAAAACCCTTACGGATATTGATATAAAATCCGTTAAATTCAGCGATTTTGACGAGCCGGTTTCCGAAAAAGAGTATGAAGCGGCAGTGGCTGCGGCGGATATGTTCGGCAGAATCAAGTGATAAACAGGGCATAATAGACCCTTTGAGATAAGAAGGATTTGTATGAGCGAAACTGTAAAGGGGCTTCCGCTCGGTCCGAGAGTCAAAGATGTAGTGCCGACAGATAATTTTGAACTGCTGCTTACATTTAATACCGGGGAGAAAAAGATTTTTGACGCAAAAACATTGTTTCAATATCCTATGTATGCACCTCTTAAAAATATTGCTTTTTTTTAAACTGGTTAAGGCGGATAATATGTGTGTGTACTGGAATGACGAAATTGATATCTGCACGGATGAATTGTATGCTTTGAGCGTTCCGATGTAAGTGCATTATTAATAGTTTAGCCGGGTTTCCGCATTGTGCGGAAACTTTTTTTCTTTATAATCTATGGTCTTTTTTTCATAAATTACCTCAAAACTATTGACTAAATCGTGATTTTGGGGTAAAATAAAATGATGGATTTTATACGGAGGTATGCCGATGAGTGCAATTGTATATTCGGTCGAGCCGGGAAGCTATGCCGAAAAATTCGGTATAACTCCGGGAACGGTTATAAATAAAATTAACGGCGAAGATGTCAGCGATATTCTGGAATACCGTTTTTTAATTTCGGAAAAGTCGGTAAAGCTTGATATCAGCCTGCCGGACGGAGAACACAAAAAGCTTCATATAAAAAATGATTATGAGGATTTGGGTATAGATTTTGAAAATCCGCTTATTGATAAGGCACGGAGCTGCCGTAATAACTGTATATTCTGTTTTATAGATCAGCTTCCCAAGGGCATGCGTGAAACGCTGTATTTTAAAGATGACGATTCAAGACTTTCGTTTCTGCACGGCAATTATGTCACGCTTACAAATATGTCGATGGACGATATAAAGCGGCTTGCGAAAATCAGGGTCAGCCCTATAAATGTTTCGGTTCAGACGACAAATCCCGAGCTTCGGTGTATGATGCTCCATAACCGCTTCGCCGGCGATTTGATGGAAAAAATGCATTATCTTGCACGGCACCGCATAACTATGAACTGCCAGCTTGTTTTGTGCCCGGGTATAAACGACGGCGAGGAAATGCGGAAAAGTCTTCACGACCTTGCAAAGCTTCACCCTCATGCGGCAAGCGTTTCGGTGGTTCCGGTCGGGATAAGCAAATACCGCGAGGGGCTTTATCCGCTTGAGAAATATACAAAAGAGACCGCAAGGGGCGTTCTTAAAATTATAAACGAGCTTCAGGAGGAATTTCTCGGCAGGCTCGGCACCCGTTTTGTCTATGCCGGAGATGAGTTTTATATCAAAGCGGAATATCCGATTCCGCCGGCTGATGAATATGAGGGCTTTCCGCAGATTGAAAACGGAGTCGGTATGGTTGCCTCATTTTCTGACGATTTATCCGCCGCCCTTGATTTGGAGGATGAACGGGAAATATGCGATGAACTCAGCATTGCCTGCGGAACGGCGGTCGGAAAATATATGAAGGAGTTTTCGGAGCGGTGCATGAAAAAATTTCACGGTCTTAAAATCAATGTGTACCCGATTGAAAATGACTTTTTCGGGCACTCGATAACCGTAACCGGGCTTTTGACCGCAGGAGATGTAACGGCACAGCTTAAAGGTAAAAAATTGGGTTCAAGGCTTCTGATTTCAAAGAATATGCTGAAAGCCGATGAAGATATTTTTCTGGATGATGTAACACTGAAAGCTTTTGAAACCAATATCGGAGTGCGTGTAACAGCTGTTCCCGATGACGCATTTGAATTTTTGGATATTATACTTGATACGGAGAATAATTTATGAAAACAAAACCGATTGTAGCGATAGTGGGTCGCCCGAATGTAGGAAAATCCACGCTTTTTAATAAACTTACGGGTAAGCGTACGGCGATTGTCGAGGACACGCCGGGCGTAACGCGCGACAGAATTTACGGCGATGCCGAGTGGCTGAACTATGCGTTTACGCTGATTGATACAGGCGGTATCGAGCCTTACAGCAAGGATATTATACTTTCCCAGATGAGAAGGCAGGCGGAACTTGCAATAGAAACCGCCGATGTTATAATGTTCCTGACCGATATTAACGACGGCGTGACCGCAACAGACCATGAAATTGCGGCAATGCTTCAGAAATCGTCAAAACCTGTGGTGCTTATCTGCAATAAGGTTGATAATATCGGTGAGCCGCCGCTTGAATTCTATGAACTTTATAATCTCGGGCTCGGTGACCCGATTGCCGTTTCGTCTGTTCACGGGCTTGGTCTGGGTGACGCACTTGACGAGGTCTGCAAGCATTTTCCGTCACCCGATGACAGCGAGGAAATCGAGGACGATGTTACAAGAGTTGCCGTTATCGGCAAGCCGAACGCCGGCAAATCTTCGCTTGTAAACAGAATATTGGGCGAGGAACGCCATATCGTGAGCAACATTCCGGGGACGACAAGGGATTCTGTCGATTCTCATGTTATGTATAAGGATAAGAACTATACATTTGTTGATACCGCCGGAATACGGAAGAAAAGCAAGGTTGATGAAAATATCGAGTATTACAGCGTAGTCCGTGCGCTTATGTCCATCGAGAGAAGTGATGTGTGTATTATCATGATTGACGCTTCCGAGGGTGTGACCGAGCAGGATACCAAGATTGCGGGGTACGCTCACGAAAAGGGCAGAGCACTCATCATTGCGGTCAATAAATGGGATTTAATCGAAAAAGACGGTAAAACGATGGATTCATTCAGAAAGGATGTAATGGACGGCTTAAGTTTTATAACTTATGCTCCGATTATATTTATTTCCGCAAAAACGGGGCAGAGGGTTGAGAAGCTTTTTGACCTTATCGATTATGTTTCCCAGCAGCATGCGATGAGAATACAGACCGGTATGCTCAATGATGTTATCAACGACGCTACCGCCCAGGTGCAGCCGCCGTCCGATAAGGGCAAGAGGCTCAAGCTTTATTATGCAACGCAGGTTGGCGTAAAACCGCCGACATTCGTAATTTTTGTAAACAATAAGGAATTGTTTCACTTTTCATATCTCAGATATATCGAAAATCAGATTCGCTCCGTGTTCGGCATGGAGGGTACGCCGATTAAGTTTTATATAAGGGAGCGCACCAAGGACAAGGAATAGAAAGCCGCACATCGGCGGCGGAACGGAGAAATTTATGGCAGCTGTTGTTATAATCATAACCGTGCTTATCGGATATCTTACAGGCAGTATAAATACGGCAATTATAGTTTCAAAAATGCGGGGCTCGGATATAAGAAATCACGGCAGCGGAAACGCCGGGCTTACGAATATGCTGAGAACATACGGTTCATCCGCAGCGGCGCTTACGCTTTTGGGGGACATATTAAAAGGTGTTATAGCCGTCGGTGTAACGCCGTATGTTGCATCGGTTATCTGCCTTATCACAAAGACATCGGCGGAAAACCCGGAGGATTTTGTGCTTATGCTTAAATGCGTTGCGGCGCTTTCCTGTGTGCTGGGGCATAACTTTCCGGTTTATTTTAAGTTCAGGGGCGGCAAGGGCGTTTTAACGGGAGCGTCCGTCATAGGCATGATTGACTGGAAAATTCTCGTTTCGGCGCTTGTTGTGTTTATTGTTATATGCGCCTGCACAAGGTATGTTTCGCTTTCGTCTATTGCGGCTTCGGGCGTTATTATACTTATGGCTTTTGTGCTTTACGGGAAATCAATTGCAACCCTCGGCGGTGCGTCGGTTATTATAATGTGCACCGTTATGGGAGCAATGGTTATTATAAGACATAAATCGAATATAGCACGGCTTATAAAAGGGAATGAGCGTAAGCTCGGCGAAAAAAAGGAGTGATTTTTTTGAAAATTACGGTTTTGGGTTCGGGAAGCTGGGGTACGGCTGTAGCCTGTCTTTTTGCCGATATCGGGCATGACATCACGCTCTGGTCGTTTAAGACCGAGGAACGGGACGCACTTTTGCGCGACGGCGAGAACAAGGAATTTCTGCCCGGGGTTAAAATTCCCGAAACGGTTAAGTTTACTTCGGATTTTGACAGTCTGAAATCCGCTGACCTTGTTGTTTCGGCGGTTCCGTCGCATGCGGTGAGGCAGACGGCGAAGAATATCAGGGAATACTATAACGGCTGTCCGATTCTTAATATTTCAAAAGGACTTGAGCAGCATACGCTTTTAAGACTTTCGGAGGTTATAAAGTCCGAGATTGAGGACGCAACCGTTGCGGTTATGTCGGGGCCGTCTCATGCGGAGGAAGTGGGGAGGAAGCTTCCCACAACCAACATCATAGCCTGCGCCGACCATGACCTGGCGAAGTACCTTCAGGAGCACCTCATGTCACGGGTTTTCAGGATTTATACAAGCGACGATATTATCGGCGTTGAACTGGGCGGTTCGCTTAAAAATGTTATAGCCCTCTGCGCCGGTATATGCGACGGACTGGGCTTCGGGGATAATACCAAGGCTGCACTGATGACGCGCGGTATTGCGGAAATCGCAAGGCTCGGTACGGTTATGGGCGCTAAGCGGGAAACATTTTCGGGGCTTTCCGGAATCGGCGATTTGATTGTTACATGCACGAGTATGCACAGCCGTAACAGGCGCGCCGGTATTTTAATCGGTGAGGGGATGAAGGTTTCGGACGCTATAGATAAGGTTCATATGGTTGTTGAGGGCGTGAGAACAGCCGACGCAGCTATGGAGCTTTCAAAAAAATACGGTGTTGATATGCCGATATGCAGTGAGGCGTATAAGGTTCTGTTTGAAGACAAGCCTGCAAAAGATGCGGTTTATGACCTTATGCTGAGGGGTAAAAAATCAGAATTGGAGTGAATTTTGTGATAAATTACACGATGCTTGCCGACTTTTATGAATTTACAATGGCAAACGGATATTTCGAGAACGGCTGCGGAAACGAAATTGCTGTTTTTGATATGTTTTTCAGAAAAGTTCCTGACGGCGGCGGATTTGCCGTTATGGCGGGACTTGAGCAGCTTATAGAATACTTCAAAAAGCTCAGATTTGACGATGACGATATTGCGTTTTTGAGGAGCAAGGGTATTTTTTCGGAAGGCTTTCTTGATTATCTTAAAAGTTTCCGCTTTGAGTGCGATGTGTGGGCGGTGCCCGAGGGTACGCCGGTTTTTCCGGGGGAACCGATTGTTACGGTTAAAGGACCGGTAATTCAGGCACAGCTTGTTGAAACGATGGTTCTCCTCACAATAAACCACCAAAGCCTTATTGCGACAAAGGCTAACAGAATCTGCCGCGCGTCTGAGGGCAGGGCTGTTATGGAATTCGGCTCAAGAAGGGCACAGGGCGCAAACGGCGCAATTTTGGGCGCAAGGGCGGCGTATATCGGCGGCTGCGTCGGAACCGCATGCGCACTTTGCGAGAGGGACTACGGTATCCCGGCTCTCGGAACTATGGCTCACAGCTGGATTCAGATGTTCGATACGGAGTATGACGCTTTTAAGGCTTATGCCGAGTGCTATCCTGACAGCGCAACGCTTCTTATAGATACTTACAATGTTCTGAAATCGGGTCTTCCGAATGCTATAAAGGTGTTTAAGGAGGTTCTCGTTCCCAAAGGTTACAGACCGGCGGGCGTAAGAATTGACAGCGGCGACATCACATATCTTACCAAGAAAATCAGGGCAAAGCTTGATGAAGAGGGATTTCAGGACTGTAAAATCGTTGTGTCCAACTCGCTTGATGAGGATATTATCAGAGACATAATAAAGCAGGGGGCATGCGTTGATTCGTTCGGCGTCGGCGAGAGGCTGATAACCTCCCGCAGCGAGCCTGTTTTCGGCGGAGTTTACAAGCTTGTTGCGGTTGAGAAAAACGGGGAAATTATACCGAAAATCAAGGTCAGCGAGAATGTTGCCAAAATTACAAATCCCGATTTCAAAAAGGTATACAGGCTGTTTTCGAGAGAAAACGGCAAGGCGCTTGCCGATGTTATTACCTGCCGCGATGAGGTTATAGACGATTCCGCAGACTATGAGATTTTTGACCCCGAATATACATGGAAACGCAAGAATGTATACGATTTTTACGCCAAAGAGCTTCTTGTGAAGATTTTCGACAAGGGACAATGCGTGTACGAATCTCCCGATGTTCATGAAATCAAGAAATACTGCGAAGAACAGGTAGGGCATCTCTGGGATGAGGTTCTGAGGTTTGAAAATCCGCATAATTACTATGTTGACCTTTCCCAAAAGCTTTGGGATAAAAAGCAGAATTTGCTGAAAAAATATTCAATGAATTAAGGAGAAAAGAGATGTACAAATTCAATAATGCCAAAAAGGAAATCTCGTTTGACAAGTATAACACACCCACACCGTGGATGAACTACTTTTCAAACGGGACATTCCACACAATGATGAGCCAGGCCGGGGGCGGCGTTGCTTTTTACAAATCGCCGCAGATATGGAGGTTAAATCACTATAGGTTTTTCCACCTTCCGACCGACCGCAGCGGTTTTTATACCTATATTAAGGACGGCGAAAAGTATTGGTGCCCCACAAATGAGCCGTGCAAGGAAAAACCATCCGAATGGAAGGCAACTCACGGTATGGGCTACAGCCGCTTTGAAGCAAAGCACAACGGCGTTTCGGCGGTGACTACATATTTTGTCGGCGAGTACGCAAACTGCCTTATTTGGAACATGAAGCTAAAGAGCGATACCGATAAAAAAATTACGGTATTTCCGTATGTTGAACTCGGCATGATGGAATTTATGCGTGAACTTCAGTGGCAGTGCTACAATAAGCATCAGATGAGCGTTTATAATATGGACGATATTCTGGTGTTCAAATACGGTGTTGAGATGCAGCCCAAGCCCGATGAAACTCCGCTTGCGTATTTTGCGGCGAATGTTCCCGTTAAGGCTTTTGACTGCGACCGTGACGAGTTTGTCGGCAGTTACAGAAGCGAGGAGAATCCTCAGAATGTCGAAAAGGGATTCTGCACAAATTCAACTCTTGCCGGCGGCGACCCGTGCTTTGCGCTTCAGCTTGATGTTGAACTTAAAGCAGGCGAAGAAAAAACGGTTAATATTTTCCTCGGAACGGAAATGACGGAAGAGGATATTAAAAATACCGTTGCAAAGTGCCGTGAAGCGGATTTTGTTGATAAGTCTTTTTCCGGGCTTCACGCTCAATGGGAAGATTACCTCAACCGTTTCAGCTGCGAAATTCCCGATAAAGACGCAGAAACAATGATAAATATCTGGAATCCTTACCAGGCGGAAAGGAACTTCCAGTTCTCGAGAAATATTTCTTATTACGCAACAGGAACCTTCCGCGGCGTAGGCGTGCGTGATACGGCGCAGGATATTCTTTCAATGGTTCCGTTTGATACTGCGCGCGCAAGAGAAAAGCTTAACCTTCTCTTTACACAGCAGTATAAAGACGGGCACTGCAATCACTATTGTTTCCCGTATGAAGGGTGGGAGCCTGTTACGAGAATCCACTCCGATAACCACCTCTGGCTTGTCATGACATGCTATAATATAGTAATGGAAGAGGGCAGGCTTGATTATCTCAATGAAGTGGTTCCGTTCTACGACGGCGGTGAGGATACCGTTTGGCACCATATCAATAAATCTATAGATTTCACAATGGCAAACCTCGGTTCGCACGGTTTTCCGCTTATGCTTTCTTCCGACTGGAACGATATGCTTTATAAGGTGTGCAGAGAAGGCAAGGGCGAAAGTATCTGGACATCGATGCAGTTCGGTACGGTTCTTCCGATGATTGCTGAACTTGCAAGGCTTATGGGCGAGGATGATTCCAGGTTCCTTAAAATTTACGATGAGCAGAAAAAGCTTGTTAACGAAATCGCATGGGACGGCGAATGGTACAGAAGATGTATCACCGATGAAGGCAGATTTATCGGCTCAAAGGCTGAACCGCAGGCGAAAATATGGCTTAATACGCAGAGCTGGTCTGTAATTTCGGGTATGGGCGACAATGCGGAAACCGCAATGGACAGCGTAAACCGCCTTCTCGATACGGAACTCGGTATCAAAAAGATTGACCCTTCGATGAAAGACTATCCTTCAAAGGAGGATCCGCTCACATATTACAATAAGGGCTGCGGTGAAAACGGCTCGGTGTTCTGCCACGCAAACACATGGGCGATTATCGCTGAGTGCATGCTCGGGCATAAAGAGAGAGCGTATAAATACTATCATCAGCTTCTTCCGATGATTGCACAGAAAAAAGCGGGCGAGTGGAGATATAAGGCAGAACCATATGTGTATGCTTCCAACATTTTCGGACCGGAAAGCGATAAGTTCGGGCTTGCCAATGTAAGCTGGCTTACGGGAACCGCCGCATGGATGTATATTGCCGCAACGCAGTATATCCTTGGCGTTAAGGCCAAGTGGGACGGTCTTGAAATCAATCCGTGCCTTCCCGAGGACTGGAACGAGGTTAAGATTTCGAGGGTCTTCAGGGGCGTAAGATATAATATAACCGTTAAAAACGGCGGTAAAAAGACATTTATTCCGTTCGACCCGTCCGAAAAATACGTTGATATAGTAATCGAAAAATAGGTGAACCTATGGAAATGTATGATTCCGGCAGCACATTTTTGGAATATGCTGTCAAGAAAAAGCTTACGGTTAAAGAGGTGTGTATCCGGGCAGGAATAATCCTGCTCGGGGTACTCTTCTTTTGGCTGAGCCTTACGGTTAATCTCGGAATGTTCGGCTTGATTGTTGCGGTGTGGTTTTCGTATTTTATAATTTCCCAGAGAAGGCTTGAGTTTGAGTATTCGCTTAAGGGTACGGTGCTCGATGTTTATAAAATCATGTCAAAAAGCCGCAGAAGAAAGCTTATTCCGCTGGAACTTACAAGGCTCGAAAAGTTCGGAAAAATCGGTGATGCCGAATATAATCATCAGCTTAATATCAAAACAAAGGTGCTTGATTTTTCGTCCGGCGATAAAAAGAAAACGGACGAAATGTATTATTGCGTTGTGACAAGACCGAAGGGCAAATTTATGGTAATAATTGAGCCGGGCAATGAGGTTCTTGAAGCGATGCGGGCGATTATACCGAAATATTTATAATCGGGAGGTAGTTTCCATGAAACTTGTTACGGCAGAAAGTATGATGAATGCTGACCGCACCATGGCGGAAAGCTTTGATTATCCAACGCTCCTTCTGATGGAGCACGCCGCAGAAGCGCTTTTTTCCGAGATGGAAAAGCGCGGACTTCATAAAAAGAAAATTGCGGTAGTGTGCGGCAAAGGGAATAACGGCGGCGATGGCTACGCCTTGGCGAGAATGCTTTTTGAGCATGGTTCCGATGTAAAAATTATCAATGCGTTTTCGATGGTTCCGAAAGGTGCCGATGCCGAGGCAAATTACCGTATCTGCCGCAGAATCGGGGTTAAATTCGCCGAAGTTTCGTATATTTCGGAAGCCGAAGTTGTTGTTGACGCACTTTTCGGAATAGGCATGAATAACCGCCTGAACGAATTTTGCGGCGAAATTATAGACAAAATAAATAAATCGGACGCATTTGTAGTGTCGGTTGATTTGCCGAGCGGTGCGTACGGCGATGCCTGCGTGCAGCGGAATATGTGCGTTGAGGCGGATTTGACGGTGACATTTGCAGCGATGAAAAATGCGCTTGTGTTTTATCCTTCCGCCGGGAATGCCGGTGAGGTTGTCTGCCGTGATATCGGTATGCGGGCCGAATGTATGAAAACCGACAGCCTTATAATCGATAAACCGCTTATAAATGAACTGCTGCCGAAAAGAAAGCCGTATGGGCATAAGGGCACATTCGGCAGACTTTCGTGTATTGCCGGGTCGAAGGGAATGTCCGGTGCGGCATATATGTGTTCGACCGCCGCACTGCGCTCGGGGTGCGGAACAATAAAGCTTTATGTTCCGGAATGTATTTCGGATATTATGGAAGAAAAAACCGCAGAGGTTATGACGCATCCGCTCCCGGATGCCTATGCCGTACCCGAAATTACCGCAGCTGCGGCGAGCTCGGACGCTGTGCTTTTCGGCTGCGGAATCGGCAGAACTCCGGAGGTGAAAGAAGCACTCAAATCGCTTGTTACAACTTCCGAGGCGCCGCTTATAATAGACGCCGACGGGCTTTTTGCGCTGTCGCAGGATATGGATATGCTGGAGGATAAAACCTGCCCTGTTATTCTTACGCCGCATCTTGGCGAAATGACAAGAATGTCGGGTGATACTGTAGAGGAACTTACAGAAAACCCGCTTCTTTGCGCATCGCGCTTTGCCGTAAAGCATGGCGTGACGCTTGTTATGAAATCGGCACGGACGGTAGTTGCGGTTCCCGACGGCAGAACATTTGTCAATATTATGGGCAATTCCGGGCTTGCCAAGGGCGGCAGCGGAGATACGCTTGCCGGAATAATCGCTTCGCTTGCGGCACAGGGGGCAAACTCGCTGTCGGCTGCTGTGTGCGGTGTGGGTATTCATGCGCTTTCGGGCGATATTTCAAAGAAAAAAGCGGGCAGTGAATATTCAATGACTCCGCTTGATTTAATCGATAATTTGGGTGCGGCATTTGCCGAAATTGAGGAGATGTAGTAATGCATAGAATTGTTGCCGAGATTGATCTTGACGCAATAGAACATAACTTTAATATAATAAAAAAACATACAAAAAGCAAAATAATGTGCGTTGTGAAGGCGAACGCTTACGGTCACGGCATAAAAGAGGTTGCAAAGCTTTTGGACTCACTCGGGGCTGACGCTTTTGCGGTTGCCGATATTGACGAGGGGGTTGAACTCAGGTGCTGCGGTGTGGATAAGCCGTGCCTTGTGCTCGGGTATTCCGATGAGCCCGAAAAAGCGGTTGAGTACGATATTATGCCCGCGGTTTTTGATGAAGAAACGGCAAAACGCCTGTCGGACGCTGCCGTAAAAGCGCATAAAACCGCAAAAATCCATATAGCGCTTGATACCGGTATGTCACGAATCGGATTTAATATTAATAATATGAAAGACAGCGGGGAAATTTTGGAGCGCATTAAAAGGATATATGCTCTGCCTAATATTGCGATTGACGGTATTTTCTCGCACTTTACCACTGCCGATGATGAGGACGGCAGTTATACAAAACGGCAGTTTGATATATTCAAGAGCTTTACTGATAAGCTTGATGCCGAAGGAATAAAAATTCCGACAAAGCATATCTGCAACAGCGCAGGGCTTATGATGTACCCCGAAATGCACCTTGATATGGTGCGCCCCGGGATTATACTTTACGGGCTTGCGCCGTCTGAGTATCTTCAAAGCAAAAATTTCGGATTTTTGCCTGCAATGGAACTTAAATCCAAGATTTCCAGGGTTGAGGAGCTTTCGGAAGGAACTTATATCGGTTACGGCAATACCTTCAAAACACCGCATAAAATGCGTGTTGCAACTGTCGGAATAGGCTATGCCGACGGATATTTCAGGCAGCTTTCGGGAAAGGCATTGGCTGTTTACAGAAATAAAAAAATCAGAAATGTCGGAAGAATTTGTATGGATCAGTGTATGTTTGACGCAAGTTCCGTCAACAATATGAGTGTAGGCGACTACATGATACTGTTCGGGAAGCAGTTCACCGCAGACGACCTGGCAGAAATTGCCGGGACAATCGGGTATGAACTTATATGCGCTGTCGGGCGCAGAGTTCCCAGGGTTTATTTGAAAAACGGAGTAAAAGTGAGCGAGGTCAATTTTCTTTTGGAAAACATTGTTCATTGACATATTTCCGTTTTTGCTGTATAATAAATCTGTACTAAGGGTGTAGATATATAGATAGAATGGCACTCGGGAGTAACAGTATTGGGGGCTTGGTTGTTTTGGCACACAGAATCAGCATAACGCTGCCTGACGAAACATATTCCGTACTGAAAAAAATGGCAAATCAGACCGATTCCGCCGAAGAGGATTTGGCTGCGAGGTCTGTTGAGATTTATATACGCAGAAACCGTGCTCTTTTTGATAAACTCGAAAACGGGTACAGGGAAATGGGCGATGTTAATCTCGAACTTGCCGAGGAGTTTCTGGCAGCCGACAATGAATCTTTATTGCATTATGAGGAAAAACTATCGGAGAGTGAATAAAAATTGGTTGTAAAACGAGGAGACCTTTTTTACGCTGATTTAAGTCCGGTTGTGGGTTCGGAACAGGGCGGTGTAAGACCCGTACTCGTGATTCAGAACGATGTGGGGAATAAGTACAGCCCGACCGTAATAACCGCTGCAGTGACCTCTAAAATCAATAAGGCAAAGCTGCCCACCCACATTGAGCTTGACGCAAAGTCTTTCGGGCTTGCAAAGAACTCGGTCGTGATGGCGGAGCAGGTAAGAACAATTGATAAGCAGAGATTGAAGGAAAAAATAGGACATCTCGACGAAGCAGCTATGAAAAGCGTTGAAACTGCAATAGCCGTAAGCTTCGGCCTGTCCGACTTTTAAGTATGCCTTACATAGGGCATACTTTTTTCTTAAAAGTACTTGACAAATGCGGCAAAACATAGTATAATATATAAGTCATTGCCGGTATAGCTCAGTTGGTAGAGCAGCTCATTCGTAATGAGCAGGTCGCAGGTTCGAGTCCCGTTACCGGCTCGTTTCAGAAAACCGCATAATTGCTGATAAATTCAGTAGTTATGCGGTGTTTCTTTGCTTTTGAAGATGTGTGAAAGAGCATAAAAAAGTATAAAAAAGTAATATTTACTTCGTAAAAACTTCGTAATTTTTGATTAGTATTTTGCGGCATCAAGTTTTTTAAATATTTCTTTTTTCTGCTTGTCTCGAATTTCGGCATAGATATCCATTGTGGTATGAATATCCGAGTGCCCCATTATATATTGTAATTCTTTGACATTCAATTCCGCCTCAACTCCCAAAGTCGCAAAAGCATGACGCAGCTGGTGAGGCGTTATAAATGTACCGTTTCTTTTGTTATATTTTTCTATAATCGCGTCAAGCTGTCTTTTTGTGAGAGGTGTTTTTCCTTTGTCGCGCGAAAATAAATAACCTTTGAATTTGGGCATTGCTTTTTCAAGTGTTGACAAAAGCGGGACTTGGCGGTTTCCGGATTCGGTTTTGGTTTGATGTATTAACTTTGGTTTATTTCCTATCCATGAGATTTTCTTGTTAACAGTGATTAATTTATTTTCGAAATCAAAATCTTTATCTGTCAATGCACACGCTTCCGATATTCTAAGACCGGTGTACGCAAGGAAGAAGAAAAGAAAATCATCGCCGGTACTATTTTCCTTTACAATATCAATTTCGGCTTGTGAGGGCATTTTGCGAGGGGTTTTTGTCAACCCCGAAGGTGTTGGGACATTTAATATGAAATTGTTGTTTATAAGCCCCTTTACAAATGCGAGTTTAAATACCATGTTCAATATGCTTTTTCGATTATTCACGGATTTCATGGAATATTTTTTTGTTTTTAAAATGTTAAAGTATTTAAGAACCATTTCGGGTGTTATATCTGTTATTGGATATTCACCGAACATTTCCGTTATTTCTTTTGTAAGCGATGAATATGATTTTATCCATGTGGTTTCTGTTACTTCTTCACGCTTCTGTCTTTCCCATTCCTCTGCAACGGCTTTGAATTTCAAGCTCTCTGTTTTCTTTTCGGTTTCCGCCGTGCTATATTCAATCATTTGACGCTCTATATCACGCTCAGCTTTGCGCTGTGTTGGCTCCATTGAATAAAAGTGTACAATTTTACCGCCTATCTTTTTTGTTTTTTCCCACCGTCCGTCCGGGCGCCTATTCATGTGTATCACTCCTTAAAATAAACCCTGCCGATGAGGGCAGGGGATAAAATGTTATTTTGAACTTGCAATTCTTAGACTTTCTCTATACTGTGCTGCCTCGGCCACTTTTGTAAATGTTACGGTTGCATTATACTCACTTTTAACAACTTTTTCAATTTCATCAAGTGAAACTTTAAAAAATTCTTTTCTCGGATTTACTTTATTGACTTGACAGTCTCTGAATTTAGTGTGTAATGTATTTTCAAGTGCCGGTGCATCTTCGCTGAATATCATAGCATGAACATCAAACTCAAAGGGAACAGAAGCGTCTCCGAGTTCTTTAACTCTATCCATCGGTTCTAATCGTCGGGTCATTCCTATTTTGTAGACATCATCACCGAAAGAACCGATATTTGAAATTATGTATACAAAACCAGCTCGGGTATTTTTTTCTCTATCCAATACATTTTCTTTATCTTTTTCGACCGCTTTTAGTCTTTCTTCCAAATCTTTTATTTTGTCTATATATAATTGTTTTTCAATGTCATCAGCTTTTTGCATATATGACATTAACTTTGAAATTTCATTTTTGAACTGTTTTTCTTCTTTTTCAATTTTAGCTTTTTCTTTTTCGATTTCTCTTCTTACTTTTTCCTCTTCTAACATTTGCTCACGAATGGCCTTTTGTTCTTCTCGTTCTTCTTCTTTCTTTTTTAATGCCGCATAAACTAAAGTTAATTCTTCGAGTTTGTATTCAAGTGCTTCGGGTTCCAATTGTACCTCATCAGTTGAAAAAATAGTATTTATTTTTTTAAATGCACGCCGAATTTTTCCTCTTGCAGTATCTGCATTCTTTAATGTAAGATTGTCAATGATATTTTTACATTCTGCTTCAAAACAAAGGAGAATTTGTTTGATATTATTTTTGTTTGTTTTATCTCTTTCGGAATAGACATAACTAATTAAATCAAGATCTTTAACTTTTTCATCATATTCGTTTCTTAACATGACAAGTTTATTTTTACATTCTTCGGAAGTTATATTGTCATAATCACTAATGTTAATTGTTTTAATGAGAACATTACCTGTTAATTCCCGTAATTCTTTTTCTAATTCTTTGATTTGATTTTCTATATCGGTTTTTTCTTTGACGGAATCACTTAAATTTTCTAATTCTTCATTGAGTTTATCGTATTCTTCATTTAATTCTTTATATCGGGATTTCAGTGCTTTGTTTTCTTCTTCGTATTCGGCAAGTTTATTACTTTGAACTGACATGGCAGAATCCAACTCAGAACTTTTATTGTAAAAATACCCTACAAATACTACAGCCATAATTAAAAATAAAATAAGTGCAAACAAATTCATTTCCTCCTTAGTTAAATTACCAAAACTTACTTGTAGAAATTAAAACACATCACCTTTATAATTTAAATTGAGGTGATACATATGGATTACAAAAAATATCAAAAATCCAGAGATTTATCGTGGAGTATTTTAATTAGACACGGAATTGCGCAGTTGCCGGTGAAGGTCAGCGACATCTGCAGGGCAAACCAAATCAAAGTGACAAGCTACAAAAGCGGGTATGAGTTTATTAAGGACTGCGGTTTGGTTCATAACACTGTCAACAGTGACGGTTTTACATTTGGCAAGATGATTTTTTACAATGAGCAATGCGGCATAGCCCGTCAGCGCTTTACTATTGCTCATGAACTCGGGCATATCTTATTACATAACGGGCAAGGTATCTATAACCGCGAGCCGTCCGAAAAGGATATTCCGATTGAAGCCGAAGCAAATGTCTTTGCGAGCCGCCTGCTTGCCCCGGCTTGTGTTTTGTGGGGGCTTGGCGTCACTTCCGCAAAGCAGATTTCGGAAATATGTAATATAAGCATGCAATCAGCCGAATTTCGCTTTAAGCGCCTTTCAGAGCTTTATGAAAGAGAAAAGCGTTTTATCCAAAAATATAACAAAAGCTGCTTCCTGATGTCGCCGCTTGAAAGGGCGGTTTATAATCAGTTTTCCGATTTTATTAATAAAAACAAGCTATAAATCGGGATAATCTTCATCGGTGAGGGACGAAATGAACTTTTCAAGATATTTCATTTGTTCCTCGCTGAATTTTTTGCGTATAATTTCTCCATTACGGTTAAAGATTACAACACTGTTGTCAGAATTATTTTCGAGAATTACCTCTTTGGTAGCATGACTATTATCTAATAGGTAGTCAATCGTTACTCCGAAAAAATTTGCGATTTCTTCTGTGGTCGAAAAATTCGGTTCTCTTTTTTGACTTTCCCACATACCGACTGTAGATTGTGATACACCTAATTTATTAGCAAGCGCTTTTTGCGAGAGCCCTTTGCTTTCCCTTAATTCTTTGAGCCGCAATGCGAACATTAAACCACCTCTATATAATTAAAATATCACTAATTGTGTAAAATGTCAATATTTTTTCAAAAAAAATCACATTTAGTGTTGACAAAGTGGTGAATGTGTGATATAATAATCACATAAAGTGATTGGAGGTGAAATCAATGAGCAAGAAAAAGAAAAGAGGTAATCAGAATTTTACCACCAAAGCCATTCTGATTACCGCAATTCTAAATCTCATCAAAGCGTTAATCGAGTTGATTAACAAATTGATTGAGTAGGGTCAGGGGGAGCAATTCCCCCTAACTAATAATACAACATTTCTTGCTTATTGTCAATATAAATTTTTGGAAAGGGGAAAGTATGTTAGATATTGTTTTGAAAATCATCGAAATCGTTGTATGGTTATCTTTAGTAATTGTTATATGGAAAGGGATGAAATGATGAGAAAATGGCTTAAAAAGTTGCGTATTCAAAAAGGATGGACACAGCAGGAAGTTGCTGAGGCACTTCAAATTGCGACTACCTATTACAACATGATTGAATGTGGAAAGCGTCAAGCAAAAATGACAATCGACATGGCACAGAAAATTGCAACTGTATTTGATGTGCCGTTAGAAACCATCTTACAATACGAAACATTTTGAGGAAGGAGTTGAGAAGTTATGAAATATATAAGCGAAAGGATAACAAATATCGGTGATTTAGAACAGATTATCGAAAAATGCTCGGCGATATCTAAAATACTTGAAACAGAATTGCCGAACAATGAAAGAATTAAAGCAATATCCACATTGCTTCAAGCAGCTGCCGATTTTGAATTTCATATCGAAAGCAGAAAAATTAATTATTGCGAATAGCCGTCTTTTGTAATATCAATTTGTGGTTTAAACTGAATATTGCTTAAACATTCGTTTTTGCATTTGCAAAAAAGATACAACGAATATTCTTTATTTCGTTTATCCGGAGGAAGTTTCAAGTTTGTTATAATAGGACCACATGAAGCGTATTTTGCGATATAAGGATTCTCACTATCAAAAAATCGATATTTAGCGGTTATAGTGAGAGAAATGTTCCACATAGGGCAAATATGTTGTTTTTTAACAGTTGTATAATATATCATTTATATGACACTTCTTTCTAAATTATTACAGAATGATTATAACATATATTCAGCAACAAATCAAGGAAAAATTAAAGAAAGGCATCAAAAGCACGGATAGGAAGGAGTTGAGAGAATGAAAAAAAGAATAACAACAATTTTTATTGGGATTGCCGCTGTGTGTGGTATGTTGAATGTTATTATCTTAATGTTAAAGTCAATATTATTCCGAGAATAGATGATACGGCAGCAAGGAGGCTCGCAAGAATGAATTACATCAAGCTAAATCCATTGTCGGTAATTGCATTTATTTTATCGCTTATTGCTTTAATAATGCAATTAACGAGATAATGATGGTGCTTATAGCACATACGGCAGAAAAACACAAGTGAAAGGAGTTGAAAACAACATAAAATTTATTAAAAAACTCATGAATGAAATCAAATGGCAATGGTGGTACAGAGGCTCTATAGTCTTGTATATTTTGCTCTATATCGTTTTATGCATAATAAATGCAATTATCATAGGTGTAACAATCGGAGTAATAATTCGGGGAGAAAGCTTTTGGGAAGTTCTCAGCCTGTTATTAAAACGGTTACATATGCCACTATAGCCGAAACGATAATATCGCATATTTTGGATAAAAGAAAATTCTTGACAAAATTAATTCTTGAAATCCGTTTGTACTGAAAATATGCATATCCTTTGTACTTGAGAACTATTTTCAGGCTATCGAAATCTGAATTGCTATATGCAAGTGTAGAAATATAGTCGTTGTCAAACAAAAATTGACAAACGGAATTTAAAAAAGAATTGCTCATTTTAGGAAAGATAAAATCATGGTGAGATATGTCGATTTCCCTCATTGGGTCATTGCCACATTTCTTAATGATAACTCTCAAGATTTTTTCTGATGTTTTATCCAACATAATATCACCCAGACAACATTTTAACACAAAATATTTATTTTTGCAATATGAAAATTAAAAAAAGGAGGTGAGGACGATGAACAGTAAAAAGAACGAGACCGTATTGCGAGTACAGTCCCAAGCAGAGCCATTCCAAATTTCGGAAGAGTATTATATAAGGCTTCCGTATACTATGGAATATGTAAAAATTAAAAGGCCGATGCGACAAAAAAATTCCAGACGCTTTCAAAAACTTCGAGAACTTCTCGGTCATATTTAGCCTTAACGCAAACATAACCATAAAGAGCATTATAGTCATTTGAAGCCGGAAAATCTTTAGAGCACGCTATGTCTTTTGCCAAGTCGCCAATCGGCAAATCGACATTTTCAAAGTTTTTTATCCAATCTTTGAAAAGATAGCTATTATCCATTGTTTTTCACCTCGCTTTCAATATGATTATACTACAAAAACCATTATTATGCAATAGAAAGGAAGAAATAAAAATGCCGAGAGAAAAAGAATTATTCAGGGACAACCTTGCGAGGCTTGACGCTGCGTTTCCCGAAAAGGAGATACTTTTTATTACTGATTTGAAAAAGTATTTCGGAGTAAAAGACCCGAGGACGGTAAGGAGACTGCTCAAAATGCCCAGAAATGAAAAGTCGCTTACCAAATGCCAGCTTGCAAGCAGGCTGTCTTAAAAAATTAAAGGAGAAATTAAAAATGACTAAATTATATCAAAAAGATAACAAACTTTATATTGATGTGCCGCAAAAAAAGCCATCAAAATATCATACAATTAATGCTACGGAAGAAACAATATCAATTCTTAGAGAATTAAAAAAAGAGACAAACCTTACATTTAATGAGTTATTACAAATAATGCTGAATTTTGCTTATGAAAACATTGTAATTAAATCTACAGGTAAGAATTTAAAAACAAGCAGAAAGGAGGATTTTTAATATGAGCAAAACAATCAACGAGTTCAAAACTGCATATGCCGATTTCCAAAGCAAAACGCAGGCGCAGAATGTAATTATTGAAAGCCTCGAATTAAAAAACAGAAGGCTTGAAGGCGAAAAGTATAAGCTTGAGTGTCAACTCGAAAATAAGAAAACACTTTTAACACTTTACGAAAAGGACGTAGAAGCAGCTCGAAAAATGCTTGAGCGCGAAAAAGAAAAATACGGCGAGTGGAAGCTTGATTACCGCTTGAAATGGAAATGGGGCATATGCGCAGTGGGTATGATTATTCTGTTTCTGGAGATTAAACAGCTGTTGATGTTCATGGGATAAAAAAAGAAGCCCTAAAAAGGGCACAATCACTATTAATATTTTAACACCAAAATTGAATTTTGTCAAGTAAAAGGAGAAAAAATATGGCTACACTTTATGAAATAAATCAATCAATACTGGATTGTATCGACATGGAAACGGGTGAAATTATAGATTTTGAAAAGCTTTCCGAGCTCCAAATCGAGCGTTCTGAAAAAATAGAAAAAGTCGCCCTTTGGTATAAAAATTTAATTTCGGATGCAGAAGCTTACAAAAAAGAAAAAGACACCTTTGCCGAACGAGAAAAATCCGCCAAAAATAAAGCCGAAAGCCTTAAGAAATGGCTTGCGTTCGCCCTTGATGGCGAAAAAATGACAACCGACCGAGTTGCTATCAGCTTTAGACGTTCGGAGGCTGTTGAGGTTGAGGATGAGGCAGCATTTATTGATTTTGCGCAAAAAAGCGGAAGAGATGATTTGCTTACATACAAAGCCCCATCGCTCAACAAAATCGAAATCAAAAAAGCGCTCAAAGCCGGAGAAATTATATCCGGTACAGAACTCAAAGAAAAACAAAATATTAGCATAAAGTGAGGTGTGATTTATGGGGATTCCAGTACTTATTTTAGGTTCTTCCGGAAGCGGAAAAAGTACAAGCCTAAGAAATTTTAACGAAAACGAAATCGGTATTTTTAATGTTGCAGGAAAACCGCTGCCATTTAGAAAAAAACTACCGAAGTTCGACAATGCAACATATAATGTGATTTTACAAGGGCTTTTAAAGCCGAATTTAAAAACTTACGTAATCGACGATAGTCAGTATCTGATGGCTTTCGAAAGTTTCGACCACGCGAACGAAACGGGATACGGAAAATTTACCACAATGGCGCTTAACTTTAAAAATTTAATTTCCTATGTCGCTGAAAGGACACCGCCTGATGTTATTGTATATTTTCTGCATCATGTGGAAGTGGACGAAAATGGGCGGTTGAAAGCTAAAACGCTTGGCAAAATGCTAGACAACCAATTAACGGTAGAAGGTTTATTTACAATAGTTTTACTTTGCCAAGTCGAAGGCTCGGAGCACTTTTTTATAACCAATTCAGACGGCACAAATCCGGCTAAATCGCCGATGGAAATGTTTGAGCCAAGAATTGACAACGACCTAAAAATGGTAGATAAAACCATTAGGGAATATTATGAAATTAATAAAAAAACGGAGGAAACAAAATAATGAAACAATTAAACGGATTTGAGAAAGCGAAAGTTATGACAGGGGTATCAACAGCACTTCCGAAAGGCGGATACATAGTTAAAATTATGGACTGCACAGAAGTTGACGGCGAGAAAAACGGCAGAAAATACAGTTATTTAAGTTTCTATTTTGATGTTGCCGAAGGCGAATATAAAAATCATTTTAAGGCAATATATGATGCCGCTCCGGCAGAAACACGCAAATGGAAAGGCATATACAATTATTTCTTGCCGGAAGAAGGTTCACAGTATTACGAAGATAATCTGAACCGTTTCAAAACAACAATTGCAAATTTTGAAGAAAGCAACAACGGTTTTCACTGGGATTGGGACGAGAAAAAATTAAAAGGTAAAACAATAGGTATTATATATCGCGAAAAAGAATTTATAACTGATGACGGCGAAATAAAAATAACAACAGAGGCTTGCGGATTTAGAAGTGTTGAAAGCATAAGAGCAGGCAAATACAAAGTTCCGGACCTTAAAAGGCTGAACAATTCCGCACCTACATCCATACCATCAGATGAGACTTTTATGCCGGTTCCTGAAGCAAAACTTCCGTGGGAGTAAAATATGAACCCGGCGGAAATGGAAAGGACATTGAAAACAATTAATTTGCTTGTGGACACAAGGGAACAGCCGACCGAAAGATACAAAAACAGAATGAAAGCGGTCGGCTTTCCTTACCGCCGTGAAAAACTGGATTTCGGCGATTATTCGGCGGAATACACAATTGGCAGCAATGTTGTAAGTCTCAAAAATTCAATCGTGATTGAGCGAAAAATGAGCCTTGATGAAATTTGCGGGAATTTTACAAAAGGCCGCACAAGGTTTGAACATGAATTTGAAAGGGCAATTCAAAACGGTGCAAAAGTTCACCTGATAATCGAAAACGGCTCTTACGAAAAAGTTATAGCCGGAGATTACAGGAGCAAACTAAACGCAAACAGCTTATATTCCTCTTTAATTGCCTTCTGCGACAGATACAACATAACAATCCACTTTTGTGATGAAGATACAACCCCAAGCCTTATTCACAAACTGATTTATCATCATGTCCGAAACGAATTGCAAAAAGAGGAAAATAACAATGATTGATGCAGTCGATATTATAAAAAACAAACTTGATATGCCTACAATTTTAAGACGGTACGGTTTCGGATATTCAAGGCGCATGAGATGCCCGCTTCACAGTGGGCAAGATCTCAATTTTGAGGTTAAAGAAAGTTCATGGCGATGTTACAGCCATTGTGGAAGCGGAGATGTTATAAGTTTTGTTCAGAAATTATTTAATTTATCTTTTCCGGAAACGCTCAGAAAAATAGATTCTGATTTCGCTTTGGGAATATACGAAAAACCAACCTTAAGACAATATCGTCATTTGCAGAGTTTAGATCGTGAACTTAAGAGAAAAAAGACAGAAAAACAAGCAAAAACCGATTTGTTAAATGCTGCGTGGGATTTGCTTTGCGAGCGGAAAAAGCTTTATGAAAACGTAATTGAGTTTTGGGCACCGCAAACGCTAAGTGAAGAACCTGTTCCGCTTTATGTCGAAGCGTTACAAAACCTTGGATATGTTAATTATTTACTTGATTATTTTTGGGAAAGTGAGGTGGTAAAATGTGCAAAATGAAATAATGAGTATAAAGACCTTACCGGAATTGCTGTCAAGCAAAATTCTTTACGACATGCAAGAAGAGCCGGAAGAGGTTCGCGAAATGCTGAGGGCGACCTTTATCTTAAAAATGGAAGAGCTTAACGCCTCGGAAAGCATAAAAAAACAAGTATTAAAAATTTTTAAGGCGTGTGACGAAGCTTCTAAAAAGCTTGAGGCAGAATACAGTAAATCACGTCAAGTCGAAAATGCTGCGGTTTCCAACGAAGATTATAACGGCATTAAACTTGAATTTAATGGTAAAAAACAGCCAAAAGCAACAACTGATAATTTTTTGAAGATTTTGCGAAACGACCCAATGTTTTCGGGTATTAAATTTAACTTGCTTTCAAACAGCCCTGAAATTATAAAAAACAACAAAATTGAGCGGTGGAGCGACAAAAATGACAGCAAGACAAGGCTTTACATTGAGGAGAAGTACAAAATCCACAGCAAAGACAAGCTCGATGACGCTTTAAGAGTTCTGTTTTCGGAACGGGAATATCATCCGATACGAAACATTATTAACAGCGTTGTTTGGGACGGCAAAAGCAGAATTAACGACCTTCTTATTAAATGGTTAAAATGCGAGGACACGCCTTACACGCGAGAGGTTTCTCGACTTATTTTTGCCGGAGGAATTAACAGGCTTTACAATCCGGGGTGCAAATTCGATGATGTCCCGGTGCTTATTGGAACAAAACAGGGTGAAGGAAAAAGCTCCTTCGTGCGCTGGCTTGCTCTCAGAGATGAGTTTTTTACCGAGGTAACAGAAATAGAAGGGCAAAAGGGAATTGAAGCGATAGAAGGTGCGTGGGTATGTGAAATTGCAGAACTTTTAGCACTCACCAAAACTAAAGAAGTCGAAGCTGTAAAAGCTTACATAACCAAACAGGCTGACCGATATCGCAGACCTTTTGATAAACGCATAAGCGAAGTTAAGAGGCAGTGCATTTTTATAGGAACGACCAACAGAAAGCAGTTTTTAACCGACAAAACAGGAAATAGAAGGTTTTATCCGATAACGGTTTATTCTGATGGTTTCGAGCTTCATGACCACGAAAAAGAAGTGCGCGCGGACATTCTTCAAGCTTGGGCAGAAGCGAAGTACTTATTTGACCAAGGCGAGTTAAAACCATATATCAATCGTTCTGTTTTGAAATACGCACAAGAAGCGCAGGCGGAAGCAGTGGAAGATGATTACAGAATAGGAATTATAAAATCCTATCTTGCAACAAAAGAACAAACCTGCGTCATTGATTTATGGCAAAACGCCTTGCAAAATACTTTTACTCGTCCAACGCGGCGAGAAAGTAACGAACTTACTATGATACTTGAAGGACTGCCGAACTGGGAAAGATATGGAAATGCCAGAATAGGCAACTTCGGTATTCAATTTTGCTGGAGAAAAGTGCACCCAAAGCGTTATTAGCTTCTTCGCTAATAACAGGCTAATAACAATTTTCAAATCTGCAAAGCCGCATAATTACTATATAAAATAGACTTAGCGTTATTTGTTATTTTTTATTAATATTTTATAAAATATAAAAAAGTATATATTATATAGAATTTAAAAATGCGCGCGTATTTTATATATCTATATAGGAAAAGGGGGCTAATAAATAACAAATAACAGACGCAAAAATAAAAATTCCTTGATTTTATGCGGTTTTTTGGGATTTTGATTGTTATTAAGAAAACATTTATTTAAGGAATAGGAGATGTAATAATGGAAAAAGCAACGATACATGATTATGCGAGAATGTGTAACAAGAATAGTAAGAACGGGAGCTGTGAATCGTGCCCATTATGTGGCAAAGAGTGCGCTCTTGGAGATATGACTGATGAAGAATTGCAAGAGGCCAACGAAATAATCCTCAAATGGTGCAAAGAACACCCTGCCCAGACAAGGCAGAGTGAACTGTTAAAGATATTTCCCAATGCAGCACTCTATAATGGCGTCATCAGTGTGTGCCCGACGGATTTTGATGGAAAATTTCGTGAAGATGGACTATGTTGCAATTATGATTTGTGCACAGAATGTAAAAAAGCCTATTGGCTTGCGGAGGTAGACGAAAATGAATGAAAGAGAACGATTAATTAATTTGTTAAAACAAAATTGTCATTGCCAAGATGAAGATTGTTCAAATTGCAGTAGAAACGGAATTTGTTTTACTCACAGAGAAGCCGATTACTTACTTGAAAACGATGTAATCGCACTGCCTGTTAAGGTCGGTGATACAGTGTATACAGTAAGTAAGAGAGACGGCATTGTAGCTAAAAAGGTAGTTGAGATATCGTGGAAATGTGATTGGGCTGGAACAGATTTAGGTTGGGGGTTAATTCTAAGCGGAAAAAGGTCGCACAACCGATACAATGTTTCCAACGTTGGCAAAACAGTATTCTTAACCAAAGAAGCTGCAGAAAAAGCATTGAAAGGCGGTGCGGAGTGATGACAGTTAAAAGTTTGCAAGAATACTGCGATAGGAATCAATTGAAAGTGAAAATATTGTATGTTGAACAGACTGAATATGGCGATTATGAGGTAATCTATACATTTGATTTTAATTATAAAGGCAGAGATTATACAGATACAAATTGTATTGTCTCTCCTGAATTAGATGAATTGATAATAGATGAGCAAGATTTTTTGCAACAAATAAAAGGAGGTTGCAACAAATGAATAACAGATACATATTCAGAGGAAAAGGGAATCCAAAGTATAATGACGGCGAATGGTATTACGGGCATTTAATTTATGACAGCTCAGACTATCAGATTGTAGACCCTGAATACGGCAGTTGCAGAAGAACGGTTATCGCCGAAACTATCGGACAGTGTACAGGGTTGACCGACAAAAACGGCAAACTGATATTTGAGGGGGATGTTGTGCGAACAAAGTATTATGGAAAAATAATCAAAAACAGGAATGTCGCCGATTATGATATTTTTAAGGTTGTATACGCTTATGCCATGTTTAGAGCTGAAAATAAGAATAGAACTTTCAATCTTATAGACGGAGCGCGCTATGAAATAATCGGCAATATCCATGACAATCCCGAATTGTTGGAGGTGGAGAGATGAGTTGCGAAATGTCCTACTATTATTGTCAGCGATGTGGCTGTGGAATGGATAAAAATGCATTATCGGATACGGATATACTCGTTGGAGAAGGCGAAATATGGTCAATTTTATGTAAAGAGTGTTTAAATGAATTGTCAAAGAATGGTCGTGCGGAATGAACAAACAACTTGATTTATTCGGAAATGCTATTGAAAACGTTCACAAGCATAGTACAGTAGATAAACAAAAGCAAAATTGGGAAAACGCATTTCAAAGGTGGAGCAACAAAGAATTTGAACAAACAAATTCATACGGCAAATGCGGTTTCGGAATTATGTGCGATTATTGTGAGGATAATTCATACGGGCGACCGTGCGTAAGAGCATTAAATCAAATGTGCCGAGAAAAACGAATAAAAATTGATTATTCAAAACGAGAATTTAAAAATATTTGGAATGGAGAATTTATATGAAAGTAAATTGGAAGTGGGACTACGGCGTATATGTTCCGTTCTGCCCTTACTGCGATGAACCTGCATACGATAAACACCGTTGCGGTTTTTGTGGTAAAAAGTATGAATGGGTTGAGGGGGAGTTTAAACCGACCATTGTGGAACAGGGCGATTATACAGTTATTCAGTCTACGAATAATCATATCAGTATTTATAAGGGCGATGACCTTGTAAGTCACATAAGTTGTACGAAAAAATGCGCTGAAACGGAATTAAAGGGATTGATTAAAGATTTGGAGGTGGAGAGATGAACGCACAACGAGCTCTTAAAATCATAAATCAAAATTTAGCCACTGCAATTCACGATAGTGATGGCGATAATCCCAAGTATGAGCGAAAGCAAATATCTGCCCTAAAGCTTGCGGCAAGCGCAATTGAAAAGCAGATACCGAAAAAGGTTATATTCGGAGATGATGAGCAAGACGATATATATTGCCCAGTTTGCAAATTTGCATTGGCAGCTGTAGACGACCACGAATACGAGAGCACTTTTTATAAGTATTGTCTGATTAGATTGGAGTGATACAAAATGACAGACGAACAGATTATAAAGGCTTTGGAGTGTTGTAAATCAGACAGATGTCGTGATTGTCCTTCGCTTTGTGATGAAGAATGCCTAACACCAAATATGGAAGAACAAGTATCATTGGTCATCAAACGCCAAAAGGCAGAGATTGAGGAACTGCGTTCTGATAAGATTATTGCAGAAAGGCACGAAAAAGATGCAAGAGATTTGTTTGTGAACTGTACACAACAGCTTGAAGAAGCAAACGCAGAGATTGAGGGACTGGAAGAAACCAGATACGAGTTGGCGTGTATCATAGACGATTTAAGAGAGGAACGCAATAGGTTATTGCAAAAATTGCAACAGGCACAATCCGAAGCAATAAAGGAGTTTGCGGAACGGTTGATAAGAACGGCAGAGTATGATGATGAGTATAGCACTGTATTTGTTTATAATATTAAACAGCTTGTAAAAGAAATGACGGAGGAATAAGATGAACGACAGAGTTTTTATCAAAGGATTTGACAATGAATTAAAGTGCAGAGACTATCAGTTTGAAGTTGGAAAAGAGTATAAAATCGATTTGCCCGAAGGGTATGTGCTTACAAAAGATGATTTGTGTACTGACAAGGTTTTTCATTTTTGTGACAGCTTACAAAAAGTCCATCAATTTTACAATTGCGGAAATGAAAATAACCGTTACTGCATCATTGAGGTGTTGGGGCAGTTTTGCGAATGCGGCGATAAATGCGGTAGTAATCACATTAAAATCGTCAGTGAAATTGTAGGGGATGAATTAAAAATAGCTAAAGGATTAACCCGTGGCAATTCGGGGATTTTCAACAGCGGCGACCGTAACAGCGGCAGCTTCAACAGCGGCGACCGTAACAGCGGCAACCACAACAGCGGCGACCGTAACAGCGGCAGCTTCAACAGTGGCGACTACAACAGCGGCAGCTTCAACAGCGGCAGCTGTAACAGCGGCGACCGTAACAGCGGCAACCACAACAGCGGCGACCGTAACAGCGGCAGCTTCAACAGTGGCGACTACAACAGCGGCAGCTTCAACAGCGGCGACCGTAACAGCGGCGACCGTAACAGCGGCAGCTTCAACAGCGGCGACCGTAACAGCGGCAACCACAACAGCGGCTTGTTTAATAAAACAAACAACTCTAACGGCATTTTCTGCAATAAAGAACCTAAAATTTGCATATTTAATATTCCGACCGATTGGACACTGTCAGAATTTCGTAAGTCAAAATATTACAGGGCAATTAAATCAAGCGATTTTTCGTTGACAGAGTGGGTTTCAGCCCCCGATTATACTCAGCAGAAAGCTGGTCCCGACGGCAAATTGAAAACCAATGCATATGAGGAAGCTTGCCGCAAATGGTGGAACGGCTTAACAGAAGAAAATAAGGCAATTATAAAGGATATTCCGAATTTTAATGTCGATGTGTTCTGTGACATCACAGGAATTGATAAAAGCGGATTTGCTGAAAGCTGAATTGGAAAATTTAATGATTGATTTTTATTCGAATTGCGGTGCAAAAATGGATAAAGAATAGGGGGATAAAGGATGACCGGCGCAGAATATCTTGAAAAGTGTCAGATTGTATCGGAAGTGAGGAAAGACATGTTCAAAATGCCGATGTCTGACTTAATATCCGACAGTTGTATTTTTGAAATCGACAAAATCGAATATTATCCCGTTGGATACACAACAACCTATAAAGAGGGTAAACCGAAATACACCGCAATTTTGCGTGAAAAGAATACACATCACGAACGATACATAAGTTTAGAAAAAATCTGTAAGCAATTTTGAGAAAGCGGGGCTGAAAATGTACGAAACACTTAAATCTAAAAACATTTATATCGAATGCCCGATATGCACGAAAGTCTTTCAGGTGAGCAGAAACAGAATAAAATACTGTTCTCCCGAGTGCCGAGCGGAAGCGTCAAGGCGAAACAGCCGTAAAAAACAACAGGAATATCGCAAAAGCCTTCCAAGAGCAAAGGCAATATGCCAATGGTGCGGACACGCCTTCAACAAAATAGCGAGTGCCCAAAGATACTGCGAAGCTTGTCATGAATTAAGAATGAATGGCGGTATTGCTAAGCCTAAAAAGCCAAAGCACTTAACCATTGATGAAATCATTGCCAAAATGAACCGTGAAGGTTATCGGAGTACATACGGGAAATACATAGCGGAAGGGCGGGACAAGTTGTGACAGTTAAAGAATACTTCCAAAAAGGCAGAAAACTGAATTTTGAGATTAAAGAGCTTATTCTTGCTAAAAACAACGCCTTTGATATGGCATGCAGTGCAACGACAGCGCCGAGCGGCGAGAGAGTTCAGACAAGCACCAAAAATAGTTCGGAGCTTAAATTCATAAACTATTCACAGTATGTCGAAACAATCGAAAAAAGGGTAATGGAATTATGCGAATATCGCTTGAATATGCTTCGGCTTATCTCAAAGCTTGATAATGTTTTGCACCGCACTTTACTTATTGACCGATACATTAATTGCCTTTCATGGGAAGAAATTGCTTTAAGATTCGAAATGACAGCAAGGCATATGCGAAGACTCCACGGTAAAGCGCTTATTGCAGCGGAGAAAGAATATAAATAAAATATTTTCAAAATGTCCTTGAATGTCCCTTTTAATCTATGTTATAATATATAATAGCAAATAGCATAAAGCACCCGGGATAAATATCTTCGGGTGTTTTTGATTGCTCATTTTTATTTCTCCTTTTTCTGTGCCGGACTGAGTTGGATAATGGCCGGCGGTTGGGTGGCGGTGAGTTTTTTTAACAAGGGGGTGGTGACGATTTCAAAAGGCAAATACAGTGAATGGCTTTCTGATGACAGATTAATATTGCTTGGCGGATGGGCAAGGGACGGACTGTCCGATGAGCAGATAGCCCATAACATTGGAATAAGCAGAACTACATTATATGACTGGAAAAACAAATTTGAGGACATTGCGGACGCCTTAAAAAAGAACAAGGAGATTGCCGATTACGAAATTGAAAACGCCTTATTTGAAAAGGCAAAGCACGGTGATGTTGCTGCTATGATTTTTTGGCTCAAAAACAGAAAACCCACAAAGTGGAAAGATAAGCCGATTGCGGATAACGAAGAAGTTATCAAAAAGCTTGATGAAATTATAGGTGGTATAGATGATATCGCTGACGGATAAACAAAAAGAGTTCTGGCGGTGTGCAAATTCGCGCTGGAACATAAAATGCGGCGCTACCCGTTCGGGTAAAACTTTTTTGGATTATTATTTGATTCCGAAAAGGATAAGGGCGGTGCATGGTAAAGACGGGCAGAATATAATTTTAGGTAACACAAAAGCTACAATTCAGCGAAATATTATCGAACCTCTTCAAAACATTTGGGGTAATGAGCTGGTTTCGGACATTCGTTCCGACAACACAGCTTTTTTATTTGGCGAAAAGGTTCACTGCTTAGGTGCGGACAAGGTTAATCAGGTTAATCGTCTTAGAGGTTCAAGCATTAAATACTGTTACGGTGATGAGGTTGTAACATGGCACGAAGATGTTTTTCAAATGTTAAAATCAAGACTTGATAAACCATATTCCAAATTTGACGGCACTTGCAATCCTGACGCTCCGAACCATTGGTTCAAAATGTTTATGGACAAATCCGATGTAGATATATTTAAGCAAAGTTACACGCTTTACGATAATTCGTTTTTGGCACCGGAAGTTGTTTCGGCGCTTGAAAACGAATACCGTGGCACAGTTTACTTTGACCGAAACATTCTCGGGAAATGGGTTCGTGCGGAAGGTATTGTTTTTGTCGATTTTGCGAATAATCCCGATAAATATATCATACCGCACAGTAGCCTTCCGGATTCGTTTCAATGGGTTAAGATGGGTTACGATTTGGGCGGAAACAAATCTGCTTACGGTCTTTGCGCTGCGGCGCAAGGTTTTGACGGCGTTATTTACATTTTGCGTGCCGTTAAAATTCAGGCGGCAGACATCAAACTTGAAGATGTTGCGGAGAATGCCATTAATTTTATAAACGGTGTCGAAAAGGATTTTAATGTTCAAATTCAAAAATGCTTTGTTGATGATTCATACTACACAACGATAAACACTCTGAACGATTGGCGGTATATTTTTGATAATGCGGCGGCGATTAAAAATTCTATGCCGCTTGCTGACAGACCTTTACAGCTTTCAAGGCTTATGAATCTTGAAAAGTTCTATTTAGTGAACAACGAATGTAATCCGCTTATCGATGAGCTTCAGAACGCTGTATTCGATGACAAGGCTGAAAAGGCAATAATTTTAGATGATGGGTCAATGCAAATAGATACAATGGACGCTATGTGGTACGCTCTGGCGGATGACTGGCTTTATTTATTATAGTGAGGTGTTCTATGTTAAATTCTATAAAAAGCTTCTGGCGGAGCTTACTTCTTAAGCTTGATAATAAAATTAATCAGTGGCTTAATTCAGAAGCTCCGGGTGACAAAGAACTCGGCGCAGATGATTTCACAGTTATAAACTTCTTTTTGATGATTCTGAAAAAAGTTTTGAATCGTGTATTTATACAGTGTGAATTTGAAGTTGTTTCGGACAGTGCGCTTTGTGACAGTTTGAAAGAGCTTTGCGGCGACCTCAAAAAGAACTGTTATAAAATCGGAGCGTATATGCTCGGAGGTTCCGATACGGAGCAGAAAATATCTGAATGCTGGGTTGTTCCTTATTTTACTCTTTCGGGCGGCGAAAAAAAACTTTTTCACAGTTATGTTGACGGCAGCAGAATTAAGATTACCGAAACGAACGGTAACAGAATTTCTGATTGCTATATTATTCTCGATGCGGTTCGTAAAAAAAATAAAGCTTATTTCCTTTGTCGCCGGCATACTCTTGACAACAGCGGCACGCTGACAATAAGCTATTTTATTGCCGATGAGAATGCCAATGAGTGTAATCCCGGTATTGGGGATTGGGACAGCATTACACAAACGGAAACTGTATTCGAGGGTGCCAATCACATAGGGCTCGGACGGTACAAATCGCCGGTACTTACTTTCGGAAACACAACATACGGAAAACCTCTTAACAACGGGTGCAGTGTTGTTGAGCGTGAAATTGAAGAATGTTTGAACCAGATACGGGCTGAATTTAAGTTTTCGGGGAAAAGGTTGTTTGCTGATGCCTCAATTGTCAAAACGGACAAAAACGGAAAGAAGTACATAAACAAAATCGATGAGTTTGTTTTTCCAATACAGATGAAAGCCGGCGCAAGCGGAAATATGATTGAGGAATTTAACCCCGAAATCAGAGAAAGCCCATTTTACATGCGCCTTACAAAACTTTTAGAGAAATATCAGAGTTTAATGGGTGTTAATGAACTCATAACGCACGAAAAGAGCGGGAACAGCGCAACAGCAACAGAAATAAAGTTTTTAAACCTGGACAACATTGCACTGGAAGACAGCATAAGGCAAGCGATAAGAGCCGGAAACATTGACACTCTGAAAGCTGACGGAATGTATCTCGGTATTCGCGAAGATTTATGGACCTATGACGAAACATGGACAGATATTTACGAGGACGAGCAGCAAAGAACGGATAATTTGCTTAAATTCTATAATGCCGGTGCTGCCGAACAGGAAGATTTGATTGAATATTACTTTCCGACACTCTCAGATGACGAGGTTAAAGCAAAAACGGAAAGAATTAATGCCGCCAAGGCTGCCGATATTAACGGAAGCATTGAAAACATGCTGAATTTATAGGTGATTTAATATGCCGTATGATGAAACATTGCTTGATGAATATGCCGATGTGATTTTTCAGCGGCTTGAGGATTTTAACGATTACACGCTTGAAGTTATAGGACGGCACATAAAGGAAATCGGGAGCCTGTCAGCTTACGATCAGCAAGCATTGAAAAATATGGCTGATATATCCGGTGATATGAAAAAGATAACCGAAAAACTTGCGGAAATCACCAAAATGAATATTGAGGATATTGAAAAAATATACACTCAGGTTATTTCGGACGGACTTAAAACTTACAAGCCGCTTTATGATTTTAAGGGTATGAAAATTATTCCTTTTCAAAATAATGAAGTTGCAAAAAGAATCGTTCGGCAGTTTGCTATGATTACAGATGGCGAAATGGTTAATCTTACACGCACAAAGGCACTCGGATTTGACAGGCTCGGTGTTATAGGCGGGAAAGTCGGAGTTGTGGGAAGCTATAGTCTTTCGGAAGGTTTGGAAAGGGTGTTGGGCGAAGCTGTAACGGCGGTTTCGGCAGGAACAACGGATTTTAATGCCGCTATGAGAAAAACCATCGGAGAAATAGGCGGAAGCGGTGTCAAGGTGGTTTACGGAAGCGGTATTAACCGTTCGGTTTCGGCTGCGGTTCGGCAAAATGTACTTTGGGGTGTTAAAAAATCAATTGATTTATACGATGACGAACTTTCAAAGGAACTTGATTTCGACGGTTTTGAAGTGGATGCGCACCCGGGGTGCAGACCTTCTCACGAATTTATGCAGGGGCAAATGTATGCAGTCGGTAAGGGGAAAACGGTCAACGGCAAGTATTACCCGAGCGGTGATGAAGCATTAAAAGCGCTCACGGATTATGGTTGTTTACATTACAAGACAGGAGTTCTGCTCGGTATTTCACCTTCGAGGTATACAAAAGAGGAATTAAAGAAAATCCGTGATGAAACAAAAGAAATAATTGAGTTTGACGGAAAAAAGCATACGCTTTATGAATGGAAACAGGTTCAAAGGAGAATGGAACGCCAAACGCGAAACGAAATGAGCGTTTCTAAGCTCTACAAAGCTTCGGGGGACAACATTGCCGCCAAACAGCACAAAGAACGGGCAATGGCATATCTTAATAAATATGACGGACTTGTGAAGGGCGTTCCGGGTCTTGAAGACAGACGGGACAGAATGAGAGTTTTTGAAGGCTCCATAAGTTCGCACAAAGGAAAAACCATTGATAAAATTACTTCTGATTTTGCTGCTAAAAAGTTGACAAATGGCGGCAAAGGTGGTATAATAAAAAATGAAAATATAATTATTCCCCGAAGCGTTGGTGCTTCGGGTCGAAATTACCCTGTAAAATTACCTGATGGCAATCATACAAAGTTGGTAGAGGGTACAGAGATTTCAAAAGTTAAAGTGATTATGGGATATGGGACTGACATCCCGTTGCGCGATAGATTTTATTTAGAGCGTGATTATGGTACTGCGGCCGAAAAATGGCAGAAAGTCCGCGGTGAAGGAATTATTGTGGAAAATGGGCAAAAGAAAAAAGTTGAATTACATTGGTATGAAGCGGACGGATATAGAGAGTGCATGAAAGTAAAGGAGTATCTTGATGAAGGTTAAATATATTGGAAAAATCAGTAGTCCGTTAGAACTTATAAACGGTAAAATTTATGAGTGCTTGGGACAAGAGTATAGTCGTTATCGCATTATTGATGAAACCGGCGAGGATTACTTGTATCCTGTTGATGAGTTTGAAGTGATTGAAGAGGAATGATTGATGAACATCTTGACATTGAAATTTTTCGATGATGATACAATTGTTTATGAATATCAGCCGGAAGGCAAAGGAAAAAAAGGTATAATATCCTATGATAAAAAAAGCGGTAGTTTTAAGATTGAAAAAGCTGCCGAGGAAGACAGCAAGTCTGATTATTATGCTAAAATGGCGCAGTCAAAAATTGCAAATATAGTTGATAAGAAAAACCTTCCCATGGAATGCGTTCAAGCGTGGTATTGAAATATAGGTGATCAACGAAGTATCTTGGTATCTTGGTGCCGAATTTCAAATATTCAAACAATAATTTAATAACTCAGTTGTGGTATTCGAGGTGGAGGAGTTCGTACAATCCACACGCCGATGGTACCGACAAGGGGTAACCCTGAGAGACGCAGGAGAAGTGTACGCCTGCCGAATATCCACAGCTGTAAGGGACTTGCTTCGGCAGGTCCTTTGTTATTTATTTTAATAAATCAAGCATTTACATTAATTTGTAAGTGCTTTTTTTATACAAAAAATCGCCGGTTGATTAGGCGTAAAACAGTCGGGGCGTGCAGATGCAACCTGCGTAATAAAGCGTAGCCAAGCGAAAGGATATGTTATGAAAAGAGAGTTTTTGAAGGCATTTGAGGGGCTTACCGATGAGGCAATTACCCAAATAATGACCGAAAACGGCAAGGACATTGAAAAGGCAAAAGGTGAGTTCGAAACATTAAAGCAGGAGCTTGAAGGTTCAAAACAGACCATTGCCGAAATGAAAGGCGAAATGGACACCCTTAAAGAAAGCGGTGCAAGTGCAAAAGATTGGGAAGACAAATACAACAGTCTTTCAAAAAAGCTTGAAGAAATCGAAAACGCAAAGAGAGAGGCTGAAAAGACTGAAAACATCTCAAAGAGATATTTGGCTGCTGCGGTTGACAATAACGGAAATCCTTTGGAATGGACGCACGAAGCAATCAAAAATGATTATCTCAAGAAGTTTGAAGCGGCGGTTTCAGACAAATCAAACGAGGGCAAGTCCGATGCCGAAATCTTCAAAGCGCTAACCAAAGATGACGGAAGCGCTTTCAAAACAGTGAGCGGTGTTCAGACCCTGCCCGGTGCAAAAAGCATTTCCGGCGAAGGGATGACGGACGCTCGGATTAATTCAATTATGGGAATAAAATAAAAAAGAAACGAGGTTTTATTTATGGCAAACAGCATTACACTTTTTAAAAAATTCATCGACAAGCTGGATGAGGTTTACAAGCAGAGCGCAAAAACTTCCATTCTTGACGGGGATTCTTCCTTGGTTCAGATGGGAGCTAACGCAAATGAAATTATAATTCCGAAAATCTCTATGGACGGGCTTGCGGACTATTCCAGAAACGGCGGTTATGTTGACGGCGATGTTACACTTACCAACGAAACCGTTCAGTTTAATTATGACAGAGGCAGAGCCTTCTCCGTTGACGCTATGGACAACGAGGAAACCGCCGGTATTGCATTTGGCAAGCTTGCAAGCGAGTTTATAAGAACAAAGGTAGTGCCCGAACTTGACGCTTTCAGATTTGCAAAATATGCCGGGCTGACGGGTATTTCAAAAGTATCTGCAGGTGCTACGCTTTCAACCGGTGCGGATGTTATTTCTGCTCTGCGCGTAGCTATTACCAAAATGGACGAAGATGAAGTTCCCATGGAGGACAGGCATTTGTTTATTACTCCCACGCTTCACGGTCTTATTCAGGATATGGACACTACCAAATCCCGTGAGGTTATGGGAAGATTTGCGGATATTACGCTTGTTCCGCAGTCGAGATTCTACACTGCCATTACGCTTTATGACGGCAAGACCGACACAAGCTCGACCGACAGCGGTGTAAACCAGAAGCCCGGCGGATTTGTAAAAGCAACGGCAGGAAAGGATATCAACTTTATGGTTATTCACAAGCCTGCAATTCTCCAGTACACAAAGCACACTGTCAACAAGGTTATTACTCCCGAAGAAAATCAGAATGCGGACGCTTACAAATTCCCATACCGTGCATACGGTTTGGCAGACGCTTACGAAAACAAGGTTGCCGGTATTTATCTGCACCACAAAGCATAAGGGGGCGATTTTATGACGACAATCGGACTGACTTTCGAGAAAGAGGCAGAAAAGAAAAAGCCTGTAAAGAACGAGGCGGCAAAGCCTGAAAAGGATAAGAAATAGGAGGCGGACGGGTATGTTTTTAAGTTTTGAAGAATACAAAAGTTTCGGCGGAACACTTGAACAGTCAGAATTTTCAATCGCTGTTTGGCGTGCGGAACAGAAAATAAACTGTTTTGAGGGCATACCCGTCAAGGATCGCCTTTTAGAGTTTGACGCTATTCCGGAGGATATCAAAATGCTCATTACGGAACTTATCGAAAGAGAAGCAATGCGAAGGCAATCGGGAAGACTTACGGCTGTTTCGCAGTCTTTGGGTAACGAAAGCGTTTCAAAGTCATTTGCTGCTGAAACTTTCAGCGAGAGCGAAACGGCGGATGCGGATTTAATAAAAAATGTATTGGGGCATATTCCGTACAGAGCCGTTACACTTTACTACAGAGGTGCTGACTGTGATTGATTTTTATGACAAAACCATTACGATTTTCAATTTTGTGCCGAAAGAACAAGGCAGTGCGGAGTTCGGTTCATGTTTTAAGACTGTTATTTCTTCCGCTCACTATTCAAGTTTAATTGCGAGCGGGCATGAAGGAGTTATGAAGGCGGACGGAACCCAAACAACCGTTTATATCAAAGACATATCCAAATATTTGCCGCCAACTTTTCAAAAAGGCGGTTTTTTTAATGCGGATATTAAAAAAGATGATTTCTGGACGGCAAACATAGGCGACCTTGTAGTATACACGGAGGCACCCGACAGTGCACCCGAAAGCTTCGCCGAATGGAAAAAGCTAAAGGACAAATACAAAACATCGGGCGGAGGGGTTATCTCTTCCGCTCCTTCTCTTCTCAAAAGATATTCCGAGGACGGCAAGCCTTTTTTTGTTAATCATCTTGAATTCATTTGCGGAGGCGTATAAAAATGTACATTAACGAAATTTACAGCTGGCTTTTGACCTGTCCGCACTTCAATGCACTCCAGGCGATTTCTTCAAGGCTTGAGGACGCAAAAGAAGTTGTTCAATCAAAATCATCAGAAAACATTTATGATGTGACCTCGGTTCAATACGATGACGGCGGATACAAGCATTATTTTAAGCCGAGAGAGCCTTACTTTTTTGATGTGGATGTTATTTGCTACAGGGCGGTTTATGCCGACCAGAGCGAATACAACATGGCTTCCGAAGGGGAGGTGCAAAAAATCTGTGACTGGCTTATTAAACAGCAGAACGAGGGCGGCGTGCCCAATCTTGACCCCGAGTGTTATCAGATTGAATGCCTGACGCCAAAGCCTTACATTCGTGGGATTTACGAAAATAAAAATGACCCCGGCGAAGTTATGGTTGATTATGCCGTTACAATAAGATTTTACACTGACAACCCCGGAGTGCTTAGGGTGGTGGTTCGATGAGAGTAACGGTTTTATCAAAAATCAACATTCCCGAAGAACTTGCAAGGGTCGATAATGATGAGTTTTGGAAAGCAGCAGCGGAAAAATGGGCGGATTTAATTGATCCATATATACCGAAACATACTAAGCTCCTTGCCAAAAGTAAAAGGATTTTACCGGGCGAAATTGAATACTGGCAAGATTATGCGTGTTATATTTATTTCGGCATGAAAAAAATTGATCCGAAATATCATGTGGGTGGTTTTACTAATGACGGAGGTATTTCATGGTTTTCGAGGCATGATGTTGAAAAGGTTTTGACAAATATTCCTCTTAACCTTAAAAACGGCTACAAGGAATGGGACAAAAAGGCGATATCGGAAAAGAAAGACGAGCTGCTTATCCGATACATGGATGGGTGGCTTGCGAAAAGACTTGATTAATTTTAGGAGGTATTTTTATTATGGCAATGGTATTAAGAAGCGATAAGGTGGCATTTTACGGCGTTCCGGGTTCCGGGGCGGACAGCTCACCGACCTTTACAAGAATGAAGTATTTTACTTCGTTTACAACATCGAAAAATTCAAACGAGTACACAAGGCATTATGTTGACGAGAAGTACGAACAGACCGATGTGACGGGCATTTCGCCGTCAATAGATTTCGGTTTTGATGAATACACGCCCGATGCGGTAATTGATGATATTGTCAAAATCATAACCGAAGAAAAAATCGGTTCGGACGCTGTGCGTTCAATTGTTATTGTGGACTTTTCCAAGCCCGGTGAAACAGACGGCACTTACACTGCATACAAGCGCGACTGGGCGGTTATCCCTTCCTCTGAAGGTGACGGCACGGACGCTTACACTTACAGCGGTACACTTAAAGTCAAAGGTGACCTTATAAAAGGTACTGCGACTATTTCAAAGCCTGCAAGCGGCGCGAGCAAGGAAAACGCAACGGAAATTACATTTGCCTAAAGCATACGGGGAGTTGAAACGCTCCCCGTTAATTTTTTATACGGAGGTTTTATCATATGAAAAAAGTTGTTAATTTTGAGGACAAATCAAAGGAAATCGAAATAAACGGTACGACTTACAAGATTTTACCACGAACACAGGATAGGTGCGACTGCCTGCTTAAATATGAAACCATGCTTACGGGTGATGAAGGAATATCCGAAATAGATTTCTATGCAAACTGCATTGACATTATGCTCGGAAAGGGTGCATTTGCAAAAATCTTCGGCAAAAACAGAAAATCCGTACCGCTTGACCACGCCTACACTGTATATTCATACTGCGGTGAACTTTACAACGATGTTTTATTCGGTGAAATCAAAGCTGCCGCAGAGCGCAGGAAAATGGCTGCGCCGATTAAATAGTGCGCCTTTATGAGCCTTTGCCGACCTCTATTGCGGTTTCGGGAAAGGAATACAAAATTCCTGTTGATTTTCGTGTCTGGCTCAGAATTTCAAAGCTTATGAGCGGTGATACGCCGGACGAAATTAAGCTTTTTAATATCTGTTCTATTTTATTCAGGGAAGATTATCCGGACAACCTCGTGGAAGCGTTTGAAAAAATTACGGATTTTATGCACTGCGGAAAAGGTCTTCAAAATGGCGAAAGCGGCGGATCGGCGGTCTATGATTTTGATTATGATGCCGAATATATTTATGCGGCATTCTACCAGCAATACGGTATTAATTTGAGTACGGCAGATTTACACTGGTGGGAGTTTAAAGCGCTTCTCTCCGGGCTTTGCGGCGAGTGCTTATTTACCAAAATTTTGGAATACAGGTCAACCGATATTTCAAAAATCCAAAACAAGGACCTTAAAAAGCACATAGCACAAATGAAGAAGCTTTTTGCGCTTCCCGATATGAGGAGCGACAGCGAAAAAGAACGGGACTTTACAGATACTTTTGCAAAGTTTTACTGACGGCGGTGATTATATTTGGCAAATTCAAAGTTAGTTATTAAAATTGACGGTGACACAAAAAAATTTAAAAAAGCATTATCGGAGATTGCGAAGTCCGCGAACCAATCATTTAACAAAACTGCTGCGGCTGTTCAAAAGTCTCAAAAAAACATAGATGAAAACACAGAAGAAATCAAAAAACTTAAAAAAGCGCTTGAAGATGCCGGAAACCAAGGCAAAGAATCTTTCGAGGAAGTGGATGAAGGTGCAAAGAAGGCAAAATCAAGTTCTGAAAGCTTAAAAAACACTCTTGACGGTCTTGATAGCGTTGCAACAAAGGGACTTGCAGCGCTCACCGCAGCCGCTACAACAGTTGGAGGCGCACTTGCGTATTCTGCAAAAGAAGCCATGAATTATCAGACTTCTCTTGCGAAGGTTATGACAATTGCGGACACATCTAAGCTTCCGCTTGAAACTCTTCGGAAAGAGGTTTCGGAACTTTCTGATAAAACAGGAATTGCTGCAGCTGACCTTAACGAAGCGGTTTATTCTGCAATCTCTGCTTCTGTAGATTCTGCCGATGCGGTTGCATTCACCGAAAAGGCGGTCAAGCTTGCAAAAGGCGGTTTTACAGACACAGCAACAGCTGTTGATGTTATGACTACCGCCCTTAACGCTTACGGCCTTGAAGCAAGCGAAACAACAAGAATTTCGGATATTCTTATTGCAACGCAGAACCGAGGCAAAACAACGGTTGGCGAGCTTGGTTCTTCAATCGGCCGTGTAATACCGACTGCTGCGGCTTTTGGGGTTGATATGGAGAACTTAGGCGCGGCGATGTCCATTCTTACCGCTAACGGTATCGCAACAGCGGAAGCCACAACATATCTAAACGGTATGCTGAACGAACTCGGCAAGGACGGGGCGCAGGCTTCCGAAAATCTAAAAGCTGCTACCGGAAAGAGTTTTGAACAGCTCACCAAAGAGGGCAAAAACCTCGGTGATGTAATTGCGCTTCTGGCGGATTATGCAGGAAAGTCAGGCAAGAAGGTTTCTGACATGTTCGGTTCAATCGAAGCCGGAAAAGCTGCCCTCACGCTTGCGAACAAGGGCGTTGATGAATACAATGACAATCTTGCTTCAATGACGGGTGCGGCAGGTGCAACCGAAAAGGCTTTTGCAACTATGGAAGAGACTTCGGGTGCATCTCTCGAAAAGATTAAAACCAAATTTCAAAACATTGCAATAGACATCGGTACTTCACTCCTGCCGACTATCAACGATGTTGCTTCCGGTATATCTTCGGCGCTTGGCAGTGCAAGGGTACGAAATTCAATAAAGGACTTAAAGTCCAGCGCAAGTCAATTAGTTGCAAAATTCGGTGAACTTGCGGTGCAGAGCATTCCGAAAATGATTTCGGCGCTTACTTGGCTTACTAAAAACTTCGGCACAATTGCAAAATCGGTGCTTGTATTTTTTGCGGCGCTTAAAACTCTTAAAACTGCTATAAGCACCATTAATCTTATAAAAGGTGCGGTTGATATACTTTCTCCGGCGTTTACGGCCGCAACGGGTGCCGCAAAAGCGTTATGGGCGGTTATGGCGGCTAACCCTGCTTTGGCGGTTGTAGGTGCAATTGCGGCTCTTATTTCGGTTATAGGTATACTTGCCGCTTCAAGCGGAGAAGCCTCCGAAAAACAAAAAGCTCTTCGCAAAAGCATTGCCGAAAACGGTGATGAAATTGACGAAATCTCGGCAAAAATGAAAGAGATTAACGATGAGTATGATTCAGCGGTTTCCGCGAGCGAAAGCTCGACAGCCTCAACACTTGCAGAAATTGAAGCGGATAAAAATCTTGTTTCGGAGCTTGAAGGGCTTATTGACGCCAACGGCAAAGTAAAAGAAGGTTATGAGGAGCGGGTTGATTACATATTAGGCGAAATGAACAGTGCTTACGACACCGAACTTGGGCGCTCGGGCGATGTAATAACCAAAAACGGCGAGGTTATAAACTCCTATGGCGAAATTAAAAAGGCCATAGAAGCCAATATGGACGCCTCCATGGCAGCGGCTATAATGAAGCAGTACGAAGATGAATATGCTGCGGCAGTTAAGCGCGCTGCGGACGCAACAAAAGAGGCGGACAGCGCATCGCAGAACCAGGCACAAGCTTTTGAAACGCGAAAACAGATGCTTGCGGATTTGTCTGCCGAAATGGAGAAGAACGGGGCGGCTGCTTATGATACGGCGGCGGCAATAGAAGCACTGGAAGATGGCGGTTATGTAATTTATGATAAATTTGAAGATTGGGCCGGAGTAATACAAACAAATACTGATGAGTGGAAAGATAACGAAAAACAGATAAAAGATTGTCAGAAGGCTATTGATGAATATGGCGATGCTCAAAACGAGCTTGCGAGAATAGAGGGGCTTGTCAATGATTCAAGAGCGGCGTCCGCCGAGGGAAACAATCAAAAAATTATTAATTCCTACGCTTTATCTGCGGACGAGTTAAAGCACATCAACGAGCAAAATACATCGGATTTGCTTGCGGACATTAACAACCGAAAAACAGGTATTGAAAACCTCATGAGTCAAATTGAAACTGCCGTTAGCAAAGGCGATACAACCACGGCTCAAAATTTGCGCACTCTTGTTCAGACGGCTATTTCAAACCTTTCTACTCTTGAAACCGAATATAAAAATGCCGGTGGAAATGCGCCGACAGACTTTGCGGAAGGTTTTTCAGAAAAACTCGGAACGATGAAAACGGCTATTGATAACGGTGCGGAGGCTGCAATTGCGGCATATCAGCTTAAGGCCGGCAGAGGTCCTACAAGAATTGTCGGTAATGATTCAATTGCCGGGTTTGGTGACAGTTTTACGGCTGCTGTACCGCAAATGCATTCTTGGGGTGCTATGCTTGGTTTTTCCTTTACAGCAGGTTACAAGGAATCGGTTCAGCAGCGTTCGCCTTCAAGGGTGCTCAAAAAATGCGGTGAGTACACAATTAAAGGTTTGGAACTCGGCATTACACCCGGCATAAACATGGCAAAAGTTCTTGGAGTTAAAACGGGCGAAGCTTACAAAGAGGGTTACAAAAATTCGCTTGATATTCATTCTCCGTCAAAGGAAATGCAGAAAGTCGGTTCGGACACTACGCAAGGACTTCTTGACGGGCTTGATGAGCACACAAGAGAAATTATCAAGCTTGCGGAAGACACGGGTGATGATGAACTTGAAACCGCTAAGTTTTACGCTTCCGAAAAACAGCGCATTGAGGACGAAAACTTTGATAAAGAGTACGCCGAAAAATTAAAAAATGCCAAGGACGCGGAAGCCGCCGAAAAAATCAAGCAGGATTATATTACAAAAGCTCAAAAAGAGGGTCAGGATGCTTACCTCAAAGCCCTAAAGGCGGCGGCTGATTACGAAAAGAAAGAGTATGACAAAAGGGTCAAGGCGGCAGAAGAATTTCAGAAGAAAATCCAGAAAACTTTTGAAAATCTCAAAAAAATATTTAGCGAAGATGATTCTTTATATCAAAAATTCACCGTTAAAATGAATGATGGCAGCGAAATGTCATGGTATGAGCTGAAAGATTTCACGCAAAGCACAGAAGCGCTTGAAATATATGCCGAAAAACTTAAAAAGCTCCGTGATATTCTTCCAGCGGATATGTATAGCGAAATCCAAAACATGAAAATGAGCGAGGGCGGTACGCTTGCCGACCTTCTTTTGGCACTTAAGCCCGATGAACTTGAGGAGTATGTAAAAAAATGGCAGAAATATCACAGTGCGGTTGACGATGCAGCTTATAAATTTACACAAAGTTCTTATACAGATGAAACTGTTGCTGCTTCCGAAAAAGCGGAAAAAGTTGCGGAGGAAACGGGAAAATCTTTTGTTAACGGTTTTATTTCCAATATTACAACTCTTCCGGAGCTTGTTGCCGCAGCTCTCGGGAGGGCATACGGCGGTACAAGCTCGCAGAGCACGGTTAACAACAATCAGACAAACACTTACAATTTTAACGGCTCGAAAATGACTGTTTTCCAACAGCGACAGGAAGCTATGCGCATGGAACAGCTCAGGCGCGCAAGGGGGATGATTTAATGTATTTGGAATACAACGGCTTACAATTCGGAAAAAATCATGATCTGAAAGTTCTTTCGGCGGTTGGTTTCGGCTTGCCGCCGGAGGAATACACCGTTAAGTCGATAATAGGTGTTGACGGTGAGGTTACAACCAATTCGGCATGGAGGGCAAGAACCATCACAATCGGTTTCGATATTCAAGATAACATACGCTGTAAATCAAACCGCATATGCAAGGCGTTTTCGGTTAAAAATCTTCCGCTGCGATGTTTTTTTGACAATGACAGAAGAAGCATTGTGGTAAACAGAATTACTCTTGATGAAGGTGATACCAACGGACCAATTCGTTCTTTTGCCGTGCAGCTTATCTGCGATTTCCCGTTTTTTACCGATGAATCAGATAACACGGAGCCCTGTTATGGCATTATCAAAAACATCAAACACGACACTGGCGGGTGGAATCTTGCTCAAAAAAACATTTGGGGTGAAGCTGTCAACCGAAAAATTATTAACAACGCGGGGGATATAAAAGCAGAGCCGAGGTTTGTCATTTCTTCCATCGGCGAAAGTTCTCAAACACACGGTATCAAGATAATTAATCATACCACCGCACAGGAATTTATACTTAATTATCAAATCTCGGATGGCGAAACAATTACAATCGACTTTAGTCCGAGAAATGATACCGGGAAGCGTAATATTACAAGCTCCAAATCGGGCGATATTACTAACTACCGTGATGATTCGTCCTCATTATCTTCCTTTTATCTTGCGCCGGGCGAAAATGATATTCAATTTATTAATCTTGATGCCGGCACGAAAATCCGTGCAAATATTTCTTGGAAATCTTTATACTATTCTGCTTTTTGGGGGTGTGAATACTGATGGATTTGATGTTTTATGATCTGGAAGGCAACTTCAAAGGCTACTGCAACCGTATTAATAGCGCTTTGGTAAATCTCAAATATAACGATATCGGCGACACTGAATATCACATTGACATCGGTGACCCAATTTTGAATACTATTTTTGATAATCCTTTTCTTATGGTCGAGCAGGACGGAAAATACCTTAGTATTATCAGAACTATTGTCGAAAACAACGATATTGCAATTTACGGACGAACCTTAAATTTTCTATTGTCCAAAATGGTTATACCTCCTTTTGATGAGGTTCAAAAAAACATAGGGCAGCTCGGGCAATATCTTCTTTCAATTGCCAAAGGTTGTAAAATTTCAATCGGCAAGGTTGCCGCATTTGATAAAGTTTTTCCATTTGAAAAGAAAGAAGGTTATACGGATTTGCTTTCCGTTTTACAAGAAGCTTTGAATCTTGACGGAGGCGGCTTTTCGGTACGCTTTGAAAAAACTGAAAACAAGTTTTATCTTGATATTCTAAAAGGTTCAGAAAAGGATTTTATTATCGCTAACGAAGAAGGTTACGGCTACGATTTTTCAAAAGAATACAACGCTTTGGATTTCTTTAACGCCGCCTTCTACAACAAGGCTTCCGAAACTGATAACACAGAAAGCGTATGGACAGAAATTGCTCCGCCCGAAAGTGCTTCAGATATTTACAAATGGTATTCCGTTTTATCTGCAACCGTGGAGGCGGACGCCAAAGCAGAATTATCCGAAAAGAAAATTATCGACACGGTAAACATATCCACTGACGGTTTTGTTTTTGGAAAGGATTTTTTACTCGGGGATATTATTAAGGTTCAATTTTCGAACAATGATTTTACTTTCACGCAGAAAAAAAGAGTAACGGGGATTACGATTAACGATGATGAAAACGGTCACTCGGAAAACCCGATTTTGGAGGATATTTAATATGTCAAAACAAAGCAGATTTGAAACAAACACAGCTTACGACAACACAGACATTAACGATACACTGAAAGCCATTACCGGTTCCGGTGTTATAAACATCGGCAATGACCCAAACGGGATTCTTTCTTCTGTTGCCGGAAGCGGTGTTACAATAAGCCCTAAAAACTGCAAGGTTGAAAAAGTGGATGACACTTCTTGCAAAATTTATGACGGTTTTGTTATTATGCAGGACGGTTCACACTTTGTTATCACCGGTACGGAAACTGTTTCAGACATCCCAAGCGGTTTGAATTATATTATTGTTCGTCGCGACAGTGTTTCGGGCAATGTTCTGGAGGCGGTTCAGGTGCTCCCTACAGACAATTATGTTTTGCTTGCCGAATTTGAAAACGGTATTGTCAGGGACAGAAGAACGCCAGCAATAAGCAAAATTCAGAATTACGGCGGCAATTTTACCGAAAGTTACGGTACAGGTGATGATGACGGCATTAAAATACACCGCAACATAAGCACTATATCTACAGCATGGGAACTTATTGACACTAAAAAAATCAGCAGACCTCACGAAACAATCGTTGCTATTGTCGGCAGTTCCGGGACTGTCGGAAAAGCTCCGGATTTATTCTGTTATTTCTACAATGCGGTTTCAAATCCGGCTGCTACTCCGCCAAAAGACCCCGACTGTAACTGTTTTATTCAGCGTGACGGTGCAAGTTACTGCGGTAATTATTTTCCGTATGGTGTTATTTATCAACACGGTAATTCTACAATTCCGCAGAATGTTGTCGATTTCAAAATCGAGGTTGGCATGGACGATGATTCATATGTCCTGCGTACTTATCTTCGTGCGGGATATTCTCTCAGTGATATTAACAAACTCATTGATTGTGAAATAAGAGTGGTTTTGATTTAGGAGGTTATATATGAATACTACAATTTTATATTCACTCGGAAACACGCTTAAAATTCCGATTTCGGATTCTGACGGTCGCAGCGGCTCGGCTACGCTTGAAATTAATTCAGATCCTCATGAAGCTGCAGTTATATCTCAAACTGTGTCTGTATTAAACGGTGAGGGTGTTTTTGAGCTTTCCGAGGATGAAAAGAAAAAGCTGAAAATCGGGAACTATGTTTACAGAATTATTTTTACCGACACGGATTCTATTACAACCGAGTGGTCGGGAATTTTTGCGGTTATATATGGCGCCGCAAACGAGAAAAACGGTGTTTTGATTCCTTCAAAACTTAACATTGAAGTGGTTAATTCGCCAAATTCCGCAATTTCTCCCGGTATCTACGCAATTGAGGATGAAACGGTTGTTTTTAACACAAAATACAGGCAAATTTTAATTGTTTCCGAATACATAGAGCCTGCAATGGGGGAAGAAACCATTCTGCAGGCTTTATTTGATGCAGAGCACGGGTCGATTAAGCTTAGAAAACGGGTGGACTATAGTTGGTCTGACTGGGAAACGGTAGGCGAGACCGACTTATCCGAATACATTAAAAACACCGATTATGCAACGAACAGCAATTTCGGTGTTGTTAAAATAGGAACCGGTATTAAATCTGTTGACGGGGTTATCCAAACGGATATTGCCAACGAGACTTTAATAATGGGCAGAAATTCTTCCGCCTCTGTCAACGAAGTTATAACGCCGAGTAATCTTAATTTTGCGGTCAAGTCGGCATTATCGGACGACAGGCGCATATCCGATATGACGGATGAAGAAAAGGCTAACGCCCGGGGAGTTATCGGGGCGCTTGGTGCGAGTGTTCTTAATGACTATTACACGAAATCGCAGGTGGACACAAAAACATCAGGCACATGCAAATATAAAGGCAAGACTAACATTTTGCCTAATGCAGCGTCAGTAGGTGATGTTTGGGTAAAGACCGTCGGTGATTATGGTAAATTTTGCGGAGTTAATGTTGTGTCCGTGCATGCTTATGGTATGGGTTTGGAAAGTGAAGGCGGCGACATGGTTCTTTCCAGCGCAAGCGGATTCGCTGTCGGGAAAACATATTATGTCAGCACAAACGGTAAAAACATTCTCGGCACAATTACTCCTACAGGCATTTCGGGAAACACACTATCGTTTACATATCAGACCCACAGTGATTATTACGGTGTTTTCTGCGACATAGCGGAAACAAAGGACGCAGATTACTGGAACACATGGATGAGCGGCGAACCGGTAAGCATTGGCGAAGTTTATTATTTTTACAATGCTGATTTTGACACGACACCTCCGAGTGAAGATAGCTTGAATGTGACGATTCATGAGCCGAACACTCCTTTCGCATGGACGGGCACAGCGTGGGACGCACTCGGCGGAACGGTCGATTTCAGCGATTACTACACTCGCACGCAGGTTGACGGCAAAATCGCCGCCGCAATCGAAACTGCGCTCAATACGGAGGTGTAATTCATGGCAAAAAACAACAATTTGGGCGATTT
>CAKSKB010000020.1 GCA_934464705.1 uncultured Clostridia bacterium
ACACCGCCGATTCGGATTCTGCGAGGACGGTCACAGTAAAGACGGCCACCAAGACGGCATACGATGAAAAATACGGCAACTGGGACGCAAAAGCGGCGGAATTTGCGGCGCATTCGTGGACATTTGCACTTGTTTAAGGGGGTGGAAAAATGGAAATTCAGACAGTTACGGTGAATGTAATAAAAGCCGACGAAGGCAAGATTTTAACCGACGGCGAGGTTTACGGCAGAGTGATATACCTCGGAGCGAACCGCACTGCGGGCGAGTTTCACGAAATCACGGAAAGCGAATATAATGAGATAAAAGGAGAAGAAGCAGATGAGCGAATTTAAGTGGATAATCTGTGCGGCGGTCGGGGCGGTCGGAGGGGCGTTATCCGACATCTACGGCAGCTGGACCGGCGACATGACAACGCTTTTGATATTCATGGCAGTGGACTTTATAATGGGGCTGTGCGTTGCCGGAATATTCAAAAATTCAAACAAGAGCGAGGGCGGCGCAATGGACAGCCGCGCAGGGTGGAAGGGTCTGTGCCGCAAGGGGATAACATGGCTGATAGTTCTGGTTGCGCACAGGCTTGATGTAGCGCTGGGCGTGGGGTATGTGAGGACGGCGGCGGTAATAGGCTTCACCGCAAACGAAGCGCTCTCGATTATTGAAAACGCTGGGCTTATGGGAATAAAGCTCCCGGGAAGCATCAGGCGTGCGATTGATGTACTTTTGAAAAGAGGCGGAGATAAAGACGATGACAAAAAAAGTTAAATTTTTAGAAAAAAACCGCTCGGGCGAACGCCTTAATCCAATCGGAGCGGTGGTTCATGAAACGGCTACTCCGGGGGCGACGGCGGAGGACGAATTTCAGTTTTTCAACACAGGCGAGAGGGGCGCATCAGCGCACGGATTCGTAGACAGCGTAGGTTATATCCAGACCGTGCCCTACACGGAGGTTGCGTGGCACGCAGGTCCCACGGCAAATCATAAATTCATCGGGATTGAGCTGTGCCATGCCGAAACGAAAGACGATTTTGAAAAAGTATGGAGCAACGCAGTTGAAGTTTTTGCCGGAATATTCGGGTATTTCGGGTGGGAGGTATCGGAGGAAACACTGCTTACGCACCGTGATGTGTCGCTGCGGTGGGGCGAAACGGACCACACCGACCCGATAGGATATTTCAAAAAGTTCGGCAAAACGGCGGACGATTTCAGAGAAGATGTAAAACGAAAAATAAACGGAGGCTTAACCATGACGCAGTATGAAGAACTGAGCGGAAAAATAGCAAAAATGCAGTCGAAACTTGACCGCATAAATACATTTGAGTATAACTATATGGACGAGAATATGCCCGACTGGGCGAAAAAATCAGTGCAGAAGCTGCTCGATAAAGGGTATCTTGAAGGGAACGGCAAAGGGCTTGCGCTTACGCACGATATGCTCAGAATCATCACCGTGCTTGACCGTGCCGGGGCATTCGGTAAATAGAAAATAAGGGGGGGCGGAAACCGCCCCCGGACTGTTTTCAAAGTCTGCCGGTATGCCGAAAAAGTCGGTCAATCTATTTCGTGCCGCTACACCCCAAACCGCTCCGCAAGACGGACGGCGATTGAGCCGACGGCGTTTCCGGCAATGCAGACGAGCATAAAAACAAGCGCACGAAGGTTAAAAATACCTGCCGCTGCGAAGTAAAAAGCGTCTGCTACGCAGTGCTCGAAACCGCAGAGAATGAAAATCATAATCGGCATAATCACAAGCAGCGGATGCCTGTTTTTGGAGAACAGCTCGACCGCCGCATAAATCAGTATGCCGCAGAAAACCGCCGCGATGAACACATCGGGAAGCGTCTTTGCCAGCTTGGATTTAACAAGCGCCGCAGCGTTTGCCGCAACCAGCGTGGAAGAAACCGTCCCGACCGCCTCCGCACCGATAATGTTTTTGATAAGCATAAGAGCAAGCGGAAGAGCGTCCGCCTTTTGTGAAACATAGCCGATTTTTCCTGTAAAAAGGCTGTATTTCTGCAAAATCACGGTCAGCAGACCGAGCGCAAAAAGGCAAGCCCCCAGAGCCTTCACCTCGACCGTAAGATACACCGTGCCGCCGATAGCGATGAATATGCCGGCAAGCACGCCCCCTTTTGATGAAAACATAACATTTAACTTTTCGTCCATATTTATCCCTTCTCGTAATTATTTGGAAAATACATAATCCCAATATTTATTTACCAAATCTGACCACTCGGATACCCCCGAAACTTTGACAAGATAATAGGCGAGCTGCCTTACCTCATCATTTCTGCTGCGGACATCGCCCAAATCCGCCGCAGCAATAATTATCCGTTTCATTTCATTCACCTTTTTCAAGGAGCTCGCGATAAGTCATTGCACCTTCATTATCAATATCGGCACGCATACCGACAGTGTTTCCGTCATAATACTTGCAGCGTTTAAGGCCGAGCATTTTTTGGAGCAGAGCATGAAACTCATCGGAAGTTATCGGCAAATCGAGTTTTGTAAGATAACTGTCAAAGTCGCCGATAAGTCCAAGTTCTGCGGCGTTTTTGGCGGAAGAAACGATGTCATTTTCCGAATCGGTTTCAAGACACCTTGTCATAAATGCCAGACATTCGCCGACCGTCACAGGGCGCTCCGGGCAGAAAAAGAAGTCAGTGTTCCTAAGAGAGCGGCTTGTTCGCAACGACGGAGAATCGACCGTTAACTCAAATCCGTATGCAATGCCGCTTGCCATCGCACAGCCGAAATACGAAAACGGGTCTGTGTCTGCGAAAGCGAGATAATCCGCACCGTCAAGTTTGGAAATATACTCGTCTGTAAGCCCTATGGTTTTCATAATTCCGGTCAGACATTCGCCCCTCGAAACCGTATCGGAAGCCGAAACTGTGTGCGAAAAAAGGACGCACGAAATTGTCAGAATAAGTAAAAGCAATTTTTTCATATTTATCCCCCCGTTTCCCTAACAATTCTACCACAACGGCGGAGATTTGTCAAGGAAACGAAAAATTTTCGTTCTAAAAGATATTGACAAACCGTGCCGATGTGATAAAATAATGGTGAAGGGAGTTGGTTTTGTGGAGTACATAAAAGCAGATAAGAACGGAAGCCGCTCGGCAGAGGCAATAATTTCAGCGATTGCCGAGGCAAAACGGACGGGCGTAAACAGGGTAAAAATCGAAGGCGGAGAGTGGATTGTAACAAAGACCGTATACCTTCCGTCCGACATTGAAATTATCATCGAAAATGCGCATTTGCAGCTCGGTGATGGCACATTTATAAATATGTTCGCAACCGAAAATGTCAAAGATAAGTCGGTCGGTGCGCAGAAAAATATAACAATAAAGGGCGTCGGAAAGGCGGTTCTCGACGGCGGAAAATATAACGGATTGTCGGAAAGCAACTACTCGGAAAGCCAAAATCCGAAGTTTGATTATCACATTTCGGTCAACACTATGATGTTTTTCACAAATACGGAAAATTTAAGCGTGACGGGTATAAAAATCACAAATCAGCGCTGGTGGGGAATCACAAATGTGTTCGTGAGAGATTCGGAATTCAAAGATATAGAGTTCAAAGCGAACCTTTCGAGGGCGGACGAAAACGGAAATGTCTATGATGAGATTCCGAAAACCTATGAGGAAACCTATGTGAAAAATGCGGACGGCATTGACCTGCGTATCGGCTGCAAAAACATAAAAATTGAGAATATAAGCGGCTTTACGGAGGACGATACAGTTGCGCTGACGGCGCTTTACGGGTTTGAAAGAAGCTTTGCGCCGCAAGGGGCAAGCCCTGACATCAGCGGTATTACGATAAAGAATATTGCTTCTGACTGTTATTACACCTCAAATGTGCGGCTGCTTTGCGGCTACGGCATACAAATTCACAATGTGGAAATCGACGGCGTGACCGACACAAGGGAGCATGACGAGTACATTGCAACCGCAACCGTAAGAATTGGGGACAACGCCTACGCCAAAGAATCGGCAAAGCCTTCGGATATATATAATATCTCAGTGAAAAATGTGAAATCGAAGGCGCTTTCGGGCGTTGCGGTATGCAAAGGACTTAAAGATTCTGTAATAGAAAATGTCAGAACGGAAGGCGGCGAAGCTTTTTCAGTTTTCGGGGAAGCCGTTTTGGAGAGCGTTAGGCTATCGAGAGTTGAAAAATTTTAAAAAAATTTGAAAAAAATTCAGAAAAGCGGTTGACAAACGGGCGAATTTCTGATATAATCTTAAAGGTCGAGGAAATTTAACACGACCTTTTATGCGGGTGTAGTTCAATGGCTAGAATTCCAGCCTTCCAAGCTGGCCGTGTGGGTTCGATTCCCATCACCCGCTCCATTTTTTTGCAATAAATAATATGTGCGCCAGTAGCTCAGCCGGATAGAGCATCTGCCTTCTAAGCAGAGGGTCGGGGGTTCGAGTCCCTCCTGGCGCGGAGAAAAACACTTCCTGTGAAGTGTTTTTTGTTTGTTTTTTAAGAAAAGGTTTTCGACAAGCCGAAAACCTTCAACAACTATTATCTATTATCTCTTATCTATTCTCTGATTTATTATCTCTTATCTATTATCTAAAAGGTAGTTGACAAACTACCTGAAATATAGTATAATATAGAAAAAGGCAGAACCTCAAACGGGTTATGCCCCTACAGTCACAGTTAATTTACAGTAACCGACCGGTGCAACGGGCGGTTACTGTGCTTTTACGGTAAAAATCATAAGATAAATTATGATTATCACAAAAGCCAAAATGAGCTTTTTTGCCATATGTAGCACAACGCTTACTTTTCATAAGCCTAACCCCCTTTCGCAGACTCGGACAAAGTCCTGTAAGCAAAAGCCGGGGGATAACCGCCTGATTGAGATTCTGCCCGACCCCACGAGGGGTCTTTTTTATTTTACAGCATTTTTTGTCAAATAACAAGCATTTTCGCAAAATGTAAATAAACTGTAAATTACAGGAAAGAAGATTTTCCCTCGGAAAATCCACCGACACTATTCTCTCTTCTCTTTTATCTTTTATCTGTTATTTATTTCGCCTCTTGGCTGAAAATCAAAGGTTTTCGGCTTGTCGAAAACCCTCAATAACTATTCTCTATTATCTCTTAACTCCTTCACTCTTCACTATTACTTCTTCTCTCATATCCGCCAATCGGCGAAAAGCTGCTCACTCGCTTAATTTGACTGTTCATGAGATAGGCTCTTCTTCTCTGTCAAGCCTCCACTCCCTCTCGGTCGCTTCGAAAAGAAACACATTTCGTTTTTGCCTTGTGCCCGGTTTTTTCATTGCTTTTTTATATTTCGCTGTCGGGCACTCGGCAAAAAGCTCAATGTTCACTTATTCTCGCTGTTCATGAGATAGGCTCTTCTATACTCACTCGGCGGCATGCCGAAGTATCTCAAAAATGCCTTCGAGAACACAAACTGGTCGGAATACCCGATGCCGGCGGCGATGTCGGAAATGCGAAGTCCGGGATTTTCCAAAAGCCTTGCCGCCTCCTCCATGCGGAGTTTGAGAAGATACACAGACGGCGAAACACCGAAATTCTCGCTGAAAAGCTTGCTGAAGTACGCCCTGTCTATGCCCACAAAGCCTGCCGCGTCGTTCACGCCCACGCCATTATGAAAATTATATTTCATGAACTCCGCCGCGCGTTCGGCGTAGCTTTTCTGGACGCTCCCGAAGCCGCTTCTCTCAATCAGCAGCGCCAGAAACCGATACATACACGCTAAAATTGCGCACTCGTTGCCGTCGCTGCCGAAGTGCCTGCGCATATCACGGAAACACCTTTCCGCCTCGCCTCCGAGATTGCCGAACACCGGATGAGATGCGTTTATCCCGGCGGCACTCAGATACTTCACGATTCCTTCGCCCTCAAACGCAACCCATGAGTACGACCACGGCTCCGAAATATCCGCACGGTAGGTCGTCACCGCCGACGGAACTATCAGAAATCCGCCGCCGGCTTCCGGCTCGTATTCGTTTTTTCCATCGAAAAACACGCCTTTTCCGCCGGTTATGTAATGAATAATGTAGTAGTCCCTCACCGCGGGCCCGAAGCTGTGTCCGGGTTCGCAGTCCTCGTATCCGCAGAAAAGCAGCTTTCCGGATTCAAAATTTCTGTTTATATCCCTGCCCATAAAATCACCTGTTTAATTATAACACAAATTGACATACTTTTTCAATATAAAATCATGTTATTTTTGAAAAAAATATGTTATACTGAGTTCAAAAGGAGGTAATTATTATGCTTAAAATTACATTTTTGGGTGCGGGAAGCACCGTTTTTGCAAAGAATGTTCTCGGTGACTGTATGCTCACACCGTCACTCTGCGAGGCTGAAATCGCACTTTTTGATATCGACCTGAAAAGGCTTGAGGATTCGAGGAAAATTCTTGAAACCATTAACGCCAACTGCAATTCCGGCAGGGCGAAAATCGTTTCGTACACCGACAGAAAAGAGGCGCTCAGGGGCGCAAAGTATGTCGTGAATGCGGTTCAGATAGGCGGCTATGAGCCTTCGACCGTGATTGACTTTGAGATTCCGAAAAAGTACGGTCTGCGCCAGACAATCGGCGATACTCTCGGCATCGGCGGTATCTTCAGGGCGCTCAGAACAATCCCTGTTGTGCTTGATTTTCTGCACGATATGGAGGAGGTCTGCCCCGACGCTTACTTCCTCAACTACACCAACCCCATGGCGATGATTACGGGCGCCATGCAGAAGGCAAGCCCCATTAAGAGCGTGGGACTTTGCCACAGCGTGCAGGTGTGCGCATCCACTCTGCTTAAGGAGCTCGGCATGGAGGAGGACGGCGCCGAATATAAAATCGCAGGTATCAATCACATGGCGTGGCTTCTTGAAATCACAAGGCACGGCGTGGATTTGTACCCCGAAATCAGAAGGCGTGCGCTCACCAAAAACAACGAAAAACATAATGACATGGTCAGAATCGAGTATCTTAACCGCCTCGGCTACTATGTTACCGAGTCCAGCGAGCACAACGCAGAATACAATCCGCTGTTCATAAAATCGAAGTATCCGGAGCTTATCGAAAAGTACAATATTCCGCTTGACGAGTACCCCAGGCGCTGCGTTGAACAGATTAAAAATCTCGGAAAACTCGTGGCGGAACTCGCCGAAAAACACGACCTCACCCATGAGCGTTCCAGGGAATACGGTTCTTTCATAATGAACGCAATTGAAACAAATGTACCCTACAAAATCGGCGGAAATGTGCTCAATAAGGGCTTTATCACGAATCTTCCGACCGACGCGTGCGTTGAAGTGCCCTGTCTTGTTGACGCAAGCGGAATCACTCCGACCTTTGTCGGGGAACTTCCGCCGCAGTGCGCAGCTTTCAACATGACGAATATCAATGTGCAGACCCTCACAATTGAGGCGGCGCTCACCCTCAAAAAGGAGCATATCTACCACGCCGCAATGGTCGACCCCCACACCGCCGCAGAGCTTTCGCTCGACGACATTATTCATCTGTGCGACGACCTCATCGAGGCTCATGGCGACTATTTGCCGAAGTATAAATAGAAGAGCCTATCTCATGAACAGTCAAATTAAGCGAGTGAGCAGCTTTTCGCCGATTGGCGGATACGAGGGAAAAAGATAATAGATAAGAGATAATAGAGAATAGTTATGGAGGGTTTTCGGCTCGCCGAAAACCTTTGATTTTCAGCCAAGAGGCGAAAACGGTGAACGAAAATTAATTTGACGACCGTGAATGAGTGGAGGCTTGACAGAGAAGAGCCGAATTTCTGAGCAGGGAGGATAAATGAGCATAGAGCTTTTCGCCGAGGGGCTGATACGAAGGAAGAAGTATGGTCGGTTTTCGGCTCGCCGAAAACCTTTGATTTTCAGCCAAGAGGCGAAACAGATAACAGATAAGTAAGAAGAGAGAATAATAAATGTTGATTTCCGCCCTCGGCGGAAATCACTTATTATGCCCAAATGGCAATTCATTTCTTGACTTATACCTTCGCTGACACCTGCCAATTTTTCTCCGAAAGGTCGGAAAAACCGAAATATGAAGATTTTCCTTTGGAAAATCTACCTAAATTATTCTCTATTATCTCTTATCTATTATCTAACAATTATCTCTTATCTATTCTCTAAAAGGTAGTTGACAAACTGCCCGAAATATAGTATAATATAGAAAAAGGCAAGACCTCAAACGGTTATGCCGAAACAGCTATTATTTTAAGCCGTCCGGGGCTAACGGGCGGCTATCTTACTTTTAAAGGAAAAAATATCAAAAATATAATAACAAGAATTAAGATTTTCAATATGTATTTTCTCATAAAAGCCACCTCCCCTCAAGAGAGAGTGTGACATAACCGCCGGTGCAAGCACCGCTAAGAAGTCTTGCCTGTCGAAATTTATCGACAGGTTTTATTTTATCACATTTGGCAGTGTTTGTAAACTAAATTAACAAAGTTGTAATAAAAATACAATTTGTTTCTTGACTTTTTCACGCTAAATATTGGTTTACACTAACTGACGCCTCACCTTCGCTGACACCTGCCAATTTTTCTCCGAAAGGTCGGATAATAAATATGAAGATTTTCGCCGAAGCGAAAACCCTCCATAACTATTCTCTATTATCTTTTATCTATTATCTAATTTCAGCCCCTCGGCAAAAAGCTCAATGTGAGAGTTTTCTCGCTGCTCAGAAATTCGGCTCTTCTCTGTCAAGCCTCCACTCATTCACGGTCGTCAAATTAATTTTCGTTCACCGTTTTCGCCTCTTGGCTGAAAATCAAAGGTTTTCGGCGAGCCGAAAACCCTCCATAACTATTCTCTATTATCTCTTATCTATTATCTTTTTCCCTCGTATCCGCCAATCGGCGAAAAGCTGCTCACTCGCTTAATTTGACTGTTCATGAGATAGGCTCTTCTCTGTCAAGCCTCGGTTTCTTCGCGGGCGGTCGTGTAAAATCGCAAATCGTTTTTGCCTCTTGGCTGAGAAATCAAAAGGTTTTCGGGAAACCCGAAAACCTTCCAAAACTATTCTCTATTATCTCTTATCTATTCTCTATTTTCAGCCACTCGGCAAAAAGCTCTATGCTCATTTACCCTCCCTGCTCAGAAATTCGGCTCTTCTCTTTTATTACAAATCCGTTAAAGCCGTTTACAAATCCGCACGATTGTGATATACTGTTATGTATACGAGGTGATGAGATTGAAAAAGATACTTTCGATAATTCTTTGCATGGCAATTTTGATAATATCCGGGATAAATGCGTTTGCGTATGAGGTTCCGCAGAATATAAAGGTCGGGCTGTGCTACGGCTCTAACGCGCGCACGACGATGGAACTTTTCAGCAACGAGGGCTTTCGTATCGGCTTTTATGACGGCACTTCCCTCGGGCCCGTATGGGAAACGGATTATTCCTCGCTCACCGTAGCGGTGACATCAGGCACGCTTTACATATCGTACGGCTACGGCTCATACGACGAGGCAAACGCCGTTTCGGGCGGAGGCTTCGTGCTGTACACGAACAACAGCTTTTACAAGGCTTATTCCGAGCCGCATGACGGGTTTGACGCATACCTTTTATCTGAGGGGGCAATGGCGGTTCGGGCAAGCGGAAGCCCGATACTTGTTGTCAACAAAACAGAGCTTGGCGCCGCCGGGAGGAACGGTCTTACCATGATTGACGGATATTCCTACCGCGGCGGAGCGGAGATGGTTTATGCCGGAAGCGGCGTTATGACGGTCATAAATGTAGTAAATTTCAACGATTACCTGTGCGGCGTTGTGCCGAGGGAAATGCCTGCCTCGTTTGAGCCGGAGGCATTAAAGGCGCAGGCGGTATGCGCAAGGAACTACGCAATGATGAATATGGGAAGATACGATTCCTACGGATTTGATGTGACGGACGATGTAAACTGTCAGGTTTACGGCGGACTTTCTGCGGAAAATGACCGAACCACAACTGCCGTAAGGCAGACGAACAGCGACCTTCTTATGTACGGCGACGAGCCTGTCTGCACATATTTTTCGAGCATGAGCGGTGGAAGAACCGAGGCGTGCCGTGATGTCTGGAGTGCGGATATACCGTATCTCTGCGGCGTTGACGACCCCTACGAGGACACCGACAACATTCAGGGCGGCGTATGGGAAGTAAGGCTTACGCCGGGGGAAATTCAGTCTGCGCTTTCGGTGTGGGGCATTAATATAGGTACGGTTACGGATATGTTTGTTGCGGAAAACACCGCCGCCGGGGGCGTAAAAAAGCTCACGGTTGTGGGAACGGGCGGCAGTCATACCTTTGAGAAGGACGAATGCAGGAATATATTTTCCTTAAAAAGTCAGCTTTATACCGTAACAAAGCCTTCAAACCGCATCGAAACCAAGGTTTGGGAGCATGTTCCGTATTCTGAGCTTGGGCTTCCGAGGCGTTACGGCGGCTTAGCGGCGGTGAACGCTTATGTTTTCCCGACGCTTCACTCGGTTTATGCCGACAGCGTTTTCACAACCTACCGTGAAAAAACGATCGTGAGCGAAAACCCGACCGGCGAGAATGTGTATATACTTTCGGGACGGGGATACGGTCACAGGCTCGGGCTTTCGCAGTGGGGAGCGCAGGGCATGGCACAGGCAGGGTTTGACTATGAGCAGATTCTGCTGCACTACTATCCCGGCTCATATTTACAACGAAATTAATTGGAGATGTTAATAAATGGATTTAAAAGATTTCAGTTTTGACCTTCCCGAAGAGCTTATTGCGCAGCACCCGGCGGATATCCGTGACCATTCACGCCTTATGGTGCTGAACAAGGAAGACGGTTCGGTTTCTCACGAGCATTTTTACGATATCAAAAAGCACCTTCGCCCGGGCGACTGCCTTGTGCTCAATAACACGAGGGTAATCCCGGCGAGGCTTCTCGGTGTGAAAGAGGGCACGGGCGGCGCAATCGAATTTGTGCTTCTTCACCGTGCGGAAGGCGACCTGTGGGAGGTAATTCTGAAGCCCGGAAAGCGTGCGAAAATCGGCAGCCGCTTTGTTTTCGGGGACGAACTTAAAGCGGAGGTTGTGGATATCGTGAATGAGGGCAACCGCCTTGTCCGCTTTGAATATGACGGAATTTTTGAGGAGGTTCTGGATCGTCTCGGCAATATGCCCCTCCCCCCTTACATCAAGGAAAAGCTTGAGGATAAGGAACGGTATCAGACCGTATATTCAAAGCATAACGGCTCTGCGGCGGCGCCCACGGCGGGGCTTCACTTCACAAACGAGCTGCTTTCGGAAATTCGGGATATGGGCGTTGAAATCGGCTTTGTGACGCTCCATGTGGGGCTCGGCACATTCCGCCCGGTTAAGGTCGATAAAATCGAGGAACACCATATGCATTCAGAGTTTTATTCGGTTGAGGCCGATGTTTGCGATAAGGTCAACCGTGCAAAACGGGAAGGCAGACGGGTTATCGCCGTCGGAACAACCTCTGTCCGCACGCTCGAATCAATTGCGGACGATGACGGCTTTATCAAGCCGTCATCGGGGTGGACGAATATCTTTATATACCCGGGCTACCGCTTCAAGTGCGTCGATGCGCTCATAACAAACTTTCACCTCAGCGAATCGACCCTTCTTATGCTTGTCAGCGCCTTCGCCGGACGGGAAAAGGTGCTTAACGCCTATAAAATCGCAGTGAATGAGAAGTACCGCTTCTTCAGCTTCGGTGATGCGATGTTTATTCAGTAAATCCTTTTTTAACAAACAAGCGCTTATTAAATTAAAAGATTAATTGAAGACTAAAGAGAAAAAGACTAAGTGAAAATGGCTTGAAAAAAAGCCATTTTCGTTTTAATCGGAAATTTTGCGGAAAATTTCCGAAAAGCCATTGACAATACGCATAAAAATGCGTATAATATAGTTGAGGACGGTGGGCGGATGAAAAGACAGGTTTTGTTAAAAATGTTTCTGCGTTCCGGTTGGCGAATAGCGAGAGAAGGTTCAAACCATACTATACTGACAGACGGCGAATCGGTCGAACCTTTGCCGAGACATAGAGAAATTAAAGAAAATTTTGCAAAAGACCTTATAAAAAAATATAATTTAAATTAAAGGGGTGATATTCTGTGAAAGGTGCATATCCGGTTATCATTGACAAAAAGACTTTTGTTGTTTATGTTCCCGATTTTGATATAAGAACACAGGGAACCGATATTGAAAACTGTATTGAAATGGCGAGAGAAGCTATCGGCTTGTCGGGAATTACGCTGGAGGATATAGGAAAAGCAATTCCGAAACCGTCCTATGATTTGCCTGAAAGCAGTGCAGACTCTGTAGCAACATTCGTCGATGTGGATTTTGAATATTACAGACGGCTCGAAGACAACAAAATGGTGAAAAGGAACTGCACAATCCCGAACTACTTGAATGTTATGGGCGAAAAAGCGGGATTTAATTTTTCCGAAGTGCTGCGAACAGCATTAATGGAAAGATTAAATATAAGGTAATTCCCTGCCGGGATATGTAATGATACGAAAACGCAATAAAGGAGAAAAATAAATGTCATTTAAGATAATAAAGGAAAACGGCTGCGCAAGGCTCGGGGTTATGGAAACGGTGCACGGCGTGATAAAAACGCCTGTTTTCATGAATGTCGGGACGATAGCGGCGATAAAGGGAGCGGTTTCGGCTCTCGATTTGGAGGAAATCGGCTGTCAGGTGGAGCTTTCAAACACATACCACCTGCACCTTCGCCCGGGTGATAAAATCGTAAAAACCATGGGCGGACTTCATAAATTCATGAACTGGAAACGCCCGATTTTAACCGACAGCGGCGGATTTCAGGTGTTTTCGCTTTCCGGAATGAGAAAGATTTCGGAGGAAGGCGTGGTATTTTCGTCGCATATCGACGGCAGAAAGATATTCATGGGACCGGAGGAGAGTATGCAGATACAGTCAAACCTGGGGTCGACAATAGCGATGGCGTTTGACGAATGCGTTGAGAATCCGGCGACATACGAATATGCGAAAAACTCGATGGAGCGGACGGTCAGATGGCTCAGGCGCTGCAAGGCGGAGATGGCAAGGCTGAATTCGCATCCCGATACAATCAATAAAAATCAGCTTCTTTTCGGGATAAACCAGGGCGCAACTTTCAGGGATCTCCGAATCGAAAACATGAAAATGACCCGTGAGGTTGACCTTGACGGGTACGCAATAGGGGGCTTAGCGGTCGGCGAGCCGGCGGAGGTCATGTATGATATAATCGAGGCGGTTGAGCCGTATATGCCCAAAGATAAGCCGAGATATCTCATGGGCGTGGGCACACCGGAGAATATTTTGGAGGCGGTTTATCGGGGCGTTGACTTTTTCGACTGCGTAATGCCCAGCCGAAATGCCCGCCACGGACATCTTTTCACCGAGGACGGAATCATGCATATCTTAAACGCCAAGTTTGAAACCGACAGCCGCCCGATTGACGAAAGCTGCAGCTGCCCTGCGTGCAGGAACTTCTCGAGGGCGTATATCCGCCACCTGTTCAAGGCGAAGGAAATGCTTGCAATGCGGCTGTGCGTGCTGCATAATCTGTATTTTTACAATAAAATGATGGAAAATATCAGGCTTGCGCTCGAAGAGGACAGATACGAAACATTCTATAAGGAAAAGACCAAAAAATATACGCAGAGGGTGTGACGGCGATGAATAAACTGATAAGAGCGAAAATAATGTTTGACGAGGAACCGTTTCACCAGAAAATGCTGCGCATGAACTACGATATACCTCTCGGCGAGGTGTATAAGTGCATAAAGATGTGCTTTGACGCGGTCGGGGCGGACGAAAATATATACTGCACACCCGATATTTATGAGTACAGCACCGACTGTACCGATGAAATCAAGGTTTTCGACCGAGAAACATTTTTTGAAGCGGTGTTCAGCTATGCGCTGCCGGTTGCGCTGAGGTATCCGGGCGCAAAAACGGGAATTTTCGACAAAAGCCTGAAATGGTATATAAGGCTGTTCGTGGACGACCCGGAGAATGTTTCGGGCGATGAGCTTTTGCCGGCAAACTTTGAACTTTATACTTCGGATAACTTCATAACCGCCGCAAAAGGGGCAATCGAGAAGAATATTGAGGGTCATTTAATCGCCGAAGGAGCCAAAAAATATCTTGAACAGATAGGCGAATATTAAAAATTTTAAGAAATTTATAAAAAACAGTAGATTTTTTGCTTATTTTGTAGTATAATGGTGTGTAGGTAACAACTCTTGAAAGGAACTAATAAATTATGTATTGTGAAAAATGCGGTAAAATGAACCCCGATGGGGCAATGTTTTGCTCTAATTGTTCAAGTATATTAAGGTCGAGAAGGTCTTCGGCACCGGCGGCAAAACCTGCCGAACCAACGCATAAGGAGGACGACGCAACCAGAAGAATTCCGGTTACGAATACGGTTAAACACGAGGCGCAGCCGCTTAAAACTGCGTTTCCCGAACGGGAGGAAAGGTATACCGCTCCCAAAAATACATACCCCACAAAGAGGGCGGCGGCGGTTTCCGAGCCGAGCCGCAAAAGACCTTCTTATTACGATGATTACGACGATGAGCCGACGGAAACCGTAAAGTTCTGCTCCGCATGGTGCAATGTGCTTTCGGTAGTGTCGTGGGTGATTTTCATAGCGCTTATGGCTGTGGGGATAGTCGGCGGAACGGTGCTTATCCTGATGGGCGTAAAACAGGGCGAATCAATGATGTATTTCGGCGGAACCGCAGTTGCGATTCTGTTCGTAATCCTCGCTCTCGCATATCATGCGAAAAATATGGTTCAGATTAAAATACTCAGAAAATTCAACGAGAAGAAATAATATAAATAACGGTGCATTCTCATAAAAACGGGTCTGCACCGTATTTTATTTTAAAAACTTATTTCCCAAAAACGAAAAAATGTTGATTTTGGGAAATAAATGTGGTATGCTATTTACAACAGATGTTAAAATAAACCTTGTGAGGTGATTTTCCATGAAACTCATTGAAAGAAAACAGTATCTCGATAAGATGATTAATACCGTCGGAACTCCCGATATCAAGGTTCTGACCGGGGTTCACTTCACCGCTAAAATGTGGTGTTATTTTAAACCAAAACATTTTGGCATAACCGTTTGAGGTCTTGCCTTTTTCTATATTATCTATTATCTGTTTCCAGCCAATCGGCAAAAAGCTCTATGCTCATTTACCCTCCCTGCTCAGAAATTCGGCTCTTCTATTCTCTATTTTTCAGTATTTCATCAATACTGATTTTAGACAGTCTGCGTTTTAGGGCGAAGAGGACCGCGAGGTATGCCGTCCACATAACGGAGAGCACGATTGCATAGCCGCCGGGGGTGATGATTGCCTCGAACCCGGCGTTGACATTCGACACGCAGAACGGATACGCAATCCGCACAACCTCCGAGCACATCGGAACCCCTAAAACCGTTGCGGCAGCCATAACCCAAAGAGAGGGTGCAAGGTAGAACGAATTGACCGTCTTTTCGCTGTATCCGAGCGCTTTTAGGAGCGATACCGAGTAGCTGCTGCGGTCGATTTCGAGTTTCATAAGAAGATAAACCACCGCCGCAAATACAATCACCGCTACCGCCGACATCAGTATAATCATGTCCCACATCAGCGTGATGAACTTATCCGCACCGCTTTTCATGTCCGCCTTTTTAATTTCCGAAACCGTCATGTTATGCCCGAATGTGAGGGGCGAATCCGAAAACACGGTATTATAATAATAGCTTTCGGGCGACGGTTTTCTTTCGCCCCGTTTGAGGTCGTTTTCGTCGAAATATTCAAGTCCGAAGGCTTTCCGCATCGTGTCAAGATTCATAAAAAAGTACAGTCCGCTGCCGTATTTGACCTCCCCGGCAATGGTGAAAGCATAGAGCTTATCCTCCGACGGGTCACGGAAAACGACCCTGTCGCCGACCGAATACCCGAACTTAAGCCGTGCGGAATCCGACATATAAACCTCCGACACATTATCGCCGAGTTCCGGAGCAAAATCAAAGTACGGGTTGTCGTTCCCGATTCCGAGGAGGGAAACCTCCATTTCGCCGCCGGTCATGTAAAAATCGGTATAGAATCCCCTCGCATAGCCGACGGACGGATTTTTCGGAAGGTCGGTTACCGGGTTTTTGAGAATATACATATAATTCCAGCACACATCGTCGGTAATGCTGTTTGAATATGAGGTCAGGCTGCCGTAGCAGGCGACCGCAAACATTATTATGATAAGCGAAATATTTATGCCGAAAAAGAGGGTGATATTCCCTGAAAGCTCCCTGAAGAACTGCCTGATTTTGTACTTCGCCGAGAACGAAAGGCGTGCAATGCGAAGCTTAACCGCCTTGGCTTTGTTTTTGTCCTCCTGCATCATTGAAAGAGGCGTACCGGCAAGCTTTTTCGAGAGAACCGCACGGTTTATAATGTACGAAAATGCGGTGGGCATGAGGGTGGAATAAAGATTTAAGTACATCGGAAAAACCCTCTTGAGCGGCGGAAATGAGTACATTGCGCTGTAGGACGCCGCCATTGCGCCGGTAAGGGCGTAGCCGAGGGCCAGCCCCGAAATTCCGCCGACAGCGGAGATGAGCAGCGGAATTTTCATGTAGTGCGACAGAAGTTCCGATTTTTTATACCCGAGGGCGTACAGCGTGCCGATAACTGGGCGCTCCCTTTCGATAGTGCCAGAGGCGAACACCGCAAGCATGTACACCAGCAGAATCATCAGAAACGCCCCCACCACGAGCGCTGCCTGCTTGCCTATTTTTGAATCGTCAATTGCGTTTGTTATGCGGATGTTGTATTTCGCTTCGCCGAATGACGATATATTTACGGTTTCAAATTTCTGCGAAAAAGACTCCGAAATTTCGCCTTCAAGAGCGTCGGCTGCGGCGTAAATTCCGGTTGCTGCGGAGCCGAGCGAATCGCTTTTCGCCTGCCTTGCAGCCTCTGAAATTTCCATAGCGCCGCCCTTTATTGCGCCCGTTATGCCGAAAATCCGCTCTTTCATAAGCTCCGGCTTTTCCGCCTGCGCCTTAATATAGGTATCGGAAATCATGGTTTTGTCGATGTCAAGTTCCAAAAGTGCGTCTTTAAGTTCCTTTGCGGTAGCTGAGCCTAAGCGGTAAGCGTAGCAGAAAACGGTTTTTTTGCCCGCACGAAGGCGCTCAAAGTCGCCGTCCGACACGATTGCGACAGAAAATTCGTCGTTCGCCGCAACATCGCCCGTGGACTGCTTGACATATCCGTAATCCGGCAGGCACCCCACGCCGCTGACCGTAAGCTCGGTTTCCCCGGATTTTACCTTTGACCCGACCTTAAGACCGTGGTTTTTCGCAAAAATTTTTTCTATGAAAATCTCGCCGTCCTTCGGCAGCCGCCCCTCCTCAATATACGCAAGATTGATTTTGGTGCGGTTTCTGAATATCCTAAGCACCGCCCCTCCGGAGAGCGGTATGTCCGTGTAAAACATTCTTTCAACCGTCGCCGACACCTTGGAAAGTTCATTCATATTGCGCTTTGAAAGGGGGGTGTAGGTTTCAAAGCTGCCGTCCTCGACAAGGCATTTTTTCCACTCTGCCCGAACCGCCTCCGTAATGCTGTCTGCGGCGGAGCACAGCGCTCCCACAAACGCCATAGACATCGCAATTATAAGAAGCATTGCGATGCTGCGCATCATATTTTCCTTTAAATCCCGTGCTATGCGCCTGTTAAGTACCATAATCTACCACTCGATTTCCTCCGGAGAGCGGGGGCTGCGATTGATTTCGCAGCGCTCGGCGCTTCCGTCCTTCAAAAATACCGTGCGGTTTGTCATCTCCGATATTGCACGGTTGTGCGTTACTATTATTACGGTCGTGCCGAATTTTCGGTTGACCCTGCTTATAAGCGATAAAATTTCCTTCGAGGTTGCAAAGTCCAAAGCCCCGGTCGGCTCATCGCACAGCAAAAGCCCCGGGTTTTTTATCAGCGCACGCCCGATTGAGCACCTCTGCATCTGCCCTCCCGAAAGCTCTTTCGGAAAGCGGTTTCGCAGTTCAAAAATACCCAATTCTTTTAAAATTTCGTCCATGGAAAGCGGATTTTCGCTTAAGTATTCGCCGAGTTCTATGTTTTCAAGCACCGTGAGGTTGGGCACAAGATTATAAAACTGGAAAACAAATCCAAGACATCTGCGCCTGTAATCGGTAAGAGCGTCGCCCCGAAGGCCGGACACAACCTCGCCGCCGACGGTTATTTTGCCGCTATCCGCCTCCGTCAGACCGCCGATACAGTTCAGAAGCGTTGATTTTCCGCTGCCGGACTGCCCCAGTATCGTGCACAGTTCGCCCTGCTCTACCTCCATATTCACCGATTTCAAAACCTCTGTATTGCCGAATTTTTTGCAAAGTCCGGAAATTTCGAGATACGCCATGCCGAGCACCTCCCATAGTTAACCCTAACTAACTTTATTATACACCCCCTTTTGCAATTTGTCAATAAAAATTCGGTTTAGGCGTTGACAAGAGGCAAAAAATTGTATAAACTATATAGAGGTCAGTAAAAATTATACTTTGGGGTGTTTATATTGAATACACAGCTTTTGAAACTTAAAGAAAAACTGAAAGGGAAAACCGTTGCCGTTTTGGGCGCAGGGGTGAGCAACCGTCCGCTGGTGCCGATGTTTTCATCGTGGGGAGCGAAGGTTTCCGTCCGCGACAGAAACGAAAGCGTTGACAAAGCGGCGGTTTCGGGCGGATACGATGTGCGGTTTGTGCTCGGGGACGGGTATCTTGACGGCCTTTGCGAGGACTATATTTTCCGCTCTCCGGGAATGCGCTTTGACCTTCCGGAAATCGAAAGGGCGGTGGCGGCAGGCAGCGTTCTCACCTCGGAAATGGAGTGCTTTTTTGATGTCTGCCCCGGCAAAATCATCGGCGTGACCGGCAGCGACGGCAAAACCACAACCACCACGCTTATTTACAAGCTTCTCACACATGCCGGGTACAGCTGTTTCTTAGGCGGAAACATCGGTGCGCCGCTGCTTGACCGTGCCGAAAGCATGGGGCCTTCCGACATTGCGGTGGTTGAGCTGTCGTCATTTCAGCTTCACACAATGCGCAAAAGTCCCGATATTGCGGTGGTTACGAATCTTTCGCCGAATCACCTCGATGTGCACAAGTCATACCGTGAGTACATTGACGCAAAGCGCAACATTCTGCTTTTCCAAAGCAAAAACGGAATTGCGGTAATAAACGGCGGCAATGCCGATTCTCTTCCGCTCAAAGACGACGCAAAGGGCGAATTGCGCACATTTTCGGCGCATACGGACGGTACTCTCCTTCACCTTTCGGGAGATTATATTTGTTACGGCGATGAGAAGTACCTCGGCGTGCAGGACATAAAAATTCCCGGGGTTCACAATATCGAAAACTACATGGCGGCGATTGCGGCGGTACATGATTTTATCAGCAAAGAGGACGCAGAGGCGGTCGCCGCTACCTTCGGCGGCGTGGAACACAGGCTGGAGCTTGTGCGTGAACTCGGCGGAGTGAAATACTACAACAGCTCAATCGATTCAAGCCCGAAGCGCACAATTGCGGCGCTTTCGACTTTCAAACAAAAGGTTATTCTGCTTTCGGGCGGCAAGGATAAGGGCATACCGTATGACGAAATCGGTCCTGCGATAAAGAAATATGTTAAACACCTTATTCTTATAGGAAAGACCGCCGACGCAATCGAGGCGGCGGCTAAAAGCGCCGGATGCGATATTCCGGTTGAGCGGTGCGGTAATTACCGTGAGCTGGTCGAAAAAGCGAGGGCGGCGGCGGAACCCGGCGACATCGTTATTCTTTCCCCGGCGAGCACAAGTTTCGATATGTTCAAAAATTTCGAGGAACGGGGCAACACCTTCAAACGCTTCGTTAACGAATTGAGGTAAAAATCAATGCTTAAAAAATTATGTATGCAAGCCTTTCCGTCACGCAGCGCAAATGCCTTTGAAACGGGGCTTTCCGAAGTGTGCGATGAGGTGATGCGTGACAGATTCAACAATATAATAGGTAGAAAATACGGTACAAGCGGCAAAAAAATACTTATTGACGCCCACTGCGACGAGATTGCTCTCGTTATTTCGGAGATTACCGAAAACGGAATGTTAAAATTTCAGACCGCCGGCGGAATCGACCCCAAAATTCTGCCGTGCAGCGAGGTCACCGTGCACGGGAAGCGTGCCGTTTACGGGATAATCGGCGCAAAACCGCCGCATCTTCTTTCCGCTTCCGAGGCGGAAAAGGCTATGAAGATTTCGGACCTCACGATTGACACGGGGCTTAAAAACCCCGGCGAGGTGGTGAGCATAGGCGATTTTGCAACATTCAGACCGAATTTTCGGGTGATGGAGGGCGGATTCGTCTGCTCGAAATCTCTCGATAACCGTGCAGGGCTTTGGGCGGCGGTTAATGCGGTTTCCGCACTCAAAAACTGCCCTCACGAAATAACCGTGCTTGCGTCCTCGGGCGAAGAACTCGGGTGCGTGGGTGCGTCCGGCGCACTTTGCGATATTTCGCCAGACATGGCTATCGTGGTTGATGTGACTTTCGGCGCAAGCCACGCTCTTCACACGGACGAATGCTTTGAGCTCGGTTCCGGAGCGGCTGTATGCACCGGCCCCAACATCTGCAAACGCCTCTTTGACAATGTATGCGAGGCGGCAAGGCTTGAGAATATTCCGTTTGAAATCGAGGTCGAGAGCGGCGACGCAGGCACAAACGCAGGCGTGATTCAGCTTTCCGGCGAGGGCGTTCCGACCTGCATGATTTCGATTCCGCTGCGGTATATGCATACCGAATGTGAGGTCGTGAAGCTTTCGGATTTGGATGCGGCGGCAAGCCTTATTGCGAAAGTCTGCGAGATTGGAGGCGGTATTCTTGATTAAAATTCTGACGGAACTTGACGGCGTTTCCGGCTGCGAGGACGAGGTAAGGGGGTTCATAAAAAGCCGGCTTTCGGGGATTCCCGTAACGGAGGACGCCCTCGGCAATCTTATATTTTTCAAAAAGGGCACGAAGTCCGATAAAAAAGTCATGCTGTGTGCTCACATGGACGAGGTCGGGTTTATTGCCGGCAGCGTAACTGATGACGGGTTTATAAAATTCCGCACCGTCGGCGGCTTTGACGGGCGTATTCTCCCGGGGCTTAAGGTTCGGGTCGGCAAAAATAAATACAGCGGCGTTATCGGCACAAAGCCGATTCACCTCACAAAAAGCGCAGAGCGTGAAAAGCCGACTGCCGAAGATGAACTTTATATCGATATCGGCACATCCGCAAAGGGGCTTGTAAACAAGGGCGATTATATTGCGCTCGACAGCGATTATGTTGAATTTGGGGACGGTCTTTTCAAAGCAAAGGCGATTGACGACCGTGCCGGCTGTGCCGCTTTAATCGAGCTTTTGGAGGAAAACAAAAGCTATCCTTACGATTTGTATGTGTGCTTTTCGGTGCAGGAGGAAGTGGGGCTTCGGGGCGCAAAGGTTCTGGCGCAGAGAATTATGCCGGACATCGCCGTCGCAATCGAAACCACCACCTGTTCGGATACCGCCGAAAAACCTTTCGTTACGGTTCTGGGCAAAGGCCCCGCCGTTTCGGTGGCGGACGGCGCATCGTATTCCCTCAATGACCTCCGTGCGCTTGCACTCGATATTTCAAAAAAAGAGAACATCCCCGTACAGATAAAATCCGCCGCTTCCGGCGGAAACGACGCAGGCGCATTCCAGAGAATCGGCGCAAAATCGTTTGTTATTTCGCTCCCGACAAGGTATATTCATTCGCCTTCGTCGGCGGCATCGCTCGAGGATTTTTACAACTACAAAAAACTTATAAAAGCATTTGCGGAAAGGGCGGATGAAATTGATACTTTCTGAACTCGCAAGAATCGACGCAGCCTCCGGAAACGAGGCGGCGGCAAGGGATTATATTAAATCAAAAATCGGAGGAAGAGAGGATAACCTCGGCTCTCTTATTGTAGGCGAAGGTAAAACGGCCGTCGCTGCGGCTTTGGACGAAAAAGGCTTTTTTGTGAGCGAAATCGGCGAAAAGGTCAGGTTCTGCCCCATGGGAAGGGCGGAGGTTTCAGACCTTCTCAACAGGAAAATCCGCTTTCCGGGCGGTAAAATCGGGTTTGTGTGCTGCGATGAAAAGCCGTCTGACGCTAAATTGTCGGACCTTTACCTTAAATGCGGCGAAATGCCGGCGGTGGGCGATGTCGGCTGTATTTTCGAGGACGCAATCGAAACCGAAAGCTACATCATAACAAAAGCACCGCTCAGGGTTGCGTCTGCCGCCGCCGCAATGCGTGTTCGGGAACTTACCGATGTGAAGCTTATATTCACGGCGATGTACCAAATAGGCAAAAAGGGCTTAAACGCCGCACTTTTCAGGGAAAAACCCGATTACACAATCGTTATCGATACCGTCTTCGCAGACGGAAAAAACATTAAATGCGGCGGCGGAGCGGTCGTGAAAATGATGGAAGGGTCATACATTGCGGACGAAAAAATCCGTGCTTTCGCTGAAAACCGCAGCTGCCGGCGTGCTGTTTTCAAAACCCCCGAAGTAAGAGCCGCCAACAGCATTTCATTCGGTGCAAACACGGCGGTTGTGTCGGTTCCGGTCGAAAAAATCGGGGGATATATCGGCAAGATTATGAAGTCCGATATCGAAAATTGTGCGGATTTCGTAAAAGAATTCATCAAAACTATTTACTAAATCAAAGTTTTGTGATAAAATAAGAATATATACATCAGAAATTGGAGGTCTTTTTGTGGATAAAAAGAAGCTTATGCTCGGCAACGCAGCCGTTGCGAGAGGGCTTTATGAGGCAGGCGTCAGGGTCGTTTCCTCATACCCCGGAACGCCGAGCACCGAAGTGACCGAGGAGGTCGCAAAATATGATGAGGTTTACGCCGAGTGGGCTCCCAACGAAAAAGTTGCGGTTGAGGTTGCCCTCGGTGCGTCAGTCGGCGGCGCAAGAGCGTTTGCCGCTATGAAACATGTCGGTCTTAATGTTGCGGCGGACCCGTTTTACATTTCGTCCTATGTGGGCGTGGGCGGCGGCCTTGTGATTCTGGTTGCCGATGACCCCGGTATGCACAGTTCCCAGAACGAACAGGACAGCCGCCACCACGCAAGAGCGGCGAAGGTTCCGATGCTTGAACCTTCAAACTCGCAGGAGTGTAAGGATTTTGTCATTAAGGCTTACGAGCTCAGCGAAAAATACGATACCTCCGTTATCATCAGGCTTTCGACAAGGGTTGCCCACTCGCAGAGCCTTGTTTCCCTCGGCGAAAGAAACGAGGTCGGCGTTAAGGATTACACAAAAAATTTCACGAAGTATACCATGATGCCCGGACCCGCAAAGCTTCGCCATATTGAGGTCGAAAAGCACATCGCGGCGCTCACCGAGCTTTCAAATACTCTCGACATTAACAAAACCGAAATGCACGATAAGAAAATCGGCGTAATCACAAGCGGAATTTCCTATCTTTACGCAAAAGAGGCTCTCGGGGACAGCGCTTCCTACCTCAAACTCGGCATGGTTTATCCGCTGCCCGACAAGCTTATTCTCGACTTCGCCGCTTCCGTTGACGAGGTCTTCGTGGTCGAAGAACTTGACGGCGTGATTGAACAGCACTGCAAGGCTCTCGGCGTAAAATGTCACGGCAAGGATATTTTCTCGCTTCAGGGCGAACTCAGCGCTGACATCGTGAAGGAAAAAATCCTCGGCATAGCACCGGAGGTTTCCGCAAAAGCAGACGAGGATATTCCTGCCCGTCCGCCGGTTTTGTGCCCAGGATGTCCCCACAGAGGTACATATTATGTCCTCAACAAGCTTAAAATGAGCGTGTGCGGCGATATCGGCTGCTACACATTGGGCGCTATGCCGCCCCTTTCTTCAATCGACTGCTGCTTCTGCATGGGCGCAAGCATATCCTCTCAGCACGGCTTTGAAAAGGCAAGAGGTACCGATTTCACAAAACATTCCGTTGCGGTTATCGGCGATTCGACCTTCCTCCACTCCGGCGTTACGAGCCTTATGGATGTTGTTTACAATAAGGGTGCGTCAACCGTGCTTATTCTGGATAACTCGATTACCGGCATGACCGGTCACCAGCAGAATCCGATTACCGGCCACACCTTAAAGGGCGAGGAAACCTCGATTGTCGACCTCGAAATGCTGTGTCATGCGCTCGGCGTAAAGAGGGTCAGGATTGAGGACCCGTTCGACCTTGAAGGTCTTGAAAAGGCGATCAAAGAAGAAACGGCTGTTGAAGAACCTTCCGTTATCATCGTTCAGCGGCCCTGTGCTCTGCTTAAATATGTTAAGTTTGACGGACCGATGCATATCAATTCCGAAAAGTGCAAAAAGTGCGGAGCGTGCATGAAAATCGGCTGCCCGGCTATCTCGAAAACCGAAAGCGGCATGGTTATCGACACATCTCTTTGCAACGGCTGCGGCCTTTGCACCAAGGTTTGCAGGTTCGGCTGCATAGAAAAGGGGGCTGAGTGATTATGGTAAAGTCAATTATGATTGTCGGCGTGGGCGGTCAGGGTACGCTCCTCGCCAGCAGAATTTTGGGCAGCGTAGCGATAAATTCGGGATTCGATGTTAAGGTGTCGGAGGTTCACGGTATGTCGCAGCGAGGCGGCAGCGTGGTAACCTATGTGAGATACGGAGACGGCGTTGCTTCGCCGATTATCGGCATCGGCGGCGCGGATATCGTGCTTGCGTTCGAGGAACTTGAAGCTTACAGAAGTTTGCCGTACCTGAAAAAAGGCGGCAGGCTTATCGTTAACACCCAGAACATCGCCCCCATGCCCGTTATCACCGGGGCGGCGAAATACCCCGAGGGTATTATCGAAAAAATCAGGGAACAATCGGTCGACACGGAAGCACTTGACGCTCTTTCGATTGCAAACGAAATCGGCAATGCAAAGGCGGTCAATGTAATCCTTATCGGCGTTCTGGCGAAATCGTCCGAAATCCCGAAGGAAAAGTGGATTGAAGCAGTGAAGGAAACCGTTCCGGCGAAGTTTTTGGAGCTTAATCTCAAGGCTTTTGAGGCCGGATACAATATATAACGGATGTGTTTTAATGAATTACTATGAAAGCCTCGGTATTTCCGGGGAAACGATAAAGCTTTTTTCGGATGCCAAAGCTGCGGCTGCGGAAGCGTTTGCGAGAATAGACGAAACAGCCTCCTATAACGCCGCAAAGGTGCTTTCGGCTTTTAAGAATAACGGCGTCAGCGAAGCGCATTTCGCCCCCACAACCGGCTACGGTTACGACGATTTGGGTAGGGACACGCTTGAAAAAATATACGCAGAGATTTTTTCGTGCGGCGATTCGCTCGTCCGCCACACCATAACCTGCGGAACCCACGCCCTTGCGCTTTGCATGTACGGCGTTCTGCGCCCCGGCGACACGCTTTTGTGCGTGACCGGCAAGCCTTATGACACCCTTGAGGAAAGCATTATGGGTGACGGCGTCGGCTCGCTCAGGGAATTCGGCATAGGTTACGCCTGCGTCGACCTGAAACCGGACGGAACTCCCGATTTCAATGCGATTTCAGAAAGCGTAACCGACAGCGTGAAGGCGGTATGGATTCAGAAATCAAAGGGGTACGAGTGGCGCAATTCCCTTTCAAACGGGGTCATAGGCGAGATTGTTTCGTGCGTGAAGGCGAAAAAACCCGACTGTATCTGCATTGTCGATAACTGCTACGGCGAATTTGTCGAGAAAACCGAGCCGACCGAGGTCGGTGCGGACCTTTGCGCAGGCTCGCTTATCAAAAACCTCGGCGGCGGAATCGTCAAATCGGGCGGCTATGTCGCCGGCAGGGAGGATTTGATCGAGCTCGCTTCCTATCGGCTCACCGCCCCCGGAATCGGCAAGCATGTCGGCGCCTCGCTTGGTCATACGAGGGATATGTATTACGGGCTTTTCACCGCTCCGCACATCGTTGCGCAGTGCCTGAAAACCGCCGTTTTGTGCTCCGCCGTGCTTGAAAAACTGGGGTACGAGGTTCACCCGAAGCCAAACGACGAAAGATTCTGCATTATCCAGGCGGCAAAGTTTTTGTCACCCGAAAAACTCGTTGCGTTTATACAAGGGATTCAGATGGGCTCGCCCGTCGACGCAAGCTTTCTGCCGCAGCCGGCGCCGATGCCGGGGTATAAGCATAAGGTCATCATGGCTGCCGGAACCTTCGTTTCCGGCTCGACCTGCGAACTGAGCGCCGACGCCCCCATAAAAGAACCCTATGTCGGCTATATTCAGGGCGGCATAAATGTGGAATCCGCAGAACTCGGGCTTATGCTCGCAGTGGAAAACCTGAAAAAAATATGATTTTTTTGAAAAAAGTACTTGCATTTTGCGCACATCTGTGCTATAATAGTTAAGTACTGAGGCCCCATCGTATAATGGTTCAGTACGCTGCCCTCTCACGGCAGTAATAGGGGTTCGAATCCCCTTGGGGTCATAAAAAAACGGCAAGCACTTTATTGTGCTTGCCGTTTTTAGATAATAGAGAAAAGAGAAGAGAGAATAATGAATGTTGATTTCCGCCGAAGCGGAAATCTTCCTATACTATTATCTATTATCTATTCTCTGATTTATTCTCTCTTCTTTCTTATCTATTCTCTATTTCGGTTTCTTAGCTGGCGGTCGTATAAAACCGCAAATCGCTTTTGCCTTTTGGCTGCTAAAATAAAAGGCTTTCGGCGAGCCGAAAACCCTCAATAACTATTCTCTATTATCTCTTATCTATTATCTGTTTTTTCGCCTCTTCTCTCCTAAATTTCGACTTCATGCATACCCTCGCCGCTGACGAGGTGAGTTTTTGCGCCGAGGAGCTCCATCCATTTGCGGGTCAGCGCCTCGCCGTACATTCTGTGGCGATTGACCCTGAGGAGTTTTTTGCGGTCGGCAAGATAGGCAGGGATTTCGGGCTCGTTGTAGAGCCACATCGGAGCGGACCACAGGCAGACCTCGGGCATTATTTCGGCGTAGACCTCCATCGAGCAGTTCATGTGTCCGTGGTGTGCCATCTGGCATATGTCCGACTTAAGCTTGTCCTTGGCGGAATTTAGAAGCACATCGCCGCCCGAAGGACCGAGATCGCCCAAAAACAGCACCGTTTTGTTCTCGCCCGTCACCTTGAATACAAGCGATGCGTCATTCATAAGATTTTCGTACATACCGCCCTCGTACGAATACAAAAACTCGATTTTAAGTTCATCAACGGTCAGGACTTCGCCCGCTTTTGCGATATGAGTTTTTTCCTTAAACAGCGGCAAAAGCCCGTCAAATTCAGGCAGGCACTCGTCCAGTTCTTCCTTCAGATAGTCATAATCCGGAACCGAAGCCCTGTCGGTATCCACAAGCTCATACGGCGGAAAATTATAGTAAATCTTTTCAATATCGAAATCACGGCAGGCGTTTTCCGCCATTTCGCTCATGAACCCCGAAATGTGGTCGGAGTGGGCATGGGTCAGAATCCACGCCGATATGTGCCTTCCGTTCACGCATTTTTTGAGAAGCGGCATGTTTTCGGGGCGTCCGCCGTCCACGATTATCACATTGTCCTTCTTTGTTGCGATGACATAGGACATCATAAACTCTTCTTTTTCCGTTTCGTTCAGCTGATAAAGCACGGTTTTATTCATAAGTTATCCTCATTAATTGTATTTTTCGGCGGACAAATCCCTTCCGACATCCCACACCTCTCCGTAGAAGCCGTTCCATGGGGTGGTGTAGTAGGTTTCGCGGTCAATCAGAATCTCGTTGCCGCTTTTGGTAATAAAGCTCTGGTCGGTGACTTCACCCGCTGCACGGACATAAACATACACATCAAAGCGCTCGGGAACCTCCGCAAGCACTCTCTGACCGTCGGTTTTCGTAACATAGTCTTTCGCAGGATGCGCCTCGAAGGCATACACATTGCCGACCGCATTTTTGCGCACATCGTCGGTAATCTGCGAATTTTCGTCCGCCGCTTTTTTTATTGCGTCAACGGAGCACTGCCTGACGCTGCCTACTCTTATAACATAGTCGAAAGTGTTGCCCTTCGAGCGCAGTTTTGAGCCGCCGCCGAGGAATCTGAATCCTGCGCCGACAACGCAGACCAGAATAACAGCAATAATAAACAAATCGAGAAGATTAAATTTTCCTTTTTTCATTATGCGCACCCCCTACTCCAAAGACATATCAAGGACATACCCGTTTATAAGATAAGCCTTGGACGAATCGCCCGGAGCCTTCGCCTTGCCTTCAAACGAATCGCCCGTTTTGATAGCCGTAGAGCCGATTTTAATATCGTCATCTGTTTTTGCAGCCGTGCCCTTTAAGGTAATGAAAGCGTCGAAAAGCTCATCGGATTCTGCGAGGACGAAAGTGCCCTGCTCTTCGTTTTTCTCCATCTTTTCGGCGGGCTTGAATTCAAAGCCGACAACCTGAGCCTCATCGGAGCTTGAAGTGCCGAAAATAACGCGGTCGCCTTGGGCTACGGCGTCCATATAGTTTTTGTCGACCTCCGTCACTTCGACCGTAAAGGTAAGCTCACCTGACGCACCGGAGTTTTTGCCGGCGGTTTTGGAATGATACATAAATACCGTTGCAGCCGCCGCAGCGACAACGAATATGACAATCAGCACATCGATAAAATTAAATTTTTTCTTAGCCATAGCTTAATTCCTTTCGCACAGGGCGGAATAAACATCTTCGATATTTTTGGTATAAATATCCGCCGTAAATTTTTCGTTGAACCTTTTGACCGAGCCGTCGGAAAGCCTTTTGTAAAGCCCGTCGTCACTGAGGATTTCGCATAGCCTGTCCGCCATTTGCGAAGCGTTTTTTGACTCGAACAAAGAGCCGTTGACGCCTTCCTCGATAACCCCGGGATTGCCGCCGAAATCGCTGACCACGGCGGGTTTGCCGAGGCACATGCCTTCAAGGAGCGCAATGCTTGTCGCCTCGGTGCCGTAGGAGGCGTTTGCGGAGATGTCGGTGATATTGACAATCCCCCTGACATCGCTTACAAAGCCGGTGAAAATGACGGTATCCGAAAGCCCCATGCTGTCCGACATTTCACGGAGTTCGTTTTCTATAGAGCCGGTTCCTGCGATGAGGAACTTAACATCGAACCCCCTGTCACGCACGGTTTTTGCGGCTTTAAGCAGAAATTCGTGTCCTTTTACCGGCTCCAGCCTTGCGAGAATGGAAACGACTTTTTGATTTTCGCCGATACCGTATTTATTTCTGATTTCCGCCTTTTCGTCATCGGAAATCGGCTCTACGGGCTTGATACCGTTTAAAATAACCTTGATTTTGCGTTCATCCACGCCGCTGTCGGTAAGATTTTTCTTAGCGGCTTCGGCAACGGCGATAATTTCGTCCGTGAAGTAATTGTTGATAAAGCCGTTGATTTTCTTGCCGATACCCTTTGAGATGCGCGGGGACGGCTCATAGACGCAGTGCCTTGTGTAGACAATCTTGATTTTTCCGCAGAGTTTGGCGGCAATTCTCGCCGACATACTTGCGTGGGTGTGGATAACATCGGGTTTTTCCGCCTTAAAAATCTTTTTAAGGCTTGAAATTCCCTCACGCCCGAGGGACTTGTCGGCAATACCGTCAGCCTCGATAATTCTCACCCCGAGAGCCTCGATGTGGGGCTTCAAAAGACTGTTTTTCGGCAGAACCACCGCCATATCGAAGCGGTTTCTGTCGTAATTTTCAAGGAAAGTCAGAATACATTTTCCCGCTCCCCCGATGTTGGTATCGCTTGAAACCTGTAAAACTTTAATCATCAGCCACCTCCGAAACTTTGTGCAAAGCGGCGCCGATACCGGCGAACGCCCAGAAAATGCACATCACCCTGTAGTTATAGAAAACATAGTCAAACAGCCCCTCGACAAGGTAAGCCGCCATTGAAGCGCCCAGAGCGACAGCCATACCGCAAAGGAAAGTCCGCCGAAAGCCGGTTTTTCTGAAAACCTGAGCCGTGCGCCTGAACCAGCAAACGCAGATTGCAATGAAAGCCGAAATCGCCGCAATGCCCGATTCGGCGAAAATCTGCAAATACAGGTTGTGCGCATGCGGAGCGTTGATAGCGCTGTAAGAATAGTAAGCATAGACCGCATTGAACGCCTGCTGCCCCTGCCCTACGCCGCTCAGCCAGAAGCTTTTGAGCATTTTGACCGTGCCGAGCCATATGAACATTCTGTATGAAGACGATGTATCGTTAAGGTTGCCGATACTGCCGAACCTTGCGATAACCGACTGCGGCAGAAGGAGCGGAGCAAAGAGCAGCGCAAGCGGCAGAAAGCCCCAAAGCCTGCCGTGCATAAAGGTTATGTAAATCGCGGCGCCGATCATGAAGCCGATCCAGCAGCCTCTCGACTGCGTAAGAACGAGGCACACGAGCATGACGGCGAAAAACGCACCGTAAAGAATCTTTGAATACCACTTTTCCGAGCGGAACATAAAAACCATGCACGGAAAGAGCGTAAGAAGCAGATATTCGCCGAGGACATTCGGGTTTTCGAGAGTGGAATAAACACGCACGGTTGCGTCCTCAAACATTTCCTCGTCAATCCAGGCGTTTTTGACATCGAGTCCCCAGCCGAAAAGGTACTGCATAAGCCCGTAAGCCGCGACAATCACGCCGGAAATCATAAATATGCGGAGCAGTGCGTAAAGCGTTTTTTTGTCCTTCACCGTTCCCGAAACCACGAAGTATGCGAGCATCATGGAAGCCGTAACGGCAAAGACCTGCAGGCTGTTCACCGGTTTGAAGGAGAACACCGCACTTATAACGCCGACCGCCGCAAACAGGCAGACAATAATGCTGAGAGTGCTGAATTTTTGCGGAAATCTTCCGTAATAAACGCTGTTTATAAAGAAGCAGAAAAAGCTGAAAAGTACGATTGCAGCAAGCAGCATAGTCGGAACAAACGGAGCGGCAAAAACGGCTGCGAACGCCCCGACAACCGGAAAACGAAGGCACAGGCACGCACCGAAAATTCCTAAAATAACGGCAGCGGCCAAAATTAGCGACTTGCAGGCAAGCGCCCCCGAAAGCCCTCCGATTATAAACGAAATCACATACGCACCGCCGAAAAATTCGGTTACGGCGGGCTTGTACGAAAAGCCGAACCCGAACAGCGAATCGACCGCACGGATAATTTTGGAATCATGGGCAAATGCCGAAAAATTGATGTTAAACCGCCCGAGCACAACCCCGAGGACGAGAATAATCATCGCCAAAGGCCTTACGCTGCCGCCGAAAACGATTAAACCGGCGCAGTATCCGGCGACAATGCCGCAGAGCAGAATCCCCAAAACCCTCGTGTTGAGGGCGATAAGGGCATGCATAAAGCCGAACAGACTTTTAAGGATAACCGATGAGCCGTAAGCACGCCTCAGAAATCCGCCGACCGCCGAATACGCACCCTTAAGCCTGAATATAAACCTTTCAAAAACCGTTGTTTCTTGCCGGGTATTGCCGAAAAACGCAGAAACGATACGGCTTTCCTTCCAGCTGCGGCTGAAAAAACCGTAAATTTTTTCAACGATAACACGCAGAAAGCTGTTTTTATAAAGCCGCGAAACAAACTCGCCGACCATGTATATTAAAGACACAAAAAAGCTATCTTTCAACATTATCACCCTTCTTTTTATTGGCAGTAGGGATTCAAACCCTTTATGCCTTATAACGGCAAATTTTTGCCATTTTCGGCTGACTTTGCAACCTATCGTAAAAAATCCCTGTACTTTTTTATCATCTCTGCTCGTAAATCCAGTTTTCTTCTCAATTCACCGCCGACAAATAAAATTGAGGTTGCAGCGGTTTTTCCGACCTTGCGTAGAAAAATTGGCAGCTGTCAGCGAAGGTGAGGTGTCAGTAAGCGTAAAAATCCGCATATCAAATTTCCGCTGCTGCTTGCGGATTTTTAGCGGAACGAAGCGCTGGGTGCGCTTCTTGGAGCGGCGCTTAAACGAAGCCTCATCGAGTGCTACAGATGGCATTTTTCGCAGCGGTTCGGCGGCAGGGGGTGCAGGGGGAATTGCTGCTGATTTCCCCTGCAATATAAAGATTATTGCATTTTATCAAAACGAGCAAAGAAACACAGTTAATGTTTTGAATTTCTGTTACCGAATATTCCCATAAGAATCGAAAGTTCATCAACACGAAGCACAGCGCAGCATACAACATACGCCGCCGCACCGCACACCGCAGGAATCAGAAATGCAAGATACTTGTTCATATCGGGTAAAAGCCTCATAACCAAAGCCACAACCGCCGCCATCGCCGCCGCACTTACGATAATTTTAACAATATCCGTAATATTCTCCTTTGAGAGCACACCTTTGCCGCCGAAACCGTTCTTTTTGTAGTGACGGCAGAGGAAGAAGTAAAGCAGAGCCGCATTCACGACCGACGAAAGCGCCGCCGCCAGAGCAAGCCCCTTGAGGCCCATGCCGAAGCCGCTGAAAAAGAGAATACAGAGCACGATATTGACCGCAATGCTTGAAACCGAAGTAACCATAGGGGTTTTGGAGTTGTGCATAGCGAAAAACGACTTGTTCATAATCTCGCAGAAAGCGTAGGTGAGCATACCGAGAGAATAGAACTTAAGTGCCCCTGCAGTAAGCGAAACCGACTCTCCGCCGAACTCGCCCCTCTCGTAGATAATGCTTGTGATGTTCCCGGACATCAGGAAGAAAATAACCATAATCGGCAGAATTATAGCGGCGATGGATTTGAGCGATGTGACCGTCATATCCTTGACCTCGTCCTTTTTGCCGGCAACCGACGCCCTTGACATCATCGGAAAAATAAGGTTTGTAACAACAAACGAGAACACGCCCGTAACTATTAAGTATAGCTTGTTTGCGTAGTTAAGCGCCGAAACGGACGCATATGACGCAAGGATAGTGTTAATGAGCGTGCAGAGCGGCTGAACCCAGGTGCTGACAAGCATGGGAAGAGCAAGGCGTGCCGCCGACCGGATTCCGTCGTCCCGAAAAGAAAGAACGGGGCGGTAGCGGAATCCGAACTTTTTAAGCCACGGAACCTGCACCAAAGCCTGAAGCCCCCAGCCGATAAGCATGGCGACCGCAAGACCGTAAACGCCGAATTTATCGGAAAAAACAATGAAATATGCGATGATTGCTCCGTTTGAAACCAGAGATATAACCGACGGAACATTATATTCCCCGAACGACTGCAGGAGCCCGACGAAGGAATACGCAAGCCCCGTAAAAATGAGCATCGGGAAAAGAATCATCGAAAGCGAAACCGCAAGAGCGTTCGCTTCGCCTTTAAGCCCGGGGGCAAGAACCGAAATAAGCTGCTTTGAAAACACAACGCCGAGGAGCGTAATCACAAAGGTGATGAGCAGGATTGTGTTGACATAGAGGTTTGCAAAGCGCATAGCCCTTGCCTTTGGGTCGGGCAGATTTTTGTCCTTTTCGAGATATTCGTTAAAAATCGGTATAAATGTAGACGAAATAACGCCGCCTATAATCATATCGAAGAGCGTCAGCGGAACATTGCTTGCGGCAACAAACGAATCGGCGATGAAGTTCGTGCCGAATGTTGACGCAAGGAACATCTCACGCAAAAGCCCGAAAACCTTCGCAAGCAGCGTGGCAATCACCATAAAGCCTGCGGTTTTCAATATTTTTTTAGAGTCAGCCACAGTAAGACCTCCGGAGAGAAAATTTTAGTCCATAAGAGAATAGTTGGGCGCTTCCTTGGTAATCTGGATGTCGTGCGGATGGTTTTCGCGAAGACCGGCGCTTGTGATTTTAACGAATCTTCCGTTTTCCTTGAGGAGCGGAATAGACGCCGTTCCGCAGTAGCCCATACCGGAGCGCAGACCGCCGAGAAGCTGATAAATCGTTTCCGAAGCGTGACCCTTGTAAGGCACACGGCCCTCAACGCCTTCGGGCACGAATTTTTTGGAATCGGACTGGAAATACCTGTCCTTGCTGCCCACAGCCATAGCCGCAAGCGAGCCCATGCCGCGGTAAACCTTGTAGTTTCTGCCCTGATAGATTTCGATAGCACCGGGGCTTTCCTCACAGCCGGCGAAAATGCTGCCCATCATGACAACATCCGCACCTGCGGCGATAGCCTTTGTTATGTCGCCCGAGTATTTTATACCGCCGTCGGCAATAACCGGAATATCGTATTCCTTAGCCACATCGTAAACATTTGAAACCGCCGTAATCTGCGGAACACCGATACCTGCAACAACACGGGTGGTGCAGATAGAGCCCGGGCCCATGCCGACCTTAACGGCGTCAGCACCGGCTTCGATGAGGTCGCGCGCAGCCTCGCCGGTTGCGATGTTGCCTGCGATAACCTGAAGGTCCGGATAAGCCGTTTTGACCTTTCTTACCGCAGCCGAAATTCTTGAAGAATGACCGTGAGCCGAGTCAAGGCAAACAACATCAACGCCGGCTTCAACGAGGGCGCTCACACGGTCCAAAATGTCCGCCGTGTCGCCTATTGCGGCGCCGACAAGAAGCCTTCCCCTTGCGTCCCTTGCGGAGTTGGGGTACCTGTTTGATTTTTCTATATCCTTGATGGTGATAAGGCCCTTGAGCTTGCCGTTTTCGTCAACGATAGGGAGCTTTTCGACCTTATGAGTTCTGAGAATTTCCTGTGCCTGCTCGAGATTTGTGCCGACAGGAGCCGTAATAAGATTTTCCTTGGTCATGACCTTATCGATTTTTTTGGAAAAATCCTCCTCAAATCTAAGGTCACGGTTGGTGAGGATACCGAGAAGCTTACCGCCGCCGTCCACAATCGGGACACCCGAAATCTTGTATTTGCCCATAAGAGCGTCCGCCTCGGCAAGGGTGTTATCGGGGGAAAGGAAGAACGGGTCGACAATAACGCCGTTTTCGGAACGCTTAACCTTGTCCACTTCGCTTTTCTGTTCCTCGATGCTCATGTTTTTATGTATAATACCGATTCCGCCCTCTCTTGCGATGGCGATAGCGAACTTGGCTTCGGTAACGGTGTCCATCGCTGCGCTCATAAGCGGAATGTTAAGCTTAATCTTTTTTGTGAGCCTCGTTGTGAGGTCAACCTCCTTGGGGAGAATATCCGACTTCTGCGGAATAAGCAGAACATCGTCAAAAGTAAGCCCCTCATACATAATTTTCTCGTTAATCATAAAATACAGCTCCTTCCATACAAGTTATTAATATCTTATTATATCAAATATTGCGTGCTTCGTCAAGGGTTTGAGCGGTGATTTTTCATTCATAACAAAAAAAGAACCGTCCGCAAAACCGTACGAAAGGTTCTTTAACGCTAATTCAAATCATAATACATCGGCAGACAGCCGTCCACATAATAGCCCTCGTCGCCATACATAGTGTCGCCGAACTCTTTAAACTTACATCTTTTATAGAAATTAACCGCCTGCGGCACAGAATAGAGAACGATTTTTGAAGCGCCTATATTATTATGAGAAATCTCTCTCATGTACTCAAGCATATAGCTGAATATGTAGTGGCTGAGCGTAAGACTGCTGCCCTTCACATAAGGTATATGCTGATAAATCTCATTCACGGCAAAATATTTTATTTCCATCGCCGAAAGGATAGTCGAAAAGACATTTTTCTCATCGGTATCGGTAAAAATTGCCGAACAGGCAATCGTCACACAGGCTATGACGGAATTATCATTCGAGTTAACAAATAAGTAAGTAACGGAAGAGTTATCCTTCACAGCCTTTTTCCTGTAATAATTATCGATCGAAGGATTATTGCAAAAGAAATTTCTTGTATACTTCCGGTTTTCAGGCGATAGAATTATCATCTCTACCGGGATTTGTTCGCCGTATATTTTCATAGCAAGAATCCTTTAAAAGTTCTTTTTTAGATTGTTAAGTGCAAACTTACGGGCACGCTCTCTGACAACGCTTGCGTCGCCCGAACTGTTTTTGCTGTTTATAATCTTGTATGCGACAGCTTTTTTTACTATATAAGAATTTTTTTTAGGTGTAGCAAGTACTGACATTTTATATCTCCTCCCGCCCGTTGCATTTATACACATATTATACCACCTTTCATAAAATTTGTCAACCTATATTACATCAATCACAAACACAGAATGTGTTTTAAATATTATATCAGATTTTTTAATAATTATAATTGTTTCGCGAAAACCCTTGCAAAACGCACCCGTTTCGTGCTATAATATATGAAGAAAGAGGAGATAACCATGGCAGAAATAACGCTTGAAGAATTTTGCGCCCTTAAGGGCGGTGAGATACGCATAATCGATGTGAGGAGCCGTGAATCGTTTGAATACGGCTCGATAGACGGTGCGGAGAATATTCCGCTCGATGAGCTTTGCGAAGGAAACCTTGATAAATCGAAAAAAACCGTAATTTACTGCAAATCGGGTATTCTTACGCGCGAAAAGGCCGAAGATTTATGCGAAAAGGGCTATGATGTGCTGAGCCTTAAGGAAGGATTTGTGGGGTGGCTCAGGCGGAAAATCGAAACCGAGGACGAAGCCGCAGCCCGTGACAAAATCGAAAAAAGTATTCAGAAGAAGTTCAAAAAGCAGCTGTTTTCACGCTTTGCGGCGGCGATAAACAAGTACGGACTTCTTAAGGAGGGCGACCGTGTTGCGGTCTGCATTTCGGGCGGAAAGGACTCGATGCTCATGGCAAAGCTGTTTCAGGAACTGCACCGTCACGGCAAGTTTCCGTTTGAGCTTGTGTTTTTGGTGATGGACCCCGGCTACAGCCCCGAAAACCGTGAGATTATCGAAAAAAACGCAAAGCTTATGGGGATTCCGGCAACGATATTCCAAAGCACGATTTTCGACGCCGTTTACAACATTGAGAAATCGCCCTGCTATGTCTGCGCAAGGATGCGCAGGGGGTATCTTTATTCAAAGGCGAAGGAACTCGGGTGCAATAAAATTGCGCTCGGGCACCACTACGACGATGTAATCGAAACGATACTCATGGGCATGCTTTACAGCGGACAGTTCCAGACCATGATGCCGAGGCTCAAAAGCACGAATTTCGAGGGCATGGAACTTATCCGCCCGATGTATCTTATAAGGGAGGACGACATCAAGGCGTGGAGGGACTATAACGGGCTTAACTTCATACAGTGCGCCTGCAAGTTTACCGATACCTGCACATCGGAGGCGTGCCTTACATCGAGCCGAACCGGCTCAAAGCGCCTCGAAACGAAGAATATAATCAGAAAACTTAAGGAAACCAACAAATTTGTCGAGGGAAACATATTCAAAAGCGTTGAGAATGTCAATCTTGAAACGATAATTTCATACAAGGACAAAAACGGAAGCCGCAGTATTCTGGAGGAGCAGCTATGAGAAAAAAGGAGTTTGTGTTAAAGCTTAAGGAAATTTTTGATAAGGAATATCCGTCCGCATGCTGTTCTCTCGAATTTCAGAAGCCGTACGAGCTGCTGATTGCAACGCAGCTTGCGGCGCAGTGCACGGACGCGAGGGTGAATATCGTCACGAAGGACCTTTTTCGGAAGTACAAATCGGTTGAGGACTTCGCAAACGCCGACCAAGCCGAGCTTGAAGGCGATATACGGCCGACGGGATTTTTCAGGAACAAAGCGAAAAACATAATCGGGTGCTGCCGAAAGCTGATTTCGGACTTCGGAGGAAGGGTTCCCGATACCATGGAGGAGCTTACGAGCCTTCCGGGGACGGGCCGAAAAACCGCAAATATAATTCTGGGCGATGTTTACGGCAAGCCGTCGGTGGTGGTGGATACGCACTGCATACGGCTGTCGAACCGCATGGGTCTTACGAAAAACCGCGACCCGTACAAAATCGAGCTTGACCTGAAAAAAATCGTGCCCGAGGATTATCAGACGCGCTTTTGCCATACGCTTGTGTTTCACGGAAGGGCATACTGTACGGCGAGAAATCCGAAGTGCGATACCTGCCCGGTGAATGAAATTTGTCCGAAAATAGGGGTGTAAAGCCATGGATAAAGAGAACTTAAACAGCATAAATCCGTTCGTGCGCACCGTTTCGCTGCACCCGTACTACTGGCGGAACGCACAGCACACCGTAACTTATGACGCGCGCCTTTTTTATATTCACAGAGGGAGCGGAACGCTGTCTGTGAACCACAGCGAAAACTACAGCCTGAGCGAATCGAATATGTTCATAATTCCGCCGGGAAACAGTTATAATTTTGACTTTATAGATGACGACCCGTTCCAGATGTTTATCGTGTCGTTTGATTTCAATCAGGACTATAAACACCTGACCGAAACAATCCCTAACGGCTTTGAAGGCAGCTTTGTACCCGAAAGGATACACAAAGCCGCACTGCCGGCGGTTTTCGGCAAGCCGATTTATATTGAAAGCATAAAAAGTATTCTGCCGCAGCTTTTCGATATGCTGCAGGAATACCGCCTGAAAAATGCGTTTTACCGCGATAAGATGTCGGTTCTTCTTAAAAGCATACTGATAGACGCCGCGCGCCGTGAAGATAAAACAGCGCTGCCGGTGACAAAACCCGTGCAGCAGCTTCTTAATTATATTCATGTGCACTTTGAGCAAGACATAACATACGATACGATTTCGGAGGCGTTTTCGTATCATCCGTATTATCTCAACCGCCGCTTCAAGCAGGAGGTCGGTATGACTATAGGGCATTATCTTCAGGAATACCGCCTGACGATAGCGTCGCAGCTTATAATCACGACCAACCTCACATTTGAAGAAATCGCCTATCAGACCGGGTTTAAGAATCCGTCGCATTTTTCGGCGGCGTTCAAAAGGCAGTTTCACCGCTCGCCCGGGGACTACAGACGGTATTTTTCAAAGCAGTGACACATCCGCCTCAAAGGGAAACGCCGGAATTTCCGTTTCGTTCGTGAGGTTTCCTCCGAGGGTTCCGTCATCAGCCGAATTTATGTAGCAGTAGCGGATTTTTCTGACATTTTCGCAGTTCTTTATCACTATAAAATCCTTTCCGATAACCGATTCGGGCGTGTGGAAGTCAACACCGTCAGAGCTTACGGTCAGTCCCGAAAGTTTCGGTTCCGCCTTAAGCCCCTCCCCTGCGTGCGCAAAAAACAGCTTAATATCGCTGCCGCAGCGCTCTGTCCGCTTAATCACGGGGGCGTTCCATTCGCCGCCGTTTTTTCGGTAAACCGCAGAAAGCGCCGCCAGTGCCGCCCTTTCCGCAATCGGCGTTTTGTATTTCGGATGAATACCGCACCAGCCCTCGTCATCGCCCCTTGCGCCCATGTCTTCTGCGCTTATAAGCTCCGAAAAATCGTCCGCCCTGTCCGCTTCAAGCTGAATCTGCCGCACGATTTTGTAGTCGAACGGCGGCTGCGAAAACGGCGGAAGCATTACCGAAATCACGAGCAGATTTTCGTCGTCAAACATTTCTCTCCACTGCGACTTGAGGTCTTTTAAAAGCAAAGGATATAAAAATGTCCGCCCCTCTGCCGAGTCGCTTTCGCCCTGGTACCATAAAACACCCCTGAATCTCAAAGGCTCAACCGGCGCCGTCATGGCGTTGTAAAAACCGCACGGAACCATCGACCATGCGCTTTTAAGCTCCTTTTTTTCTTCCTCAAACTTTGAAACGCACTCGCCGTACTCCCCTCTCGCCCGAAGGCGCTGCTCCGAAATGAAGGTCATAATGCAGTTGCCGCCCCGATAGTTTTTCACAAGCCCGATCGGCACGCCAAGGCTCTCGCCCAGAATATACCCGAAAATGCTTCCTATTGCGCTGAACCCCTGTGCGGTTTCGGCGGTCTGCTTTTTCCACTTCATGTTTTCCCTGTTTTTAAGAGGCGAAAAGGCTATTTCCTGTTCCATTTCAAGAAAGCGCACATCGCAGTTTCCGAATTTTTCCTCGTACTCCTCCGTCCCCACGCAGTAAGCAATGTCGCACTCCATGTTTGACTGCCCGGCAATAAGCCACACTTCGCCCACCGCAACATCTGAAATTCCGGCTTTTTCTCCGCCGCTCTCCGCCGTTATTACCGCTCCTTTGCACACGCCCTTAGGTGAAATCACCGCTCTCCACTCACCGTTTTCCGCCGAAACCGAAACCGATTCGCTGCGGCTTCCGCACAAAAAGGAAACCTTAACTTCGCCGCTTCCCTCGCCGCATACGATAATCTCACGCCCCTGCTGAAAAACCATGCCGTCCTGATATAAATTATAAAACTTCAACATATTTTTACCTCTTTTCGGGAAAAGGCGGTATTTTTCATACCGCCCTGATTTTAATAAACCTTATTAATAATCAAATCTATTAATTCCGTGTCCTCCGGGTCAATAAGTTCGTTTCCGCTCATCGCGATAAGACCCTTTCCGTCCCAGAAAACCTCCTTGCCGAGAGCCTCCGCCACCGCACGAAGCGGAATCACCGTGCGCTCCGAAATCACCTGCGCCGGAACATCAAGTTCCGATTCCTCACCGTTAACGGTAATTTTTTTGCTTCCTATTATTAATGCGATGTTTTTACCCTCCGCATTTATCGAAACGGTTTTCGTATCTCCGTCCCACGAAACCTCAGCACCGAAAGATTCCGCAATAAACCTTAACGGAACGAGAGTTCTGCCGTCGGAAATCAGCGGCGAAACCTCCATGTTTTCGGGGTCAACGAAGGTGGTTTTGCCGAACGCCTCCGCCCTCGGTGAGCCGACGAACAAAATAACCGACTTTTGAAGAATTTCGTCGGCGTCCTTTCTCAGACCGATTTTTTCGGTCGGAATATCCTTCCATTCGGGCAGTTTTTCCTTGATTTCACTGCCGCTTTTGACCGAGAAATCGCCGTCCTTGTAGCCGCCGAAAGACGATGCGTCCGAAACCGTGATGTTGTTTTCAACCGTACCGTACTGCCGAACGAGGGGGTCAAGGTCGGGCTCGTCAGTTTTGTAGCAAACATTGTTCTTAATCACATTGTATTTCGGAAGGTCGGGCTCATCATCACGCATTGCGGCAAGCTCGGGGTACTTTTCAAGCCAGACGCCGCTCTTGTACGGCAGCTTTTCGAGCTTGTCCCACGCCCATTTGCTTGCGTCCGACAGCCACGACCAGCTGCCGCCCCAGGTGCCTCTTGCGTCCATCGAGAAGGGATATTCGCACTCAAGCATGAGGTTGTTTTCAAAGGTGTTGTTTCTGCCGCCGCCGTAGAGCGCAACGGCACTTACTCTGTAGAAAATGTTGCCGTAAACCGCAGTGGAGCAGTGGCGGTCGTCAAGGTACACCGCCTGAATTTTCATGCCCTGATTTGACTTAATCGCCTTCATGTCATGGAAGTAGTTGTAACGGATTATATTGCCCCGGTTGTACATAACCTGCCCGGTGTAAACCGCGCCGGAATCGGAGGAATCCTTGCAGACATCGTAAATTTCGTTGTATTCCACAATGTGTTCCTGCCCTGCGTAATTCAGCGCAAAATGCGGAGCGTTGTGGATTTTGTTGTGGCTGATTACTGCGCCGACCCCACGGAAATCGATTGCGGACTGATAAGTCTTTCTTTCCCTTCCGTAGTCCTCAATGTGGTTGTTGGTAACTATGTTGCCCGAGGGCGTGAGGGTTTCGCTGTCGCCGCCGTCGATGTAGAAAACAAGCGAGCCGTTGTGGTATGCGTGGCAATTGCGTATTTTGGAATTATCCACCCTTTCAAGCCACGCCGCAAAGTTGGAAATGTTGGTAAAATCGCAGCCGTTTATGTCGATGTTTTTGCTGTCCTTCGCCTCGATTGCGCCGCCGGTGCACTCCGCAAATGTGATGCCTCTGAATGTCAGCCCGTCTGTGCCGCTTGCCTTGAACATAGCGCCCGAGAAGCACGAAAACGCAATGTCGGCGTCTTTCAGGTCGCCGCTCGGGTAAAGGTAAAGCATGCCGGTTTCTCTGTCGAGATACCATTCGCCGGGGGCGTCGATTTCCTCAAGAAGGTTGAAAAAATAGAATCTTCTGTCGGCATCCGCACCGTAGCCGGAATTTGAATTTGTGGTAATCGTCTTTTTGTTGTCGAAATCAATCGTCACACCGTAGGCGCCGTCGGCATAGTCATAGCGGAAAAATCCCCGAATCCACGGGTCTTCGGCTTCCTTCCAGTTGTCGATTCTCTTGTCGCTGCAGCGGAAGCTGAACGGGTGGCGCTTATCTTCGGGCGTGGTGATTCCCACGCTTTCGTCAATACCGCTTTCAATGACGGTATCGATATTAAGATATCCCTCGTTCGGGTATCTCGCCGGAGTCATCGCCGAGCCGTTCACATAAAGCGACGGCATACCGTCACCCCAGAAATTCGCATAATAAAGGTCGTAGTATTTAAGGCTGCCGTACTCTGTTATGCCAAGGCTTTTAAGGTCAGCCTGCAAAACCTTTGAAGCGGCAGACTTGTCGCTAAGGCGTGCCGCCGCCTCATCGGAAATCTTGCCGAAAGCCGAAAACGGTATGGACTCCGATGCCTTAAACCGCACTTTTTCGCCGTGATATGCGGTGTAAACCGAACCGCTGTCGGCGCTGTCAAGTTCAATCGGCTTTGTGATAACATAGTCGCCCTCTCTGAAATACGCCGTTCCGCCGCCCGCACTTTTGAGCGCTTCTCTCGCGCGTTCAACGGTTTTGAACGGCGCAGCGATTGTGCCGGGGGCGCTGTCGCTCCCATCCGGCGAAACGAAAAATTCTGCACTTTCCTGTGCGAAACCTGTCGGAACAAGCGTTAAGATTATAAATACGCTAAGCAATAAAGCAATTATTTTTTTCATTTTTAGATTCCTTTCTGTCAAAATATCGTTTTATAAGCCCCGAAAGCGAGTTTTTGTAAACCCCTCCGCGGCACTCCTCAAGGCACTTTCTGCCGCCTTCGCACCCGATAAGCCATGGGTCAAATTCGTCGGTGTGCAGACGGGCGGCGATTTTCAGAACAGACGATACCGCCAGCGTGAAAAACAAAAATTCCCAGTCGCAGCGGGCGCCGAAATATGCGCTCCCGTCAATCGGCATTTTCGCCGCATATTCCGCCGAGTTTGAGGCGGCTCTCATTAAAATCCGTGCGTCGCCCTTATCGCCGAGCCTTCCCAGAATACAAAGTGCGGCGGTGTACGGCTGATAGCAAAACGCACTGTAAACAGGTTCCGGCAGCTCCTCCGGACCGCCCTCAATAATCGCCCGAAGCTCCGGCAGAACCGTTTTGCTCCCCATAAGCCCCAGGGCAATCACGCTGTTTTGGCGGAGGGTGCCGTTTTCGTCATTGCGCCACTTCATCAGCGCCTCGGTAAGACCGTCGGTTTTTTCCGTCCGCACCGCCCAGAAGGCAAGCTTGGGCTGCTTACATTCAAGCCCTGCCCTGATTTCGGCGAGCGTTTTCGGCAAAGCCACGCTTCTGTAACTTTTTCCTACGGGGTCTTTGAGGTCGCCTATGCCGATGTTGTCCGCTTCGCAGAAACAGCCGAGCTCGGCGAGCCTTTTTTGAAGCGCCGCACGGTCAAGCGCTCTCAGAGAGCAGTTGTTTTTTGCCGCCGCAGCCGCCGCAACCCCTGCCGCCGTGCCGCATTTTTCCATGTTGCGCCTCATTCTTACACACCCGAGAAGGTCGTAGTCCACTCCCACGCCCTTGCACGCAGCCGCAATGCCTTCAAGACCTTTCGGGAGCAGCGTCCCGAGCGGAATCCCGAGTGAAATGCCGTAAAAATACAGAGCCGATATAAGACGCCAGTCCTGGTTGATTTCGTCGGAATTTGCAATGTCGAAATTGGGGTCGTCAACCTGTGAAAAGCCGTAAAACAGCGGATTTTCCGCCCTGTACCCTTCTGCATAAGCGGAAAGGGTGAGGGTTTCGTCCGCCTCTATCCTCGGGGCGCCCCTCTCGCCGAGAACGGAAGACAGGCAAACCGTTCGCCTTTCCCCCTCGTACCGGTCAAAAAGAACGGGCGGCGCCGAGGCGCTTTCGAGTACAACCTCCGAGAATTTGGCGGAATCACAGGTGTTTTCGATGCTGCAGTGGTTCCATACATTGTGCAGCTTGCCGTTCCAAAGGATAGTCGAAGCGTTTGAGCAGACTATGAATTTGCCGTCATTATTTCTGCCCGAAACGACCCTTCCGCCCGCCATGCGCACCATCACAACATCGCCCGTGCAGTCAAGCAGCACACGGCAGCGGATGTTAATTTTTTCGCCGCCCGAAAAGCAGCAAACGCCAACGATAGTGTTTCCGTCCGTGTAAACCCCGAGCGGAACCGTGCCGTAAAGAAGGCGGCAGCCGCTTTCAATAAGATTTTTTTCAAGAACATACGCCGTAACCGCCGCCGGATAGCTTGATTTTCCATTGCCGCCCACGGTTTCGAGGTAGCCTTTTTTCATCATTTCACGGCATTCGGCGTTGATTTTTTCGCCGAGCCCCCCGGGAATCCCGTAATAATAATCCCAAACGCAGCCGGAAGTTGCAGCGCCGCCTGCGGAGTTTCCTCTGTCGAATGCGATAACGCGTGCGCCCTCGCCCGCCGCCGAAATCGCCGCCATCGTGCCTGCGGTGCCGAGCCCCGCAACCACGACATCGGTTTCGTAATCGAACACGGGCGATGTGGCTTTTTTCTTCGGTTTTCCTTCCTCTAAATAGCTGAAATACATTGATGTCCCTCCTCAAAAGCCGTAAACAGATCGCCGTATGACGCCGAAGGCATCCAGATTCGGTGCGGTGAAATTTCAACCCTGACCGGTTTTTCAAAATCATAGCAGAACTCCTCCGCCACCGCCGCAAGACGGGCTTTTTTGAGCGAAAGTGTTTCAAAGGTCTCCGCCATCAGCCGCCTTCCTTCCGAAATATCGCATGAAAACGGAACTTTAAGCTCCATAACCGTTTCCCCGGCAAATCTTCCGCTGCGGAAGGTTATGTTTTCCGAATCCTCGCCGCCGCCACCCACAAGCATAGCGCAAATGCTCTTTTGTATGCGCACACCGTCCGCTGCGCCGTGCAGCACACCCAAGGGAGTGGTATCGAGAAGGTTTTCCGCAAAAATGTGCTCGATACCGCTTTCGCCGCAGAATGACACAATGTACCCGCCGTCCGAGGGCTTGATTTCAAAAACCGTTGACGCAAACCGAAGATGGGCGCCCGACGCTTTTAAATAAGAAGCCAAAATCCCGGAAACCGGGAACAGGTGCATTTTGCCGTCATCCGAGATAAGATTTCTTTTTTTCATGTCATTGTAAAGTATAGCAGAAGCGCCGGAAGGCGTATTTGCCTTCCGGTGCCTGAAAGCCTGTACAAATTCCGAACCCGGCACAATCCCGGGCTCTATAACTGCCGAATCTTTTTCTGCGGCAACAGCTGCGCCGCTGCCCAGAACGCTTGCACCGATTACAAGCTGTGAAATATGTTTCATAAAAGCCTCCGTAAAAGTGTTGGAAAGAATTTGCCCGGAGCCGCAAATCTGCGGCCCCAAACAAACAATAAAGGAGAGAGATATAAGCTTATTTGTCTAAAAGGCGTTTAGCCGAGCAGTCGCCTTACAATACTTGCCGCCTGCGCACGGGTTGCGTTGGCATTCGGTGCAAATGTACCGTCGCCCATGCCGGAGATTAAGCCGACAGATGAAGCCGTATCAACCGCCGCTTTTGCCCAGTCAGCAATTTTGGCTTTATCGGTGAATTTATCGATTCCGCCGTTTGCGCCCTTGCCTTCAAGATAGGAATAAGCGTTCACAATAATTACTGCCATTTCCTGTCTTGTGATATTATCGTTTGGTCTGAAATAGCCGTCATATCCGGAAATTATACCGGCTTCCGAGCAAGCGCCCACATACGGTGCGAACCACTCGCCGTTTACATCTTTATAATCTGCCGTTTTGTCCGAAAGCTTAAGTGCTCTTGCGATAATTGCGGCAAACTCCGCTCTTGTGATGTTGCGGTCGGGGTCGAAGAGAGTATCCGAAACACCCGAAACTATGCCTGCCTTGTTCATTGCCAAAACATCAGCTGCCGCCCAGTGCCCTGCCATATCCGTAAACGGATTTGAGATACTCGGATTTGTGGTTTCACCTGAATAGAATCCGTTTGTTCCCTTGTTACCGGAAGGCTTTGTCACACCGCCGCCGTTTCCTCCGCCGGGGGTTACGGAAGGCTCTTCGGGCTGCACCGAAGACTGAACATAAGTAACAATTCTTGTGAGCCTGTCGGTGTAGATAACGAGGTCATCGCCGACTTTTATTCTTACGGCAACCGATTTAAGCCCGGCTTTTGCCGCCTCGAAGCTGTCCTCTTTTATAACCGTGTTAATCGGAACATACTTTGAGCCGTCAAAGTACGCCGCACGGCAGCTGCCCTGACCCTTAAGAACGATTCTTACAAGCCCGTCGGCACCCGTTACGCTTTCGCTGCCGTAGATATTTTTGATTTCCGCATTTGCGATGCTGACAGACGCTGCCGTATCAATGAACGGAAGTGTAAATCTGCCGCCGACCTTTGTTCCTCTCGGAACGAAAAGTTCGGAACCGCTTGATTTAACGCTGATTTCGGGAAGTTCCCTGTCCTTATCCGCAATCAGGTTTATGTCAGATACACCGCCCGGCACGGTAAGGTTTGCCCTCGGAATATCATAGCGGATTTCGGTGTCGGCATTTATCTCGCCGCTGTCTGAAACGCTTGCGAGGAATGCGGCAACCGCATTTTTAAGCACAAGAGTATTTCTGTCAACATCGGGCTGAGCGGAAAGAGAGTCATCATATACCGCTTTTGCGCCGGAGAGCGCCTTTTCAAGCTCTGTCTTGCTCGGGTACTGCCCGTAGCCCGTGCCGATTACCGCACCTTTGAGCACGCCTTCCGCATTGCCGATTGCCTCTGAAAGCGCCGATTTATCGACTGTGACGGGCGAAATCGTCATGTTGCAGTTGTTTGCATAGAAGCTTATATAGCCGTCATTCCCGTAAAGATTGTCGGTCGGGATAACCTTGTCTATAACCTTTTCGCCGTCAACCGTGAGGATATATTTAACCGAATTGTCGCTGCTGTCATACACGCCGACCGAAACAGTGTGAACCTTGCCCGGGTCAAGCACTGTGTTGGGGTACGATTCCAAAATCTGCGCTGAAGTCCACTTCTGATACTCCAAGGTTTCGTCCTTAATCCAGAGAAGGTAACCGCTGTTGTTTTTCCATATAAAATCATTCGGGTTTGCCAGTCTGAACAAAAATGCATTGTCTACGCTTTCGCCGCTCTTAATCTTATCGTATTTTACATTGAATGTGAATATTTTGTTTCTGTATTTTGCGCCGGTATAGCTTACCGACGAGCCGTCTTTGAGCGTCATGGAGCCGTCCGAAAATTCGGGAGCGTCGCCGCCGAAGGCGGTCCAGTTAGCCGTATCCTTAAGAATATCGTTCAGCATGAGATATTCGAGAAGCGATATTTTTTCGGTTTCAAAAACGCTGATTGCAAGCCTTAATGCATTTTCGGCGTCGTTAACCTCGTACTGGTAAAGCCCTTCGGTTTCCGTTACTTTTTTAGCCGTATCGACCGCCGATTTAAGAGCGTCAACCGCCGATTTCGGGTATTCCCCGTCACCTGTGCCGACAACCGCCCCCGAAAGAAGCTTTTCGGCATCGTCTATAGCCGCTTCGAGTTCCGAAAAATCAATATCGGATTCAGCCGGAACGAAAACAGATTCGCTCGTAACCGCCTCGCCGTCAAGCCCCTTTGAATCGTAAGGCGTAACGGTGCAGCGGATGTACTTGCCCTCTCTGCCGGAGGTGGGCAAATCGTAAACTCCGCCGTCGGTAAGCTTTGTAAAGCTGCCGTTTTTAGAGTTTGAGATGTACCATGTAACGGCCGTTCTGCCCTCACGGTCGCCGTCCTTGTCGGAAAATTCATACGAAGGCACGGCATATCCCTTTTTGAACCTTATTTTAAGATTGCCGATTTCGGGCTCCGCACCGCCGACGGTTTCGGTTTTTCCGTCCCTTTCAAACGGCTGCACGCCGATGTCTGACATATCGATATTTTCAAAGTCCGCCGCTGTTTTCTTAACCTTTGAAAGACCATCTGCCGTAAGGCTGAAATCACCGTTTTCATAATCTTTGAAAAGCGTGCCGGCATCGTTCATATCGGCAAAGAATGTGTTTTCCTCAAAGCCGTTTGCGCTCGCCGGTTCAAGCCCTGCCGTGCTGCTCTTTGAACCGACCATAACATTGTTTTTGAACATGTTGAGGTCCGACGGAGCGTTTTCCTCCGCAAGCTTTTCAAGAGCCGCTTTGTCCTTGTTTCTGTCAAGGTCCTTCATGTTTTTGTTGTAGAAATCGATGCTGAACACATCGAAAAAGCCTTCCCACGGGGTACCCTTGTATTTTTCGGCATTTTTCGGGTCGGAAATCTGCGCACCTACGCTCTTCCAGTTTGCCTCGGTGTAGCTTCCGCCGTGGGTGCCGTCAGCCGCCTTGCCGTAAAGGCTGAGCCACCATCCGGTCTGCTTATGCCCTTCCCCGAAGGGATAATATGTCTGGAACTGCGCCCCGTAAGGGGTATCGACAAAAATGTTGTTTTCAACAAGCGCAAACGAACCGCCGTAGCTCTTAAGAGCCATTTTCGAGCCGCCCTCGCTTGTCGCCCATGTGCCCTTATTGAACACATTGTGGTGAACCCACGGACCTGTTGCGATGTCGTCCCAGAATACCGACTGCGCCCAGCCGTCGGCATAAGACGAAGCGTTGTTTTCAAAGTAATTGTAGCTTATTTCCCTGCCGAAAAGTCCGGCATTGGTGTTCCAGTAAATTGCGCCCATATCGCCGGTCCATTTGGCGTTGTTGTAAATTTTGTTCTTGGTTATGAGCATATCCGCCGATGTGCCTGCGCCGAGCGCACAGTGCGGGGAGTTATATAAGTTGTTGTTTCTTATAACCATGCCCTTGCTCTGCCTTACCGCAGTTGCCGGAGCGTCATAGTATTTTACGACATTGCCGAGGTTGCAGCGGTTGTTTTCCATAACATTTTCCGCGCCGTCCTCTTTTACGATTAACGCAGGGTCAAGAGCTTTTCTGTTGAAGTCCTGCCAGTTAATCATAACGAGCGCTGCGCCGTAGATATAGCAGTTTTTAAGAACGGAGTGATCCGCATAGAAGTAGTTTCTGTCCATGAAGTGCGACATATCGCAGTCGTCGATTGTTATGCTGTGGCCGTCGTAAACATCAAAAATCTTGCTTCTTGTGTGTGCAAAATCGATTCCCCTGAATGTGATATTTGTCGACCTGATTATCGAGAAAAACGCACTTTTAGATGTAGGTGCGATAACCTCGGGGTTTTCCATATCGCCGTAACCGTAGAAATAAACGATTTTATTTTCGGTATCGGTGTAGCTTTCGCCGGGCATGTCGATTTCGTCAAGTATGTTGGTGAAGTAGTATTCGCCGCCCTCTTTCCAGTTTTCGCCGATTGCGCTCTTGGTTGTGACGGTCGAACCGTTCAGCGAAACATGCTGGAGGGTGTATGTCCAGTGGCTTGAAAAATGTCCCTGAACCATGAGGTCACGAAGCCCCTCCTGCGACCATTTCTGAGTTCTTCCGCTGTCGCCCCTTACCGAGAACGATGCCGCAGAGCCTTTTGTCCCGCCCGAAAGATTTGAAACCTTAAGTTCGCCTTCGGTAGTGTTCGGCCAGCGGGCAAGGTCAAGCCCGGAGCCGTTAACAACAAGCCTTAACCTTTCGGTAAACGCCTTTTCGTCCCAGCCGCAAAGACCCATGCTCCAGTCCCTGATTTCGGGAATTTCGTCATAGTAAGCCGATAAATCCGCCTGATACAGGCGTTCTCTTGCCGCAGGCTCAACAAGACGGTTTAAGATTTCGGGGTCTGTAACCTTCTTTATATACTGTTTGTCAACCTTTTTGCCGCCGGTGATGAACACCTTTTCGCCCGGATATGCGGCAAAAGTGATGTCTTTGTCCTGGTCGCGAAGCTCCAGAGCGCTGTCACGGTAGTATTCGCCGCCCCTTATGTAAACCGTCACGGGGTTAGCAACTCCGCTGCCTCTCATGTCACGGACCGCGTCGCGCGCCTGCTCGAGAGTCGAAAAAGGCTTGCCGATCGAGCCGTCACCGTTGGATTTTCCGTCAACATAGAGGTATTTTTCGTCGGATTGCGAAGTAACCTTTACCGCTCCCGAATATACCGGCTCTGTTGTGCCGAACTCATCGGTTGTTACCGAAACCCCGGCTCTTACGAACTTATTAATATCTGCCGCTTTTACGGTGTATGTGTCGCCCGATTCGCCTTCAATGTCGGAAAAATCCGTGCCGTTTTCGGAAATCTGCCATGTGTAGTCGGTTTTCTTAACAGCGCCGCCCCTTACAATCGTGGGAGTCGCCTTCAGAACCGTGCCCTCATAGGCAAATGTTTTGTCAAGAGTAACCTTTTCGACCTTCGCTTCGTTTGAAACCGCAAAAGCCTTGGTAAAACAGGTGTCGGTCTCTTCCTCATCGGCGGAGTTCCTGCTTGAAACCGTAATCACCGCACGGACGCTCCTTGTCATGTCGGCTTCCGTGAGGGTATATTCCGTTCCACCTGCGCCCTCGATGTCCGTCCAGGTAACCTCATCGGGCGAGCACTGCCATTTGTAAGAAACGGTCGGCTCCGCCATGGGGTTAACATCGTAATATTTTGCCGACGCTGTAAGCTTTCCGCCGACCGCCTTCTGCCCGTCACTTGAAAGCTCTGCGCCGTACACAATCGGCTTTACAACCGCAAGCAAATCGTTGTTCGGCACTTCAAGCAAAAAGTAATCGTCAATCAGGAATTCCCAGTTACCGGTCCACTGAAGCGTGCCCCAGTCTTTACCCCATACAACCCAGCCGCTGCGCTCCTTTGAAGCCTCCTGGGATGCGTCACGGTAAACCGCCTCGGTAACTCTCGTCCAGTTTTCAGTGTTAATGTCATACTTCGGTGTTGCCGCATTTTTTGCGAGCCAGTCATAGCCCGGGATTTCCGCGGCGCCGTCATAAGAGTCAAGAGTTTCCTTAAACTTGTCGGAGGTCGAGATAAAGCCTTTTCCGCCGGCTTCTCTTATTGGATAAATCGTCTTTTGTTTGTTGCTGTCGTCCGTATGTTCGGGGTTCAGCTTAATCATTGCGGACTTAAAGTATGTATACCCCGGCTTTGTCGCAAGCGCCGAAGTGTCCGCAATCGCAATGAACTTTTTCGCATTGTCGAACGACTTCATGCGGAATGTCGCCGCCGCAGACCCGTCAATACCGAGGGTGTTGCCGCCGACCTTGTCAACGGTAACATAATTTTCATAGTTGCCGCCCTTAAACGGATCATCGCCGCTTGTGTTCCATGCAGAGCACACCATATTAAGGTAAGTAATCTCTTTACCGCCGTTTGCCTCCATGCGCCACAGCCTCAGAGCCGTTCCGCCGTCAGCCGATACAGCAGCCGAAAAGCATGAAAACGCAATAAGAAGCGTCAACACTACCGATAAAAGTTTTTTTGTTTTCATAAAAATCTCCCTTCTTATTCATTGGGAACAGAAACCGTCTGCTCCTGAGTGTAAACCGTGTCGTCCCCTTCAAAGCGAACATAGCCGAAGCCGGGATAGCTTTCGCCCTTTGCGAGAGCATCGCCGTAAGCACGGATTCCGAACATATTCTCACTGCTCATGCCCTTGCCCTCAAGCTTAAGGCCGTTGAGGTTCATACCGTATTCCGCAACCGTCCAGTCCTTCGGAACGGAAATCTTGTAGTAAGCCACAAAAGATACATATGTTCTGTCGCTCCCGGTCGGCTTGTAGTCGGTCTGATAAACGATAGGCTGACTGCCCGAGCCGCTTATCCCGGCAACGCTTTTCTTTTCTATGAATTCAACGGATATTTCGGTATTTTCGCTGACAGTAATTTTGAAGCTGTCCGAAGCAACCGGGTAATCCGCACCGTTTATTTTGATTGATTTCGTCTGCCAACCGTCGTTCGGAGTAATTGTGATTTCACATTCCGAACCGATTTCAGCTTCATCGCTCGCCTTGCCGTTTACGGTTGCGCTGCCGCCCTCGCCGAAGGTGACGGAAACCTCAACCTTAGCCGCACTTTCCGGGCAAACCACCGCATCACTGTATGAAGGAGCCGATGAAACCGCTGTTAATTCCTGTCCGTTCTCATCCTCCGGCACGCTGACCGCCGTAACCTTCGCTCTGATATGGCAGCCCTTATCCGCTTCGGTTACAGTGTAGGAAGCGCCGTTTTCGCCGTCAATGTCCGTGTAAGCCACGCCGTCTTCTGAGCGCTGCCAGGTGTATGCCGCAGTCGGGGCAGCCGTGGGGTTGACATCATATATATCGGAATAGGAAGCCGTAAGAAGCGTGCCGACCTGAACTTCGCCCGTTTTGTCAATGCTTCCGCCGTAAACCACGGGGTAAACCTTTGATTTGAGCGCACTGTTCGGCACTTCGAGAAGAACATAATCGTCAATCAGAAATTCCCAGTTGCCGGTCCACTGAAGGGTGTTCCAGTCTTTTCCCCATACAACCCAGCCGCTGCGTTCCTTTGAAGTCGCCTGGGATTCATCACGGTAAACCGCCTCGGTAACCCTCGTCCAGTTTTCCGTTGTAACCGTGTATTTGGGAGTGTCCGCTTTGGCAGCAAGCCAGTCATATCCCGGAATTTCCGTGGTGCCGTCATAACCGGAAAGCTTTTCGGAAAAGTTTTCTGCGGTCGAGATAAAGCCATTTCCGCCGGCTTCTCTTATTGCATAAATCGTCTTTGTTTTGTTGCTGTCGTCCGTGTGCTCGGGGTTCAGCTTAATCATTGCGGACTTAAAATATGTGTACCCCGGTTTTGTCGCAAGCGCCGCAGTGTCCGCAATCGCAATGAGTTTCTTCGCACCGTTGAAGGAAGTCATACGGAATGACAAAGCCGCTCCCCCATCAACACCAAGAGTGTTGGTGCATTTTTTATCCACGGTTACATATTTTTCGTAGTTGCCGCCCTTTAAGGGGTCATCGCCGGTTGCTGTCCATGAAGATGCCACCATGTCAAGATACGAAACATCGCCGCCGTCCGCTTTCGGCTCCATGCGCCACTCACGCAAGATAGTTCCCGTTTCCGCCGCCGCACTTACGCAGAGCAGAGTGCATAAAACAAACACCGTCAGTAAAAAGCAAATTCCCTTATTTTTCATTTTCATTGTCAAAATCCTCCTTAATTTTTTAATTTTGAACGGTTATCGTAATTAAATTATAACACTTATTATGGATTTTGACTATTTCGCAAACAAACCCAAACTGTTCTGAAACAAACTTTTTTAAAAGAAGAGCCTATCTCCCGAACAGCGAGAATAAGTGAACATTGAATTTTTTCCAAGTGCCCGACAGTGAAATATAAAAAAATAATGAAAACACCGGGCACGAGGCAAAAATGAAATGTAATCTTATTCGAAGCGACCGAGAGGGAGTGGAGGCTTGACAGGGAAGAAGAGCCTATCTCATGAACAGTCAAATTAAGCGAGTGAGCAGCTTTTCGCCGATTGGCGGATAGGAGGGAAGAAGTAATAGTGAAGAAGTATGCTGGGTTTTCGGGTTTCCCGAAAACCTTTGATTTTCAGCCAAGAGGCGAAAACGGTGAACGAAAATTAATTTGACGACCGTGAATGAGTGGAG
>CAKSKB010000021.1 GCA_934464705.1 uncultured Clostridia bacterium
CAAAACGCAAAAAGCATAAGCCTAAAGGACATCACCGCAAATCTTCGGGAAAACATCACAGAAAACCACCACCGTATAAGCATAGGCTTGAGAAACTCCAAGCTCTTTGGCTACCTCGTCAGCTCGCATAAATAATTTGTTGTCCATAAGAAAACCTCCTTCGTTTTATACCAAACTATACTCAAAAGTTTAGTTTGTATTTGATATTATACTAAACTTTTGAGTATAAGTCAATAGTTTTTTTGAAAAAAATTTTATTTTTATATTTTATCCGTTTTGACTTGATTTTCTTCGTATTATATGATATACTAAATCAAGAAGTTTAATTTATGAGGTGCATTATTATGGCTATCGGTCAAAGAATAAAGTTTTTCCGCAATTTACGCAAACTAACGCAAAAGGAGCTCGGGTTAAAACTCGGATTTCCCAAAAACGCCGCAGATGTGAGAGTTGCTCAATACGAATCGGAAACAAGAATACCCAAAGATGATTTAATTAACACCTTTGCAAATCTGTTCGGTATTTCACCAAAGGCATTGAATGTTCCCGAAATAGACACATATATCGGTTTGATGCACACACTTTTTGCTCTTGAGGACATATACGGTTTCAAAATAAATAAAATTGACGGTCAGCTTTGTATTACGCTCGATAATCACAACAAATCCTTTTCAACCTTGTTTGAAAACCTTAATTCTTGGCAAGCGGAATACGAAAAACTCTCTAACGGAGAAATAACGCAGAAAGAATACGATGAATGGCGGTATAAATATCCTCAAATCGAAGCAGAGCGTTTCAAAAAAGATATTGACCGCATTCGTGCAGAAAAGAAAAAATCCGAATAAACGCAAAAATACCATCGAAAACTTCGTTGTTTCCGATGGTATTTTTTTAATAAATTATTATTCTCCGCAATAATCAAATAGTATCAAAACAGTATCATTACGGACACCAAAACCCCAAAAATCCTTATTTTATGCGGCTTTCAAACGTTTTGTTTATTACTCCCACTCCAACTCAGGTATTTAACAGGCAGTAATAATATGCACTTATAATACGCTTTTCGTGCATTTATTCCATGTATTTTAACACTTACAGTTATTTGATTAAAATTTTGTAGCCAAATTGTAGCCACCGGCACTGCACCAAAATTCACCTCATACAATTATTCAAAATGGATAGTTACCGGTGGCTTACAGGTTGGTGCGTAAACATATTAAGATTGTTTTATTGTATCTACAAAAGTCATATATAATTAAACTTAGTTGTAAGTATTATCATAGAAAACCGAATACTGCAAAAGTATAGCATGTTTGCCCCTGTGCAGCTTTTTGAGCCGCAACATAACTGCAAATTGTCCGCTCATTACCACATTGTACTATGGCAAGATATTCGGATTGCTTAATTCTATTATATTTGCTATCTCTAATCCTCCTTATCAAAAATTGCTATGTATGCACTAAAGTCTGTCAAATTCGGCATTTTAACCAATTTTACTTTCAAAATATTTTCAATGTTTCTCTGGGGCTTCTTTTCGAAAAATTATATCATTCATAACAGTAAAGTAATACCGCGAATCATTGCAAACTCAGAACCTTATCAACTTCTTGCAGAATTGTGGGTGAGATTCCCATCGAGTGAATGTCATTTTTGTTGAACCAATTCATGCATTTAGCTTTATCATAATCATCTGATACCATTAAGTCTGATAATTCAAGAGCAGCTGTACGAGTAAAGCCCATTGACATCAAAGAAATCTGTGTCACTTTGGATGCACCAAATTCCAACCACAAACCAATTTCTGGAATTTGTGTTACTGCTTCAACATTATCAGTAGATACAAGATAATACTTGAGTACATCCAAGTAGCAAGTAGTATATTTTAAAAATCTAAATCGTGCAAATTCTTCAATTTCCCGCATAGTGTCGCGAATGATGGTTGCTAATGTTTTACGTGGATTGTGTTTTTGATTCCATTTAATATTGTCACTAATAATACGTGCCAATCCATACCCCCGCATCCACTCTGTAATCAAAATTGAACGTGACATATTTAGCTTATATGAATCACCAGTGATATACTTGGAAATTCGCCCTATAATGTGCATATATTTATCCTGTGCATCATCATTCTCTGGATAGGGTGGAATTAATTCCTCTGCACTTTTGTTTGAATTTCTAAAATAATCAAGTAGTTTTTGCTGCGCCAGTGGATTTACACCTTGATTTTTTGACAATAAGGAAGCTGGAATTTCTACATTCAACAACGCGCTTTGAAAAGCATTATCCATTGATTGACAGAATTCTTCTCCATACAACCTTGTGAGCGGCGATTTAGAAATTGCCTCATATTGAAAAAATGCACTCAAAAAATATGTATACGCATAATCAAGCTGTGCATCTTTATTTACTGTTTCATTTTTTGCACCAATATAGTTTATGAGTTCCTGCGATTTAGTTTCCACCACCGACTCTACAGTCCCCTTGATTAGATATTTTTTCCGTTCAAACGGAGTTCCGTTTTTCCACACGGATTCATCAGTTGCGTCCAAACATATTATATTACCTTGAAATTCTTTACCTTGTCTGCCAGCTCTTCCTGCCAAATTCCAAAAGTCCATCTCACTCATAGGATTGTTTTTACCTTTTTGAGGACCCCGAATGTATATAGATTTTGCTGGAAGATTAACCCCTTCTATAAGCGTTGAAGTGCATACCAGAAAGGATATATCACCATTTTTGAATAAGGCTTCAATTTCGTTTCTTATACTCAAAGGCATATTCCCATAATGAAAAGCCACTCCTGCTTTTAAGACTTCAACCAGCGCATAATTGGGGTGTATTGTTTTCTTTACAAATTTAATTAACTCTTTAACTCGCAAAGACACTTCTAAATTAGGCGTTTTATCCAATATTAAGCTCATTAATTGAATAGCTGTTTTCTCAGCTTCAGCAGCACCATTACAATATATTAGATTTCCTTTTTGGGAACCAGAGATTGCAAATACCAATACTGGCAATCTCATTGATTTTTTTGTAATTCTATCTGTATTTATAAATCCTAAATTAATTCGCTTTCCCTTTGACAATAAATCCATCTGCCATTTTTCCGTTCCTGCTCCATCTTTACAAACCCAAATGAGATTTTGATTAACAGTAGCTATTTCTGAAATCACTTGTTTACTATTGGGAGATATTTCATCCGAATAATTAATTATTTTTAAAAGCGATGATGGATTTTCTGACATCGGACTTGCAAATATAAAACGTGTCACATCATTGACAGCTACTTGTTGCAATACCTGTTGAAGCAAAATTCCTCTTGACCCATCGCCAATTTTTTGAGCCTCATCAACAATGATAAAATCAAATGTTATATTGGTAGACTCGCTTATAATCCATTGCAGTCGCTCTTGTGTAAAAATCATTACACAAGCATTAGCATTCCAAGTATCAGGTTTTACTGGTATACTGCTTACATCGGCCACCAGGTTGCATTTCTTTATTATCTCTCTAATGTCCAATTCAACTTGTTGAATTAATGCACGTGTAGGAACAATATACGCTATTTTTACAAGAGAATTATTAGAAATAAACTCTTTTATCATTTGTAATAATATAAACGACTTGCCTGCTGATGTTGGAGCAGAAATAGAAAGTAACCTTGTATTGTCAAAAGAATCATATACTTCTTTTTGAAAATCATTAAGGAATATAAAATTGTCACCGTCGCTAATTGTATTGGAAAATTGTTTGCGTTTCACATCTAATGCACACTGTATTGGGAGATTTGACAAGTAGTCGTCGGAAATATACTCTCTCTGCTTTGCCAATGAAATTGCTGGAGAGTTGGTTAACACATCTAAAATTGCAGCACACGCATTATGGTATTCAATTTCGAGATTTTTTTGTGTTATACAAGTCTGGCAAATCCGATATGCCATATCCAAAGTTTTTCCATCCTTAGATCGAGCAAATAGACTTGCGCAAGTTATTAAATAATTCCAATCAATTGGCTTTTCCTCGTGTTCATAATTCAAAGTTGGAAACTGTGTTCTAACAGAATGAAGAAGCAAGTCATTATAGCGTTCTATAAAATAGTCTGTAGAGGTTAATCTATTAATCAAGCTATTTAATGACATTTAAATTACCTCCAAAAATTTTTTTCTAAATTCCTCAACATCCGAAAATGGAATAAGGAATATATCAAGTCGGAAATCATCCAATGGCGTCCTATATTTCAATCTGCTTGAGATTTTCGATTTAAATTCCGATATTCTATTTTTTATCTTGTAATGAATTGTCGCTTCAACACCAGACAAGTCTTTTGGGTAGGCATCCTCGTCATATCCAATAAGGCATACCCCTCTATATTCTAATTTTAAATAGTTTGGGTCATCTGGATTTAAATAAGAAAAAATGGCATTTTCTAAATCATCATTGTTAAAGTCAATATTATCACGAAATAGTGTTAAATCACGTTCTCGTTGAGAACCTGTTGCCCCTTCTTCAATAAGTAATGGTTTAATGCTGTCAAAGCACTTTGATAAAGCTTCATCTACATTCGAATACAGTTTTGATTCTCCCCAATATAAACAGAACTTTTTGGTTTCCTCATCGTATTTGCCATACAATCCGTCAGCTCCATGATAATGAACTTGTGAGTTTGTCTTTAAAGGCATCTTGCATAAAACTTGCGGTATTTTCAAAACACTTTGTGTCATGATGGAGAGCAGTAGTTCTCCACCTTCGCCTGTATTTTGCAAGTTAGTAAATAGTCCTTCTGCTTTCTTATATAACTTCATAGTATACAGAGTGGTGTTATGTTCTTCATCGAGTTTTTTAGCACGTGCTATCTCTTCCGTTGGAATGCAGTAATCGACGATACAGCAAGATATATAGGATGCGAGGTCGCTAATTCGAGGTCTATTATTTCCATCCAGCCTAAGCATATAAATATACATTTCTGCCTTTGTTGAATCGATATACTCATTTTTACAGACTTCAAGAAGGTATGCCTCCAACCCCCTAGCATTTCCTCTAATTAAATTATCAAGTGCTTCTCGAATGTAATTCATATCCTCACCTTAACTCTATTCTTTCTCTGCCAAATGCTTATTCCAGAACTATTCCTCATTCACAATTGCGTCAAACGCAGGTTCAAAAAAGCATAACCATTCACAATCACAAACTAAAAACTCCAAAGTATCATCTTTAAATGCTTTAAACCTTTTCACACATCTTTATTGATTCCACAAAAGCAACCTCCATCACACATATTCTCTTACTGCTTTCTCATACCACTCGTGCGGTTTCAGCTCCGAATTGTATGCTTTATCAAATATTTTGTACAAGTCCTTATATTTGATATTCTTCGACACAATGCTTTTCAACTCGCTTGTTTGCAACGGTATAATTTTCATTCCTTCAACACATTTTTCATAATCATTCGGATCGTAATATGGCATATTCTTTCTGCCCCTAAAATCCGCAATTACATTGATATTCAAATAATTTGTTGCAAACACACAGTATGAGTTCATACTTCTGGTTCTTATTAAATGTTGTCCCAAATGCCTTGACACCGGTTCCATTTCCATTCGGCGTTGATTTGTCCCGTCAGCAAGAGTTGCTTCAAGCAACAATGTATGTTTGGGATAATATTCCGTTCCGGCATACTCATATACAATATCCGCTTCACCGCCTGCTGCGTGCGTTTTAGGTAATAGGTCAGCATCAAGCGATAATTTCATATAATCAAGAATTTTGCCTTTTCTTTCGCTAGCTTTATACCATAATATACCGAGTACATATTCAAAAATGGTAGGTATATCGGCATTATCCGTAACCATACTGTTTATTTCGGAATCGGCTCTTGTTTCAAATAAATTAAGCAATGTTATAAGTTTATCATCAGTAAATTTGCTGTCAATAAGGTGTTGCAATCTGCGATAACGATTTTCGTCCAAAATTGTATATGCTTCGGATATATTCGTAATATTTGCTCCCAACTCCTTGTTGATACCGTCAATAACAACATTTTCTTTTATAACAAGACTGCTGTCTATTTCCTCGAGTGCACAATCATCATATAAGTTTTCAGAAGCTATAAATGCAATTTCATAAAGATTGTCCATTGCAGAATTAAAAAATTGCTTTGGAACTATATCAACCTTTACCATATCGTCATCAAACAAAATAATATCCGTTGTTTTTATGTAGCGTCTGTTTAAATCCAAATAGTCCGATAATGTCGCTTTTGCTTTCAATAGGTGCATTATCTCATAAAATACTTTTTTAAATTCATTTTCGCTTTTTACTGAATCAAACGCTGTTGCCTTTAAATGCTGTCGAGGACTGTTTGCTATTGCTTTTTCTGCCGATGTATTAAATAAATATCCTCGCCACAATATTCCTATATTTACTTTTTTCGTTGCTTTGAATACATCTGTTAAAGCATTGATATTCTTTTTTACAAACACCTCATACAATTTATTATACAAATCAAAATATGGCTTGTCGTAACTTCGGCTTTTTCTGTTCATTCCAACAGTACAAATCGTATTTACATCAACTTTATTTTTTATCAGAAAATCAAGCCCGATTTTATAATTATCCATAGACATCAGCCTATCTATAATTATACTGTCGATTGTTAAATTTGTATTATTACGCAAATTCAATATCTGTTCAACAATAAATTTGGTACTTTCCTCATCTATGCATAACGGCAACAAATATGTAAATTCGTCATAAGAAAGATAATCCACTTTTGAAAGAACATATAACAATACAACAAACGGACGAACGCACTTGCCATTTACATCATTATAAGTTTTTAACAACTGCTTTAAGTATATATAACTGTCTTTGGAAATCTGCAACATATTATCCGTTGAAAAATCATTGGTTTTGCTTATTTCAAGCAAAGTACGACCTGCTGCAGTGATTTTTCTGTCGGGGCTTATCAAACCAATATCAACCAAACCGGATGTTTTTTCTCTCGCATCTTTGGGCTTATTATTTGCATCACCCGAAACAAATCCCTTTTCTTTCATAAAGTCATAATACTGTTCTTGTAAAAAGCTGTTTCCTGCCCATACTTCAAAATTTTCATTATGTATGTTCCAAAAATCATTTAATAAATCTAACTGTTTTTCAATCGTTTTATTAAAATTCTTTGTTCTGAAACTCGTTGTACCCAATCCCCAGCAAAAACTTTTATACGGTATATTTACAGGCATAATTTTTCTCCTCAATAGTTAATTATCAAAACTTCCTCACTTGCAGAAGTCTTATCCTTTGTCTGATAATTTGAATTTGAATAACGGTAATTCAAATTTATGGTTTTATATCTATCCTTATTTTTTTCAAGCCATTCAATCAATATATTATTTTCTTTTCCCTTGCTTCTCAAAACATTTGATAATGCAAACCTTATATTTCGATTATGTAAGGAATCCAAAAAATTCAGTAAATCTTTTTCGTCATCTTTCGACCAGCCGCCTTGTTCGTTATAGGTTGCACAAGTGATTAAATACGGAGGGTCAATATAAACAAAATCATTTTCTGTTAATGTTTCTATGTTAAACTCTCGAAAATCGATACAAGTAAATTTGCAATCCTGTTCGTCAATTCTATCTATAAAATTTTCAAGTTTTTCTTCCATTTTTTTGTTGAAATCTCTTTTACCTACCGGCAAATTAAACTCGCCCTTTGCATTAAAGCGGATTTGATTATTAAAGGCATAAACAATCATAACATATAGCAACACATAATAGTAATGACTTTCGTTTGTGTTGTGATTAAAATCCTCTCTTAACCTTAAAAACTTCTCTCGGTTATAATCGCCCAAACCTTTTCCGCTTTCACAGCCATAATAATTATACCCATATTTGCTGACAAGCGACAGATTATACTTATCTATAATTTCATATATCAATTCCTTGATCACATCCTTGCCTAAAATTTTAAAAGTTTGATATATATATAACAAATTACGATCAATATCATTGTAAATCACTCTGTTTGCGTCAACATTTATACCCACATTGCAACCACCGCAAAACAAATCAACAAAAGTATTTATTTCTTTTGGGAAGATAGGTAATATTTGAGGTAATAGCTTAAATTTGCCTCCTGTATAATTTAACGGTGATTGTATCATTTTTTCTTGCTCCTTAATCAGATACCGTACATAAGAAAAGACGCTCTTCGTTTTCTTTTATTTCGGATTTTCCCGTTGTAAACGGTTTATAGCTTTCCGAAAAGACTTTTACTGTACCTTTCTTCTCTAATATTCTCATAATATCATCATCTGGAATTTTTGCATTTGAACGGTCATTACCTTTTTCAGCCATATTATTGTATGATAATAATATATATTTTGCGTTGATGTTATCAATCAAATTTTCAAATGCTTTTGCAGCACTTCTCGTACAATATTTACTTTTCATATTTGTTCTGTCCATTTTTCTTGCTACGCCAAATACTTTCGGTTTTTCCCAACGGGCAACATTTTCAAGTAAATGATATGCATCACAATATTGCCTTGAATTATACGGAGGGTCAATGTAAACCAAGTCGACTTTAATGGATTTCACCAAATCGTTTGCGTCACAATTATAACATCTGTTTTTGGAATTATTGTTTATTTCAGCCAATGGCACTAACAATTCCAGCTGCTTATCAAATTCTGCCCCTTTTCTATATGCGTCATAATGTCCGCAGGTCTTTGCGATTTTATCCATAGCATAGAGCAGAGAAGTAATAAGTAATGCCCTTTCTCTATCGTTGATATTTCCCTTTTTATAATTCTTTTCTATATCTTCTCTTATAAATCCGATTTTCGCACAGTCCTTATAACTAAAATAAGTATCTGCAAAATTTTCTGTCATATAATTGTCTGCTATATTATCAACAGAATTATAATAAACAACATAATCTACAATCGTTTGAGATCTGTATATTTCACTTCCGAACCAAGCAAAATTGCAAATATAATTACTATACATCAAATCATTTGTTATAACAATCTTATCCGTAAATGCCGATGATACGGCACCGGTGCCCGCAAAAATATCTGCAACAGATTTTATACCCTTACATTCACTTTCCACCGTTTTTGTTATAAACGGTAAAAGCTTATATTTGTTTCCCAAATATCTCCTGTTGTTTATATAAGATGTTTTATAATTTTCTTTTTTTTCTGCAACATTCATTTGCTGACACCCCCTTTACACATTTAAAAATAATTCCGAAAGACTTATGTCCAACCCTTCAGCGATTTTTTCAAGATTCACAATAGATATATTTCTTTTACCTAATTCAACGCTGGCGAAATATGTTCTGTCCATACCGATTTTAGCCGCAAATTTTTCTTGACTTAAACCGGTTTCTTTTCTTAATTCCCTTATCCGATTGCCGATTTTTTCAGTAATCATTTTATAACCTCACATCATTATAACTAATTATAACTATACATTTTATATTATATAACAAATCCGCAAATAAGTCAACAGATTTTAAGCAACATTTATATTTTCTTGCAATATACACAAAAAGATTGTTTTAATAATGTATAAACCATAAAACACCCTTTTTCACAGCATAGCAAGCAAAGCGAGTGAGTACCCACTCTCAAAAAATCAATCTTACTTGCTTGCCGTATTCCGGTGGTACAGCAAGCAAAGCGAGCGTGGCCACACTCGCTTAAAATTGATTTGATTTTTGGGGCAACCCCAAACCCTTTTTTGATTAAATATTTTAAAAATACTCCATGGACAAATAGAGGCTCTTTTTGAGGAGTATTAAGGAATTTATATTCCAATACGAAATTCCCCTCAAAAGAGCCTTGTATTTATACGGTTTTTTCGCCTTTATTTGCCCATTCTCAGCCGTCTGTTACGTTCGTATTCAGCCTTTTTCTTTCTGCGGACAACAACTCTGCAATTATCACAGTATTTTGTTTTATTTGCCTTGCCTGCAAATGTCTTGCCGCAGTATGCACATCTTTTAAGATTTTGAGGCTTTGTAATTTCAGCATACAACCCCTTATCCAGAGGCAGCACAGCTATTTTAAGCCATTTGCAGATAATATGCGAATATGTAATAACTTGCGGACACACACATACCTCTCCGTCATCAAGCAAAATACAATTTCCGTTATCATAATTACAGCATTCCTTCCGAATGAGTTTATTTACACTGCGGCTTTGCTTTGGTGTCAGCGTTAATACCTGATAATTATTTTTTATGTTTATTCACCTCTTTCTTTTTCAGATTTTGGATTTTAACTATAAAACGTCTGATTAAACAGCCGTTCTATATATGCATCATAATTTATGAGTGTGCCAAAAATACAGGTTGCCAGATAAGCCGACTCATATTTCACGTTCTGAGCCGTACGATAAATTTCTACCGCTCTGTCTAAAATTTCAGGCATCATTTCGCCAAGGAGTTTTTTCCGTATTTCAGTATTGGAATATGTAACTCCGTCAATTTTTATTTCCGGCTTATTCCATAAAAGCTCCATCGCTTTTCTCGCCAAATTCTTCTCGGTTTGTGATAAATATTCCTTGTCCCTTTCGGGATGAAAATAGCACTCATCAAGATAATAATAGAATTTTTTTGTTTCCGAATCCACGGCCTCACCTTCTTGTTGTTGTGGTTTTTGATAAATATATTTTATTATATGAGTTTTGTTAATTGCCCTCCCTGATGTACAGGGGGTTACAGGCTGACGGCACAGAAGTGCCTGTACCGCATACAGGGAGTTCCTCTATGTGGTACAGATTGCTTGTCTGATGATTTCTGCCCCTTGAGCTTTTCAAAAAGCGTTCCCTTTTTGAAATAAACCCTTTTTTCTCAAGCGAAGCTATTACCCTGCGCACTTTCGATTCGCTTATAGCACATTCATCTGCAATTTTGCAGGCAGACGGAAAACAATTCTTTGTTTTTATATCTGCCCGCATACAAAGATAAGCATAAATTTTAAACTCATACACATCTAAATCATAATTAAAAATACTGTTTTCAAGTATAAAAAAGTTTCCGTTCACATAAGACCGCCGCCTTTCCTTTTCTGTTAATTACTGCTCATCGTTATTTATCTGAAACCCATAAAATTTTTGTTTGAAGTACTGCAGCGGACATTTGCCCGATACAGTAATATAGCCCATATCCCGAAGCTCTCTGTTCAGACTTCTGATAATCTGATACGACTTGCTTTTACTGATACCAAGAGCTGCCGAAACCTCATCAACTGTAATATACTGTGCCCTCATTTTCTCACCTCTCTTTCAATAAAAAGTATTTTTAATTCGTGTTATCAGCTTATAACGGAATAATACAAATATAAATATGCACTTTTAATGCACATTTATATTATACACATTATTCATGCGTTTGTCAAGACTAAAATTTATTAAAATATGCACTTGAAATTCGCATTATTTTATGTTATAATAATTGTGAGGTGAATTAGATATGAATAATTCAGAAGAAAATACAATAGGAAAACGAGTTCGTGAAATGCGAAAGCGTAAAGGATTGAATCAACAGGAGCTTGCTGACATACTCGGTAAATCTCTGCGCACTGTTCAAAAATACGAAAACGGCGAAATCAATATTTCAGTCGGAATGGTAAATACCATTGCAAAAGTTTTGGAAACTTCGTCATCATATTTGCTGGGTTATAAAAAAGACGGTGCAAAAATAGAATGTATGTCAGATGTTATGAGCTTTCTTTTCTGTCTTGAAAAGGTTTCGGGAATCAAATTCGGAATTGATGTAAAAAAGCCGCCAAAGAATGACGGCTGGGAATGTTCGATAAATTTCAACGGAAAAGATTTATCGGCAGACTTAAATTCCGATATGTGTCTGTTTCTTGAAGATTGGGCGAATATGCGCGAAGAATTTTATTCCTACTCGCAGAGCAGGGAGAGCTATGACAAATGGAAGGATCAGACTCTTGCTTATTATTCGTCCCTAGCGGTTGAAACAAAAGAGCCGGAAGATATGAGCGAAAACGAAAGAATTACCAAAAGAAATGAATATTTAAAAGCACTGTATGAAAATCCTGACAATACGCTTTAACGCTTCACTTCCCGGAAAGGAGCTTAAATGTCAGTAACAAAGGATTCAAAAACAGGGAAATGGATGTCGCAGATAAGGGTGACAAACTGGAAAGGCGACACCATTCATAAAAAGAAAAGAGGCTTCCGCACAAAGCGTGAAGCACAGGAATGGGAACGGGATTTTTTAAGTCAGTCATCCGCAAGTCTTGAAATGAAGTTTTCGGATTTCATTGATATTTATTTCAAGGATATGGAACAGCGGTTAAAACGCTCCACCATATCAAACAAACGGTTTATGGTTGACCTGAAAATAACGCCGTATTTCGGAAAAATGCCTCTGAGTGAAATAAAGCCGACAGATATTCGTGCGTGGCAAAACTCACTCACGAGCTACCGTGATGAAAACGGTACCGCGTATTCTCCGACATATTTAAAAGCAATACAAAATCAAATAACTGCTATTTTCAATTACGCCGTAAAGTATTACAACCTGAAAGAAAACCCCTGTCACAAGGCAGGAAGTATGGGAAAGAAAAATGCTGATGAAATGCTGTTCTGGACAAAAGAAGAATTTAATACATTTATTGAGGCTGTTTCGGATAAGCCGCTTTCAAAAGCAATATTTATGACATTGTATTATACCGGAATCCGTGAGGGCGAGCTTATGGCTCTGACACCTGCCGATATTGATTTTGAGAAATCAACCGTTACAATCAATAAAAGCTATCAGAGACTTAACCGCGAGGATATTATAACAACGCCCAAAACACCGAAAAGCAATCGTGTAATTACAATACCTCAGCTTTTGTGCAGCTGTTTAAAAGATTATATGTCGCATTGCTACGGACTTCAAAGCTGCGACAGACTTTTCCCCTGTACGAAACATTATTTGTGGCACGAAATGGAACGGGGCTGTAAAATTTCCGGCGTAAAAAAGATTCGTGTGCACGATATACGGCATAGCCACGCATCGTTATTGGTTGAAATGGGATTTTCCCCTTTGCTGATAGCTGAAAGGCTCGGACACGAGAGAGTTCAGACAACAATGGAAACATACAGCCACCTTTATCCGAACAAGCAGATTGAGGTTGCAAATCAGCTTGATGAGTTAATGGCTAAAAATATCACTTCTGATGTAGCCAATTTGTAGCCATTAAAAACACAAAATCCTCAAAAACCGCATAAAACAGCGGTTTTTGAGGACTGAAAATCAAGAAAATGCTATTCCCACTCAATAGTAGCCGGAGGTTTGCCGGTGATATCGTAGACAACACGGTTAATGCCGCGGACCTCATTTGTGATTCTGACCGAAATTTTATCCAGCAGCTTATGCGGGATTTTAGTATATTCGGCAGTCATGAAGTCTGAAGTTGTAACTGCTCTGAGCGCAACGGTATAGTCGTATGTTCTGAAATCGCCGACAACGCCGACCGAGCGCAGATTTGTGAGCACTGCGAAATACTGATTTGCTTTCACTCTTGAATTTTCGATTTCCTCTCTGAAAATCGCATCGACCTCACGCAGCAAATCAAGCTTTTCCTTAGTAATTTCGCCGATTACTCTGATTGCCAGACCGGGACCGGGGAACGGCTGACGGTTAACGAGAGCCGGCGGAAGGTCAAGCTTTTTGCCCAGAATTCTCACCTCATCCTTAAACAGTCCCCTGAGCGGTTCGACAAGTTCTTTGAAATCCATATCCTCAGGAAGTCCGCCGACATTGTGGTGGCTCTTTATATTTGCAGAATTATTCGCACCCGATTCTATAACATCGGGATAAATTGTACCCTGCGCCAGGAACTTCACCTTACCAAATTTCTTTGCCTCATCCTGGAACACCTCGACAAATTCCTTACCTATTATTTTACGCTTTTTTTCCGGCTCGGAAACGCCCGCAAGCTTAGAGAGAAACCTTTCCTCGGCGTCTACTCTTATAAACTGCAAATCCCTGTTTTTGAAAGCAGCTTCGATTTCATCGCCCTCATTTTTCCTCATGCAGCCGTGGTCGACAAAAATACAGATAAGCTGATTGCCGATTGCTCTGTCGAGAAGTGCCGCACAAACGGACGAATCTACACCGCCGGACAGCCCGAGGATAACCTTTTCGTCCCCGACCTGCTCACGCACAAGTTTAATCTGGCGCTCAATGTAATCGTCCATATTGTAATCGCCCTTCGCACCGCAGACCTTGAACAGGAAGTTTTTAATCATCTTCTTGCCGTTTTTGGTATGCTGAACCTCGGGGTGGAACTGCACTCCGTAAAGTTTTTTCTTCACATTTGCAACGCCGACATTTTTACAGTTCTCCGAAGAAGCGGTGGTTTTGAAACCTTCCGGCAAAACGGTAACCTGGTCTGTATGACTCATAAGGGCTACCTGTTTTTTATCAAGTTTATCGAAAATTGCATATTTCGGATCGACCGTAACGGCAGTCTGCCCGTACTCGCTTACACTGCACGGCTCGACTTTTCCGCCGAGAGTGTAGTTAAGCAGCTGGTGACCGTAGCAAATACCCAAAACCGGTATTCCGAGCTCAAAAATCTCTTTTGAGCATTTTGGAGATGCGTCATCATACACACTGTTCGGACCGCCTGTCAAAATTATGCCTATTGGCGCCATTTCCCTGATTTCGGAAACGGACATATTCCCGGGCTTTATAACGGAATGCACATGGCACTCTCTTACTCTTCTTGCGATAAGCTCCTTGTACTGACCGCCGAAGTCAAGTATCAGCACCGTCTGACTCATTGAATTTCCACCTTTCGAGATTAATTATTTCATTTCGATATACTCATCGCGGGCAGCGCCGACGGACACATATTTAATGTGGCAGCCGACCGCCTTTTCGATATATTTTACATAATCGAGAGCCTCTTTGGGAAGGTCCTCGGTTTTTCTGCACTTTGAAATATCGCACTTGAAACCGTCGAAATATTCATATACGGGTTTTGCGCGCATAAGTTCGTCGCCAATCGGGAAATCATGTCTGATTTCGCCATCAACCTCATATGCGGTGCAAACCGGAATCTTATCGAAACACGAAAGAACATCAAGTTTTGTAAGAGCGATTTCCGTTGCGCCCTGCATCATTGCGCCGTAGCGGGAAGCAACAACATCAAAGCCGCCGACTCTCCTGGGTCTGCCGGTAGCAGCACCGTATTCGCCGCCGGCTTCACGGAGCCTGTCACCCTCGCCGTCAAACATTTCGCAGGTGAATGGTCCTTCGCCGACGCAGCTTGAGTAAGCCTTCATAATACCGATAACACGGTCAAGCTTTCTTCCGGGGATACCCGCACCTATGGGCGCATAAGCCGCAATTGTGGAAGAAGAAGTGGTGTACGGATAAATACCGAAATCTATGTCACGGAGGGTTCCGAGCTGAGCCTCGAACATAACGCTCTTGCCGGAATCTATGGCATTATTAAGGAAAACCGTTGTATCGCCTATGTATTTTTTAAGTCTGTCACCGTATTTTTTAAGCCATGCGAGCATATCTTCGTACTTTATCGCCTCATGTCCGTAGCCCTTTTCAACGGTAAGATTTTTCCATTCAACAATATTTTTAACCTTATTTTCGAGAGTTTCGGGGTGGAGAAGGTCGCCCATTCTGATACCCTTTTTCATGTATTTATCAGCGTAAACGGGAGCAATGCCTCGTCTTGTGGAACCGAATTTAGCATCGCCGAGCCTATCCTCTTCAAGAATATCGAGAAGCTTATGGTACGGCATACAGATAACCGCTTTGTCGCTTATAACAAGATGCCCCTCGGGAACATCGATTCCCTTTTCGGCGAGCTTATCAAGCTCTCCGCAGAGGTGCTCAATATCTATAACGATACCGTTGCCCATAACATTTACGGTATCGGCTCTGAGTATTCCGGACGGAAGAAGGTTAAGAATAAACTTGCCGGCATCGTTAATAACGGTGTGCCCGGCATTGTTTCCGCCCTGATACCTTACCACTATGTCATAATCGGACGAAAGAAGGTCAACCATTCTGCCCTTTCCTTCGTCGCCCCAGTTTGTACCAACTATTGCTGTAAGCATATTTCATGCCTCCTAAGTAAAATTTCCTACTATATAAGTATACATTATAAAATGAAAATTGTCAACACAAAAGATTGACAAACGCAGGCAAAAATGATATAATTTTCGTATACTTATACGGAAGGATGATTGATTTGGCAAATATTCCCGAATTGTTTGCAAGCAGAGTTTTCAGCGATGAGGTAATGAGGAACAGGCTTCCGAAGGACGCATACAAGTCGCTCAAAAAGACCATCGCGAAGGGCGAGCACCTGAATGCCCAGATAGCAAGCGTTGTTGCGAATGCCATGAAGGACTGGGCGGTCGAGAACGGCGCAACGCATTACACACACTGGTTTCAGCCGATGACGGGCGTTACGGCGGAAAAGCACGACAGCTTTATTTCACCGGACGGCGAAGGCAAAATCATTATGGATTTTTCGGGAAAAGAGCTTATTAAAGGCGAGCCGGACGCATCCTCGTTTCCGTCTGGCGGAATAAGGGCAACCTTTGAAGCGCGAGGATATACTGCGTGGGACCCCACCTCCTATGCATTCATAAAGGATAAAACGCTTTGTATTCCTACGGCGTTCTGCTCATACGGCGGAGAAGCGCTTGACAAAAAAACACCGCTTCTGCGTTCAATGGAAGCGATAGAAAAACAGGCAAAACGCATACTCAAACTGTTCGGAAAGGATGTTGAAAGAGTTCTGACGACGGTCGGCCCGGAACAGGAGTATTTTCTTATAGACAAATCGGTTTACGATAAAAGACCGGACCTCATTTACTGCAAAAGAACACTCATCGGTGCAAGACCCCCCAAGGGGCAGGAACTTGACGATCACTATTTCGGCGTTATAAAACCGAGGGTTTCGGCATACATGAAGGAACTTGACGCAGAACTCTGGAGCTACGGTGTGCTTGCAAAAACCAAGCATAACGAGGTTGCACCGGCACAGCACGAACTTGCGCCGATATTCACTACTACAAACATCGCGGCAGACCATAATCAGCTTACAATGGAGGTAATGCAGTCGGTTGCGCAGAAACACGATATGGTGTGTCTTCTTCACGAAAAACCGTTCAACGGCGTGAACGGTTCGGGTAAACACAACAACTGGTCGCTTACAACAAGCGACGGCGAAAATCTTCTGGAACCGGGCAAAACCCCATCTCAGAATGCGCAGTTTCTGCTTTTCCTGACAGCGGTCATAAAGGCTGTTAACGACTATCAGGACTTGCTCCGTGTTTCGGTTGCAAGCGCCGGAAACGACCACCGTCTCGGCGCAAACGAAGCGCCGCCGGCGATAATTTCGGTATTTCTCGGAGATGACCTCGAGGCGGTTTTAAACGCCATAGAAACCGGCGAGGACTTTAAGGACAGGGGCAAAATAAAACTCGGCATAGGCGCAACGGTTCTCCCCGACCTTCCGCAGGACACGACAGACCGCAACCGCACATCGCCGTTTGCGTTCACCGGCAATAAATTTGAATTCAGAAGCCTTGGTTCTTCGGCGTCCATTTCCGACTCCAATGTTGTCATAAATACGGCGGTTGCCGAGGTTTTGGAGGAATTTGCGGATAAACTTGAGGCAAGCGGTGATTTTGAATCCGACCTCAACGACCTTATAAAGAATACCTATACCGAAAACAAGCGCATTGTTTTCAACGGCAACAACTACTCCGAGGAATGGGTTGAGGAAGCCGAAAAACGGGGGCTTTTGAATCTCAAATCGACCGTTGACGCACTTCCCTGCCTTGTTTCGGAAAAGAATAAGGCACTCTTTAAAAAGCACGGTGTTTACACGGATATAGAGGCGGAGGCGAGATATGAAATCAAGCTTGAAACCTACAGCAAAATCATTCGCATTGAGGCGCTCACAATGATAGATATGGTTAAAAAGGGCGTAGTTCCGGCGGTTAACCGCTATCAGGGCGATATCGCGGATATCATAAACAAAAAGCGTGCGGCAATAGCCGATATTGACTGCTCGGTCGAGGAAAAGCTTCTTCACAGAATTTCGACGCTTAATAATCTTATGTTCAATAAGCTTTCCGAACTTGAAACATCAATCATGAACGAACGGTTTGAAGATACATACTCGGAAGCAAAATACTATCACGACGAAGTTTTTGCGGTATCGAACGAACTCAGGATTTATGTTGACGCACTTGAGCTTCTTCTCGGGAAAGATTACTGGCCCTATCCTTCATACGCAGAAATTCTTTACAGCATTAAATAGGAGATGAACACAGTTGAAAGAATTTGACATCAAAACCAAAATATTTTTCGGCGACAACGCACTTGACCGCTTAAAAAAGCTGCCATATAAAAAGGTACTTGTCGTAACAGACCCGTTTGTTGCAAAAACAGGCATGATTTCGTTTATAACATCACGCCTTTCTGAGGGCGGAATCGATTTTGAACTGTTTACGGATGTTGTTCCGGACCCTCCGCTTGAAAAAATCACTCTCGGCGTCGGGAAAATGTACGAATTTGAACCCGAAGCGATTGTTGCAATCGGCGGCGGCTCGGCGATAGATTCGGCAAAGGCAATTAAGGAAGTGTACTCAAAATCAAGGAATATCACCGGCATACCGATGATTGCGATTCCGACAACAAGCGGAACCGGCAGCGAAGTTACATCGTTTGCGGTTGTGAGCGATACGGAAAGGGGCGTTAAAATTCCGCTTATATCGGACGATATGACCCCGTCGGAGGCTATATTAGATGTCGATTTGGTAAAATCCGTACCGGCAAACATCACCGCAAATACGGGAATGGATGTTCTCACGCACGCAATCGAAGCATATGTGAGCGTCAATAATAACGAGTTTTCCGCGGCGCTTGCAGAAAAGGCGGTTGAAATCTGCGGCGCATTCCTTCTGCGTTCGTATCTCAACAATAACGATACCCACGCCCGAAAGAAAATGCATGTTGCCTCCTGCCTTGCCGGGCTTGCGTTCAACTCCGCATCACTCGGGCTCAACCACGGCATTGCACACGCAATCGGAGCGCAGTTTCATATTCCGCACGGCAAGGCGAACGCAATGCTTCTGCCGCATATAATCGAGTTCAACAGTGACATCAACAAGCACTCGAAAAGCAAAAAGGAGTATCTGCCGTCAGTACGGAAATACATAACCCTCGCAAGAATACTCGGGCTTTACAACTTCAACGAAATCACAACCGTCCGCGCACTCGTCAGCTGGATTCAGTTCATGAATAAGGAAATGGAAATTGAAAGTTCGATTTCCCAGTGCGGAATCGATAAGGACGAATACTTTGCGGCAATCGACTCAATGGCGGATAAGGCTCTCGCCGATGCCTGCACACGCACCAATCCGAGAGTTCCGACAAAGGAAGATGTAGTAAAGATACTTAAAGACCTGTATGAATAAATAGAAAAAGTCGGTCAACCGCAAGCAAAAAAATCATCAGACCGCTGACAAGGTAAAGTCAGCGGTCTGTTTTTTCTATTTATAATCACCCAGAAAGTCCTTGTTGATTTCAAAAAGTTCATCGCACATATTTTTTATTTCGTCCAGACTGCAAACCGCCGAAGAAAGCGGATCCATGTATACCGCATGGTACACATCTTCTTTCGACTTTCTGATTGCGGCGTCCGCAACGAGGGTTTCTATCCGCGCGGTTGTGTTCACAAGTATCGCAAGGTGTGCCGGAAGCTCTCCGCAAACTGTCGTTTTCATGCCGTTTTTGTCGGCGATTACGGGCACTTCCACGCAGGCGTCGTCCGGCAGATTTCTTATTGCGCCGTTATTTATAACATTTCCGTTGAACACAAACGGCTTGCCGTCGCCGAACCTCGCATTGAAAATCTCTGCCGCATACTCGGGTGACTTTTTCGTATCGATTTCTTTGTTCAGATAATCGTCATACTGCTTCATGGGGTCTTTTTTTCGCTCCAGCCTTAAATTAAGCGAAAATGCATATTCACCGGGGTTCCAGTTCGTGGAGTGGGTACAGTATTTTTCAATCAGGTCGGGGCGCTTTCTGAACCACGCATTGTATTCGGAATTATGTCCGCTCGATTCGGTCGGGTAATACCCGAGTTTAAGAAACATTTCGTTTCTTACCATTTCACGCCTGTAAACCTCATCGTTTTTCAGAAGTTCGCGAAGCTTCGGGTAGAGATCCTCGCCTCCGTGCTTAAATTCCGTGTAAAATGCCTGGTGATTAACACCCATGCACTTGTAATTTACTTCATCGGGCGGCACACCGAGCCACTCTGCAAGCATAGCCGCCGTGTGCTGAACACTGTGGCAAAGACCCGTCACCTCAACATTCGTGTTCCGCTGCATTGCGCCGCACAGCATAGACATAGGATTTGTGTAATTAAGGAACACCGCATTCGGGCAATATTTTTCTATATCCCTGCATATTTCAAGCATAAGCGGAATGTTTCTCAGCGCACGGAATATACCCGACACGCTCCTCGTATCCCCGACATTTATGTCAATACCGTACTTTTTCGGAATCTCAATATCGTATCTCCATACATCGACATCACCGTTGAATACCGTGCACAAAACGCCGTCTGCACCCTTTAGCGCTTCTTCCCGGCTCGAAGTCGGAATAATTCTGCAATTAGGCTTGTTCATGACCGCTGTGATTTTTTTGCATATTTCCGTTATTCTTTCAAGAAAAACCGGGTTTATGTCCATAAGATAAATTTCGCTGTCGTCAAACGCTTCAAAATGAAGCAAATCGATTATGCAGCTGGTTGTAAACTGAAGGCTGCCGGCGCCTATAAATGCGAATTTTTTCATAATATCAGTCCTTTCGCATTAATTGTAGCATAACCGGGCACACGAATCAATTGATTTTATCGCCGATTTATAGCACAAATCCGCTGTTGACAAAAGAGCGATTATGATGTAAAATAAATTTAGGCAACCGAGAGGCGAACCCTTAATGGTTTTTATCGGCTGATTTTCCCCAATACTGCGCAAACTCACTTGCCAATACACAAAGTATTAACTGCACTCGCTTGCTTGTCTTGAGAAAAATCGGCTCGATAAAAACTGTGCGCACCTTATGGCGTGAAAATTTTTAGTCATTTTTGGTGCGGAGATCGCTGACAGGCGGTCGCCTTTCAATGACGACAAGCCTAAAGCCAGAAAAATTTGCCGTCATAAGGCATTAAGGGTTCGCCTCTCGGTTGCCTATCGGTTGCCTAAGGAGTGATAAATATGGTTGTTTCGACCGAAAGGACAAGCACGGAATTTTTAAGACTTAACAGCTGCGCACGGCAGCGCATCTATCAAAAAGAGTTCCACACATTAAGAGAACAGGGCCGCAGCGACTGGCACATTCTTTATATCACAAACGGCTGCTGTCTGATAGACGAAGGCGGCATTTCGAGAAAGGTCGAAAAGGGAAACATTATACTATATAAGCCGTTTGAACGGCAGTCGTACAGGTTTTTCGGAAACGACCGCACGGTTTCCTGCTATATTCACTTTTGCGGAAGGGGCTGCGGCGAGCTGCTGCGCTCCGCAAAAATTACCGAAAGAGTAACGCATGTCGGCTTAAGCGGCATACTCGATAATCTTTTTACAAGAATGTGTGAGGAATATACGGTCAAAAAAGACATGTATGAGGAGGTATGCTCTGCGATTTTGTATGAATTTATCATGCAGGCGGGGCGGCTGAATCATTACCGCAAAAACAAAACGGAAATCAAAAACGCCAACAATATGAACGAAATCTGCGAAAGAATGTATAATGAGCTTTCCGAGAATAAATCCGTAAGCGATTACGCCGCACTGTGCAGCTTAAGTGTGGACAGATTTTCGCACTCATTCAAGGAAAGCATAGGAATTTCGCCAAAGCAATACATACTGAAAATGCGTGTCGGCGTTGCCTGCGAACTGCTTGCAAATACCGGACTTGACATATCCGCAATCGCCGAAAATGTGGGAATAACTGACATCAGCTACTTTTGCAGAATGATTAAAACGCATACTGGCAGAACACCGTCATACTTCCGTAAATAAAAAAAGAATCGAACCCGAACAATTAAGGACTGCGGAAAAACAGTGCAGAATGGACAAACTGAGCGACGGCAAGGCTTCACTTGCTGTCGGCTGCCAGACGGCGTATGTTTGTTCATAGCTTAAAGCATTAATGAAGGGATTCGCTCATTCGGGCGAATCCCTTCATTATAGTAAAGTATCAAACTTATTCAAATTGCTTTATGCGGTCTGTGCATTTTGCCGCAGCCCCCTATTAAGCTTTTTTAATATTCTTTACCGTTATCATTATAAGCGTTGAAACAATAATGCCTGCCGCTGCCTGGCAGAGGTTTCCGACAATGCCCGCCGCAGAGCCGGCAACTCCGTATATAGCCGCCTCGTAAGCAAAATAGCCGAGAACCATAATCGCTTCGCCGACTATTCCGGCGAGTATGTAGTTTAAAAATCCGAGCTTGGGAGCTGTCTTTTTAAGTCCCGCAAATACAAGTGCCGCAACCGCAGCGGTAAGAAACTTTATTACAAATGTGCCGGGCACAAAAATCACATAACCCGAAATAAGGTCCGCAAGCGCAGAGCCGATTGCCGCAGCAGCACCGCCGTAGAGCGGTCCCATAATAAAGGCTGCCATAAGGATAACGGCATCGCCCAAATGAATATAACCGTTAACCGACGGAACCTTCGGGAAGAATGTCACCGCGCAGATTATTGCAGCAAAGAGTGCCGCAGTTACAAGTTTTTTTGTTTTCAAAACCATGCACCTCTTTTGTATTTTGTTAATATCAGTATACCATAAGAACGCTGCCGTGTCAAACCTTACAGGTCAATTTTGGGCATTTTGTCAAAGGATTTTTTAAGCTCCTCATCGCTCGGGATGTAATCGGTCATTTTGCCGTCGTTGTAGCTTTCGTAAGCATACATATCGAAGTAACCGGTTCCGGTAAGACCGAATACGATTGTTTTTTCCTCACCGGTTTCCTTGCACTTGAGCGCCTCATCGATTGCCGCCCTGATTGCATGACTGCTCTCAGGTGCCGGAAGAATTCCTTCGACACGGGCGAAGGTTTCAGCGGCTTCAAAAACGGAGGTCTGCTCAACCGACCTTGCCTCGATAAGTCCGTCATCATAAAGCTGAGAGAGAATGGAACTCATGCCATGATATCTGAGCCCTCCGGCGTGGTTCGGCGAAGGGATAAAGTCGCTGCCGAGGGTATACATCTTCGCAAGCGGGCAAACCATGCCGGTATCGCAGAAGTCGTACGCATATTTGCCGCGCGTCAGGCTCGGGCAGGACGCCGGCTCAACCGCAATAAATCTGTAGTCCGCTTCTCCGCGAAGCTTTTCGCCCATGAACGGTGAGATAAGACCGCCGAGGTTGGAACCGCCTCCGGCGCATCCGATTATGATATCGGGTTTTATACCGTACTTATCGAGAGCTGTTTTTGTTTCAAGCCCGATTACCGACTGATGCAGCAAAACCTGCGCAAGCACGCTGCCGAGGACATATCTGTAGCCCTCATTGGTAACCGCCGTTTCTACCGCCTCGGAAATTGCACAGCCGAGACTTCCGTTCGTCCCGGGGTGTTCGGCAAGAATCTTCTTTCCGACCTCGGTAAGGTTTGACGGCGAAGGTGTGACCGAAGCGCCGTAAGTTCTCATAACCTCACGCCTAAACGGCTTTTGTTCATACGAAACCTTAACCATGAACACACGGCAGTCAAGGTCAAAATAAGAGCAAGCCATCGAAAGCGCCGTACCCCACTGCCCCGCACCCGTTTCGGTTGTAACTCCGCGGAGACCTTGCTTTTTGGCATAGTAAGCCTGGGCGATTGCGGAATTGAGTTTGTGGCTGCCGCTGGTATTGTTGCCTTCAAATTTATAATAAATCTTTGCCGGTGTACCGAGTTTTTTCTCCAAACAATACGCCCTAACCAGCGGCGACGGACGGTACATCTTATAAAAATCAACAATCTCGTCCGGAATATCGATGTAACGGTCGGTATCGTTAAGCTCCTGTTCGGCAAGTTCACGACAGAAAACCTGCGAAAGTTCATCAAGAGTCATTGGCTTGAGAGTACCGGGATTCAGAAGCGGTGCCGGTTTGTTTTTCATGTCCGCACGGACATTATACCATTTTCTCGGAAGCTCGTTTTCTTCAAGATAAATTTTGTAGGGGATTTTTTCCATGTCAATACACTCCTTAAATTTTATTTTGGAGAAAAACAAAAATCTCAGACAACATACGGTCTGAGATTGAAAATACAAAACTATACAATTATACCTATTCTCAGCTCGTCTGTCTCGTCAATTCTTATCTGTTCTCATCTAATCTGTTTACAGTATAGCACAAAAAATATTTATTGTCAATTATAAAATTTTAACCAATTTGGCACGCCTGTAGCCTCTTGATGTGTTGATTTCGCACACAGAAAACCCATTTGCCCTGTAAAGCCTTACAAGATTCTTTGCACTGAGGGAGGTATGGAGCGAAATTTCGGTGCAGCCGTTTTTCACAGCCTCGCCGACTGCAAAATCAAGCAGCGCCTTGCCTATTCCGCTGCGGTGAAGCGACGGGTCGACCGCAAATCGGCTGAGGTAAGCCCCGCCGTTTTTGAAATCAAGGCGCAGCGTACCCGAAAGCCTGCCATTAACCTCCGCTGCAAGCACGCACTTCTTGCGTATATCGTCCGAAACCTCGCTTTCCGTTTCGAAAAGAGCGGAAGGCGGACTCGAAAGGCAGCCGTTTTCCATATATATAAGGAAAGCGTCATGAATTATGCGCAATATTTCAGGAATATCGCAATCTTTGGCGCGTCTGACAACTATGCCCTTCATTTCAGAAACCTCAATCGCCCATCGTAAGAGCCATTACCGCTTTCTGCACATGCAGACGGTTCTCCGCTTCATCGAATATAACGGAGTGCGGCCCGTCGATAACGCCTTCCGTCACCTCATATCCCCTGTACGCCGGAAGGCAATGCATGAACACCGCTTCGGAATCCGCCAGAGAAAACAGTTTTTCATCGATGGTATAGCCCTCGAAATCCTTAATTCTCTTAGCCTTTTCCTCCTCCTGCCCCATGCTGACCCATGTATCGGTATAAACAACATCGGCATTTTTTATAGCGCTTTCGGGGTCATTGGAAACATCGATGACCGCCCCGGTAAGCTTAGCGTCCTCCTTGGCGTTTTCAACGATTTCGGCATTGCATTCATAGCCCTTAGGTGACGCAACGGACACATCCATTCCCACCTTTGCGCCGGCATACATCAACGAATGAGCCATGTTGTTTCCGTCGCCTATATACGCAAGCTTAAGCCCTTTAAGTCTGCCCTTGTGCTCAAAAGCGGTGAAAATATCGGTCAGCGCCTGGCAGGGGTGCAGAAGGTCGGTAAGACCGTTTATTATGGAAATAGAGCCGTATTTCGCCAAATCCTCAACATCGCTCTGCTCGAAAGTTCTTATCATTATGCCGTCAAGATACCTCGAAAGGACATTCGCCGTATCATAAATCGACTCGCCCCGACCGAGCTGAATATCATTCGAGGAAAGGAACAGCGCATGACCGCCCAGCTGATACATGCCCGTTTCAAAGGAAACCCTGGTTCTTGTGGACGATTTTGAAAAAATCATGCCCATAGATTTGCCGGCAAGAATTTTATGCTCAATACCTGCCTTAAGCTTCGCCTTAAGGTCGGCTGCGGTATCAAGAATTTTTTCAACCTCGTCAACGCTGAGGTCGTGAATCGAAAGTAAATGCTTCATAAATCTTCATCCTCCAGTATTTCGGTAAATTTGCGCAGGAACAAATCTGCGTCTTCCTTTGTGATAATAAGCGGCGGAACAAGCCTTATAACGGAACCTCCGGCGGAGCCTGCAACCACGCCTTTTGCCAGAAGCTTTGTTATAATTTTCTTGAATTTCGGCGTTTCGACGCCTATCATAAGCCCGAAACCGCGCACATCGGTGATAATCGGATACTTTTTTTTCAGCTTAATAAGTTCGTCTTTTATATAAGAGCCGACAACCCTTGAGTTTTCAACAAGACCTCTTTTTTCGATAATATCAAAAACCGTCAGCCCCGCCTTGCACGCAAATGCATTTCCGCCGAAGGTTCCGCCGTGGTCGCCCGGCTCAAAAGCCTTTGCGGCAAAATCCTTTGCGCAGCAGCAGCTTATCGGTATGCCGCCGCCCAACGCCTTCGCCAGCGTGAACACATCAGGCTCAACCCCTATTGTCTGATAAGCAAAGAGGCTGCCCGTTCTGCCCATGCCCGTCTGAACCTCATCAAATATAAGCAAAGCGTCCGTTTCCGAGCAAAGCCTTCTCATCTCAAGAGCGAACTCGTGAGTCATCGCATGAATACCGCTTTCCCCCTGAACGGGCTCCGCAATGCAGGCGCAGACATCACCGTCTGCAAACTCACGCCGCAGCGCTTCGGTATCGTTAATATCTATATGCACAAACCCGGGGATAAGCGGACGGTAAGGTTTTTGGTACTTTTCCTGACCGGTTGCGGCAACGGTCGCAAGGGTTCTGCCGTGAAACGAATTATTCAATGCAATAATTTTGGTCTTTCCGCTGCCCTTTTTGTACTGATATATTTTCGCAAGCTTTATTGCGCACTCGTTCGCCTCCGCTCCGCTGTTTGCAAAGTAAACTTTGTCCGCACACGAATTTTTGCATATTTTTTCAGCCAAAAGGCTCTGCGGCTCAACATAGTAAAGATTTGAGGTGTGAAGCACCCTCGTTTTCATAAATTCGCACATGGTATCGGTGAACTCTTTGTTACCGTACCCGACGGCATTCACCGCAATACCTGCAAAAAAGTCAAGATACCGCTTGCCTTCGGTATCGGTAAGGTATGCTCCGTCGCCGCTTTCAAAGCACACATTTGTGCGCTCGCCAAACACATTCATAAAATATTTTTTATCAAGTTCTTTGATTTTCTGTATATCCACATCGGTCACCCAATTCATAAATATGTATATATTTTAACACTTTGTGCATAAAAATGCAATAGCATTTATGTATCAACTTTATAAGTTTACCGACGAACATTTGGGGATTTTGACGGGTTTCCCGTCTTTTCTTATCCACACATCGATATTCGACGGATTTTCGATTACATCCTCATCGTATGTCATTCTGAGATTTTTTTGGGCCGTCAGATAGTCGCAAAGTTCAATATTCGTTGCATACCAAATGCTGCCGATATCGGTAATTCTTTTGAAACATCTTTCAAGTTCTGCCCATTTTTCCTCGCTGTCAAGCTCATAGCTGTGACCCCAGACATAAAAGCACATACCCTTCCGCCACGGATTTTTAACAGATTTTTCAAAATCATTGATTTTTTCCGCAAACAGATTATGGTGACAGGTTGATTTAAGCCGCATAAAATCCTCCGGAACATTAAATCCGTCATACTGTGTTGTTCTTGAATAAACAATTCCGCAGTTTTTTGCAATTTCAATCACTTGGCCGCTGTATGCACCGAAAGGATAAGCCATTCCCCGAACCGGATATCCTACAAGGCGTTCAAGCGCCGTTCTGTCGCCGGCTATTTCCTTGTAAACCGTATCCGGTGCACAGAGGTTCGGGAACGGGTGCGTCACGGTATGCACCGCAACCTCGTGCCCCTTATAAAGTTCCCTTACCTCATCGGCGCAGACGAAATTCTCTTCTCCGAGCCTTCCGCTGTTGAGGTTAAATGTACCCTTTATTCCGTACCTGTTCATAAGCGCCACAAGGCGGCGGTCCTCAATTTTACCGTCGTCATAACTCATTGTGAACACATGGTCGCAGCCGTTTTTAAAAATGTTGTAAGTAATCATTTTTTTACACTCCTCAAAGAAAATATGCACCCGCAGTAGTTTTGCCTGTAAATTCCGTATATTTCGGACAGCTCGCACGAACGCTTGTAGCCGCCCCGCTTTTTAAAATCCGCCCAGAGATTGGGGATTCCGTATTTTTCCGACGCTTCGCAGCACACCTCATTCAGAACCTCCGCATTTTTGTGCGGACTTATCGAAAGCGTGGTTGTGAAAAAGTCGAAACCGTGCTCTTTGGCGTATTCCGCCGTTTTGAAGAGCCGAAGCCTAAAACACTCGAGGCACCGCCTGCCGCCTTCAGGTTCTGCTTCAAGCCCCTTTGCGGCTTTATAAAATTCGGCATTGTCATATCCGACCGAAACCTCCGAAATCCCCAATGCTTCGCACAGCCTTTTCTGCTCGCCTTCCCTCATGTAAAACTCCTCGGGAGGGTAGATATTTGGGTTATAATAAAGAACCGTTATATCAAAATACTCCTTGAGATATTCCAGAACATAGGTCGAGCATGGCGCACAGCAGGAGTGAAGCAGAAGCTTTTTTCTGCCGCCGAGGTTTTCGAGCTGGTTATCCAGCATAAGCTGGTAATTCACCTTCATCGAAAAATCCCCCACGGCACCTCCGAAGAATTAAGCTGCGCAAAATTTATATGAACCGCTCTGTTTTCTGCGTCCCATGAGATTTCCGCACCGCAGGCAAGAAGATTGTGAATGTTGATGAGCGTGTAGCCTTCAATTCCGCCGAGAGATTCAATCATATACCCGAAGTTGCCTATGTAAGCCTTTGTCGGGGTGGTTGTGATATTAAAATAATGCTTGCCGACATCACCCGGCGCACACCTCACAACCGGCACGGGATACTGTATAATCTTGTTGTGATTAAGGTTAATCGTAACGGTGTTCCGCACCCTGTCACAGTCAACATCAAAACCGTAATTCTGTAAATCCTCTGCGCAGATGAATGTATATCCCCTGTAATTGAACGAAGGAATCGCAAAGTTATTAATATAGGTAACAATATCCGAATAAGTTGTTTCGCCGAGAACCGCACCGCCGACCGAAATACCCGAAACGGCAGTTGACGCAACATGATTTGCCCCGAAAACAGCAACTGCGTCACCCGTGCCGAGCTGCCCGTGGTTATTAAAATCAAGGGTGTAGTAATAATCGGGAACATACTCCGTAAATACATCGCCCGAGGGAGTGATTCCTGCAAAGAGCGCACGGGTCTTTACACCCTCCGAGTACACCTCGTTGTATGCGGCGGTTTTGAAATCGTCCGCAAACCAGGTGCCGCTATGCTCCGAAACACCGCTTGCAACAAGCACAGGCGATGAATACACCGCACCGCCGACGCCCCAAAGCGAAGCATTGCCAACACCGTAGAGTTCACCGTTTGATTTAAGATATAAAAATCCGTCGGCGCTCATTTTGAAATTTATACAATCGTCCGCAACCTTAAGCGGAGCATTGTCGCCTTCCCATGCATAAAGCGAACCGTCGTTTTTGAGCACGCCGAAAGTGTTCATAACGCTGTCACGGAAGTTGTTTTTGTCGCACACATCAAAGCTTTTAACATCATCAAAAAGCTTTTCGGGAGAAAGCAAATCGCCGTTTGTACCCTTGTAACCTATATATCCCCAACCCCAGAGCGAATCGTCGTCTTTTTTCAAAAGAACCGCCGAACCCGAGGAGGCTATACGGCTTTCGGAACCTTTGTATCTGTCGGCATAAACCGCCGAACCTATAAGCGTGAGCGCAGTGACGGCAATGACCGCCGCAAAAATTTTTTTCATGATAAATCTCCGTTCGTCTGAATTTTATTCCTGAATTTTTTATAGCATACAATCATCATAATGACCAGCACAAATGCGGTAAGAAACCATGTTGCCGGGTAGATTGCCATAAGGGTCATGTAATCTTTGTGGTGCCTGAAATATGCGAAAACATATATAAGCCTTAAAACGCACACACCGAAAATACTTTGAAGCATCGGAAGGAGCGACCTCCCCATACCTCGGAGCGCACCGACTGTTATGTTCATAACCGCCGCAAAGATGTGCATTGTGCACATGATAATATACCGTTTTGACGCAAAATCTACCGCTGCAGGGTCATTGGGAATGAAAAATCCTATAGCAATAAACCTAAGCGGAAGCATTACGGCAACAAACACGATTTCAAGAGCAAAAGCGGAAGCAAGGCAAAGAAGCCACGATTTCAGGATTCTCTGCGATTTTTTTGCGCCGTAATTCTGCCCCACAAATGTTATGCAGCTTTGCATAAATCCGTCCATTGCAACCATCTGTATGCCCTCGATGTTCTGAGAGGCGGTGTTCCCTGCGATTGCCGCAGCACCGAAGCTGTTGATTGACGACTGCATTATAATGTTTGAAATTGAAAACATCGCCGATTGCACGCAGGCCGGCAGACCTATTGCGCAGATTTTGCCGAGTTCCGTCCTTGTAAAACCAATCTTTTTTATGTAAATTCTGCAGCAGGTCGGACTTTTAAGCAAATCGCGCATAACAAGCGCAGCTGAAACAAGGTTTGAAATAACCGTTGCAATCGCAACCCCGGCAACCGACAGCCTAAAAACAATAACCAGCAGAAGGTTAAGCAAAATGTTGATAATTCCGCCCGCACCAAGGTAGAGCATCGGACGCTTCGTGTCGCCTATCGTGCGCATTACGGCGCTGCCGAAATTGTAAAGCATCATGACCGGCGTTCCGACGAAATAAATTTTAAGATAGAGCCTTGAAAGCGGCAGAACCTCTTTCGGAACCTTCATAAGCTTCAGCGCCGGACCTGCAACAAAAAATCCCAGCGCCCCGACGATAAAGCCGAGCAGCAGCGAAATTGCAATCGAGGCGTGGGCGTATTTCCCGGCTTTTTCAAATTCCCTCGAGCCGATTGACTGCGAAATCATAACCGTTGCGCCGATTGAAAGCCCGATAAGCCCGTTAACCAGAAGATTAATAATCGTGGCTGTCGAACCCACCCCCGCCAGGGCGCGGCTGCCGTCAAATCTGCCGACAACGACCGAATCCATCATGTTGAACCCCAGCTGAAGCATACCTGCCGCCATAAGCGGCAGCGAAAACTTGAATATTTTAAGCAATAAAGGGCCTTCCGTCACATCAAACCCTTTTGACTCACCCATTTTAACATCTCCGTTTTACCAATATATAAGAATTATATCATCAATACAAATATAAGTCAAGAACAATGTTGATAATTATATTATGTAAACTCATTTTCACCATAATCCGCCGTTTTTTGGAGTTCCGTAAAATGTGGATAAAGTGCATAACTTTGTGAATAACCCGAGTTTAGGGGCTTTTTTGCCTTCATAAAATGTGGATAACCCAAAACCTGTAATGATTATGTAAACACTCTGCAAAATAAACGGCAGTTATGTAACTTAAATGTAAATTTTACCTGAAATAACCGTTCTTCCCTTTCGGGTAAGCCTTCCGGCATCGGTCACAACGGCCTTTCCGCAGCGCCTTACGGTTATTTTATCTCCGGGTTCTATTTCGAGCGACTGCTTTAAGACCTCCCGTCCGTTCACGAACACAAGCCCCGACGAAACCGCCTCGCAGCTTTTGGTTCTGGACATATTGAAAACCGCCGAAACAACGCAGTCGACCCTGAGCGAAGCAACGGTTTTTGAGAATTCTCTGAATTTAATCTCTCCGGCGTTAAGAGCGGTGAGCGGCAGAACCTCACACTCAAGCGATGTGTGCCCCGCCCGCGAAAGGTTTGAAAGCAGAAAATTCGCAATTTCTTCTTTTATAATAATCTGTGCACCGCCGTCCGCCACGATTATGTCGCCTATATTTTCCCTTTTTATGCCGAGCGACATAAGCGCACCGAGATAATCACGGTGCGAAAGAGGGGTTTTTGCCGAAATTTTCACATTAAGAACAGCAATTCCGTAATCCTCATCTGCAATCGGATATTCGGGCAGAAAGCACAGCATTTTTCTCTCGGCGTCGTCAAATCCGCCGAAAAGCCGATACCCGCAGTCATACTTTTCCGAAAGCACCAGCGACTGCTCAGAAAGCCCGAGAAACCCCGTTTCTGTCAGCATATTTTTGTTTATGCACTCCCTGCATTTATCATGCGTGTGGGAAATAAAATATTTTTCCTCGTTAGTCATCTTTGTTCCCCTTTATCAGGCGCTCCTTTTGCTGCTTTGACATATGCTTTATGCGGTACTCGAGCTTCGATGCATCGGAGCGGCTTTCCGCCTCAAAAACCGCCTCTACCGACACAACCCCCTTTGCACGGGTATACTTTGCACCGCCCGGAACAAGCCCTTTGTGCATATCGAGCCGCCGGTTCACATCCGTGGTAATACCCGTATAAAGCGACCCGTCGCCGCAGCGTAATATATACACATAATACATTAAATCTTTTTAACCGATTTCCTTTCTTTAATCTCGGGAATGAATTTCCTGTTAATTTTAATGCCGCCGAGAAGCACCTTTGCCGCCTCTTCGCCGATAAGTCCTTTCGGGTGGACGATTGAAGTCAGCCCGTATATTTCGGCAATCATGGTATCGTCAACGCTTATAAGTGAAAAATCATCCGGGATTTTAAGCTCTTTTGCCGCGTCGATAAGTTTTTTTGCATAATAATCCGAGAAGCAGAATACCGCCGTCACACCGCTTTGGAGCGCAGATTTCAGCTTATCTCCTACATTTTCGGAATCCAAAATGTCAATACATGACGGCATAACGCTCTTGAAACCCTCAATTCGTGCTTTGGCAACCCTGTCGCCCTCCCTGAAATACACAGCAGCGGACTTATGACCGAATCGGTCAAAACAAAGCGCCGCAAGCCGACCGGCCTCAAACTCGTCCATCGTAACGGAAGAACCGTCAATAAAATCATACACCGTGTCAATCATCACATACGGAATATTTTTTTCACGCAACAGCGCAAAAGCGGCTTTAAGCTCGTCCCTGCCAAGCTCCGTTTCGGGGCTTACCTGAACAATTACGCCGTCAGAACCGTTTTCGGCAATGCTGCGGAGGATTCCGCAAATTTCACGCCACGAATCCCTCGTGTCCGACGCCGCAAGATCCGCATTGCCCTCGGAAAGGATGCGGCTTATGCTTTCTATATAATAAGGAATAAAATAATAATCGGTTATGTTGAGCAGCACATCGATTTTCTTCCTTTTAAGACCGTATGTGCAGAAACTGCCCTTTCCGTGGCGCTTTGCGATAAGCCCCTCGTTAACCAAAATCCCGAGAGCCTCACGCACGGTGAGCCTTGCCGCACCGTATTTTTTAATCATCACGCTTTCACTGTCGAGCATATCCCCGGGGGCAATTTTCCCGGATTTAATCTCCGCCCGCAGCAAATCCGCAAGCTGAACATAAACCGGAGTTGCCGAATTCCTGTTAATCATAAAATCTCACTTCCCGACAATTTCGTTAATATGAGAAAGAATAAACATCTGAGCATTTTCGCTGTATAAAAGCTTTTGTTCAACCTCTCCCGTTGTTTTGTTAACCTTCTCAACCTGAGTTATTCCAAGCTCCGAAGAACGGGAATTAACCAATTTCTTTTTGCTCGTAACATCTTTGAGCTGCTTTGTTTTGCTGATTTCAATAGTAATATATCCGCATTTTTCAAGCCAGTTATCAATCTTGAGTCCGGTAATACCGGTCATATTTTTCGGCTTAGCAGCATTAATTCTTTTTACAAGCGAAGAAATTTCAATAGGTTCACTCGAAATCTTGACATTCATACGCTGCCGCTCATTCATTGAAAAAGCGGTTTTGCCGAAACTGCCACCGTTTTCCAGAAATTCGTCAATAATCCCGGTAATATAAGCGCAGCATTTTTGTATTCGTTCTTCGGATATTGTATCTCCCGGCGGCGCATACTCTCCGGTAAGCGGATTTATACCCTCCGACATTGCCGAAATATAGCATCTCGCATGGCGAAGCACTTTAAGATTATCCAATTTACGCACACCCCTTGCCTAATATTATATTAATTATACTATATTTTCCGCAAAAAATCAAGTATTGACAAACAGGGAATAATAGTGTATAATCAACTTGTACAGATAAGTTAAGGAGGCAACGCTATGCGTGAAAAACTAAAAAGAGAAATCAGAGAAAATGTTAAAAAAATCGACACGGCAGAGATCAAATTCACATCGGTGCTCGAATACAAAGCCCTTGCAAGGGGCAACGTGTGGTCGGACGCAATCCAGGCGGCAATGGACGAGAAAAAGTCGGTTTACATACCCGACATGGGCGGCGAAATCGTGCTTGATTCCGCAATTATCATGGACGGCGGCTGCAACTTAAAGGTAGAAAAAAACCAGAAAATCCGCATTGACGAAAGCGTCAACACCTGTATGGTGCGAAACCGTAATGTAGCAGCCGGGAATCATCAGTACACAGAGCAGCTCAGCCCGGACGAATACATAACCGTTTCGGGAGGGGTGTGGACGACAAGCGGAAACAAACGCTGCTCAAACGACAAGCACAACACCATAATCGGTAGCTGGGGCATATTTGATTTTTCAAATGTCAACCACCTGAACATCACCGATGTTTCGTTTGAGGACAGCACATCATACGCAATCCATATCGGCAACTGTCATGATTTTTGGGTTGATAATATTTACTTCAGCAACTACCACAAAGACGGAATCCACATAAACGGTCCGACGAAATACGGCATAATAAGCAATATTTCGGGAAGCGATCTCGGCGACGACCTCATCGCAATGAACGCATGGGACTGGTACCGTGCGGCGATAACCTTCGGCAGCATTGAGAATGTGCTGGTTGAAAATGTGGCAGGCGACAACAATGAGTTCAGGCTGCTCACCGGGCGGAAAATCTACGGAAACAAAACCACGCACGACTGTGCAATAAGGAACTGCGTGTTTGAAAACATCACCGGAATTTACACCTTCAAGCTGTATTATCAGCCCAACTGCTGCAATGTAAACTATAAATCGAGGTTCGACTCTGCGGAAAATGTCGGTGAGATGGAAAATATCTTCTTTAAAAATGTAAGCTTCCCGAAGCTTCGCGAATCGGGCTTCAACAACATTCCGATTTATGGACTTTTTGATATTTTGTCAGACATAACAAACATCGAATTTGAAGATATTTCTGTTGCGCACACACTCTCCGAGCTTGATAAAAGGGGCATTAAGCTTGTAAGCGTAGGTCCGATTTCGGCAACATATAAGATAAACGGCAACCCCTCCGACTGGGGCGACTTTTTCGAGCCGGATATGTGCTGCACATGCCGTGACATCCGCTTTAAAAATATCTCGTTTGACGGAAAGTGCGAAACGGATAAGGATAATATAATAAGAGAAGTTCATCAAAAGATAAACCCCGATTATCCGAACACCACGCCTCTCGGCGGCACGGGCTTCGGAACAATCAAAAATATAACGGTTGAATAGGCGACCGCCTATCTGCTTTCTCCGCACCAAAAATGACTAAAAATTTTCACGCCATAAGGTGTGCGCAGTATTGGGAAAAATCAGCCGATAAAAACCATTAAGGGTTCGATTCTCGTTTGCCTAAATCGGAAGGCGTTCGCAGCCTTCCGATTTTCCGTTCCTCTATTTTACAGGCTCGCACCACTCGTTTGAGGTTTCCTCGCCCGGAACCTCAACCGCCAGATGTGAAAACCAGCTGTCGGGCGCCGCACCGTGCCAATGCTTTACCCCGGGCTTTATATTTATGCAGTCACCGGGTTTCATCTCAACCGGAGTTTTTCCTTCTTCGCAGTAATATCCCCTTCCGGCAACGCAGATAAGAATCTGTCCTCCGCCGGATGCAGCATGGTGGATATGCCAATTGTTGCGGCAGCCGGGCTCAAATGTAACATTGAATATTCCAACCTGCTCATTCGATACCGGCGCAACATACCACCAAATCGGAAATCCCACAAAAACCGTATCGTAATCCACCATATTGTCAAGCTTTTCCGCAATTTCGGGGCGCGAATCGGGATTTTTCATTTCCACCGTGCTGCGGCTTTTTTTGTCCATCCAGTTAAGGTCCGCCTTGGTGTAGGGCACCTTCGGTTTTATTTCAAAAAGGTCTGCTCCCTCTGATTTTGCAAGCTTTTCAGCCGCCTTTTTGTTAGGCAAGCGAGAGTTGAATCCTTAATGGTTTTTATCGGCTGATTTTCCCCAATACTGCGCAAACTCAATCGATAATACACAAAGTATTAACTTCATTCGCTTGCTTGTCTTGAGAAAAATCAGCTTGATAAAAACTGCTCGCACCTTATGGCGAAATAATTTTTAGTCATTTTTGGTGCGGAGGAAGCCGATAGGCGTTTGCCTTTCAATGACGACAAGCCGAAAAGGGCAAAAATTAGTCGTCATAAGGCATTAAGGGTTCAACTCTCGCTTGCCTATTCCGCTTGCCGAAAAATACGCTACCAACTTTTTACTCATTTTTAATTCCTCCTATTATTTCTGATTTCTTCTTACCTGAACCATATTTACAAACCACTCTACCGTTTCGGGGTCGTTATGCGCAAAGAATGCGCTTGTGCGCTCGTCAAGCGCCGCAATTTTTTTCATATCATCATCGGAAAGAGTAAAATCAAACACATTGAAATTCTCCTCCATGCGTTCAATATGCGTGGACTTCGGGATAACCACAACCCCTCTTTGAATGTTCCACCCAAGCATAATCTGCGCCGGAGTTTTACCGTGTTTTTCGGCAATTTCCGCAATAACCGGATTTTCAAAAATACCCTTTCTGCCCTCGCCGAACGGTCCCCACGCTTCAAGCTGAACACCGTACTTGTCGGCCCAGCCCTTAAGTTCGGTCTGCTGATTTAAGATATGCGTTTCCATCTGATTTACCATGGGTCTGATTCTCCCGAACGCCGCAATATCAATCATTCTGTCCGCATAGAAGTTAGAAATTCCGATTGCCCTGATTTTGCCTTCGTCGTAAAGTTCCTCCAAGGCTTTCCATGCACCGTAGTAATCCGAAAACGGCTGATGCAGAAGCACAAGGTCAATGTAATCGGTTTTAAGCTTTTTCATGGACTCCGCAACCGACGCCTTCGTTTTTTCATAACCGTAGTTGTCAATCCATACTTTTGTTGTTATGAACAGCTCTTCCCTCGGAATACCCGATTTTGCGATTGCCTCTCCGACCTCTGCTTCGTTGAAGTAAGCCTGCGCCGTATCTATGTGGCGGTAACCGACCTTCAGGGCGTCGGATACGCATCTTTCGCATTCCTCTTTTGTCACCTGGTATACACCGTATCCCAGAATCGGCATTTTCACGCCGTTTGACAGTGTAACATACTTCATAGCCAAACTCCTCCGTTTCTGAATTTATATTTTAAGCAATTACGGATTTTCAAGCCGCTTTTTCCTTTAATTGTATTGTACCACAGTTCGAAAGAAATGTCCAATACTTATTTTGTATCATCAGAAATGCCCCCAAGGTATTCCTTGGCAAAGCTTACAAACGCTTCGGCGGAGGCGGAGCGCACACGGTTTTTCTTCCACACCAGAACCGCACCCGATTTCAATTCGGGATAAAACGGTATGAATTTCAAATTGTCATATCTGCTTTTAAGTTCAATCGTAAGCACCGCTCCGACCTTTTTTTGTGCCATGACAGCGGCGTTGTACTGCAAATCGTAAACCGCAAACACATTCAGTTTATCATAAAAATCGCCGAACCAATTTTCAATTTCGCTCTGAACCAGCTTTCTTCCGGGCATAAGCAGCGGAATCTCCGCCAAATCCTGCGGCGTAACAAACTCCTTTCCCGCAATTTCAAAGTCACGGTGAACCAAAATTCCCCAGGTTTCAGATTTTGGAATATGCACAAATTCATATCGGCTTATGTCGACCGGATATGAGAGCACACCCATATCAAGAATACCGTTTTCGATTCTTTCCTTTATATTATCCGCATTTCCGCTGTAAAGGCGGAAGCTGACATTCGGGTTCTGCTCCCTGAAAGCAAGCATCATATCGGAAAAAACCGAAAAGCTTTTAAACTCACCGCTGCCTATTTCAAGTTCGCCGCCGAGAGTATTTTCAAGTGCAAGTTCCCTGACCGTTTTTTCTTCAAGAGAAACGATTTCCTGTGCACGGCGCTTGAGCAGAAGCCCGTCGCCGGTCAGGGATATACTGTGGCTGCTGCGTTCAAAAAGCTTCACGCCGAGTTCTTCCTCAAGCGCCATAAGCTGCCTTGAAAGCGTCGGCTGAGTTATGTGCAGCGCCTGCGCCGCCTTTGTAATGTTCTGCTCACGCGCCGCCATTAAAAAATACTTCAGAACTCTCAGTTCCATAAAAACGCCTCCTATATATTAATTTTCGGGTTATCCGTCCGCCCGAAAAGATAATCAAGCGATACATTAAAATAATCGGCAAAAGCGACAAGCGTTAAATAGTCCGCTTCCCGCTCCCCAGTTTCATATCTGCTTATGCTGTTCTGATTCATGCCAAGGTCAAGCGCAAGCTTAAGCTGTGAGATATGCTTTTTGCGCCTTATTTCCCGTAATCTTATAATCATGAAATCACCCCTTGACATTATTATCCCATTTTGGTATAATAAATATATCCCGATTTGGTATATATTTGAGGTGATCTGCTGTGAAAAGCCGAAACATCGGCATAGATATTATTAAAAAATCCAAAAAAGCGCCCGAAGCTTGAAATCATCGGACGCCTTTCGGCAATGTCATTATATAATATATTTATGCTTTATTTGCTTGCAGTTGACCGACTTTTTTCGACAACCCGAAGAATTACTTAATAATTCTTACCTTTATAACTCCGTCGATTGCGGAAATAACATCTTCCGTATCATCGGGAGCCGTGCCGGCAACATCGATTATGGAGTATGCAATATCGCCGCGGCTCTTGTTTGAGAAGTGCTCGATATTGATGTTCTTATCACCGAGAATTGCGGAAATATGGTTAATCATATTGGGAATATTCTTATGAAGAACGCAGATTCTGACATCGGTTGTGCGGGGCTCGGAAACGCACGGGAAGTTAACGGAATTGATAACATTTCCGTTTTCGATATACGCCTTGAGTTCCTTTGCCGCCATAACGGCGCAGTTGTCCTCCGACTCGGGAGTCGATGCGCCGAGGTGAGGAATTGCGATAATATTTTCAACACCGATAACCGAAGCGTCCGGAAAATCCGTAACATAGCAGGAAACCTTGCCAGCCTCCAGTGCCGCCTTTATATCGTCACTGTTTACAAGACCGCCTCTTGCGAAGTTAAGTATTCTCACGCCGTCCTTCATCTTTGCGATGGAATCTTTTGAAATGGTGTTCTTGGTGGAATCATTAAGCGGAACATGAACCGTAATATAATCGGAAACCGCATAGATTTCATCAAGCGTTTTGGCGTGCTTAACCGCTCTAGAAAGCCCCCATGCGCCGTCAACGGAGATGTAGGGGTCAAAACCGATAACCTCCATTCCGAGTTTAACCGCAGCGTTTGCAACAAGAACGCCTATAGCGCCGAGACCTATGATTCCGAGCGTTTTTCCCTCGATTTCAGGACCTACAAACCGGCTCTTGCCTTTTTCCACAAGCTTTGCCGCATCGTCCTTGCCGGCAAGCGTTTTTGCCCAGTCAATGCCCTGCGCAATCTTTCTCGAGGAAAGCAGAAGCCCTGCCAGAACAAGTTCCTTAACCGCATTTGCGTTGGCACCCGGGGTATTGAAAACGGCAATTCCGGCTTCCGTGCACTTATCAAGCGGAATATTGTTAACGCCCGCTCCCGCTCTTGCAATTGCGATTACGCTTTCGGGAATCTCCATTTCATGCATAGCTGCGCTTCTTACCATAATAGCGTCAGGATTTGCAACGCTGTCAGAGCAAGCGTAATTTTCGGCATCAAGCACACTCAGTCCGATTTTTGCTATCTTATTTAATAAAAGAATATTTTTCATCTCAAAACTCCTTATTTATTTTCAAGTTCAAACTTCTTCATGAATTCGATAAGGCTCTTTACGCCCTCAATCGGCATAGCGTTGTAAATCGACGCTCTCATGCCGCCTACCGTCCTGTGACCCTTAAGGTTTACAAAACCGGCAGCCTTGGATTCCTTAACGAATTTCGCGTCGAGTTCTTCGTTTCCGGTGATAAACGGAATATTCATAAGCGACCTGTCCTCAGGCACAACCGTTCCCTTAAACATTGCGGAATTGTCAAGATAATCGTAGAAAAGTTTTGCCTTTTCGCGGTTAATCTTTTCGATTTCGGAAATTCCGCCGAGAGATTTGAGCCATTCCAGAACAAGCATGCACATATAAATCGTGTATGTCGGAGGAGTATTGTACATCGAGCCGTTGTCGGCATGGATTTTATAATCGAACATTGTCGGGCAGCTCTCGGGAGCGTGACCGATAAGGTCGTTTCTTATTATAACGACCGTGAGCCCTGCGGGCGCCATGTTCTTCTGCGCACCGGCATATATAAGCCCAAACTTTGTAACATCGAAATCCTCTGAAAGTATGCAGGACGACATATCCGCAACAAGCGGAATATCACCGGTATCCGGGATTGTGTGATATTTTGTACCGTAAATCGTGTTGTTCATCGTGATATGAACATAGTCCGCGTCCGCCGAGAACATCGACTTGTCAACCTTGGGTATGTAAGAAAAAGTTTTGTCTGCGCTCGAAGCAATGATGTTTACTTCACCGAATTTCTTTGCCTCGCTTGCAGCCTTTTTCGCCCACTGACCGGTAATAACCGTGTCCATCTTCTTGCTTTTTGTCATAAGATTGAGCGGAACCATCGCAAACTGCGAGGACGCACCGCCCTGCAAAAAGAGAACCGTATAGTTATCCGGAATATGCATAAGCTCACGCAGAAGCGCTTCCGTATTCTCTATAATAGCCTTGTATTCCGCCGAACGGTGGCTCATCTCCATAACAGACTGACCGCTGCCTTCATAATCGAGCATCTGCTCTGCGGCTTTTCTGAGCGCCGCCTCGGGGAGCATGGACGGACCTGCGGAAAAATTATAAACTCTTGACATTTTGATATTCCTCCAATTCGGATTTGTTATTTTGAATGCAATATACTTATTATACACCTTTTGTTCCTGTCGGTCAAGTGCAAAAACGAAAAAATCAACCGTTCGGTGATTAATCTCTATAATTCACAAAAAAATCAACCGACAGTTAAGTTTTTTAATCAAAATTATTTTCGGAATTTGTCTTTTTTGCAGTCTGTAATATATTGTAATATATTTTTCACATTTTTTTGACAAATTTTTTATAAAATAACTCTTGCAAAATTGCGGAATTTGTTGTATAATAGTGAGGTCATGCGAAAATATTATTTAAGAAAGGACCTTTTTGTATGTCAAAAACGGCGATTGACGGCCCTTCCGGAGCCGGGAAAAGCTCAATAGCAAGGGCGGCCGCAAAAAAGCTCGGCATGGTTTATATAGATACGGGCGCAATGTACAGGGCGGCAGGGCTTTTCGCACTTGAAAACGGTGTTTCGATTTCGGACAATCCCGAAGGCGTAAAGGCACTTTTGCCGAAACTTGACATAAAATTGGGTTACGAAAACGGAGAACAGAAGATTTTTCTTTCCGGCACCGATGTTTCGGATAAAATAAGAACTCCCGAAATATCCCGTGCTGCATCGGAAATATCCGCAATTCCGGAGGTTCGCAAAAAGCTTGTCGATTTGCAGCGCAGGCTTGCGGCGGACATTGATGTCATAATGGACGGCCGCGATATAGGGACGGTTGTTTTCCCCGATGCGGAGGTTAAGATTTTCCTCACGGCAAGCCCCGAGGCAAGAGCGGAGCGCAGGTTCAAAGAACTTTGTGAAAAGGGCGAAAGCGTGACCCTGGACGAGGTTCTTTGCGATATGAAAAAGCGTGACGAAAACGATATGACCCGCGCAGCATCGCCCCTGAAGGCGGCTGAAGACGCAGTTTTACTCGACACTTCAAAGCTTGATTTTGAAGCTTCGGTTGAGGCGGTCTTAAATATTATTAATGAAAAGTTGAGCCGATAGATTATGTTTTATAATATTGCAACGGCGCTCGTGAGGGCGTATTTAAGAGTGATTTTCAAGGTCACTGTGGAAGGTGAAGTTCCGGAAAGCGGAGCATATATTCTCTGCTCGAACCACACAAGCTACTATGACCCCGTTGTTGTCGCCGCTTTTTGCGGACGCAGGCTTTCTTTCATGGCGAAAAAAGAGCTTTTCAAGAATAAGCTGTTCGGCTTTCTCATTAAAAAGTGCGGCGCTTTCCCGGTTGACCGTTCAAGGGCGGATATCGGGGCGGTTAAAAAATCGCTTTCTATACTGAAAAACGGAGGCGCTATGCTGATGTTTCCCGAAGGCACAAGGGTCAAAGAGGGTGACTCATCGGCGGCAAAGGCCGGAATGGTAATGTTCTCTCATAAAACCGGCGCACCTATTATACCGGTTGGTGTTAAGTCGGATTTCAGGCTTTTTTCAAAGCTTCATATAACATACGGAAAGCCGATTACACTCTCGGAATACGAGGGCAAAAAGCTTTCATCCGAAGAAATGGCCGACATCGCAGCGGATATTCTTTCGGAAATAAAGGCAATTGCAAAGGATTGATAACATGAAAATCGAGGTTGCAAAAACCGCCGGATTCTGTTTCGGCGTCAACCGTGCGGTAAATATGGTTTACGATTCTTTGGGAAAATATAAAAACCCGGTTACGCTCGGTCCTGTCATTCATAACAGGCAAGTCGTGGACGATCTGGAGAAAAGAGGGGTCAGGGTTATCGGGAATGTTTCGGAGGCGGATAAGTCCTCCACGGTAATAATCCGCGCACACGGCGTCCCAAAGGCTGACTGCGATTATCTCGAAGCCAACGGGATTTCATATATAGATACCACCTGCCCGTTTGTCAAAAAAATTCACAACATTGTCAAAAAACAGCATGAGGCGGGCGATAAAATTATTATTGCGGGCGACAGTTCGCACCCCGAGGTTATAGGAATCAACGGATGGTGCGAAAATTCTGCGGTGATTATATCATCTGCGGAGGAGCTTACGGAGAAACTTCTCACTTCGCCGTCGGCATCGCTTGTTTCCCAGACAACGCTTGACCGCTCCGTCTGGAAACAAATAATATCAAAGATTACGGGCAATAATATCAAAGTATTCGATACAATCTGCAGCGCAACAAAAGAGCGTCAGGAAGAAGCCGCAGAAATTGCAAAACGCTCGGACGCAATGATTGTTATCGGAGGGCAAAACAGCTCCAACACCAAAAAATTAGTATATATATGCAGCCGTTTCTGTCCTGCATATCATATAGAAAGCGCAGACCAGCTGCCCGGAAATATCGAGGGTGAAAATATCGGTATTACCGCAGGGGCATCAACCCCGGCGGATATAATTAAGGAGGTTATTCAGACAATGACAGAAGAAAACACAAATGTTCAGGGCGAACTCAACTTTGCAGATGAGTTGGAAAAATCTTTCAAAACTTTAAATACAGGAGATATCGTAACGGGTACAGTTATAGGCGTTACCCCTACAGAGGTTTATGTTGACCTCGGTGCTAAAGCCGACGGTTTCATACCGGCAGATGAGCTCGGCGCGGCTCCCGGAACCGCTCCTGCGGATGTCGTTAAAGCAGGCGACGAAATCGAAGTTTTCGTTGTAAGAGTTAACGATGTTGAAGGTACAATCCAGCTTTCCAGAAAGAAAATTGCCAACATGAAGGATTGGGAAATCATGAAAACGGCAATGGAAGAAGAAACCGTTCTTGAAGGAAAGGTTCTCGAAGTTGTAAACGGCGGTATGATTATGCTTGTTAACTCCCTCAGAGTTTTCATTCCCGCATCGCTCGCAAACGACAGATTCATGAGAGATCTCACACCCTTAATCGGAAAAGAACTTCCTCTCAGAATCATCGATGTTAACCCCAGAAGGCATAAGGTTGTCGGCTCGGTTAAGTCGGTTCTTGCCGAAAGACGCGCCGCTCAGCTTAAGGAAATCTGGGAAAATATCGAAATCGGCAAAAAATATAAGGGCGTTGTTAAGTCACTCACACAGTTCGGTGCATTTGTTGACATCGGCGGAGTTGACGGTCTTATCCACATCAGCGAACTTTCATGGAAGAAGATTAAGCATCCTTCCGAGGTTGTAAATGTAGGTGATATAATCGACACATTCGTTATTGACTTTGACAAAGAAACCGGAAAGATTTCTCTCGGATACAAGAACCCCGAGGACGATCCGTGGAAAAAGGTTGAAGCAATGAATGTAGGCGACATCGTTAAGTGCAAGGTTGTAAGGCTTGTTCCGTTCGGCGCATTTGTTGAAGTAGTACCGGAAGTTGACGGTCTGGTACATATCTCCCAGATTGCCGACAGACACATCGCAAAGCCCGGAGATGTTCTTGAAATCGGTCAGGAAGTTGACGCCAAGATTCTCGAAATCGACCTTGAAGGACCCAAGAAGAAAATCAGCCTCAGCATAAAGCAGGCTGCAGAGCCCGCTGCGGAAACAGCAACAGAAGAAGCTGCCGAAGCACCCGCAACGGAAGAATAATTTTACCGATTTTTTGCACCCGGACAGCCGTGGTTATCCCACACCCGGGTGCAATTTTCTTAAAGGAGGTTTTATCCGTGAAAAAATCAGGACTTAAATTTTTTGCGCTTGTATTTTCCGCAGTCTTGGCGCTCATGTGTCTTTCGGGGTGCGGTTCAAGTAGCAATACGGCGTCAAACACCAAATATACCGAACCGCTTTACTACGCAGAAAATGATACTTACGGATATTATATTTACGAAGACCATGCAGAGCTTAAAAAGTTTTTCGGAACATCCACATTGGAAGTAACAATCCCATCCGAAGTTCCCGATTCAAAATCGGGAAAAGACTTACCGCTTACCGTAATCGGCAAGGGCTCGTTCAATGCCGACAGTGGTGTGCAGACGCTTAACATACCCGATTCCGTTACGGAAATACGCTCCGGCGCTTTTCATGACTGCCTTGGGCTTGAAACCGTCAACTTCGGAAAAAATGTCAGAAAAATAGGCGCAAACGCCTTTGCCGGGTGCATGGGGCTTATAAATATCAACTTATCGGACTCGGTTGAATCTATCGGTGCCTATGCCTTTTCCGGATGCTCCACCTTAGAAAAACTGGAGCTTAAAAATGTTAAGGAAATAGGCGATAATGCTTTTGAAAAATGCATAAGCATGAATACTGTTTCGGGCGGGGAAAATCTCACTCTTATCGGAAAAGACGCTTTTTCGGGCACTCCGTGGTTTGAAGCGCAGACCGACGAATTTGTCACAATCGGCAAATCCCTTGTAAAATACAACGGCAATGCGGCTGAAATTGAGCTCGACGGCAAAATCGAAGGTATATCAAATGTGTTTGCAGGAAAAGATAATATAACAAAAATCAATATGCCGTCCGTTAAATTCATCTGCAATAATGCCTTTACGGGCTGCACGGCGCTTTCGGAGGTTAAGCTTTCGGACGATGCAGAATTTGTCGGCTGCGGAGCGTTTGAAGGTACGGCTTATATGACCAATCTCACCGCAGACAAAGACGGATTTGTTATCGTAGGGAAAGTTCTCGTAAAATATATCGGAGATTCAACATCTGTAAGGATACCCAAAGGCATAAAAATGATTTCGGACGCATTTAAAAACAATGAGACGCTGATTGACATTTCCACCGGCGATTCCGTAAAGACAATAGGTCTTGACGCATTTTATAAGTGTTCAAACCTCAAAACGGTCATCATCGGAAAGAATGTTTCGAGCATTGACTCATCCGCATTTGATGACTGCACTATCTCGGAATTCAATGCCGGCACAAATGCCTATGCCGCATATTGGGCAGTGGACGCAGGGCTAAGCAATGTTATTTACGGTTAGGTCGAACTCTTAATTCCTAAAGTCAAAAGCGAAATCCTCATTCAGAGGGTTTCGCTTTTTTCATTATGTCAATCCTTATAATTCCTGCAATTATCGAGCATAATGTGAAGGCTTCGCAGGCAAAGCCGGCATATGAACCCACCATTAAATTATATATGAGCCAGGCGGTGCTTGTAAAAAATATCATAATTCTCACAAAAGCCGTACTGCTGCTGCCGTAGGCGAATGTCGAAATAACTTTCGCAATTCCTACCAGAATACTTTTTACGCCGTCCCATGTTGCAAGGCAAAAAATTATAAACACCGCACTGAAAACCGCTCTTAAAATCTTTGTGTCCTTCCCCTTTTCCACCATTTTTGTGAAAATAATATTTCTTGTGCTGCCCACTATGTTCATCGCCGCGCCGGCAGGGCCCAGACGCAGCACGCCCATAAAAAAAATAGTCCAGTATGATATTTGCCGCACACGCCACAGCGATAAAATACATAGGGCTTTTGCTGTCGCCCATACCGCGGAAAATCGAGCTTATAATATTGTACGCCGTGATAAACGGAATACCGACAAAGCATATGGTCAGGTACGCAGCAGTGCCGTCCGCAGCCTCGGCAGGCGTGGACATTGCAGCCACAATCGCACGCACCGACAGGAGCAAAACGACGGTCATCACGACTGAAACCGCCATAAACAACGTCACAGTGTTGCCGACGTTGCGCGATGCACTGTTGCGGTCACCGCTGCCGACAGCCTGCGCAATGCTGACGGTCGTACCCATCGCAAGCCCGACAATCATAACGGTCAGCATATGCATGACTTGCGAGCCGACCGACACCGCCGTGGTTGCCGCAACGCCCTCGAACTGCCCGATTATGAACAAATCCGCCATACCGTAGAGCGTCTGTAAAAAATATGACAAAAGATACGGCAGCGAAAATAGCAGTACATTTTTGAATACACTGCCGTTTGTGAGATTTTTTTCCATAGTAATCCTTCTCGCCCGCATGGGCGATGTTTATTTTTTGAAAAATCTTATTGTCCACGACTGAAGCCGCAGTCTTTCCGATAAATATTCGTCCTTGAAATCGTCGCTCTGCAGCCATTCGCCCCTGAACGAGCAGTCACGCAGCGTCGGCATAAAGTCCAGCTCCGGCAATGCAGCAGCAGGCGAAACCGTCACGCTTTTCTCACCCGACAAAACCGCCAGCGCGGCGCGCAGCCAGTCGGCAGGACCGATATATTTGCCGCCCACCTCTATTTCCTCCGGCAAAAATCCGCTCACATCAAGCATCTGCGCGGATTTTCTCATATCCTCCGCCGACACGGTGACATTCTCCCGCACCGCATACGGCGTGTCCAAAAATCCGTAAACCTTGCCGCATATATGCTCGGGCTTGCCCGAAAGCAAATCGACGCACGCAAGAAAAATGTCGGAAATTGACAACGAGCAGGGCGTCTCGGTCGGGAACAGCTTATCCTCTATATTTCTGCGAAGCGCGGGAATATCCGCCGCACTCACGCGGCGCTGCCCCTCCGTTTTAAGCTCCGATGCAAGCTCATAATAATCGGTTATCCGAAAGCGCGGATCCTCCTTTACAAGGCGCACCAAAAGCTTCATATTTTTATAAAATCGTTCGGTCTCCTCTACAGGGCGGCGGCGACACTCCTTCCACTTTCCGAACTCGCACTTATTTTCCTTGTTATAGTTCACAAAGTCCCAGAACTCGGCAAACATCGCCTCATTCGGATGCGTGTAGAATATCACTCTGCGCTTTTTTGCCGCCTCGTCGAGCATTTTGCGCAGCTCCTTTTCGCCGCAGGTGAACAGCGGCCCCATATAATCGGTATAGCCGACCTGATAAATATTGCAGCAGAACGCGCCGCGCCCGTCAGGCGTATCGCAGACCGTATCAGCAAAAACCGGAATACCCATATCGGCATAGGCGTACATCGCCACGTAGGATTTCTGGTTTCCCGGCGGGCAAACCGCATTGATTTCGGCAGAGACCGCCTTTTTGATAAGCCGCACGCCCTCGGTTTCCTGGCGCATCACCTCTGTATAGGCATCGTCAAAGCTTTCTATATCGGTGTATTCGTTCAGCACCGGGTGTATCGAATGTCCGTATGTATGCGACGCGATAACGTGGTGCGCAAGCGACTCGAGGACGTCCGTTCTCCCCCAATCCTCGAGCTGCTTTGCAAGCAGCCCCACAACGCAAAAGCACCCCTTCACGTCCTGATCGTGAAGAATTTGCGCCTCCTTCAATATTGCGTCCGCAGCCTCACACGAGGTAAAATCCTCCGTATCAAAAGAAAAAATAACGTCTGTCATATATGCTCCTCCGTAATCTAAATTTTAGCGTCGGGCAGCTGTGCGCGCGAGCGTATGCCCGTTTTATCAAAAATATTGCTGATTGTCATTTTCACCGTAGACACCGAAACATAGAGTCTTGCGGCAATCTGTTTGTTTGTAAAGCCCTGGCGGATAAGCTCCGCCACCTCGCGTTCGCGCGGCGAAAGCCTGGTTTTCCCCGGGCCGATTTGCGCAGCGGCAACTTCAAACTCCGCGCCGAGCCGGCAAATCACATCATATCCCGGCTCAGACTTCAGCTTGTCCAGCGCCGGTTTTATTGCGTTATAATTCTGCGCAAACGGCATATATATTCCGTCCGGCAAAGCCATAGCCAGCGCCGCGCGCAGAGCCTTTACCGCCTGCACGCCGTCGCCAAGCGCAGCGCTTGCGCAGCACTCAAAAATATAAAAATAAATCTGTGGCAGAATACTCGGTATTTCCGCAGCAATACCGCGCGCGAACGTGCAGAATGCGGCAAGCTTGACATATTCGCGCCGCTCGAGCAATATCCGCGCGTATATGATATGCGCAAAGGGAATCGTCATCGGCGCAAGCCTGTGCTCGCCTATATCCCCGTCCGCAAGCCATTCGTCCGCCTTTTCCGGGCGGTGCGTAAAGGCGTATATGTACCCCGAAAACAGGCTTTGCGTATAGCGGCACATATCCTCCGTGTTCGACGCCGCACTCTCCGACATATCAAAAAGCGCGTCGAACAGCCCCGCCTCGTCATTGCGCGCAAGCGCCGTATTTGCAAGAACGAACACGAATGCTCGCCTTAGTGTGTTTATAAACCGAAATTTAATATCCATGGTCAACATGTTGCCATTTTCCGCCATTTGTTCTGACTAAAATCCAATTCCAATCAGTGTATGTGCTGTTTGGGTTCAAAGACCCGTTTCCGCCGGATGAATCAACATCGAATGAAGACAATAAAACGATGACTTCATCTGCGTTATTCCTATCAGCCCAATCCTGATAAGCTTTTGAGCTGTCATCCCCTGCATAATAAATCTCTGTAAGGGTACATCCTGCCCAGTCACTCTTAAACTCTTTTTTTATAGTATCAACAGCCGTTCTGATATCCTCTTCGGAATACATTTCAGATTTTACATTATGCGTATTTACTTCATTAACATTTCCGCCGCAGGCATTCAAACCAAACACAATCAAAATACATAGCGCTGCACATATAATCTTTTTCATAATCCACACTGCCTCCGTAAATTCCGATTTATCGTTCTTCAATTCTCTTATTTCCGATTATTCTTCAACTTTTTTTAAAACTTGCGTTCCGACAGCCTTATTTCACGAATATATTGGAGCTGTCTTTCAAAATATTCATCGGTGAACATGTG
>CAKSKB010000022.1 GCA_934464705.1 uncultured Clostridia bacterium
CCGTTTTCTCTGCGGAAACAGCATCGGAATAACTGATTTTTTCAATGCTGACATTTCCGGCACACATGGTGTAACCGAGGGTTCCGTTTGAATCTATCGGCGTTACCGATGCGGTAACCGTTTTCCGGCGAAGCCCTCGCTAAGCTCCAGAGCACCGCCGTTTTCGCCCTTTATTTCTGTGAACTGACCGTTATTAACGGTGTACCACCTTATAATATTGTCAGCAATCTTGCAGCTGTCCGATTTGCTGCTGTACTTTAGGCGGAGCGTATCGTAAAAATTTGCTGTTCCGCTAAGTTTTTCAACCGTTGTATACGGTTTTGAAGGGACTCCGGTTTGCTGCGTCCCCATTTTGTCAAACGGGATGTCCTCAAACTCCGGAATACGGCTTTTTATTTTTGAAATATCTTTAATGGTAAAGTCCTTTGCCTCGTAATTTTCAAGATAGGCGGTAGAATAAATTGCGGTATTATATGCAGTGTCCCCATATTTAACAACATCGTCATGGATATTAAATCCGCCGGAACGATATTCGAGGTTGTTTTTTATTGTATTGTGCTTAGGAATCTTCGGCTCATCTTCAAGAATGTTCACAAGATACGGATATTTTTCCGCCCATACGCCGTTTTTATAATCAAACGCTTTTAACTTTGCATAAAGCGAAGAAGGATTGTTTTCATCAAGCCAGCCGTCGTCCCAAACCTCGCCTCTCGCATCCATAACAAACGGTTTTTTACATTCAAGAATCATATTGTTTTCAAATGTGTTGTACCGTCCGCCGCCGAAAAGCGCAGGGGAGGGACACTTATAGAAAATGTTCTTATAAACCTTCGTTGATGAGTGGCAGTCATCAAGATAAACCGCCTGAACATCATAACCGGAGGTGCTTCTGATTTGCGTGATGTCATGAAAATAATTGTATCTTATTTCATTGCCCTGCGTTGACCAGTCACGCCCGGAATAGATAGCGCCCGAATCGGATGTATCATTGCAGACATTATTGATTTCGTTATATTCGATTATGCAGTCGTTGGTTTCGTTTTTGATTGCGCAGTGAGGTGCGTCTTCAAAATAGTTATGGCTGATCAGAAATCCGCAGCCGCCGCTGCCTGCCCCGACGGTTTTTCCGATTGAAATTGCCGGGTACAAGGTTTTTCTGTACTGCGAAAATCTTTCAAAACGGCAGTTTTTAACATAACATTCCGATGAAACAAGATTTTTTCTGTCGCCGCAGACATCAAGTTCAACGCAGGTTCCGTCAATATCGTGAAAGTAAGAGTTTTCCGCACCGCTTTCGGTGCACCTTGTGAAGCATGCTGCAATTTCGCCGATACCGTAAAATTCACAGTTGTCGATTTTTATCTTTGCACTGTCTGTAAAGTCAACCGCCCTTGAACGGGTGCCCTCAAAAATCAGATTTTTGAATGTTATATCAGAAGATTTTGAGCCGTAAAAGAGCGTTGTGCTGTCCGGCGAGAACCTTAATTCGTCGCCGGCTTTTATGCCTTCAGGCGGAATGATGTATAAAATGCCCGTGCTTCGGTCGAGGAAAAACTCGCCCGGAACATCAAGTTCCTCCAATACATTCAGAAACCTTACACGGCGGTTTTTGAGAATATTTTTAAATCCCGAGCCTGCCGGAATCGTGTTGATTGTGAAGTATCCGTTATTGTAGGAAACCGATGTGGTGTTTTCCGCCCAGTCATGTATAAACCAGCCGAGAACCCACAAATCCTTGTTGGCGGCGTATTTTTCGATTCTCTTATCATCGCACGAAAAGGATATATCGTCTTTAACATCGGCTGTATATACATACCCTCCGTTATCGCTTGAACCGGGGTTTGGGTATGCGGCATAACTCATCAGTTTTCCGTTATAGGTCAATTCGGGGACGGTGCCGTTTCCGTCCCATACGGTAAATCCGCCGGCGTACATTGTGCCGTAATCGGTAATGCCGATGTCGGGGAGATACACCTGCATAACGGCGTCCCTTCCGCTTTTTTCAATAATGCGGTTCAGTATATTTTCGTCCGTCACCCTTTTGAAAGCGGAATATGGCACGGATTTTGAAGCGCTGATTTTCACCTTTTCTCCGCCGTAGCCGCATATGGTGATGTTTTTGTCGGTTGAGTACATTCTGACGGAGGATTTTAAGTAATACTCTCCGCCCCTTAAAAATATGTATTTTTCGCCGCTCTTTCCGCGCATATACGAAACCGCTTTTGAAACAGTGGCAAAAGGAGAAGATATGCTGCCGCTGCCCGAGTCCGAGCCGTTCGGTGAAACATAGCACACATTGCCGCCCTCTGCCGATGCGGCTGCCGGCATAAAAGCCGCCGTCATAATAATTGCCAGTAAAACACATAACTTTTTCATAAATACCTCCGAATTTCGGTTCATAACATTAATTCGGTTATGAACCATTTTATCATAAGCCGATATTTTTGTCAATCATGATTCTGCAAAAAATCAATGCAGTCACAGAATAATATCAACCTGATTACATAATTATAATATAAAAGCTATAGTAAAAAAATATCAGATTGCGTCGTGTTTTGTCTGCACAATGGCTTGATTTTTTTGCGAAAGTATCAAATTACTTATTATTTTTGCGGATTCGGCATAGGTTTTATCGAGGTGAAATTATGAATATATATGTCGGCGGAAGTGCAGGGGAATACCATTTTTATACGGACGAAGGGCTTTATTTTTGCGGAAACGGAGGAAAAAAAGCGCTACTTTGCGAAAACTGTCTTGATGAATTCGATGTTTGCGTCGGAAATGAAATCAATGTTGTCTGCGAAAGCCGTGAGGGGGATATTTTTAAGTTTACAAAAAGCGGCGGAGAGTGGATAAAATCGGTTCTTTTAAAAAGCAGAAGCCGCTGCGCAGCTGTTTTCGGGATGAGGATTACTGAAACAAACGATGATTTTCATTTTATATACGGGCTTAACCACGGCGGCGAAATGCTTGTTGTTCACCAGATTTTGCCTTACGGGCAGCCGCAGGTTATCAGCAAAATATATGACGAGAACTTTTTCGTAAGGCGGGACGAAACAGGCTGCATATATATAATATGTAAGATTTCGGAAAATCTGTGGCACTTTTTCACTTACAGAAGCGGCGGCTGGGGTGCTTCTGAGGAGATTTGCGAGGGCGGTGAGATAAGGGATGTCATGTGCACTGCTTACAAGCGGTTTTGTATTGTAAAAGAAGCCGACGGCAAAACGGTCTTTGAAAACGGCGGCGAAAGCTTTGAGGTTCCGGGAACCAACCACAAAATTGCGGCTGCAAAAGGCGGTTTTATTGTATTTTCGGAGGTTGACGGAAGGGTAATTTACACATCAAAAGAAAAATCCACCGGAATTATATCCGGCGGAAATTGTATGGATTTTCATCTGAGGCTGCCGTTTGGCGGCGAATACTGCGTTTGCGAGTGCTGCCCCGGAACTCTCCGCCAGGGAAGACCTAAACTTTTTGTGCTCGGGAACTCCTTTTCGGCAAAGGGAGCGTTCGGCGAAAGCGCAAGAATTGAAATAACAAAGCATACCATTGCGCTTGAAGCCAAAATCGACGCACTTGAAAAAAGGATAGAGAAACTCGAAACTAACTCGTATAATCCTCAATAACTGCGGAAAGCTCTGCGGCAGAATTGACGGTAATGCCGGCTTTAAGGCGTTCTAAATCCGACTTCGAAAACTGCGAAGGCGAAACGGTGTAGCTTGCTTTTTTGCTGCCGTCTTTTGCGGAATACACGGTTATGGTGTTGCCGTCATCGAGCTTTACGGTGCTGTGCTCTGCGCAGAGCCCGTCAACGGTTTTTGTTATTGCGAGAGATTTATTTTCAAATGATTTAAGCTTGCAGCCAAGCTTTTCCGCCGCCTTGTCGGGCTTCATTCCTACAAGGCTTTTTGCGGCGGAATACTCAGCTTTCTCAGTGTGTCCGCATTCCTTATACTCGGTGATTTCGGTTATTTCTGTTCCTTCGGTTATTTTTTCGCCCGAAAATCCTTCCGCCGCAAACACCGAAAGGTACCATGCCGATACCCCTGCAACTGCCAATATCAGTATTTTTAATGACGCTTTCATATTTATCACTCCTTAAATTACCACTATTTTTGCCGTTTTTACGGAATTTTATTCAAAAAATAGATTTGTAAACAAAATTTAATTGCATTTATTAAAATATGTGGTATAATATAAATTGTTAAATATTTTTTATGAATCGGGAGACTAAACGCATGAAAAAAGTAATTACCGTTGTTCTTTCCCTTATTTTAATAATCAGTATCCTGGGGGTTTTTGCCGGCGGAGTGGCTTTTTATAACGAGAAGCTCGGCTTTATCGATAAGTTTAATACCGACGATTTCAGCCTTGACCAGAACTCTTTCATATATTATACGGACAAGAACGGCGATGAGGTCGAATATTCTCAGATTCAGGGCAATGTTAACAGAATATGGGCAAATTACGACGATATTTCGGACTATACGGTGAAGGCGTTTGTCGCAATTGAGGACGAGCGTTTCTATCAGCATCACGGCTTTGACTTTAAGCGTCTTGCCGGTGCGACATTCAATTATATTGTAAAAGGTGACAAGTCTTACGGCGGCAGCACAATAACCCAGCAGTGGGTTAAAAATGTTACCGGCGACCAAAAGACGACTCCGGCGAGAAAAATCCGCGAAATAATCCGCGCGATTAAGGTTGAGGAGGAACTTTCAAAGCAGGAAATTCTGGAACTTTATCTTAATACTATTTATCTCGGCGAGGGCTGCTACGGCGTTCAGGCGGCATCGCATGAGTATTTCAATAAACCGGTGTCGGAGCTTAATCTGGCGGAATCCGCCTGCATTGCAGGTATAACGCAGAATCCAGCAGAGTATGACCCGTTTATAAATCCGGAGCAGAATAAGAGCAAACAGGAAACGGTTCTCAAAAAGATGCTTGACCTCGGCGATATTACACAGGACGAGTATGAGGAAGCAAAGAATTTTGAACTTGTGTTTTCCGAAGGGAATTCCGATGATGACAACGCTTTTGACAGAATCAGCTCATACTACGAAGAAGCTGTTATAAAAGAGGTTCTTGACGACTTGCAGACTGAAAAGGGCTATAACGAAAACTATGCCGCAAAGCTTGTTTACAGCGGAGGCCTTAAGATTTATTCAACGCTTGACCCCGATATTCAAAATGCGATAGACGAAGTTTATACAAATGAGGATAACTTTTCATCATCATCGGCTTACGAAAAACAGCCGCAGAGCGCGATTGTGGTTATGGACCCCTATAACGGCGAAATCAAAGGACTTTACGGCGGCAGGGGTGAGAAAACCGCCAATCTTACGCTTAACCGTGCTACGGACGCACTCCGTCAGCCGGGGTCAAGCATAAAGCCGGTTGCGGTTTACGGTCCTGCGGTTGAGGAAGGAATTGTCGGACCCGGAACATATGTAAACGATAAGAAGATTACGATTAACGGCTGGACGCCTCAGAACTGGGACAACCGTTTCCACGGTTCCATGACAATAAAATATGCACTTGCACAGTCGTATAATATTCCGGCGGTTCTGACGCTTCAGAATCTCGGCATAAACAAATCGTATGAATATATGACGAAAAAGCTTCACTTTACCACTCTCGTCAGCTCAAGGGACGGGCAGACGGATAAAACGCTTCCGTCGCTGGCTCTCGGCGGTCTGACCGATGGCGTGACCGTTAAGGAAATGTGTGCGGCTTACTGTACCTTTGCAAATGACGGAATTTATACAACTCCGCATACCTATACAAAAGTGCTTGACCATGACGGCAATGTTCTGCTTGAAAAGAAGGTCAATACCAATGCCGCATTTTCAAAAGAAACCGCAAGCATTATGACGAATATGCTGCGGAGCGTTGTAACAAGCGGTACCGGTACGGCGGCGAACCTTTACTGTGGTATTCCGGCGGCAGGTAAAACCGGTACATCTGAGCACACAAACGACCTTTGGTTCTGCGGATATACGCCCTATTACTGCGGAGCCGTGTGGTACGGTTTTGACGAGCCTGCCGATATGTCATCGTTCACATCGGGTGCAATAAGCGCAAACCTTTGGAGAAAGGTTATGGATAAAGTTCACGAAGGGCTTGAATATGAAAACTTCAAAACCCTTTCAAATGTTAACTATTCGGCGAATATCGCAATGAACGGGCAGAGCCAGCACTATGTTTACGATGAGGATGAGGACAAAGAGGAAGATACAAATACCGAGCCTTCCACCGAGGGCGAAACCGACAGAACCGAAGGCGGAGCAATCGGAAACGACCCCGCTGCCACCCCCGAAACACCTCCGGCGGAAAATAATAACGGAAACAATACTTCCGGCGGAAATGAATCCGGAGGAAACGGTACGGGCGGAGAAGCTGTTCCCGAAAATCCGACGCCATCTGCACCTGAGGACGGCAGCGTCGAAGCGATTGATGTGGTTGACGAGGCAGGTTAAGTAACCGAAGCCGCCTTTCGATGACGATAAGCCGAAAAGTGCAAATATTTGTCGGCATAAGGCCTTAAGGGTTTGGCTCTCATTTGCCTAAAACAACAATATTTAAGGAGACAGCATTTTTGGAGGCTGTCTCTTTTTTGACGCTTGTGTTACATTTTGGGGACGAAGCACTTTTTGTACAATTTTGTATTGACATTTGACGGAATATAATATATAATTAGTTTATCAAATAAGGAAGTGATGCTTATGGCAAGGCGTGCAAGAGAAATCGGAGAAAGCGGACTCTATCATATTTATTTCAGGGCTGTCGGGAATGAGAAGATTTTTAAGAGCAGAGAGGATTGCGATAAGTTTTTGTTTTTTATTGAAGGGCTCAAAGACCGTATGGAGCTTCTTGCGTACGGGCTTAACCGGCAGGACGGGCATTTGTTTGTAAAAACTTTTGAATTGTCCTCCGTCATGAAAAAGCTTATGACGGATTATGCAATGTGGTTTAACAGAAAATATAAAAGGAGCGGAGTTCTGTTTGGGTCGAGATACAAAAGCGAACCGATTGAAATCTCTTTTGCACCGGGGCTTGCGAGATACATAATTCAGCACGGCGAGTATAATTCATCGGCAGAGTTTGAAGGCGGAACGGTGAACAGCGTGATTTTATCGCAGTTCGGCTCGGCTGCGGAATTTTCGGAGTTTCTAAAAAAACCGGAGCCTTATACATACGGCGCGGATGCTCCTCTTAACACGGCCGCGATTAACCGTGAGGCTGAGGCGGTTTTCGGCGGAAAATCTTTTCTTGCGCTTTCAAACGATGATAGGGTTGCGGCTGTGCGGCACCTTTCGGGGTTCGGTCTTAAAAAGAGCGCAATCGCAAGGCTTGCGGGGGTTTCGAGAGGTACGGTTGTGAGATGCCTTAAAATCGAGGAGGACAGAAACCGTGCGGAAATGAACCGCCGCAGAGAAGAAATGGTTTTGCTTTAAAGATATTAAAGAACAAGGCGCACAAGGGAACCCCTTGTGCGCTCATTTGTTAAAATCTGTGTGTTTTCTGATATTTTTTCGGGCTTGTGCCGAATTTTTTTCCGAAGTCCTTAAGGAAGTGAGAGTATGTTTTATATCCGCATTCAAAACATACATCGGTTATCGAAACCGCGCTGTCGGTTCTGAGGGCGTTGGAGGCGTAGTTCAGCCGCATATCATTTATATAGGAAACAACGGTTTTTGAATAGCTTTTGTGAAATGCCGAGCTTAAATAGTTCGGCGATGTGTGAAGCTCCTTGGCGATGGAGTTCAGCCCGATATCCTTTCTGAAATTCTTCTGTATGAAAATCAGCGCCTGCTTTGCAATCGTGTTGCTGCTTTTGCCGTCCTCGCCGTCGTCCTTCTCCAGACGGAATGTAATTATGAGCAGGTTTTCAAGGGCATTCATGAGGTATTCGTCCTTGTACGGAAAATCGTTTTCGTATTCCATCAGCATGCTCTGCAAAAGGTCAAGAAACCGCTGATATTCAAGGCGGTTGTCATATATATTCACCGCAATCGGTGTGGCGCCGGTCAGCTTATCGTAAACAAACGACTTTTTATTTATCATGCCCCAGTTGAAACCGATATAGTAAATGTCCGCTTCGGTGCCCGGCTCAAGGCTCAGCTTATGAAAATCCGTTTCGTTATAAAGATATACCGAGCCGTTTGAAAAATTTGTTTTAATTCCGTTTATCTCGTTTATACCTTTGCCGCCGACATAGAACTCCAGTTCAAAAAAATTATGCCTGTGAAGCTTGTAGCCGATTGAGCGTTTTCTGTGTTCGACCGTGATTTTGGGATTTTGCAGGTCTATTATTTCTCTTTGCATTTCGGGAGGAATGGGATTGTAAAATACATTTCCTTCATAATCCATGTTTTTCACCTTCCTTTATTATATATTGTAACACATTTTTTCTCATTTGTAAATGAAGATATTTTACCTATCTTAAAATATGCAACAAAATGGTTAAAAAACAGGTAGATGTTTTGTGCGAAATCATGATATTATTATAGTGTAGGCAACCGAGAGTTGAAACCTTGATGCCTGAACAATAATATTGAACGGAGGGCGAATTCAATGAGAAAAATATTAAGTTTTATTACGGCGGTCATGATTTTTGTGTCCGCATCGGTTTGCGGCGTTTCGGCGGCAGGCAGCATTATTTGCGAAAACTATGCCGAAACAACGGAAGATATTAAAGCGTATTTTAACGATATCGGGCAAAGTTCTGAATCCGGTGTAAACGGTACGCTTTGCAGCACAAATCCGCAAGCGGCCAATAAACAGCTTTACGCAAAGGGAACAATGGTTCCGACTTTGCAGGAAGGGAAAACATATCATATTTCCATGCTTGCAAAGGCTGCGAAGGACGATATTGCAAGCTATATTTTCAGAATATACGGAATTGAAGGTACAATAAAGTTCGCGGACGGCAGCGGAAAAACCTTCGTTAGCGGCTGGGACAGCGGCGATTACATAGACACAAAACTTACCAATTCCGGCTGGACAAGGCTTGCAATGGCATTTACGGCAACAAAGACGGCAGCTTTAAATGTTCAGCATTTCGGGGATTGCCTCAATACGGCAGGCACCGTTCTGGCAGACAATTATGTTATAGTTGAAGAGGATTCGGCAGACGCTGCGGATACCGTTAAGCCTTATGTATACAATGTTTCCGCAAGCGGCTCGGTAAGCACAGGCGATAAAATCAGCTTTAGGGCGTATACATATGACGCCAACATGAATGTTAAACCTTCGGTTTCATTTAAGATAATGCGGTCGGCTGACGGTGAAAACTGGACTGAAATCGAAACCAAAGCGGCTGAAATCAGCGCACTTAACGAGTTTAACACCTATACCGCAACGGCGGAATACACCGCAGACGACGCCGACAGCGGCATGATGATTAAAGCGGTTGCAACAGCAAAATCGGGCGGCGTTACATCGGAGGAGATTTCATCGAATGTTATAAAGAGTGCGGCAAGAGGCGTTATAGTTGACAGTCATCTTGAAACAAATGCCGAGGCGCAGCAGTTCTTCAACGGCACAAGTAGTGCTGTTTTGAAACCGGGCATCGGATATAACGCTACAAACTGCGGAACAAACTATGCTGTGGGTAATTCTAATGCGTATATAAAAGGCGATATGCTTCCGAAGCTTTTGCCGAACAAAACATATCATATTTCGTTTCTTTCAAAAGGAACAGCGGCTGATATAGATAATTTTGTGTTCAGGCTTTTCGGCGTTACGGGAACGGTTAAAATTTTCGGCAACCAATCACAAAGCTTTGGCGGCGGCTGGGGAGCAGGAGATTATTTCAGCAGTTCTGTTTCCGGCAGCACATGGACGAGGGTCGGCATTAAATTCATGACAGATAGCGCAAGCCAAACCGGTGCTACATTGCAGCTTAACAGTGCAATTCTCAATACTGCAAATTCTGTTTTGTTTGACGAATACACCGTTCTGGAGGAATCGGACGAAAATGCAAGCGATTTTACAAGACCTTATATTTACGATGCGGCGGTTTCCGGCGGCGATAAGGTTTTAACGTCCGGTGATGTGCTTACGGCTTCGGCTTACACATTTGATATGAACATGAATGTTAAACCGTCGGTTACATTCAAATGGCAGAAGTCCGAAAACAAGGTAAACTGGACGGATGTTTCCGAAACGGAAGGCACGGTTGGGGAGCTTAACTCTCTCAACACCTATACTGCAAGCGGAAGCTATACGGTAACGGACGGCGAGGCAGGGCTTTATATGAGGGCGATTGCGGTTGCTGCTTCAAGCGGCAGCGTATCGGGCACACAAACGGCGGAAACCGTTTCGGCAGAAACCGGTGAGATTGCACCTAAAACGCCTTCCGTTACGGCGGGTGAGGTAAATGTACTTGCAAGCGATGAAAACCACGGCGGAAAGCCGAGCGCAACGGGTTATGCGGTGGTTGAAGTCCCGGCAGGATTCCAAATTGTAAGCTACGGTGTTATGCTGACCTCTTCAACAGAAGGGCTTATTCCTTCGGCGCTTAAGCTTGAAGCGTTCCGCATGACAGACGACGGAAGATTCGGCATAAAGGTTTTCGGCAGTGCATTTGACGGGCACCTTACGGACGAATTTATCATGACTCCTTTTGCCGTTATATCGGACGGCGATGGTGAGCAGACAATAAGCGGCGATGGAATGAGATTTACGCTCTCAAAATAAAGAAAGGAATGTTAAAATGAAAAAAATAATCAGTTTTTTATTGGTTATGGTAATGGCGTCGTTGCTTTTGACGGCGGTTTCGGCGGACGGCGGCGGAATTATTATCGAAAGCCATGTTGAAACTTTAGCCGATGCGCAGAACTTTTTTGACGCAACCACAGGTCAGGTTCTGGCAGCGGGCAAAGGGTTTGAAGGCTCAGACTGTGCAACAAACCCGATTAAGGCAAATGGGCAGTATTACATAAAAAACGGTTTGCTTCCTGTTTTATCGCCGAATAAGACATATCATGTGACCCTTCTTGCAAAGGGTGCCGAAAGCGATATTGCGGCATTTGTCTTCAGAATTTTCGGCGTTACTGGCGATGTGCATACCTATGGCGGAGCGGCTCAGAAGTTTGCAAACGGCTGGGGTGCAGGAGATTATTATTCCGCTAAAATCACGGCGTCGGAATGGACAAGAATGGGATTTAAATTCACAACCGACAGTGCGGCGCAGAATGCGGTTCTGCAGCTCCAGAGCGACGCTTTAAAGCTGCATAATGCCGTTTTGCTTGACGAATACACGGTTATTGAAGAAAACGGCGCTGACACAAAAGATTACACTAAGCCTTATATTTACGGCGCAAAACTTTCCGGTGCGGAGGGCGAACTGAAAAGCGGTGATAAGCTTACGGCTTCTGCGAATACATTTGACGCTAACTCAAATGTAATTCCTGAGGTGAGCATTAAATGGATGAAGTCCTCGGACGGAAAAACATGGTCGGAGATTAAAGATGAAACGGCGGCTGTTTCAAGCACTTTAAACGAAAGCGTAACATACACCGCATCGGCGGAATACACCGTTTCGGCCGATGACGAAGGCACGGTTATAAAGGCGGTTATGACAGCAAAATCAACCGGTGCGGTTTCGGGCGAAAAGGCGGTTTCCGCCGAAACGAATGAGGCAGGCAGCCTCGGGCAGAGAAAAATTACGGTTAACATTACCGGCAGCGGCAGTGTTTCATATGGCGGAACGAACGTCGAAAACGGCGCAAGCGTTTCGGTTGTATACGGTTCCGACGCTGAATTTACGCTTGAATGTGACGACAGCCACATGGTTTCGTCCGTAAAATTCGGCGGTGACACTCTTTCCGTCAAAGACGGAAAGGTTACCGTTTCGGGCATCAAGGCAGACGGTGTGCTTGAAGTTGTGTTTTCCGAAATTTCGCTTGAGTGTTTCGTTGCGCCGAACGGTTCAGATACAAATTCCGGTACAATTGATGCGCCCTTTGCAACGCTTGAGCGGGCGCAGAAACACATAAACGAACTGAAGGCTCTCGGCAAGTCGGCGGAGGGTGACTACATAATCAATCTGCGCGGCGGAACTTACGGCAGAGAGAGCACCTTCACCCTTACGGACGCTGATTCCGGAAACGCCGATAAGCGAGTTATTTACAAAGCGTATAACGGCGAAAAAGTTGTGATTTCGGGCTCAAAAACCCTCAATTACAACGCGTTCAAGCCTATTGACGGCGAAATGAAAAATTTGCTGCGTTCCAAAACCGCAAGGGAAAAGGTTCTCGAAGCGAACCTCGACGAACTTGGGCTCGGGACGGTCGGTGAATATACATATAACATTCATCCCTCGTCGCTCAATAACCTTCCCGTGATTACATACAACGGCAGAACAATGGGAATTTCCCGCTGGCCGAACGGTCTTGACGGCCGTGCATGGCTTGCGATAAACTGCGGTGATGATTATGAGGGCACGCAGAAAGGCTCCGGCGATTCTCCCATGATTGTATCGTACAGCAGCGAAATTCCGTCATCCTGGGAATTTTCAAGGGCGAAGGGCGATATTTACATGACCGGTATATGGTACTTCTGGTACAATTATACCATGACGAAAGTAAATATCGACATTGAAAACAAGCTCATAACCGCCTCCGATAACGGTGCGTTCATGGACAATGCCGAAAGAAAGGCGCAGTTCTGGAATGTATTTGAGGAAATTGATGTTCCCGGTGAGTGGTATATCGACCGCGAAGCACGCAAAATGTATATCTATCCGTATGACGGTTCAAAGAATGTGGATTTGAAGGCGGCTTCTCTGTCCGCAATTCTCGTGAAGCTTGACGGCGCAGATTATATCACCTTTGACGGTATTGAGTTTACCGGCTCGAAGGGAATAAACAACAGTTCGGTTCTGATTTACGGTGATGCGAACCATAACACGCTTTCAAACTGCAAAATTTACGGAAATGAAGGCTACGGTCTTTATATTGCGTCCTCCGCAGACAAAAACTATGCGGACGGCGGCAATAATAAAGCTGAATACTGCGAAATCTATGACAACGGCAGCTGCGGCGCCGCAATCGTAGCCGGAAACCGCTACGGCGACCCGCCGGTAAATGCAAACAACAGTATTGAAAACAGCTCCGTTCACGATAACGGTAAAAATTTCATCGGCAAAACACAGATTGACCTTGCCGGCAGCGGTATCAGTATAGCAGGCTGCGATATTTACAACGGTCCTTACACGGCGATTCAGTTTGCGCTTGCAAACGGCAGAATTGAAAACTGCTCCATTCATGATATTAACATGAATTCCACCGATATGGGCGCAATTTACAACGGCAGAGATATGTCCTGCCTTGACAATGTGGTTAAGAATAATCATCTTTTCAATATGGGTTACGGCAAGCTGTGGCTTCCGCAGTACAACTCTTATTATAAGGGCGGCGGAGTATTTACCGATGACGGCGGCTCGGGTATGACAGTTGACGGCAACATATTCGGTCCTAACCTCAACCCCGACGGCTTCGGCTTTAAGCTGAACGGCGGTATGGACAACGCGGTTACAAACAACATCTTTATCGATACCGGCATGTATGTGTCGGTTTCCGAGTGGGCAACCTCGCACCTTAACTTAAAGTTCAATCAGAGCGGAATGGAAAAATATAAAAATTCTTGGATTGCCCTCAGCGAAAATAAGTACTGGACGGATAAATACCCCGTGCTGAAATTTGCAAAGAAGGTCGGCGACGAATGCCCCGACTTCAAAAATGTTGATACCGACGGCAACACGGTTTCAAACAATGCCGTACTTTATATCAATTCCGATAAGCCCGAAAAGCCGTATCATTATACGGTGAACTATTCGGCGAATATCCCCGAGGGCTACGGAATAAAGGGTATCGAAACAAACAAGCTTGCGGAAAATGCTTCAAAAACACTGTTTACCGACTGGGAAAACGGCAATATGAAGCCCACCGCAGAGTTTTACGAAACATTTGGTATAAACGAGATTGCGTATGAAAAAATAGGGTATAACAAGACTTCAAAATATGCGCCCGAGGCAAAGAATTTGTCTGTGTTTGCCGACAGTGACGGTGCTGTTAAAGTAAGCTACACCTATTCCGACCGCGACTCCGACAGCGAGGGCAACACGCTTATTGAGTGGTTCTCGGCGAACGCAAACAGCAGTAATTTCAAATCTCTCGGAAAATACGGTGCGGAACTTGAAATCACACCCGAGCTTTCCGGCAAAAAGATAAGATATGAAATAACGCCTATGGACGAAGTAGGCACAGCGGGCGAAAAGGCGGTTTCGGAAAGCATGCTTATCGGCGGCGGAAATTCCGATAAATCCGCGCTCAACGCAAAGATTTCGGAAGCTGAAATTCTGCTTAATTCCGCAGTTATCGGCACAAACGACGGCGAATACGGTGAGGAAAGCGCCGAAAGCTTAAAAACGGCGATTGCGGATGCCAAAGCGGTTTCAAACTCGGTTGATGTTAACCAGTATCAGGTTGATAATGCCGAAAAGGCATTGGCGGCCGCAATTGTAAAATTCAGGGCATCGGTGATTTCAAACGCCGAGTATATGAGTATAGCGCCGCTGCTTTCCGACCCCGACGGCTGGACGGTTGTTACCGGCACAAAGGACGGTTTTGAAAACGGCACGCTTACCCTTTCAAGCGGCGACAGACTGACATACAGCAAGGAAAAATTCAAGAATAAGCTTTATACTTTCAATATGGAAATAGGCGAAGGCGAGTTGGGCGGAGCGATTTATTTCGGACTTTCCGCACCCGACAAGCAGATTTGGGAAAGCATTGACGGTTATGACCTCTGGCTTAAGCCCGCCACCCTTGAATGCCAGAGATGGCCCGTAGGCAAGGTAGTTGAGGAATTTGCGAACAGCTGGTTTAAGGCAGGCAGCAAACACAAGGTTTCTGTCGGCGTTTCGGGAACCGGCGACAATCAGAAATTTGTGCTTTATGTTGACGGCTCTTTGGTATATTCAAAGGCGTTTGACGGCACAATTTCGGGCGAAGGGTATTTTGGTTTCGGCTGCACAGGCACGGCCGGTATCATTATCACCCCTGTTGAAGTGGATTACACCGCTCTTGACAAGGTGATTGCGGAGGCGGAGGCGCTTTCGTTAAAAGAAACAGGCACACTTTACGGGCAGTATCCCGAAGATGCCATGAACGCTCTTAAAGATGAACTTTCCGCTGCAAAGGCTTTGCGCAGCGGCGGAAACGCAACGCAGGAATCCTGCGAAAAAGCGGTTCTTAAGCTCGAAAGCGCAATCACGGCGCTTAAAGATTCGGTAATCTGCGAGCAGGTGATAACCGGAAACGAATCGCTGACCTTAAACGAGGGCAAGCCGAACGCTTCGTTCACCATTGAAAACGGCGGTTCGCTTAAGCTTTCAAAGGGCGGCAACGAAGTGCTCCCCGAAATAAATATTTCCGCAAAAACCGCAAACGGAAACCTGACGGTTGCAATATCGGGCGGAACCAAATTTTCAAATGATACATTCACTGCGTTCTCGCTTCCTGCGGCTCCTTCGGCGCGCACCGACAGCACATTTGATATAAATGCGGTTTACGAAATCGGCGGCAGCGAGCTGACTTCCGACAGACTTGTGAAAATTGTGTTCCCGGGCGCAAAGAATTACAAAATTGCGTATAAGTCGGGTTCGTCTTACAAGGAAATTAACAGAAAAATTTCAGAAAATACAGAAAGTGCGGCTCTGGCGGCAATCTCCGGCAGCGGAGCAGTCAAGTATATAGACAGTAACGATGTGGTTGTTTATACAAATATTTTGTCCGAATTTATTGTGTATACCAAAACTTCGGGCGGCACTGACGAGCCTTCCGAAACCCCCGGCGGAGGAAACGGCGGCGGTGTGACAAAGCCTTCCGGAAATAAGGGAACAAACGGATTCTATTCAGGCGAAACCACCAACCCGAGTATTTCAAATCCGTTTACGGATATGGTAAACCATTGGGCGGCGGCTGATGTTTTGGCTATGAACAAGGCAGGAATCGTTTCGGGCGTTTCGGACACTCTCTTTGACCCCGACAGAAACATCACAAGAGCAGAATTTGCCGCAATTATCGCAAGAGCACTCAAGCTTAACGATAAAACGGCAGACTACAAAGATGTAAACGGTGAATGGTTTGCACCGTATGTGGGCGCTTGCTCGGAAGCCGGTATAATTTCGGGCTATGACGGATATTTCAGACCTAACGACAATATCACAAGACAGGAAATGGCGGTAATTATAGTTAACGCTTATTCCTACCTTGAAAAGCAAGGCGCAAACGGCGGAATTGACAGCTTCACCGATAAAGCCGAAATTGCGGACTGGGCAAAGGCCGCGGTTGACACGGCATCTTCTGTCGGCTTAATCTCCGGCATGGGCGACGGTACATTCGCACCGAATGCCAACGCAACCCGTGCGCAGGCGGCAAGCATCGTTAAGAGATTGCTCGATAAATAAGCGTATTTCACTCTCTCCTTTATTCCTTGTTTGAAGGTGCAAAAACGCACCTTCAAACGATTTTCTTACACTTTCACGGAGGTACATATGAAACTCAAATCAGCAAAATGCATTACGAAAAGACCCGAACCGGTTTTTTCATACAAAGATGTTCCGTATAATGCGGCGCTCACTTTCAATGCCGGTGTAATAAAGCACAACGGAAAGTACATAATGATGTTCAGGAACGATGCCGGCTCAATTGAAGAACAGAAACTTAACGGCGTAACAAATATCGGGCTTTCGGAAAGCGCGGATGGTATTCATTGGAACACCTACGAAAAACCGGTGTTTGAGGTTCATGACGGCGAGATAAACCGCGTGTACGACCCCAGGCTTACGGTGATTGACGGTGAGGTTTACATTTGTTTTGCCGCAGATACCATGCACGGTATCAGGGGCGGCATAGGGAAGGTCAGTGCGGACTTCAAGAGCGTTGAAATTCTGTCGCTGAGTGTTCCGGATAACAGAAATATGGCGCTTTTTCCGCAGAAATTTAACGGTAAGTTTGTAAGGCTCGAGCGTCCCATGCCTATCTACGGAACTTCGTGGAGGAGCAAAGGAACATTCGATATATGGCTTTCGGAATCCCCCGACCTTGTTTACTGGGGCAACTCAAAGCTTGTTCTTTCGTGCGAGGAGGTGCCCTTCTGCAACGATAAAATCGGGCCCGGAGCACCGCCCGTAAAGACGGATGAAGGCTGGCTCACAATTTTCCATTCGGTAATTTACGATGAAAACTGCGGTAAAAACGGCTGGGAGGACGAATGGAAGAAAAAATATTATGTCGGAATTATGCTTCTTGATAAAGATGACCCGTCAAAGGTTATCGGAATGTCAAAAGAACCCCTTTTGGCGCCGGAACTTGATTTTGAGGTTTCCGGAGGCTTCAGGGACGAAGCGCTTTTCCCGTGTGCCATGATTTTAGACGATAACAACGAAGTGAAAATCTATTACAGCGCCGGTGACAAGGTTGTTTGCCTTGCAACCGCCGATGTTCATGATTTGATTGCGCTTTGCAAATAAAAAAACGGCGGTACAGTTTTCGTTTCTGTACCGCCGTTTTTTGCATTCTCAGGGCTTATTAACGGTCATTCTGATATCGTCCGTGCTTGTTGTAATTTCACATTTGCCGCCTTTGCAGTTTGCCCCCGAAACATTCACATTACCTGTGGTAACGGAAAGCGTAAGGGAACCGAAGGTATTATTTTTTGCACGGATATTTCCCGTGCTCAAAGAAATATCGGCACTCCCGAATGAATAATTTTCAGGTATGTCAATGTTTCCCGTACTTCCGCTGATAGCAGCGCATTATATTCCGTTTTCGGAATATAAACCGTTATTTTCGGCGAATCAAAGAAGAATCCGATATAGTCATACCACGATTTTCGATTGACGGCTTTGATAATAAGAGTATCATTTCTAACGGTTACGGCATGCTTTTCCTTTTTCTCTTCATAGCATTCCACTCTGCATTTACCGTCATCGGACGTAGCAAATGTAAAATCGGCGGTTTCGGTAGATACGGATATATTGCTGAATGTTTCATCGATTTTGCTGATATTTGTTTTATATTCGTCCGTTGAGAGCTTTGTGAAATCCCATTTAAGAGCCGACATAACAGCCGCAAAAAGAATGCACCCTGTCAGCACGAGAGAGGCGGCTGTAATAAGCAATGCTTTTGTTGACTTCTTCATTACGCTGCCTCCCTTCTGATAAAGCGGTTTTTAATCCGCATTGAAATTTTTTTGTAAGTGTGACCGCACCGTTTGTTGCAGACCTGCAACCGAGGAACATAAAGACAGCAAGCCCTGCGCAAATAATTCCAACGGAGAGTACGGCGATGACGGCGGCGCCGCTGCCGCCTGCCGCAAAGGCAATTCACTCCGCCGTGCCGACAACGGCACATACCGCAAGTGAACCGAAAACCGCCCACAGCGAAGCGATTACAGACCAAGCCGAAACATAAACTGCAAAAAATACAGCGGCTGCGGCAATCCCGAGAGAAAGCCATATCGGAGAGCCCAGCGCCAGAAGTGCAATTTCCCACGATTTCAGCTGCCTTTTGGTTCTGATTCTTTCACCGGCGATTTTTGAAAGAGGAATATCCGCTATCGTCTGTGCAATGATTTCGTCAACAGAGCCTGCCGCAGCAACCGATTCCTCCTCCGAAAAACCTTCTTCTATCCTGTCTTCAATCATTTCGCTGTAAAAAATCAACCGTTCCTCAATATCGTTTTCCGGCAAGCCGGCCAGCCCCTTGCGAAGTATTAATTTTGTCAATAGTTTTTTGCAAAAAAATCGGCGGCAGAAATTTTTTCTCTGCCGCCGCCTTTTTCAAATTCCGTATTTCAGTAAATATGCGTTTATATCGCTTTGTTTCAGTTTCAGAACACCGTTTTTACACTCAAACGGGGAACCGCTTATGAGATCTTTGTAAGTTCCGTCCTTCGGCAGACATATTTCGGTATCACCGCCCGAGGCATTGTAAACCCCGACCATTCCGGAATTTATATAAGTATATACCTTGGTATTTTTGCTGTAGACGAAAATTCCGGAGTTTTCGGCAATGTATCTCAGCAGTTCCGAAGGAATGTTGCAAGCTGCGCAATAAACAATTTTATTTCCGCCGACTGTTTTTTGTGCAACTGCCGAAGCCTCATCTTCAAAATACGCAATGGACTCCGCTCCGCTGTCGCTCACCGAGAAATACGGCGCAGCCAGCGGATAGTCATACATTTTTCCGCCGAACACCAATTTTCCGTGCGGATTTCTGCTCTCTGCTGCGGTTATTCCGGTAAGCTTTGATATGTTGTTTACATCGAGCTTTCCGCCGTTTGCATAATCGGGCGCATAAAGCCAAAGAACGGTTTTTCCGCCGTTTGACAGCTTTCTCTCTATTGCTTTTCGTGTGCTTTCGGTTATATCATACTGGTTGACAAAAATGTACATTTTATAATTATCCGTCTGCAAAGACTCAACGTCCGCTATGGAATACAAATCGTACGGCGCTCCGCATTCAGCAAGGCTTCTGCGTATATCGGACAGACAAACTGTAGCAAGGTTTGAATTTTTGCGGACTCTGAACATTGATTCGCCTTCTGCAAAAACGGCGATTTCGGCCGCACTTTCGCACGGAACCTCCGACAGCGTGTCCGCAATTCCGACCATTTTTCCGATAGCGTCAAGCATCCCTTCGCTTCTGAACCATCCGTCAAACATATCAAACCACCACATTGCGGCGCCGTTTGCCATGCACAGGATAAAATCTCGGTACATAAGATTAAGCGTTTCGGTCTCGTTTGCACACTTGTTCGGCGCTCCGGGAATCTCAATTACCATTTGATTTTGGGAGTTTTTGTCAAAACCGTCAGTAATTCTTGTCGGTGCAATGTGGGTTATATGGTCAAATTCCAGAAAATACACCTTGCCGTGCGCATCAAGCGTTTTTTGCGTCAGCATAAATGCGCTCGGGTCTGAAATTTTACGGTAACCGTATGATGACGGGCTTGAAATCATATCTATATCCGGGCTTAAAAACACCTTTTCATAACCTATGCTTCCTTCGTTGAAAAGTCTTTCTCCGCCAAGCTCGAAAAGATAACCGTAATAAACCCCGAGAAGCTTTCTTTTACGCAGAACCGACTGTGCTTCTTTTGCAAAATACAGAATAAGGTCTGCAATCAGTTCGTTATGGAATTTTCGTGCAAGATACACCTCGTTTTCGCTTTCCGCGAGAAAAACATCACCGCTTTTGTTCATCATTTCAGCTTCGGGGAGGCTTGCGTTTTTGTCATTCCTCCATATTTTGTAGCCCCTGTTTTTAATGTCATTCGGCGCTTCGTAATCAGAATGGGAAAACCATTCGGTTGTTGATCCGCCAAGCATAAAATATCCGTAAACCCTGTCGCCGTACTTATCCTCAATATGATTTATTGCCGCCTTAAGATAATCGGCTGCGGCCGCCTTCCACTTTTCATCGCACGCAACCTGCGACAAATGCGTGAAGGAGTTTGGAATTCCCGGATTTTCTTTTAAGTACCAATCGCGCGTATCAATCTGCAGCATCGGCGCAAAATATGCATCGGGAGCATTCTCGATAAACATGTCCATCTGCCTGTCTATTGCCGAGAAATCATATTGGTTATCGCCTGTCCACGACTCTCCGTAAAGCGAATACGGCACCCCGAGAGCAGAAGTTATTCCGCTCGACAGCACGCTGAAGAGCCTTATCCCCGCATTATAAAATTCCGAAACATTTTGCGGGTTGGGACGGAATGATTTGAAAGAAAGCGGATTGTAATTTTTACCGTTAATTCGGATTTTAAGAACGCCGTTTTCTCTTACGATTTTTGTGTTACAGTTCATAATTTATCTCCTTTTCAATTCATTTAAAATCTGCGGATAAAGCTGGCAGGTCATTCCGCCGTCAACGGTTATTTCGGTTCCGGTGACATTTTTTGATTCGTCGCTGCCCAAGAACCACGCCGCATTCGCTATATCCTCAAAATCGGAAATATCCCCGAGCGGCGTAAGGGTACCGTCAACTATGCGGTCGTTTCCCATTTTGAGCCAACGCTCGGTTTTGATTGTCCCCGGAAGCACAACGTTGCTCCTTATTCCGTAAGCCCCCAAATCCACTGCCAACGCGCGGCTCATTGCATTAATTCCGCCCTTTGATGAACTGTATGCAACGCGGTTCGGAATTGCACGGTAGGCGGTGTTTGAGCTTATGAACACGATTGCGCCGCCGCCGTTTTCCTTCATTCTTATTGCCGCCTGACGGATTATCATAAAATTCCATACAAGGTTTGTTTCAAAAACTCTCTGAAATTCCTCTATCGAACATTCAAAAAACGGCATACCGCGTTTGGGGTCATCTCCAAAACCCATGTCGGCGGAGTTAAGACATACCGTCTTTACAATCCGACCGAGGGAATCAATGTCCGAAAAAATTTCTTTGACTCTTCCCTCATCTCTTATGTCAAGGGCGTATCCCTTTGCAAAAATGCCGTGCTTTTCGGCTGTTTTTTTCGCCGCCTCCGCAGCACGCTCACCGTTTCTGCTTGTTATAAACACATCGTACCCTTCGGAAGCAAAGCGTTCCGCAATTGCAAGTCCGCTCCCGACCGTTCCGCCTGTTACAAACACTGCTTTTTTCATTTTGCCTCCTCCTTAAAAATAAAACTTGGTTTTTGCGGGTCTTATATCCGTCAATGCGCCGGTATAATGCCTGAGCGTATGAGGTGAATATGGGTGTTTAAGACACTCATCCTCATTGATTTCAATACCGAGTCCCGGCCTGTCGGGGATTGAAATATAGCCGTCATTGTACACGAGGCTCTCGTCCGTTACATCTTTGCGCCATTCAACATCACTGTACATAATTTCAAGTATACTGAAGTTAGGACAGCATGCCGCAAGCTGAAGCGTAGCGGCATTCGCAACCGGGCCGGACGGGTTGTGCGGCGCAAAGCCTATGTATTTGCATTCCGCCTGCGACGCAATCTTTTTAAGCTCGGATATTCCGCCGGCGTGTGAAATATCGGGCTGTATAAAGTCTGCCGCATGAGTTTCAAACATTGGGATGTAATCCCATCTCGTGTAAAGCCGCTCCCCGGCGGAAATCGCAACGGGGGACTTGTCCCTCACCGCTTTAAGAGCATCGAGATTATCCGGCGGAACAGGCTCTTCAAACCACATGGGCCTGAACTGCTCAAGCTCCTTTGCAATTTTTATGCCTGTTGAAATATTGAATCTTCCGTGGCCCTCAATCAGCAAATCGATATCATTCCCGACAGCTTCGCGAACCGCCCCTACACATTCGAGCGCAGTGTTTAAATCCTTGTTTGAAATTTCAAGGTATGCTTTGCCGAAAGGGTCCCACTTCATTGCGGTGATGCCCCTCTTAACAGCGGTCTTGGCTTTTTCGGCAAATTCCCGAGGCGTTTTTGCTCCGGCGAACCAGCCGTTTACATATATTCTGACCTTGTCGTTTGCCTTGCCGCCCAAAAGCTGATAAACCGGAACATTAAGCGACTTTCCGAGTATATCCCAAAGCGCCGTATCGACCGCCGAAAGTGCGCTCATCAGCACTGCTCCGCCGCGCCAGTATGCGTCACGATAAATCGTGTGCCAGTGCTTTTCGATTTCAAGCGGATTTTTGCCGACAAGATAATCCTTTATGTGTTCAACTGCGCCGATAAGCGCTTTTTCCTTGTATTCCAGGGTTGCTTCGCCAACGCCGTTTATTCCTTCATCGGTATACACTTTGACGAAAACCCAGTTTGTCCGGAAACAGTCTACCGTAAATGTTTTAATATCGGTAACCTTCATTAATATCACCTCTGTTTATAATTATACACTGTTTTTAATGCGTCAGGTTAAAAAATACAACTTGTTTTTTAAAATATCTATCTCAATTTGTTGTCAAACGGTCATAAGTGTGATATAATATTGCATATACCCTATCAAGGGGGTATATGTATGTTGATAACCGTAAAAAAATCCACTCTGATTGCACTTGCCGCTGCGTTTGCGGTGATAGTAACGGCGGCTGCGGTATACGCAAAGAAGGCTGATAAGGAAATTCCGCCGCTGAATATCGTGGTTGACCCGGGGCACGGGGGGATGGACGGCGGAGCGGTCGGTCACAGCGGCACGCTCGAAAAGGATGTAAACCTGGCGGTTTCAAAGATGCTTTGCGGAATGCTCGAAGCGAGGGGCGCGTCCGTCAGCATGACGAGGAATGAGGATATATCGCTGCATGACGAATCGGCAAACACCGTGCGTGAGCAGAAGCGAAGCGACCTTTCAAAGCGCAAGGCGCTTGCCGGCGATGACAAGACCGACATTTTTTTAAGCATACATATGAATAAATTTGAACAGAGCCAATACCGCGGAGCGCAGGTTTTCTATGCGGATAACGAAGAAAGCCGCCGCCTTGCGGACTGTATACGGACGGAACTTGTAAAAGTTTCGGAGAAAAGCGACGGAAGGGAGCTGAAAAAAGCATACGGCACGATGTATATATTAAAAGAAACAAATAATCCGGCGGTTATTGTGGAGTGCGGATTTCTTTCAAATCCGGAGGAGGAGCAGCTGCTTTTGAGTGAGAGCTATCAGAAAAAAATAGCGAAGGCGATAACCGACGGCGTGTGTGCGTATGTTAAGGCGAATGAAAAATAAAACTGTTTTTATGTGTAACGAATGCGGGTATGAGTCGTCAAAATGGCTCGGAAAATGCCCCGAATGCGGCAGCTGGAACACCATGAGCGAGTACACGCCGCGGGAAGAAAAGAAAAACGGAGGGGCGGTCGGGATATCGTCATTTTCAAAGCCGCTTTCGATAGGCGATGTGGCGATTGAGCACGAGGAAAGAATTTCGACAGGCAGCACCGAGCTTGACAGGGTTCTCGGCGGCGGTGCCGTAAAAGGCTCTCTTGTGCTTGTCGGCGGCGACCCCGGCATCGGCAAATCGACGCTCCTTTTGCAGGTTTGCAGCAGTTTTGCGAAAACTCTCGATGTGCTGTATGTTTCGGGTGAGGAATCGGCAAAGCAGATTAAAATGCGTGCCGACAGGCTTTCGGTTTCCGGCGAAAGGCTGTTTCTTCTCCCCGAAACTAACACTGCAAGAATCAAAGCCGCACTCGACGATAAAAAGTACGACGCGGTTATAATCGACTCGATTCAGACGATGTATTCCGAAAATATAACATCCGCCCCCGGCAGCGTTTCGCAGGTTCGTGAGGCAACGCTTATCCTTATGCAGCTTGCCAAAGAGCGGGGTATAACGATATTTATCGTGGGTCATGTTACGAAAGAAGGGGCGCTCGCAGGGCCGAGGGTGCTGGAACATATGGTTGACTGCGTGCTGTATTTTGAGGGCGACGGTCAGCACTCTTTCAGGATACTGAGGGCGGTTAAGAACAGATTCGGTTCAACGAACGAAATAGGCGTGTTTGAAATGAAACAAAAGGGGCTTGCCGATGTGCCGAATCCGTCCGAAATGTTCCTTGACGGAAGACCTCAGGGCGTGCCCGGCTCATGCGTTTTCTGCACAATTGAGGGAACAAGACCCATTCTTTCGGAGGTTCAGGCGCTTGTCACCAAAACAGGATTCGGCAATCCCAGGCGTGCCGCAATCGGAATCGATTATAACCGTGTGGTTTTGCAGATTGCCGTGCTTGAAAAGCGGCTCGGGCTTAACCTTTCCGGGTCGGACATCTACATAAATGTTGCCGGCGGAATGAAGCTGGACGAGCCGGCAGCCGACCTTGCGATATGCATGGCGATTGTTTCGAGCTTCAAAAATATTGCCGCCCCGGATAAAACCGTTGTTTTCGGAGAGGTCGGCCTCACAGGCGAGGTGAGGGGCGTGAGCTGGTTTGAACAGCGCGTGAAGGAAGCCAAAAAACTGGGCTTTGAAAAATGCATAATGCCAAAATCCAACGCCGCCGCTCTTTCGGATAAAGACGGAATTGTCGGTGCGGAGGATTTGTATTCGGCCGTTTCGGCGTATATAAAGCAGTGAAAAAATGAATTATTAAAAAACAAAATGCCCGAATATGCAAGTGGATTTTGCTTGTGTATTCGGGCTTGATTTATATCTTTCGTTTTTTGGGAAGGGAATCTGATTTGAATGAGAAAAATCACAAATGAACTTATTTTGAATTTTAAAACACATTTGATTGAACAGGAAAAAAGCGCAAATACAATAGAAAAATATATCCGTGATGTCACTTTGTTTATGATGTGGCTGCATGGTCGGGAGGTGACAAAAATATTGGTTTTGGAATATAAAAATACACTCTGCGAAAAGTGTGCTCCGAGCAGCGTTAATGCGGCAATATCTTCACTTAACAGCTTTTTTGCATTTGTGGAATGGCACGATATACGGCTTAAGGCATTGAAAATTCAACGGCGGATATTTTCAAACCGGGATAGAGAACTGACAAAAGCGGAATATGAACGCTTGCTGACCGCCGCAAAGAATAGAAAAAATGAAAAACTGTACCTTCTGATGCAAACGATTTGTTCTACCGGAATAAGGGTGTCGGAAGATATATAATGTAAAGGGTGACGGAGAGATTTTCTCTTAAACCTAATACATATATATGGCTGCGGCTCATTTGCGATAATTTGAAAAGTGGTTATATATAAAACAAGGCGGTAATAACCGAAAACTAAAAGTATAACCACAAACTAATTTTATCACAAATGGAGGTCGAAAACAATATGAAAGACAAAATTACTTATTCAAAGTGCGGTGATTATTACATTCCCAATTTAACCGTACCCGACACAAAGGAATACATAATCGGAAAATACGGAAGGTTACGCAGGCAGTTTTTGAAAGAATATTACAAATCTTTTTATACGGCTTTAATGATTGAAGGCAAGTTATCGGAACACCTTGCAGAGATAGACGAAACTTGCCACAACATTCTGAAAGATATGGTGTCAAAAATGGCAAAACAAGAAGAAGTTTCGGAACGGTTAAAAGCAGATAATCAAATGCTATGGGTACAAAAAATGAACTCAATTCACAGCCGAGCGGAAGAATTTATTATGAGAGAATATGTGTATGGAGGGTTTGAAGAATGAAGAAAATATCTATATTTTTAATCACATTGTCACTAACGGCGAATGCAGTCACGGCAAATGCCACACCTATTCCGAAAGAATCATTACCGTGCTATGCAACAACGGAACAAGTCACGGTTACCGAAAATTTAATCAGTGGAATTTTAGACGAGGTTATAAACGGTTTAGGGTATTCGGATGCAAGAGCAAAATCGAATGTACTTATTTTTAATGCTTGGCTTAACGGACAAACGGGCAGATATGCTTATGGCGAATTAACACCTATTGCAAATAATGCAATATATCAGTACAGAGATATGTATTTAAGACCGAACTTCTATATTGAAAATGAGAAAAAGGTCAGAGATATAATTGCAGAGGTTATCACAAAGTATGCAAACGGAGAGATTGACTATACAAAAGCGGAATTTGACGCAAGAGTGAAGCTTTATCAATCCGTCAATCCTGCGTTTGATCCCGATGAAGAATTTGCAAAAGACACTTGTTATCGAGATATACCATCAGTTGATAACGGAATGTTTACAATAGCAAGAAAGCTGATATTAGAGTCAAAAAGGTAGTATAAAAATAGTATAAGGCTCTAATTTTTATAAGTGAGAGCCTTAAAAAACGCACGATTGTTTTAGTTTTTTCGCAAAACTATTGATTTTTTAGTCGTTTTGTGATACAATTAAAACAGAATCGAGGTGTGATGAATGAAAAACTACGAAAAGATTGTAGAGCTTGGTTGCTTTTCTCTCGGAGAACTTGCGAAAAAGCTAAATTGCTGCATTTCAACGGCGGCAAGTCTTATACAAGCATATATAAAAAACGGATACATTGAGCGTATTCGCCGTGATTTGTATGTTGCTATCAGCATTGAAACCAAACAGCCTATATTATCAAGGTATCAGATAGGCTGTCGTTTAGCGCAAGATGCTTATTTATCGCATCATAGCGCATTTGAAGTTTACGGATATGCAAATCAAGTTTTTTATGAGGTATATGTTGCAACCGAAACACGATTTACGGATTTTGTATATAACGGCATATTATATCATCGTATCGCACCTAAAGAAAATGCAGATATAAATATCATAAACGGTGTTAAGGTATCATCAATTGAACAAACTGTTGTTGACGGCATTTGTGATATAGAAAAAATCGGCGGTCTTGAAGAAACAATCCGTTCTATTCTTCTTATCCCATCGTTAAATGCTGATAAATTACTTGAGGCGTTAAAGAATACCAATAACGGATTTGTATATCAAAAATGTGGATATATTTTAGAAGAACTTAATGATTCTCTGCATTTGCCGGATAGCTTTTTTGATGAGTGCGAAAAGCATATATCCAACGCAAAACGCTATTTGACAAAAGACCATACAGGATATATACGGCATAAAAAATGGAAGTTGTTTGCACCCGAAAACATAAAAAATATTATAGATAAAGGAGTGAGTGAATATGATACAATTTGACAGAAACACTACCGGCAGACAAGCAAAGGAGCTTGGATTTGTAAGAGATACCTTTGAAAAGGTTTGCAGACTTGCTGATGTTTTGAAATTTTTTGAAAGTGACGATATTTTATCAGCCTGTCTAGCATTAAAAGGCGGCACAGCAATAAACCTTACTATATTTAATCTTCCGAGATTATCGGTAGATATTGACCTTGACTTTTCGGAAAATATCAGCCGTGATAAAATGCTTGAAACGCGCCCCAAAATTTCCGAGCGTATCTCAAAATATATGAGTGCAAACGGTTATGTATTAAGCGGCAAATCAAAACAACATCACGCATTGGATTCATTTGTTTTTGAATATCAAAATGCCGGCGGAATGAAAGATAATCTGAAAATTGAAATCAACTATATGATAAGATGTCACCTTTTGCCTGTAACCAAAAGAAAAGTAAATCTTCCGTGGCTTTCAGAGGATTTGTCGGTTTTAAGTGTAGCGCCTATGGAAATATTCGCTTCAAAAATCGTAGCGCTTATAAACCGTACCGCACCGAGAGATTTATATGATATACATAATCTTTTGGAGCTTGGACTTTTTGATGAAAGTGAGCAGGATATGCTGCGAAAATGTGTTGTGTTTTATTCTTGTATAGGCTCCGAAAAAGTACATAATCAATTTACATTTGAAAGTCTTGATAAAATGTCGCAGAACAAAATTAAAACAGACTTGCTGCCCGTTCTTCGCTTCGGTGCATATTTTGACTTAAAGCCTGCCCGTGAAAAGGTGATAAATTATTTGAAAAATCTTCTTAATGTGAATCCGCAGGAGCAGGAATTTATAAATCAATTCGGGAAAGGACATTTCATGCCGGAATTATTGTTTGACGGTGATATTTTGGAAAATGTAAAAGAACACCCAATGGCAAAATGGAAATGTGATAAAACAAGGAAAAATGTTCAGAAGGACATTAACTATATAGAAAACACACTAAACAATGAGTATTGACAATAGACTACTTAATAATTATATTAGTATTCAGACGGTCAAGACTAAAATTACAGATATTCAAAAAGCTGTTCCCGTTATGGAAAGACACTCAAACGAAAGCAAAATAAGGCTTGACAGCGCTCAAAAGGAATATGCTGAGTTAAAGAAGCAGGCGCAGAATTTTGATATTGACGAGCTTTATGTTTTACGCAGAAATATACGACCGCAAGTTGAATATGACACAGAAGCGGAATTATATGAAATTTACGGAGCTTCCTTTTCAAGAGGCATTTTTAACACAGCAAAATCCGAAACCGACAGTACCATTGACGGGGCAGAGATTTACTCTGTCCGCCGACAGCTTGAAAACTATAAGCAACGGCAAAATGAACAAAAACACGAAAATCATCAGCTTTCTCACGATGATGAGGACGAATTGGAACTGTGATTTTGAGAAATATTAAAATTGTTTATTTTGTTGTGGAATTGTTGACTTTTGTAAACAAGTGTGGTATAATGTAAGCGTGTAAATTTGCACTTGAATATGCGAGACTGATTCGTCAAATATTGTGGTTGAGGTGATACATTGATGGCAGAGGACAAATTAATAATTACAGCAAAAAAGTATGTTGGGGAAAGTGCTGTTGTATCAGCGCGGCTTCCGGTAGATTTAATAAAACGGTTAGATGATATTTGCGATGTGACGGGAAGAAACAAAAACGAAGTGATTCAAATGTGCATTGAATTTGCGGTTGAGCGTATAGAAATAGATAAATAATGGGGGTATTTTAAATGTTTGAGATTTCAAAGGTAATAAAATACGAGGGTGACAATCAAACCTTTGTGTGGAAGCACCCTTGCGAGGATTTTAATACAACTTCGCAGCTTATTGTTCATGAATCACAGGAGGCTGTTTTCTTTGCAAACGGTCAAGCTCTGGATTTGTTTGAGGCGGGACGATATACACTGAAAACAGAAAATATTCCGCTTTTAAGACACGTTATAAATATTCCGACAGGAGGAAAGACTCCCTTCCATTGCGAGATATACTTTATTAACAAAACACATCAGATGGCGATAAAATGGGGTACCGACAGTCAGATTCAATACATGGATCCGACTTATCGTTTTCCGCTTCAAATAGGATTGTCGGGTGAAATGACTCTATCTGTTGAAGATTCACGAAAACTGCTTGTTTACATTGTCGGAACAGAAAAAGTATTGACGCAGAAGGACTTGACACAAAAATTCCGTGCCTTGCTTATGTCGAAAATCAAATCATACATAGGCATGACTATGCAGGAGGCATCTTTTTCTATATTTGAAACCGATTCTCATATGAGCGAGATTTCAGAGAATCTGCATAAGATGTTAATTCCTGATTTTAAGGAATACGGAATTTTTCTTCAAAAATTTTATGTAACTAATATTGCAAAGCCGGACGGTGAAACCGCTTACGAAAAATTCAAGGAGTTGCATATAAGACAGTATTCGGATGTAGCCGAGGCACAACTAAAGCAAACGCTTGGCATTATAGATGAAGAAACCGAGAAAAAGCGCAGAATTATTGAAGCGGAAGGCATTGCCGAAAAGCGAAAGATAGAAGGATATACATACGCACAGGAGCGAGGGTTTGATGTTGCCGAAAAAGTGGCAGATAACGAAGGCGTAGGCAATTTCTCAAGTCTTGGATTGGGTTTAGGCTTGATGGGCGGTGTTGCCGGAACCGTTGGGGATATGACGGAAAAATCACTCAAACAAACCTCGTCCGAAATCGCATCTGACGATATGGCGGAATTTAAGAAAAAACTTGAAAAACTTATTATGATGCGTGATATGGGTGTAATAACCGTGGAAGAGTTTAATCAGCAGAAAATCAAGATGATGGAAAACTTATAATTGGAGGGAGCATTATGGGATTTACAAAAAATAAGGCTTGGAGTATTGTAATTGCACTTATATTGATCATCGTGTTCAATGTGACAATGTTTATGCTGCCGCTTGAACATGGCATAATGTTTTGGATGGGCTACAGCTTTGAAATCTTTTCGGTTATATTTTTGTTATCTGTAACGCTGGTTTTGTTAAATAAATCAAATATAAACGATAAGTTTCACGGATTACCTGCATTATCTTTAGGCTGGATATATTTCGTTATCCAAACAGTATTGTCGGTAAAACAGATGACAGACGTGCAATTCCCTTATACATACGGGATTATAGGAGATGTTGTTTTAGCGGCGTTTGCGAGTATCTTGCTGATATTGACTTTTGCTGCCGGGCGTGAAATAAGACAGGTTGAAAAAGAAATTGACAAAAAAGTATCCTATATAAGAAATCTTCGTGCAGACCTTGAATTACTTAATGCAAAAGAATCGGATGCGGCAAATGCAATATCCAAATTAGCAGAAACTGTTCGGTTCAGCGATCCGATGAGTCATTCAATGCTTTCCGGTATAGAACATAAAATCTCCGAAAAGTTTAATGTGTTAAAAGACAATACCGACAATGCAAGTATGGTTATTGCAATCTGCGGTGATATGCAGCAGCTTTTAAAGGAAAGAAACGAAAGGTGCAAGACTTTGAAAAAAGTGCCGGAACCGCAAAGAGAAACAGATAATTCCGGAGCGGGCATTATATCCGCTGCTTTTGGTGTTGTCAGCATAGCGATTTTAATTGTTTTAACAGTATGCTTTGTTTTTATACCGAACAGTAAATATAACGAAGCTATGGCACTGTATGCACAACAGCGATATGAGGAGGCTGTGGTTGCCTTTTCTGAATTGGGCAGCTATAAAGACAGCACCTATAAGGTTGCCGAAATAAATGAAAAAATAACAGATGAAAAATATGAGATTGCTGAGAGTTATTATAAAGAACAAAATTATGTTGAAGCGTTGAAACTATATTCGCAATTGGGAGATTTTAAAAATTCAAAGGACAGAATTGAACAGATACATAATAAGTTTGCCAATGGCGGAGAGATATATTTCGGTACATATAAGGGAAATACGGTTCTTTGGACAATTCTCAAAACAGAGCAGGACAGAATGCTTCTTATTACAAAAGATTCGGTTGAAAACATAGCTTTTAACGATGAAGTCAAAAATATAACTTATGAAAATTCAACGATAAGAGATTGGCTTAACTCCGGTTTTGTAAAAGAGTTTTCCGAAGGACAAAAAGAAAGAATATTGAAACAGACTGAAAATTCTGATGATGAAATATTTATATTAAACAAAGAAGAATATGAGGAGTATTCAAAGAATTTATCGTTTAACACAGATTCTGATTGGTGGCTCAGGACAAAAACTCCTGCCGGAATGATGTTTGTAAATGAAGCCGGTGAAGTGAACGAAAACGGAGAAAGCGTCGTCAGAGCGATAGGAGTGCGTCCGTGCGTTTGGATAAGTTTGAAATAGGAGAGCGGAAATTATGATGAAAAAAGAATGTGAAAAATTTAATAAGTGTGGTTGCGGTTCGGATTGTTTCGATATCAATGATGATGTCAGCAAAGATTTATGCAAGTTCGGAAAGTGTAAGGATGAGAATATTGATTTTGATAAAATAGTTGAGTGTGCGTTTTATCCGAGAGAGGAACATAAAAAAGATCCGCATCAGTATCGTATACCGAATGATTCGTATGAAAAATATGAGAAAAATGTCAGATTATTAAAAAGTGATATTTTAAATGCAAATGACTTTGATGAAATATTGAAACTCCTTACGTTTGGTAGTGAAAATAAAGCCTTTGAACATATCAAAAACATTGGAGAGCTGACGGAATACGATATTGCATTTAGAATAGGAAAAAGTTTAGGAAAGTGCCCTGATAAGGTTTATTTGCACGCCGGAACCAGGAAGGGTGCGGAAAAACTTAAAAAAGCAAAAATTAGGGCAAAGAGTTTGTTGCGTGGAGATTTAGAGGAATTTGATTATCTTGCAGATGCTCCGATTTGTCAAATAGAGAATTTCCTTTGTGTATGTAAAGATAATCCGGACAAAAACAGTTTTGAATGTTATAAGAAACGGCACGCTAACGGAGGAATAGGTTAATATGATATTCAAGTGTAAAATATGCGGCGGAGAGTTAAACATTGAAAGAGGACAAAACATTGTCGAGTGCGAATACTGCGGTGTAAAACAGACTTTGCCGAGATTTCTCAATGAAAATACAAAGCTGATGTATGACAGGGCAAACAGCTATCTAATGCACAACGAATTTGATAAAGCGGAAAATATATATAATCAAATTCTGTTTTCCGACAAGGAAGATGCAGACGCATACTGGAGCCTTGTACTTTGCAAATACGGTATTTCCTATGTCAAGGATCAGAAAACGGGAAAGTATGTTCCGACCTGCAACCGTACATATTATTCATCCATTTTTGATGATGAAAACTACAAAAATGCGATAAAGTACGCAAATGAGGAAAAGGCAGAGCTGTTTAAGACAGACGCCAAAACGATAGACGATATTCAGCACGGAATTGTTGCAATTTCAAAAAAGGAGAAGCCGTTCGATATTTTTATCTCCTACAAAGAAACAGGCTCAAACGGCGGACGGACAAAGGAAAGCATCTCCGCGCAGGATTTGTATGAAAAACTGACTGCCGAAGGCTACAAAGTATTCTTTTCAAGAATTACCCTTGAAGATAAAATCGGCACGGAATATGAGCCGTATATTTATGCTGCTCTAGCATCAAGTAAAGTGATGATTACCGTCTGTTCGTCAAAAGAAAACATTGAATCCGTCTGGGTAAGAAATGAATGGTCACGTTTTCTTGCATTTATGCAGAAGGATAGCACGAAAACAATCCTGCCACTTTATTTTGATATGGATAAATCGGATTTGCCGGGTGGATTTGCACATCTGCCGTCCTACGATATGAAAACGGACGGATTTGAGCAGGATCTGATCAGAGGCATTAAAAAGCTGATACCGCTCCCGATTATGGAAAAAGAACGCAGAGAAAAACGAAAAAAGCTTTTCAAAAAAATCGGGATTGGTGCTGCGGCGTGTCTTGTCATTGCTGTAATCTGTATGATCCCGTGGTTTATGAAGCTGCCGGATTACAATGCCGCAATGCAGTTTTATTACGATAAAAATTACCCCGAGGCAACTTGGGCATTTGACGAACTCGGCAGCTACAGAAATGCAAAGGTGATGAAAGATAAATGCGAAAAAAGCTGGCGAAAGAGCTTGGCAACGGTTAGTACATATAACTATTTAGGAGCCGATTCGGAGCTATATTCAATAACACCGAATGGTACAATAGAGAATGATTATGGAGCAGCACAAGATGAATTGGGGCTGGATGAACATGGCAAAATAATATCTATCGGTGATAATGATAAGTTGTATGCTTTGCATGATGATGGTTATGTTGATAATGCTTCACAAAATACAGGAATAAATGATGGTGAATGGGATGATATTATTCAAATATCCCCCGTTTTGGATGGAAAAACAAGTGTAGCCTTAAATTCAAAAGGACAAGTGTGTTACGGTAATGTTAAGTGGGCAGATAATATGGCAAAATGGGATAATATTGTAGCTTTTAAAACATATAACGATGTTCAACAGGGCGGAGCAATGGTAATAGGATTATCAAATAACGGTAATTTATATGGTGCCATAGATGATGCGATGCAAAATTATATAAAAGGTGAATATGACTCGATTTTGGCTCAATTCAAAAATGTTTTGAGGTTTGATTTTTCGGTTGATATTTTATTGGATCGTACATTTGCAGAAGCGTTAAACATTGTTGCAATTACGAAAGATAATAAGATAGTTTCTTATGTTAATGGTGTTTTTTCGGAAAAAGAAATTGACAATGCAGTTGATGTGATGTTGGCATATGACACATATGGCGGATATAAAATCCATTATCTGAATAATGATGGAAAGATCGTGAACATTGATACAAACAAGTATATATTTGAGGATATCGTTTGCATCAACGATGAATTCTATATAACCCGAAACGGCAGCGTGTATTCTTCGTATTATTATGATGGGGAAATTGAGAATAATAAGAAAAATGCAAAAGTAGTTGTATATGATGAGTGGATTGAGAGGCTGAATTAAAATGAAATGTAGCGTTTGTAACGGAAATCTGAAATACGATAATGGGTTATATATTTGCGAAAATTGCGGTAATTCGTATCAACTTTTATCGTTATTTGGGAATGATGATGTTTTTATTGCTTATATTGAAAATGATGATTTGGGAAGAAGAACAAAAGATAGTGTTATATCCCAAGACATATTCAACAAATTGCAGGCAGAGGGAATAAACACATTTTACGGAAGGACTTCTGCTGCTGAATTAGTAGGTGATGATTATAATAATGCTATAGAAATTGCAGTCAATAGCGCTAAAGTTATCATTGTGGTCGGAAGTTCCGAGGAAAATTTTGAAAAACTAATAGATACATATCGAAAATTTTGGGATAATAAAATCGTTATACCTGTTTATTCTCTAATGGACGCTTATAAATTACCGAGTGAAATCGCAAATTTACAAGCGGTGAATTATGATACGATTGGCAGTATTGCCGGCATTATAAATAATGTATCGAAAAAGCTGGGAAAAACACAAAATATTGATGTTCTTACGGATGCGGACAAGAAAAAAATGAAAAGGAAAAGAATGGTTGGTTATTCTTTTGGATTCTTGGGGATAGCTATTATATCTTTTTGCATATATATTGTTTTTGGAACTCATTATGTGTTAGACAGCAAAAAATATCAATACGCTCAAAATTTGGAGGCGAATGGAAGCTATATAGAGGCATTGGAAATTTATTCGGATATTTCGGACTACAAGGATGTATCAAATCGAAAAAATGCAATATACGATAAATATAACGGTTATTTTAACAAGGAAAATGGTGAGATTACTCTATATCTTAATATTGATAAGAATTCAAATTCAAAAATTGAGATTACAAAACAATATAACGGTGAATATATTACAGTGCAAACAGAGGCAAAAGTTCAAGAAAATCTAATAAGTTTTGAATATAAAGATAGTTTAAATAATCGAGGAAATGGAAAAATAGAGCTTTTAAATTTAGGATTAAAATTAACGGTAATTACGGATGAAAAAGACTTACTTTCAATTGGTGATCTTGAACAGGAGTTTGATTTAACTGATAGAAGTGATGCTCCGCAAATTAAAAGCATATCCTCGAAAGATTTGATAGGTTGGATGGATAATCATCTTACACTTCAAGATGTTTATAAAATGGGAATAAAAACAAAGTTTATTAAAGATTTATCACTTGATGAGGATCAGAATGTATATAGCATAACAAATACTAACTATGGCATTTTGGTTAATGGGAAAAATAATGCAAAAATAATAGGTATATATGTACCATTTGAAGAGATTTTTCCGAATAAGGATTTTGCTTATATGCCATTTGTTCAGGGAGACAATGCTTTTATACCATACAAAATCTATGTTGTCTGGGTACAAAATTTAAACTTTGAATTAGGTGGAATTGAAACAGATTTTCTTGAGAGCACTTATTTTGTTACATCTAGATCTGCAATGAAAGAGTTTTGGGGAACTACATTCAGTTCAGAAGACAAAGATGTGTTTTGGGAGAATTTGCAAAAATCGGTGACGGGGTTTTGTGAATATAATCAAATAAATGGAATTAAATATCACTTAGAAAAATCTCCTGATGATGGAACGGATACAAGAATCGGACAATATGAAAAATTATGTGACGCTATAAAAGATGCTAATGCTAAAAGTAAAGATGGTTATATTGTAGTTAATAATGCAGGAGGAATAATATATATTCCGTAATTGCTAAGGACATATCGCTGGAATTTAGCGATATGTCCTTGTTATATATCCGAATAATTCATTCAAGTTAAAATTTCGGGTATAATATAATAAAAACTTGAAAGGAAACTTGATATGAACACTATTACTAATGAAATCATAAGGAAATTTGAACTATAACCTCACCACACAAATGGGTATTAAATGGGGAACAGACAGCAAAGTCAGGCTGTTTGACCCCGCATCGGGTCTGCACATTGAAATCGGTGCATGCGGAAACTTCAGTCTGCGGGTAAATGATTCCAGAAAGCTCCTGATAAAACTGGTCGGAACGGCATCTGAATTCACACAAAATGATATTATCGGCGAGGGTTACACAATAACCGCCGTTGTCGGCAAATTCAAGGCGCTTATCATGAACAAGGTTAAGGCAAACCTTGCAAAAACTATTAAAGATAACAACATTAATATTCTCGAAATTGATGAATACATTGACACGATTTCAGACAATTTGAGGGTTATAATAAACGAAACTCTCGATGAATACGGTTTGTACATGCCCGAATTTTTCGTAACCGGTATTCTGACGCCCGACGATGACCCGAATTTAAAGCGTTTAAAGCAGCAGTTTGCGGACAGAACATTAAAAATCCGGGAAGAAGAAATCAGAAAAGCCGAGGCGGAAGCTGCTCAAGGCAGAAAAATTTTAGAGGCGCAAACAGAGGCACAGCTTAAAATGGTTGGTGCACAAGGTGAGGCGGAGGCTCTTAAGTTTAAAGTGCATGCAGAAGCTGAGGCATACAAAGCACAAGCCGAAGCGGAAGCGTCGGAAATGAAAATGAAGGGGTATACATATGCACAGGAAACAAGCCGTATGGTCGGTATGGAGGCAATGCAAAACGGCATAACCGGCAACGGCTCCGGCGGAGGGGCACCTCTCGGAGATATTGCGGGGCTTGGTGTAACCCTCGGTGCTATGGGCGGTGTTATCAATATGACAAAAGATGCGATAAACCCCATTATGCAAGCCGGGAATGAAATCGGCGGCAGTGTTATTCCGGATAAATCCGCCGAAGGTTGGACCTGCACTTGCGGCAAAACAGGAATAACCTCAAAATTCTGCCCCGAATGCGGAAGTGCCAAACCGGAAGAAAAATCAAGCTGGGATTGCGAATGCGGAATGAAAAATATAACATCAAAATTCTGCCCCGATTGCGGACGCAAAAGGCCTGAAAAACAGACATGGGACTGCTCCTGCGGCAAAACGGGAATAACTTCAAAATTCTGCCCCGAATGCGGTCACAAAAAGGAGGAGTAAACGATGAAGTTTGACAGCAGCAAGAAAAACAAATCTTTAATTGCGGTATATGCCATTGCGGCGGCGGTTTACATACTCGCCTTTGCAATTGTGCCATTCCCAAAAAACAGCGGTGCGGCGTGGATTGTTTTTGTGTTTTCCATTTTTTCATTCGGTGCAAGTTTTGCTATGACGCAAAAAGCGTTTTGCAATAATGTTCCGACTGTAAGCAAGGTGTACGGATATCCGATTTTCAGAATAGGTATTCTTTACATGGCAGTTCAGGTTTGTTTCAGCTTCATTGTTTTAACAATCGGATTTTTTGTTAAAGTGCCGTATTGGGCAGCTCTTTTACCTTCGGTTGTATTTTTAGGACTTGCAGCTATCGGCTTCATAGCGACCGATAATGCAAGAGATATTATTGAAGATATTGACAAGAATGCAAAAGCCGAAACCAAAACAATTGAAATGTTCAATGCGGATATAGCGAGCGTAATTGATTTATGTGAAAATGCAGATATAAAAAAAGAGCTTGAAGCTTTAACAGGTATATTCCGATACAGCGACCCGGTATCATCGGAGAGTACAAAAAATCTCGAAATCGAAATTTCGCAGGGGGTCTTAGAACTCAGGGATATTATTACGATCGGTGACAATGACAAAATTACTGCAAAAATTAAAGAAATTAAAAGATTGTTGAATGAACGAAACAGGATTTGCAAAATAAACAAATAAATTAAAAATGAGCCGGCAACGCATTTGTTGCCGGCTCTGCATTTTGCCTTATTTAATTATAACCGTCTTGGTTTCGCCGTCCCACGATACGTCCGAGCCGAAGGATTCTGCGATTGCGCGAACCGGAACGAGCGTTCTCGAATCGATGATTACGGGTGCCGAATCGAGTGTGCTTTCGGTGCCGTTTCGGGTCATCTTATCATTTCCGATTTGCATTTTGATTGTTGTTTCGCCTTTTACTGCGGTGATTGTCTTTGAAGCATCATCCCAGTCGACATCAGCGCCGAGAGCCTCAAAAATTGCACGCAGCGGAACCATTGTTCTGTCATTTATGATTGCAGGTGCAACATCGAATGTTACAGGCTTATCGTTTACGATAACCTTGATTTCATCGCTCGGAGTGTTTTCGGTTTCGCCGCCCTTTTCAACATATGTTTTTGAAGGCTCATACGCCAGTCTTCCGACCTTGGTATAGTCAACCTTTTCAAAATCGGGGTTCGAGGTGAAGATTTCGCTGTCCTCTTTGAGCGTGAAGTTCTTGCCCTTATAGTCAACAAAGCCCTTTGTGTCCTTTATCTGAACAAAATCCTCAACTGTGCCGTACTTCTTAACGGAATCCGCTATATCTGCGCCTGCAGAACGGTATTCGAGATTGTCCTTTACAACCGCATATTTCGGGCTCTTGGGGTCGTCCTCAAGAATGTTTGTAAGGTACGGATACTGCTCTGCCCACACGCCTTCATTATAAGGATATTTTTTGAGTTCCTTAACAAGCGAGGTATCATCCTTTTCGTCAAGCCATGCAACGGTCCATGTTTCGCCTCTTGCATCGTAAACGAATGGCTTTCTGCATTCAAGAATTATATTGCTTGTGAATGTGTTGTATCTGCCGCCGCCGAACAGCGCAACGGAATCGCAGCGGTAGAACACATTTCCGTGAACTTTTGCGGAGGAGAATGTATCGTCGAGATATACCGCCTGCATCTGATATGCGGTGTTTACGGTTGCCATGGTGAGGTCGTGGAAATAATTATATCTTATCTCGTTACCCTGCGATGACCAGTTTCTGCCCACATAAAGTGCGCCGGAGTCCGACGTATCCTTGCACACATCGTGGACATCGTTGTATTCCACAACATGGTTGTTGCCCGAAAAGCCGATCGCCATATGTGGAGTTTCGGAGATTTCGTTATGACCGATATAGTTGCCGCAGCCGCCAAGGCTTGCACCTGCGTTATATGTGGTTTTAATCTGCGCAAACTCGGTGATAAGGTTGTTTTCAATCCGGTTGTTTCCGGGGGTGAGGGTCATTCTGTCGCCGCCTTCAAGGGACACGCCCTTTGCGCCGAGGTTTCTCAGCTCGCACGCATTTACGGTGCAGCCGGTGGCTTTTGTAATGTTCACGCCGTCGCCGCTTATATTGTTGATTTTGCAGTTTTCAAGTGTGAAGTTCTTAACGCTGTCGCCGATTACGCCGTTTCCTACGCTCTTTTCGATGTTTATGCCTTCAATTGTTACATTTTCAGAGCCGCTTACATCAAAGAACGGCTTGTTGAAGGTGATATATTCGATTGATGCCGAAGCGTCAAAATCCGATGTGGGGTAAACATAGAGCATGCCGGTGTTTCTGTCGAGATACCATTCGCCGGGAACATCGATTTCCTCAAGAAGATTATAGAAATAGTATCTTCTGTTTTCCATAACGCCGAAGCCTGCCGGGTACTTCGATGTAACCGTGCCTTCTTCCGCATTAACGCTTGCGCCGACTCTCGCTTCCGCCCAGTCGTGAACCCAGTAGCCGAACATCCAGATGTCGTCAGCTTTTGTCCAGTTCTTGATTCTTGCGTCTTTGCACTCGAATTTAAAGCACATATCCTCGGTTACATCCTTGGGGTCGGGATAGCTCTGGTCTTTGTAGTAAAGCTCAAACGAATGTACGCCTTCCCTTATAACTCTGCCGGTGAGGAGATAGTCCTCGCCCTCGTTGGGGTAGCGGGCAACCGTCATGGACTTATTATTGATATAAAGCGCCGGCGGATACGGATTTGAGCCGTAGCCGTGGTCAACAACATAGTTTGAGCCGTATTCGGTAATTCCCTCGGATTTGAGGTCGATTGCCACAACGGCTTCCTTTGCTTTTGCGCTTACAATTCTGTCCTTCGCTTCGCCTTCAACCGCCTTGAAGGAAGAATAGGGGAGTGCGTTTGCTCCCGAAAGAACCGCTTTTTCGCCGTTATAGTTTTTGATAACTATGTCTTTGCCGTCGATTTTGACGGTGTCGGATACAAGATATGTACCTTCTCTTAAATTGATTACAACATTTCCGTCAATGGCTTTCGCCTTTGCAACCGCCGCCGCTACGCTCGCAAGAGGGCTTTCGATTGTGCCGCTTGCCGCGTCATCGCCGTTTGGTGCAACATAAATAAATTGTGCGCTTACTTCCTCCGCCGCAAGCACGCTTATGCAGGAAAATACCATGCACAGTGCAAGCAGCATTGCTGTCAGTTTTCTCATTTGAGAATCCTCCTTATTTTTAGTTTGTATATATTATACAAAAAAATGTAACGCTTGTCAATGCCTAATCTTGACTTGGTTTTTTATTATATTGACATTGCGCCGCTTTTTCTGTATGCCGCAGGGGTGTAGCCGGTATATGCCTTAAAGAGTTTTCTGAAATACGATACATTTTCAAAACCGCACATCTGGCTGATTTCTTCAAGATTCCTGCCGGAAGTTTCGATTAAATGCTTGGCGTATTCGCACCGGAGGTATCCGAGCCTCTGCCATATCGTGCTGCCGCTTGATTTTTTATACACCCTCGAAAGATACGATTTGTTAAAGCCCGTGTATGCGGCAATGTCCTCAAGCCTTACCTTCTCTTTGAAATGAAGATTGAGGTATTCGTTCACGGCGTCGGTTATCTGGTGGTGAGAGGCTTCTGCGTCTGTGCCCGAAAACGGCAGCGCACAGGAGCGCAGAAGTTCGATTGCAAGCTCGTCCCTAAGCGCCTTGAGCCGTTCGCCGAAAAACGCATTTTTCTCCGTGAGCTCGGCATAAACACGGTCGGCAATCGACCTTAGCTGCCTGTCGCGTATTACCTTTTTGAAGGACAGCACCGATGGGTCTGAATTGACCTCCGAAAAGCTTTGGTCTATCCCGAAAAACGATATGAAGCACAGCGGACCGTCAGAGCAGAGTCTGTGCGGAACACCCGGCATTATAACGCACAAATCACCGCTTTTGATTTGACATTCATCTTTTTTTATAACCGCAGACGCATCGGCTGTTATGAAATATCTTACCTCAAACCTCGAGTGGCGGTGCTCAATCTCGTGGAAAAACGAATATTCCGTGATTTCCGCCGCAAGATTCTGCATGATGTTTTTGTTATCTGTCAGCATTTGCCGCCTCCCTTATCTCTGACGGTGTGAAGTCCGTGTACGATTTCAGAACCTTTGTCATGTACCCCTCCGAGCTGAATCCGCACTTCTCCGCAACCGTTTCAACCGGAAAATGCGTGGTCTTGAGCAGCCATTTTGCGTGCTCGCATCTTATATAATTAAGATAAAACCACAGCGTTCGCCCTGTTATCTGCTTAAAAACCCTTGAAATGTACGCCTCGCTGTAACCCATGTGATTTGCGATTTTTTTAAGCGTTACATTCTTTGCGTACTCGGTTTGAAGGTATTTGACCGTTTCCTTTGCAAGTTCTGCGCCCGTGTTTTTCGGCGCGGCGGTGTGTTCGGGCCTCAAAACCGAAAAATCACGCACAAGCTTTATTATAAGTTCCTTTGCAAGGTGCTGAATATTTCTGTAATAATAAAGCGGAGTGTGCTTCATTTCATAATACATCTTTTTCGGAATAAAATCGGCGCTTTTTTCGTTTACAATCGGCGTGAAGCTGTAATTTTCAATGTTTATTCCCATGGATTTTATGAAATCCGTATCGTAAATACAGGTTATCATGGTCGCACGGTTTCTCTCGATTATGCCGTGATATACGCCCGAATCCGCTATCGCAATGTCGCCCGGGTGCATACTGTAATAATTGCCGTTTATGTATATTTTGTCAATGCTGCCGTCGATAAGATAAATCATCTCTAAGTTTTCGTGCTTGTGGATTGATTCATATATTCCGTTGGTGTTTTCAATGCGCACATCTTCGTCTATATTTTCAAAAAGCTGAAAGCGGTTGGGCAGATATTCGCTCGGGCCTTCATAGTTGCAGACCCTGCCGTCCATGTAAAAATCGGTATGCGAATAAAGCCATTTTATAACGGATTTTGCTGTTTCCAATATATGCACCTCCAAGTCAATATTAATTTGTTTTTTGCGGAAAGATTTACTGCGTGTAATTGGATTATACCATATATTCAGCGAGATTTCAACATATTTTTGCATAAAAGATAATGTCAATAAATTTCTGCTGCATGTCAATATATACTATTGATAATCGGAGCAGGTGGATTTATAATTGAATTATGGTCGGGTATATCCGGCAAAAAATAATATTATAAGGAGTTATTCAAAATGAAGAAAAAGATTTTGGCAATGGCGCTTGTGCTTTCCATGCTTCTTTGCTGCATGATTTCCGTATCTGCGGCGGACGGCGTGTACGAAGGCACGGTTGACATTAAGACCACAACCGAGGAATGGACTGCCCATGCTCAGTGGACGGAAGGCAGCGGTGCTTTTTCGGATGACGGCAACGGCGGTGTTCAGTACACCTACAACCAAAATAAACAGGCTCAGGCTTATTTTGTTATGAAAAAGCCCTACAGATTCTACAGCGGATGCAGTTATGAGATTTCGAACTATTACATAACTTCGGGCATTAACGGAAGCTGCCAGCTGCATATTCAGACGGAGCTTTCCAAAAGTCAGAGAATCTGCCCTTATGACAGTGAATGGCCCGAGAATTCTTCTGTTTCAATTCCCACAAGCTATATGGCGGACGGCGTAACGAAGAAAGGGCTTTACACAACCTACGACTGGGGCGAATATTTCAACAACGGTGCAACCTTAAGAACCGCAAGGCTTGACAATGCGCAGTTCTACA
>CAKSKB010000023.1 GCA_934464705.1 uncultured Clostridia bacterium
TCGGCAGGTGTCGCCTCAAGGTTATACAAATCGCCGTACTGCTCCTGATAATCTGAAAGTTTTTCACGCATATGCTTCAGCACGCGAACCGCAAAGTCCTGCGTTTCGGTATGGGTCAAATCCATATTCAGCCATTTTGCGTTTAAGCCAGCCTCATTCATTCCCACAAGACCGATTGTTGAGAAGTGACTGTCAAAGCTTCCGAGATAGCGCTTGGTATAGGGATAAAGCCCTGCGTTCATCAGTTTTTCAACCGTTGTACGCTTTATTTTTAAGCTGCGCGCTGCAATATCCATCAGCTTGTCAAGCCGCACAAAAAAATCTGTTTCGTCAGAAGAAAGATAGGCAATCTGCGGCATATTTATCGTCACCACGCCGACAGAACCGGTTGATTCGCCGCTGCCGAAAAATCCGCCGCTTTTTTTTCGGAGTTCCCTTAAATCAAGGCGCAGACGGCAGCACATGCTGCGCACGTCGGAGGGCTCCATATCCGAGTTTATGTAGTTGGAAAAGTAGGGTGTGCCGTATTTGGCGGTCATTTTAAAGAGCAGGCGGTTATTTTCCGTTTCACTCCAGTCAAAATCCCGTGTAATCGAATAGGTAGGTATGGGATACTGAAATCCTCTGCCCTCAGCGTCACCCTCAATCATAACCTCAATAAATGCCTTGTTTATCATATCCATCTCTTTTTTACAGTCGCCGTACGTAAAATTCATCTGCTTTCCTCCGACGATGCATGGCTGCACTGCAAGATCGGGCGGAACAGTCCAGTCGAGTGTTATATTTGTAAACGGAGCCTGCGTACCCCAGCGGCTCGGCGTATTCACTCCGAAAATAAAGCTTTCTATGCAGTGCTTTACCTCAATATAGCTCAGATTATCCGTCCGCACAAAAGGAGCAAGGTAGGTATCAAAACTTGAAAAAGCCTGTGCACCGGCCCACTCATTCTGCATAATGCCCAGGAAGTTTACCATCTGGTTGCAAAGTGCCGGAAGGTGCTTTGCCGGTGCGCTCGTAATTTTTCCCGTAACGCCACCGAGTCCTTCGGAAATAAGCTGTTTTAAGCTCCAACCGGCACAGTAGCCGGTGAGCATGGAAAGATCATGAATATGCATTTCGGCATTTCTGTGTGCATTTGCAATTTCTTCGTCATATATTTCGCTGAGCCAATAGTTTGCCGTTATCGCTCCCGAGTTGGAGAGAATCAAACCGCCTACCGAATATGTAACTGTTGAGTTTTCTTTTACCCGCCAGTCCGATACCCTTAAATAACTGTCCACAAGTTTTTTATAATCCAGCATGGTAGAACGGATTTTACGCAGCTTTTCACGGCTTTTGCGATACAGAATATATGCTTTTGCTACGGGTGCATAGCCTGACCGCTGCAAAACAGCCTCTACGCTGTCCTGAATGTCCTCCACGCTGATTTCGCCGTTTTTAACCTTTGAGGCAAAATCCGACGTTACCTGAAGCGTAAGAAGATTGATAATATCTGTGTTGTGCGGCGTTTTCGTTGCGTCAAACGCTTTGGTGACGGCGGTTGAAATCCGCTCAAGATCAAATCTTGTCAATCTTCCGTCTCGTTTTCTCACTTTATACATGTTTCATCACTCCTTTATACCCCGCGGATGCGGGTGTTTGGTATATATGGAAGGACTGCGTTTTTAAGCTGTTTTATTTCCTCCGGCAAAAAAGGCGATAAATTCTTATCGGGAACATTGCCGGAATCGACAAATTGCTGTATAAAATATCTTTTGGCTCCCTTCAGCCATATTCCGATATCCTTCATATCATTTAAGGTGTGCAGCGATTTGCACACGGTTGTCCGAAATTCAAAGTCAATATTTCCGTTCATCAAAAGACGAACGCTTTTTTCAATTTGCGGCAAAACCTCTGAACCGCAGGTTTCGTTATAGCGCATACGGCTGTTCTTTATATCCATTGCCGCATAATCGATAAGGCCTTCATCAATCAGGTTTTTCAGCATTTCCGGATTTGTTCCGTTGGTATCAAGTTTAACCGAAAATCCTTTTTTTCGGACGGATTTTATAAGCTCAGGAAGCTCGGTGGTAAAAGTAGGCTCGCCGCCGCTTATGCAGACTCCGTCTATTTTTTTCTTGCGTAAATCAAGGAATTCCATAAGTTCTATCTGAGAAATTTCATCTCCGTCATAATTTGAAGAAATCAACTTCGCGTTATGGCAATATGGGCAGCAAAGATTACAGCCTAAAAGAAAAACTGTGCAGGCAACCTTTCCCGGATAGTCCAAGAGGGACAATTTTTGAAGTCCGGCAATATGCATTTTCTTTCCCTCGCTTTCGGATCATATTTTGTTTTTATTTTTACATTTCGGGCAGATTCCCTCGAACACGGCTCTGTGACGAAATACCGTGTAATCGGTCACATTCGCAACCTTTTCATCCGGCTCGGAAAGATAGTCAAATGGAATATCAATTACCTTTCTGCACTTAAGACAGATAATATGATAGTGAAGGTCTGTTCTTAAATCATATCTGTCTGCGCCCGGCACCTTGATATGAAGTATTTCACCGTCTTCAGACAAACAGTTTAAATTGCGGTATACGGTACCCTGACTGATTTTTCCGTCAATCGCATGAACCTCCGCATATATCGTGTTGGCAGTCGGATGATCTGTGTGGCTTCTGACCGTTTCCAGAACTATTCTGCGCTGTTTTGTTTCTCTGTGTTTCAGCATTATTTATGCGCTCCCCTAAGTTTTGTCTTATTTCAAATTTGTTATTCAGCGTCCGTCAAGCAGAACATATTCCCTGCACGGAGCAACAACAGTATATGCCGTGGAAATGCCTTCATTAAATTTTTATTGGTTCTTGTTCTCGCATATTTATTGTTTTTCATAATCACTTCATACTTTTCATTTTATTTTTATATATTATCAGGAATTATTCCTAATAATAATTATACAGTAATCTATTCTTCTTGTCAAGACAAGCGGCGGAAATCTTCACTGATCTCTGCTTTTTCGGCATTTTGCACTATGAAAATTTTTATAAATTTTTTGCTTTTCTTAAAAATGCAAAAGCTATTTTTCTTTCAAACCTAAAAAAATCATCAGTATGTATTGCCAAAAAAGAAAATCTGTGATAGAATACAAAATAACCGTATACGACGAGGAGGTGTGACGATGAACAAATCAGAGTTGGTTGCGATAATGGCTGAAAAAGCGAGCCTTTCAAAAAAGGACGCCGAGGGCGCATTGAACGCATTTGTTGACGCTGTAAAAGATGCCGTAAAGAAGAACGACAAGGTTCAACTTGTCGGCTTCGGAACTTTTGAATCTCGTAAAAGAGAAGCAAGAGAAGGCAAAAACCCGCAGACGGGCGAAAAAATCAAAATCGCCGCGTGCAACTCGCCGGCTTTCAAGCCCGGCAAAGGCTTCAAGGATTACATAAACTAAGAAAAACAAGAGAAAACCGCCAATATGATTAAAATCATTCTCGGCGGTTTTTCTATGTGAATTTATTACTGTCTATTTATATTTATTCCAATATTCCAAATTGGAATAAGGTTACGGTGATGCTATCGACCATTATTTCCATCTGGGTAAGAATCTCAACCAGAGAGATACCATCGCTGTGCGTAGAATGGCAGACGGATATTTGAAGCTCCTTTATCCGGATGGAAGTTTCACGAAAGAAGATGTAGAAGAAGTTCTCCAGATTTCTTTGGAGATGCGTCGCCGTGTTAAGGAACAGCTGAAGAAGCTGGGTGGCATGGAATTCTACGATGTTAACTTCTCTTACATAGATAACGAGACCTTTGAGGAACATTATGTTTCCGTTCCTGAGCAGGGTGGTGGAAAGCTCATCCCAGAGGGTATGTGCAATCCGGGACAGGTTTATACGGTTTCTCAGGGCAAGAGTGGAATGCTTGGTGTATTCCGTTTGGAAAGCCAGATGCTTCCGGGTAACGGTAAATTTGAAAGAACTGGTATCGGTAGTGACCGTGATGCAAAAGAGTCCACAAACACAGCTTTCAATTTCCTGAAGGCAAACGGAAACCGAATCAGTGGCTCTATCAGTACTGCAACAAAAGATTATATTATCAACTATCAGGATTTGCAGGGCATCGGTATGACTGAAAAGCTAGCCCTTCCTACACTGATTGCGATGTGCTCGATTGCACTTGGAAAGCCAACACTCAGCAGTCTTGCTGTACTTGGTGAAATCAGCATTAGCGGAACTATGATGAAGGTGGATGAACTGGCAAATTCTCTGCAGGTATGTTTGGACAGTGGAGCGAAGAGAGTCCTCCTACCTATCACATCAGCAGCAGAGCTTGGTACTGTGCCAGCAGATCTGATTGGAAGTTTCAATTTGATTTTCTATAGTAGCGCCGAGGACGCAGTGTTTAAGGCTTTGGGTGTAGAGTAAGGAGGCGAGCGTCAGTTATGTATTATGATACATTAAATTCAGAGGAACAGGTTTCGTATCTTATCAAACCAATTCTTGAGGTCCTTCAGGCAGCCGGCGGACAGCTGGATCGTTCTGAAATTAGAGATAGGATTAGTGAGTTGGATGAGCATATTGCAGAATTTGAACAGAAGCTGTACACTTCCAAAAAGACGGGTAACCAGTATAAGAAGTTTGATTTCAAGTTTAATTTCACAATCAAAGAACTGGGGTAGAATGCTTGAACTTTTATCAGAAAGGAATGATTTTATGAGCAATAAATCAAATACTGTTGGTACAGGAACAGCTATTATACTGACAGTTTTAATCTTAATTTTCATTGGTTGGATAATCAGCTTATTCGAGTCGAAATGTGCTATGAGCGGATGTGAAAATGAAGCTAAGGAGGGAAGCAAATATTGTTATCTTCACGATATGAGTTATCGCTATTACGGCAATCCCGATTATAATTCTGTATATGAAAAAAGCAAAGAAAAACAAAAAGCCGCCGGCAGTAGTAATTCAACTTACTCAAATTCGTCTGCTTCAAGCAGCTCAAGTTCATCAAGTTCTAAAGATAGCAGCTCTTCCTCAAAAACATATAGCAATAGATCTTCCTCAAAGAAATCGTCATCTCCCGGCTACTCCTCAGACGGTTGCGATGATGGGTATGATGATATCTACAGTGACGGCGAACCTGATTGGGACAGGTACGATGAAGATGACGATTATGCAAGAGGTGCTGACGACGCTATGGATGAATATGAAGAATACGGAGAAGATTGGTAAAATTTCGGATAGTTCAAAATATTGTCTTGAAAGAATAAGTTATTCGAAAAAATCGAATAACTGCATTAGATAACAGGATACAGATAATTTCAGGTTGAGACAGCGAAATCCGGCAACTCAACCTTGTGGAGTGTATTGTCCCATCAGCGGTCAGCGCAGTTTCTCGTGAGAAAACAGGTCGGTCTTTACCGTCTCAACTGAGGAAACAGTGGTAAACTACTGTTACGGAAAATCGCTGGCATTATATAGTAGCAAAGTGTGTATATCGACTGTTTCCCGAATACTTCAACAGTTAAGACCTCGGTTTTGCTGCCCCAAAATAGACAGATTTACGCTGTGAATTCAGATTTTTGGTAAGCGTGGACTTGTTTCCGCTTTGATAGGATATGTTTCCGGGAACGGGCAGGCTTTCTAACATCAATCAGGAAGTATCGAGCCACTCGGAATATGTGAGACAGTGGATTAGATGTCAAAGTTGAAAAATAAAAAAGCCCTATTTTATGCGGGTTTCAGCGATTTTTTGATATAAGAATAGTGTGTGGACAAGTTTCCGCATACGCTAAAAGAGCGAAAACATATCCCAAATGCCTCAAAATGGCCATTAGACATCAATATCAAGAGTTCGTGCCATGTGGAAACGGTAGTATTGATGTCAAGGAAAGATAAATAACATGTAAAAAGATTGCGAAGCGAGGTATTGTAATGAATTTATTATTAAATGACATTTTAAATCTTACGAAGGAAGAAATTGAAAACTGTAAAATTGAATTTAACATGCACCCCGGCGGTGATAATCAATCGTTTCTCGACAAATGGCTTAAACACAGCGAGTCTGAAAAAATGTCCGGCACTTGTGCGGACTGCTCCTATTGGGGTTGGTATGGAAAACAGCGTAATTTCTATCCCGGACAGTGGGTGTTCAGCTTTGCAAGAATGACTGACGATGAATGGTTGTTGATTTCCGCAGCAGAGATTGCGGATGTTCCTGCTGATAAGTGTGCAACAGTAAATGTGCTGGAGAGATTTGTGCCGTTGTTCGGTAGACTGATTATTAAATGCAGAAAAGGTCACACTTTTGCAAGGTATGTATTCAACCTCAATAAGTATCTTGAACAGGCAAGTGTAAAAGAAATATTGTCGTGCCTATACAGTGGCGAAAACTTTGAAGGCTATGATAGGGTACATCTTCCTTATCATCGTTTGGCTGATATTTTCAACGGAAGAATACTGCCTACATATTATGAAGCCTTAAAGAAAATAACGGGGGTTTACTGTCTGACTGACACTCACACCGGAAAACTATATATAGGCTCTGCCACAGGCGAAGAAGGCGTTGCTCAAAGATGGGGTAACTACCTTGATTCAAAACACGGCGGAAACAAGAAATTGATTGCTTTGCATGAACAAAAGGGTTCCGAGTATTTTGAAAAGTATTTTACATATACATTGCTTGAGTATTTTGGTTTATCGTATGATCCTGTAAAAATCATTGAAAGAGAACAATATTGGAAGAAATGCCTTGACACTATAAACAACGGATACAACGACAATTAAGTTCCAAAATATCGAAATTTATTGTAACTTCATCGTCATATGCTGTGTATGCATATCAATAAACTCGGTTTCAAAGATGCAACACAGAACAGGTCATGAATGATTCATATCAAGACACTTTTAAACGGAGGCAAATAAATGACATTTACAACCGAAAGGCTGATACTGCGCCCGTGGGAGGAGGCAGACGCCGAAAGCTTATATGAATACGCAAAAGACCCGTCTGTAGGTCCTATTGCCGGCTGGCCGGTACACGAGAGCGTGAAAAATAGCCTTGAAATTATAAAAAATGTGCTGTCCGCAGACGAAACATACGCCGTTTGCCTTAAATCGGACAACAGAGCCATCGGGAGCGTCGGGCTTATTCCGCCGTCGCTGTCACACACAAAGCCGGCCGAAAGCGAATATGAGGTCGGCTACTGGATAGGCGTTCCGTTTTGGGGAAATGGCTATATTCCGGAGGCCGTGCATGAAATTCAGCGGCACGCATTTGAGGACTTGGGTGCGGCCGCTCTTTGGTGCGGTTATTATGACGGAAACGAAAAATCAAAGCGCTGCATGGAAAAATGCGGGTTTGCCTACCATCACACCGAAAAAGACCAACCCTGCCCCTTAATGGGCGATGTGCGGACGGTGCACTTTTCATATCTGACAAAAGAACAATGGCAAAAGCGATGAAGTACAGATATACTGCGAACATAATAACGGGTTTCAGAGTATTTCTGAGTTTTTTGCTGCTGTTTTGCCAACCGCTTTCAACGATATTCTATTTTTTGTACTTAATTGCCGGGGTAACCGACATGATTGACGGCCGAGTTGCAAGGAAAACAAACACGGCGTGCAAATTTGGCTCAAAATTTGACTCTGCTGCCGATTTTCTGTTTGTTATTGTGTGTTTTATCAGGCTGCTTCCGATACTTGATATACCGATATGGATTTACATATGGACAGTTCTGATTGCAGCAATTAGAATTATCGATATAATTTTGAAAACCGTCATATATAAAAAGCCGGAGGCGGTTCACACCACAGCCGATAAGTTCTGCGGTTTTATGCTGTTTATTCTTCCATTTACTCTAAAACATGTTGATGCAAAATACAGCGCACCGATTGTATGTGCTTTTGCAATGATTGCATCGTTTTATAATATAAGGCAGCATACCAAAAAAGAAAGGAACGATTAAAATGAGTGAATTACTTGCAAAAATCAAATCAAGAAGAAGCGTAAGAAAGTTTAAGCCGGATGAGATTCCGGAAGAAACGATTGACAAAATCGTTGAAGCCGGGCTTTTTGCCGCAAGCGGAATGGGCACGCAAAACACAATAATAATTAAGGTTACAAATAAAGAAATGCGTGACAAATTATCCGAAATGAACCGTGAAATCGGCGGCTGGGAAAAAGGATTTGACCCGTTTTACGGAGCACCTGCCGTGCTCATAGTTCTCGGGAAAAAGGACTGGCCGACATATATTTATGACGGCAGCCTTGTTATGGGCAATCTTATGCTTGCGGCACACGAGCTGGGATTGGGCAGCTGCTGGATTCACCGTGCAAAAGAAGAATTTGAAAGCGATTGGGGCAAAAATCTTCTGAAATCACTTGGAGTTGAAGGAGAATATGAAGGAATCGGTCACTGTATTTTGGGCTATACGGACGGCGAATACCCCGAAGCCGCAGCAAGGAAAGAAAATCGGGTGTTTGAAATCAAATAATAATATATAAGGCATTAACTGTTCATCTTGCCTATGTTTTTGTGCGCTTATCTTCGGATTGGCGCACTTTTTATTTTTAAATATTATATCACCTATTTACAAATTAAGTTTATTGTGATATAATGGAATAGCCAAACGAAAAATAAATATTATTATAATTATATATTGTTCAAAATATATATGTTTTAGTTATCTGTAAAAAACGCAGATACTCTGTTAAGCATATATGTCTTGGACAATAATGTTTATTTTTTGTTTGGCGACAATCGGAGTTATGCGTTTTTTGTGCGCTGACCCCGGTTGGCGCACTTTTTATTTTTAAATCTTTATATCGCTATTTACAAATTAAGTTTATTGTGATATAATGAAATAGCCAAATGAAATCAGAATATTTTTGCTTTTAAGAATGTATTGGCATTTTTATACACAGTATAAAAATGCAGATACTCTATTAGCATATACATTCTTAGAAGTGATATGTCTGATTTTGTTTGGCGACAATTCGGAGTACTGCGTTTTTTGTGCGTCGGTCTTCGGATTGGCGCACTTTTTATTTTGGAGGAATTGCATATGAAAACCATGAGCGAGCGTGAACAGACTGTATCGTATATGATTAAAAGGTTTGAAAAAGAACTGAGGTACACATTGGTACTCAGGCAGTTTGACAGTAGTATTCAGCACATTATTTCGGACGAATATTTCGACTGGTGCAAAGAAATGCTTGCAGAGGTAAAAAAACAGCTTAAGAACCCAAAGGAGGAACAGGAAGAATGGACACCGAAAAAATGATAGGCGGAACGCTCTTAGACCGATTTTTCGTTGAATGTACACTGAGCGGTACGGATTTTGACAACGAAGAAGATATTGCAAAAGCAAAGGAAATTGCAAAAAAATACAACCTTTCATACCCCTTTTCCGGGATAGAAAGCTTGTATCTTGCAGCTCTTGAAAATCACAAAGAATTATTAAGAGCAACCGGATTTGACAGATAAAGGGGTTCCCTTTATCTGTCAAATAATTTTAAGCTTCTGCGCAGCGGTTTTTGCCTCATTTCTGCGGCTTACGCCGAGTTTCTGCAAAATATGGCTGACATGGCTTTTAACCGTTGCAAGCTTAATTCCGAGAATTTTCCCGATTTCGGCATTGCTGCTGTCGGCACACAAAAGGCGCAGAACCTGCATTTCGGCATCGGTCAGTTTTTCGGTCAAAACATTCGCCGGTTCAAGATAATCGGGATAAAAAACAGCCTGTCCCCTTGCATTTTTCAGCACATTTTCCTTAAAATCCCCGTCATTGTCCCAACCCGACTCCTCAATCATCGGCAGAACCGCCGCACCGTACTCCCCTACCGTGCGCACAAAACCGTAATGCGAAGCTATGTCAAGCGCCTCGTTAAAATCATTTTTCCAGTCAGCGCCGTCGATTCTGTATTTTGCGGCGGCAGTCAGCACCTTTATATGAATAAGGTCAATATTCCGTCCGCAGGCACGGCAGTACGGCTCAAGCGGGGCAAGCGTTAAGAGAACCGCATCGCAGTCGCCCATTGCGAGTTCAACCATCGCCTGTGTTATGTACTGATAGCGTTTCATCGTATTCACCTTTACCGAATTTCTCGGAGCTTTGTTTTTATACCAGCTATCGGAACAGAAATCATCCCCGAGCCTCAGCGCAATACGGCACAGGAACGCATCGATATTCGGCAAAAACCGCTTAAGCCCCATACTGTCGAACCTCTCACGGATTGTAAGAACGGTTCGTTTTGCGTCATCGGCACGCCCGGAGTCAATCTGGCTCCTTGCAAGCAGTCCCACAATCGCAAATTCTATATCCGGCGTTCCCCTCGTCTGAACCTCGCTAAGCTTTGAAACAAGAGAAAGCATTCTGCCGGAAACATCCTCGCCTTTTTCAAACTTGCTTTCGGAAACCGCACAATCCGGCAGCCCTGTTCCGTCCTTTCCGAGAATCATCTCCACAGGAGTTTTTATGGTTGCATACAGAAAATCATCTTTTCTGCTCCAGTCCGAAAAGTCCTTGCCGCCGTTCATTATGCTCGGCAGAGTGCTTGTTACGGAAAACGGAGGAAGCTTGATTTCTTTTGCGGTCATTAACTTAAACGCCGAAATTATAGTTTTGATAAGCCCCCTCGCCTTCCTCTGCGGAAGCGAAATATCAAGATAAACAAGGCGGCTTTTCGCCTCTTTCGCCGCAGTGTCCGATGACTTCCTGACCGCCGCAAAATCTTCAAGCTCACGGTACCACTTTTCCGATGCTTCATAATCCATGCGCAGCGCACACAGCATGCTCATTCCCTGCATGAGCGCCGGGCTGGAAGCAATCTGCATGTCGGACAGCGATAAAAAATACGATTCCATTTCCTCATAATGCCCCATGCCGGGGTGAAGCGTCACATTTTTTATAAGCAGTTCGGAAACCTTACCCTGTTCACCGCTTTTTGCATAGTATTCAAGAGCCTTTCCGTAATTTTCGTGAAGTTCATAATAAAGTCCGCCGCGTGAAAATACGGTTCTTTGCTGTTCTTCCGTAAACTCCCGCTTCTGCTCCCAAAGCAGAAACTGCCTGAAAATCGGCCAGAAACTGAATGTATCAATCCCCTCGGGAATAAGCATATTTGAGTTTTTCTGTATATTTGAAAGCATATCACCGGCAAAAGCGTCGCCGCTGACCATTTTCGCAAGTTCCGTTCCGAAGCTTTCAAACGGCGCAAGCTCAAGCAGAAAGCGGCGCATCGGCAATTCAAACCGCCTGAAAATCATCTCTTCGTAATAAATATAAATCTCACGGATCACCTCATCGGAAAGAACCGCATCATAAGGCCTTCCGCCGCTCATTTTCCGCGCAATCACGGAAAGCGCAAGAGGATACCCCATAGTTTCACGGAATATTTCGGTTAGTTCCGTTTCGGAGAACCGTACCCCGTAAGCTTCAAGAAGCTTTGCGGTGCAGTTGCGGTCAAAAAACATCTCATCGGTGCAGACCGTAACCATAAGCCCCGAAAACCCGAACGGCATGAGCCACCCCGGCGGAAGCCCTCTTGATAAAAGCACAAAACGCTTGGCAGGATTATCCCGTATCAGGGCGCAAAGCTGCTGCTGCAGTTCTGTTTCCTGAAGCAGCTGAAGATTATCAATGAGCAGAATATCCCAATTCTCCGCGGAAATCTTATCAAAATCGCATACCTCCGCCGAAACTTCCGCAAAATTTCTGCCACTAAGAAGCTCCCTCGCAGCCGCCGTCTTTCCGAATCCGCACGGTGCGCTGAACAAAAGTATGCGCCCGTTTTCCATGCAGCTGTTAAATTTATTTTCAATTTCGGGTTTTATTATAATAATAGGATTCAATTTGCGCCTCCGTTTTTTGTTTTACCTGTATTATATCATAGGTGCAAGCCCCGCAAATCGGCTTGCTTCACTCCGATTCAATATTTATAGTAAATATTATATCAAAAAGAATATGTCTTGTCAATCAAAAACAGCCGCCGAGGCAAAACCTCGGCGGCACAGCGTGTCGATAAACCTATCGGCACGCTGGCAGACTTCGAAAAAGGAAGGTAAATTTGCCGAACATGGATTCGTCGGCGTATGTGTATACGGTAGAGTCCATGTTCGGTGAAAGCAAGCAAAAAGCATTGAAATCTCGATGATTTCAATGCTTTTTCAATGCGATTTTATTAATTCAAACTTTTATTATCGGTTAAAAACCCACTTGAATTTCATGCAAAAAAATACATTATATTTTCTTTGCTTGCGGTTGACCGACTTTTTCGATAGTCTAAGCCGCCGAGGCAAAACCTCGGCGGCACATATTTGAATTATTATTTCTGAGGACCTGCGGGAACAAGCGCTTTGCCGTGCTCGTTTCCTTCATACTTTTTGAAGTTCTTGATAAATCTGTCCGCAAGGTCGTTTGCCTTTGCTTCCCATTCGGAAACATCCGCATAAGTATCGCGGGGGTCAAGAATATTCTTGTCAACGCCGTTTAACTCTGTGGGAACCTCAAAGTTGAACACAGGAATTTTCTTTGTGGGCGCATTGTTGATATCACCGTTTAAGATTGCGTCGATGATACCTCTGGTATCACGAATCGAAATTCTCTTGCCGGTTCCGTTCCAGCCGGTGTTAACAAGGTAAGCCTTTGCGCCGCTCTTCTGCATTTTCTTAACAAGCTCCTCGGCATACTTCGTGGGGTGGAGTTCCAGGAACGCCTGACCGAAGCAAGCGGAGAATGTTGGAGTAGGCTCGGTGATTCCTCTTTCTGTTCCGGCAAGCTTTGCGGTGAAGCCGGAAAGGAAGTAATACTGCGTCTGCTCGGGTGTAAGAATGGAAACCGGAGGCAAAACACCGAATGCGTCAGCCGAAAGGAATATTACATTCTTAGCATCGGGCGCAGCGGAAACCGGGCGAACGATATTATTTATATGGTTAATCGGATAAGAAACACGGGTGTTTTCCGTAACGCTCTTATCGTCGAAATCGATTTTTCCGTCCTTGTCAAGCGTAACATTTTCAAGGAGAGCATTTCTCTTTATTGCGTTGTAAATGTCAGGCTCGGACTCTTTGTCAAGATTAATAACCTTTGCGTAGCAGCCGCCCTCAAAGTTGAACACGCCGTTATCATCCCAGCCGTGCTCATCATCGCCGATAAGAAGGCGCTTGGGGTCCGTTGAAAGAGTGGTTTTGCCGGTACCGGAAAGACCGAAGAATATAGCAGTGTTTTTGCCTTCCATATCGGTATTTGCGGAGCAGTGCATGGAAGCAATGCCCTTAAGCGGCAGGTAGTAGTTCATCATTGAGAACATACCCTTTTTCATTTCGCCGCCGTACCATGTGTTCACAATTACCTGTTCGCGGCTTGTGATATTGAACATTACGGCAGTTTCGGAATTAAGACCGAGTTCCTTGTAGTTTTCAACCTTAGCCTTTGAAGCGTTGTAAACAACAAAATCGGGCTCGAAGTTTTCGAGTTCTTCGGCGGTAGGCTGAATGAACATATTTGTAACAAAATGAGCCTGCCATGCAACCTCAACGATAAATCTGATTGCCATGCGCGTATCTTCGTTGGCGCCGCAGAATGCGTCAACAACATAAAGCTTTTTGTTGGAAAGTTCTTTCTTTGCAAGTTCCTTTACGGCGTCCCATGCTTCCTGCGAAGCCGGGTGATTGTCGTTTTTATATTCGTCGGAAGTCCACCAAACGGTGTCCTTTGAATTTTCATCCATAACGATGAATTTATCCTTAGGCGAACGGCCGGTATAGATACCCGTCATAACATTAACAGCACCCAGTTCGCTTACCTGACCCTTTTCATAGCCTTCAAGCCCGGGCTGTGTTTCCTCATTGAACAAAAGCTCATAAGAAGGGTTATGAACGATTTCGGTTGTACCTGTGATTCCGTACTTGGTTAAATCGATTTTTGCCATAATAATGTACCTCACTTTTCTTATAGATTAGCGTCTGCCGCGAAAGTGTGTTTCAATAAAATTCAACTTTCGCCTAATATAATTATACACCAAATTTCAAAAAATGCAATAGCAAAATTATATTTTGTTAATTTTTTTGCAATCTTTGGTTTCCGGAGAGTACTTTTACGGTAGATATTATCAAAAATACGGCTATAACAAATGTCAGAACATCGGAAACCGGCATGGACCAGAGCACCCCGTCCAGCCCGAGAAACCTCGGGAGGAGCAGCGCAAAGCCAACCCCGAACACAATTTCCCTGACCATCGAAAGCGCAGTTGATTCCGCCGCCTTCCCCATTGCCTGCAAAAATATGAATACCGCTTTGTTTATGCACGCGAGCGGAAGCATACAAAGATAAATTCTGAAAGAACGCAGCGCAAACTCGGAATAGCATGCACTTTCGTTTGAAGCGCCGAAAATTCCGATTAAAAATCCCGGGAAAACCTCCGCCGCAATGAGCGATATAAGCCCCGCGGAAAATTCGGAAACAAGCAAAAGCCCAAACAGCTTTTTCACTCTGCCGTTTTGCCCCGCACCTATATTGAACCCGACAACCGGAATACATCCCGCCGCCATACCGACAACCACCGAAATGACAATCTGGAAAAACTTCATAACAATCCCGACAACCGCCATAGGTATCTGCGCATATATTTTCTGCCCGAAAACCGGGTCAAGCGCACCGTATTTATGAGCGCTCCGGCAAGCGTTGAAATCATTGCAAAATTCGGCGAACCGTCAGCGCGGATAATCGGGTTTGCCGCCTGCCCGAACATATAAAAAGGAATCCCAAGGGTGATATAAAAGAAATATTCCTTTGAAAATGCATATGTTTCGGCATTTACGGTTGCGCCGAAAAATGTGAGAATACCGTCCGAAAAAACAAGGTAAAACGCAGTCAGCAAAGCCGCGGCCGCAAGAACCGCCGTTATTGAATTTCCGACGCTCTTTCCTGCACTTTCGGGTTCATTTTTGCCGAGGCTTATGCTTACAAATGCGCAGCAACCGTCACCTACCATTACGGCAATCGCAAGCGCTATAACCGTAAGCGGAAACACAACCGTATTCGCCGCATTTCCGTATGAACAGAGATAACTTGCGTTTGCGATAAAAATCTGGTCAACAATGTTATAAAGCGCGCCTACCAGAAGCGAAATTATGCACGGCACGGCATATTTTCTCATCAGTTTGCCTACACTTTCGCTTCCCAAAACATTTTTCTTTTCCATAAAAATACCTCCGAATAAAAAAATAAAGTGCGCAAATCCATCCGGACTTACGCACTTTTGCTACACGATATTTTGAATTATATCAGATTTTTTTCAATTTGTCAATAAACGAATTTTTAAAAATTTTAAATAAATGTTGAAAATTTATTTCTTATATGATATACTTTAATTATTATTGAATAAGGAGTGGTCTATGTGGATTTTCAGCCGCTGAAGGATTTTATGAACAGGCTTACGGATTGGAGAATTCCGGGGAACACCGCGAGGGTTTTTATTGATAATAAGGAAGTGTTCCGGTATAACTCCGGCTTTTCAGATGTTGAGAATAATATAAAAATGACGGATTACCGTATGTTTTTTATTTATTCGTGCTCAAAAATAGCTACGGTAACCACCGCTATGCAGCTTTACGAAAAGGGCATTTTTCTGCTTGATGACCCGATTTACGAATATCTTCCGGAGTGGCGTGATGTCAAAGTGTCGGAAAACGGCAAAACGGTTGACGCCGAAAGACCGGTAACCTTCCGCCATCTTCTTACAATGACGGCAGGGCTTTCCTACGAAAAAGGCGAAGGCTTCATGGAAAAGCTCGATAAAATTTCCGGCGGAAAAATGGACAACCGCAGTTTTGCGAAATTGCTTGCGGAGCGTCCGCTTTCGTTTCAGCCCGGAACTCACTGGCAATACAGTTTCTGCCATGACCTTCTTTCCGCAGTGATTGAAGAAATAACCGGCATGAAGTTCAGAGACTATGTTAAAAAGAATATCTTTGAACCCCTCGGAATGACCCAGAGTTTCTATCATCTCACGCCCGAAATCGAAAGCCGCCTTGCGGTTCAGTATAATTTCGTTGATGATACCAATGAAACAGACATAGTTAAACTTCAGCAAACCGACCGCTCGGCAATCGGCGGACATACCGAAATACTGGGCAATGTAAATTCGCACATTCTCGGGCCGGAGTTCGACAGCGGCGGAGCAGGAATAATCACAACCGCTGACGATTACATAAAGCTTGCGTCAGCGCTTGCAAACGGAGGACTCGGCGCAAACGGCGCAAGAATACTGTCCTCCGAGGCGGTTGAACTCATGAAACAGAATCAGCTTAGCGGCGAACTTATGAAGGACCTCGCATGGCCGCAGCTTAGGGGCTACGGATACGGGCTCGGCGTAAGAACTATGATTGACAGGGCGAAGGGCGGTTCACTTTCACCGATAGGAGAATTCGGCTGGGGCGGCGCTGCCGGAGCAACGGTTCTTTGCGATACGGACAGACGCCTTGCGCTCTTCTACACGCACCATATGTGCAATCCGCAGGAAACATACTATCAGCCGCGGCTCCGAAATGTGCTGTATTCCTGCCTTGACTGATTATGAACATTAAACCGATTGCAACAATTAAAAATGACCTTCCCGAGAAATTCGGGGTGCCGAAGCAGAGCGGACTTGCCGCAAGTTTCAAATCGAAAATCGTGTTTGAACGGGAATTTGCAGATCACGAAGCTTTCCGCGGGCTTGAAGAATTTTCACACATATGGGTGATATGGGGTTTCTCCGAAACGGGCGGAAAATGGTCGCCGACGGTAAGACCTCCGAGGCTCGGCGGAAACACAAGAATGGGCGTTTTTGCTACCCGTTCGCCGTTTCGGCCGAACGGTCTCGGGCTTTCATCTGTCAGGCTCGAAAAAGTGGAATTTACCGAAAACGGCGGCTGCGAACTGACGGTTTCCGGGGCGGACATGAAAAGCGGAACACCGGTTTACGACATAAAGCCGTATCTTGCGGAGTTTGACAGCCACCCTGATGCTTTCTCGGGCTTTGCGTCGGGCGAAACACCGAGGCTCATGGTGACAGACGAAAACGGCTGTACCGATGTTTTTTCGCCGGAAAGGCGCAAAGCGCTTTTTGAACTTTTATCGCTTGAAATCCGTCCGCAGTACCACGAAGACGGAAAAACATACAGGCTTTCGTTTGCGGATAAAACCGTTTCGTTCCGCATTATCGGCGAAACCGCAGAGATTCTTGAAATCAAATAACACAGGTGAAATCAACTTGAACAGAATTAAAAAAATACTTAAAACTTACGGAAAATCGTTCGTAAAATGGGTGCTGATTGCGGCAGCGGTCGGTGCGGTATCGGGCGTTGTAGGTGCGCTTTTTCATAAGGCGATTGCCTTCGCAACGCAAACAAGAGAGGGAAACCCCCGTCTGATATTCTTTCTGCCGCTTGCCGGAATTGTCATTATCGCGATGTACCGCCTTTCAAAGCAAAACCTTTCGACAAACACCGTAATCGACTGCATAAGGTCAAAACAGGCGGCGTCAAATCTGCTCGTTCCCTTTATATTTATAGGGGCGTTTTTAACGCATCTTTTCGGCGGCTCCGCCGGAAGAGAGGGCGCAGCGCTGCAAATAGGCGGCGGAATAGGTTCTGCTGCCGGAAGGCTTTTAAAACTCAGAAAAGAAAGCATGGGCACGATAATAATGTGCGGAATGAGCGGTGCGTTTTCCGCCATTTTCACAACTCCGGTAACGGCGGCGGTGTTTTCGATGGAGGTTGTATCCGTCGGGCACATCAGGTACTTCCGTTTTCTGCCGTGTATGCTTTCATCTGCGGTAGCGTTTGAAATAACAAGGCTTATGGGCAACGCTCCGCTCTTTTACCACATAAGCGGAATCCCCGGCCCAAGCGCCGCAGAAATGGCAAGAGTTGTGCTTTTTTCCCTTGCCGCCGCAGCAATATCAATCATATTCTGCATATCTTTGCATATGGCGGAAAAGGGGTTTAAAAAATACATTAAAAATCCGTATATTATTTCGGCTCTCGGCGGAGCGGTTATCGTTTTGCTTACGCTTTCGGTCGGCACAACCGACTACAACGGCGCCGGCATGAACATCGTGGAATCCGCCCTGAGCGGCTCATCAGCACCTTATTCCGCATTTGCGCTCAAGCTTATATTCACCGCCGTTACGGTCGGCTCGGGATTTAAGGGCGGCGAAATTGTACCGGCATTTTTTGTCGGAACGACCTTCGGCTGCGCCTTCGGTGCTTTTTTCGGGCTTGACCCTTCTTTCGCGGCGGCGCTCGGGCTTTTGTGTATGTTCTGCGGAATCTCAAACTGCCCGTTCGCAACCCTCATAATGGGCGTTGAACTGTTCGGTTCGAGCGGAATAATGTACTACGCACTCTCCTGCGCGGTATGCTTTGTTATGTCGGGTCCTTACGGACTTTACAGCAGTCAGAAACTTGTATATTCAAAATACAGTTCTGACGAAATAGACAGATTTTCAATTTAAATAAAAGGAGAAAACGGCATGAAAAAAATCACATTCGGAACCCCCGAAAAATTTGTTCCCACGCATTTTTCCAAAACCCTCAACTACACTGAAACCGACATATCCTACGATGTGTCAAGAATCAAATTCAAAGAAACCGCAAGGGGCTGCCTTCTGGAACTTCCTCTGCAGTTTGAAGAACAGATTTACGGCGGAGGTCTGCAGCTTAAGGGCTTCAATCATAAAAATCACAAGCTGAAATTAAGAGTTAATTCCGACCCCGTTGCAAACACGGGCGACAGCCACGCTCCGGTGCCGTTTTTCATTTCGACCGGCGGCTACGGAATTTTTGTAGACTCCGCAAGATATATCGATGTTTTCTTCGGAATAAGCCATAACTGCAACCGTGAGCCTCACCCCGACAATACCGTTATCGCAACGGCGGAGGACCTTTACAACAAGGTGGGGCTTAAAGAGGAAACGGTTATGACAATCGATATTCCCGTTGCAAAGGGCGTTGACCTTTACATATTTGAAGGCAAAAACATAACCGATATTGTATCGCAGTACAATATGTTTTCGGGCGGCGGCTGTGAGGTTCCCGATTGGGGACTCGGCGTTTTTTACCGCTGCTATGCAAAAAACACCGGCGATGATGTTATGAAAACAGCTGACTATTTCAGAGAAAACGACATTCCCTGCGATGTAATCGGTCTTGAACCGGGCTGGCATACAAATTCGTACTCCTGCTCGTATCTTTGGGACACCGAGAGATTTCCCAATTACAAGGAGGTTATCGCCCATCTCAAAGAGAAGGATTTCCATATCAATCTCTGGGAGCACGCATTTGTAAACGCCGCTGCGCCGTTTTATCGGGAAATGAGAAAATACTCCGGCGATATTGAAGTCTGGAAGGGTCTTATCCCCGACTTTTCGACCGAGGGTGCAAGAAAACTCTTTGCAGGTCACCACAGGGATTATCTCATAGATGAAGGAATTGACGGCTTCAAGCTTGACGAATGTGACAACTCGGAATATGTTCACGACTGGAGCTTCCCCGACTGCACCGAGTTCCCCTCCGGTATGGACGGCGAGCAGTATCACACTATGTTCGGCGTGCTTTATATGCAGACGATTCTCGAGGCTCTCGGAGAAACCAAAACCCTGTCCGAGGTAAGAAGTGCCGGAGCACTTTCGGCGCCGTATCCGTTTGCGCTTTACAGCGACCTTTACGACCACAAAGATTTCATAAGAGGCGTTGTCAACTCCGGATTTTCGGGAATACTCTGGTGCCCGGAGGTTCGCCATGCAAAATCAGAAAAGGATCTTATAAGAAGAATACAGACGGTTGTTTTTTCCGCACAGTGCCTTATAAATGCATGGTACTGCGTTGAAGCACCGTGGATAAAATGGGGCTGCGAGGACAAGGTTCGTGAACTTCTCAAAGTAAGAAAGACGCTTGTTCCGATGCTGAAAACCGCTTTTGAAGAATACAGAAAGACAGGCAAAGCGCCTGTCCGTGCGCTTGTTTCGGACTACACAGGCGACCCCGAAACCTACGGCATAGACAACCAGTACATTTTCTGCGACAAACTTATCGTTGCGCCGATGACCGAAGCTGACGGCGACTGCAGAAAGGTTTATCTCCCCGAAGGAAAATGGGTTGATTTCTGGACCAAAAAGCCCGTGAATTCCGGCTGGTTTGAGGTTAATACCGAAAATATCCCGGTTTTCGAGAAAATGTGAGAAAAATGCTTGACAACAATAATGCTTTTGTGATAATATATATTTAAAGCTTGCGGTCTTTTGGCTCAAGTTAAAAAATATTTATGAAAGGGCGGATAAACATGTTTTGCGGAAAATGCGGAAAACAAAATGAAGACGGTGCAACCTTCTGCGCAGAGTGCGGAAATCCTTTAACACCGGAAAATAATCAGCCTGCCGAACAGGTTCAGGCTCCTCAGCCTAACGGCAACCCGGATGATGGAAAGGCGTTTTCGATTACGGCTTTGGTACTCGGTATAGTATCGGTTGTATTCTTATGGTTCTTCGGCGTTATCAGTATTCTTTTCATTGCCACCGGTGTGCTGGGCATAATTTTAGGATACGTAGGGAGAAAAAAATCCATTGCTTGCTACGGAAAGGCTTCAGGCATGGCAACAGCCGGATTTGTACTTAGCATAGTAGCTACTTCAATTGCAATAGTTTATGTTGCAAGCTGTGTTGCTTGTGCGGGATGTATTGCAGGGAGTGTTCCCGGTGCTTTGAAAGGTCTTGAAGACTTTACTTAATTTTTGAACATAAGCCAAAGCCTTTTGTGTTTTACAAAAGGCTTTTATGTTTTTACAGGAGAATTTTATGTTACCGCAAATTGAATTTTTCGGAAGAATTATCAGTGTATACGGGCTGATGGCGCTTGTCGGCGGCTTGGTTTCCGGTACGGTTTTTTGCAGGCTTATAAAAAAAAGAGGACTTGATGATAATCCGGCGATTGCGTTTTTGCTTTTTGTTGTTTTGGGTGTGATTTTGGGCAGTCATATACTGTTCGGGATTGTAAACTTCGACAGAATAATATTGATTTTTAATTCCGGCAGCTTTGCCGAATTTAAAACGTCTTTTGCCGAGGCTTTCGGAGGTTCGGTTTTTTACGGAGGACTGCTCGGAGGGATAGCGGCAGGTCTTATAACAATTCGGGTTATGAAGCTGGACAAGGTCATTTACGCCGACTGCATTGCGGCCGTTATTCCGCTGTTTCATTTTTTTGCAAGAATCGGATGTTTTTTTGCGGGATGCTGCTACGGTATACCGTCAAAATTCGGCTTTATCACAACAACTAACAATTTTATCCCGGGGTTAAACGGGGTCAGAAGATTTCCGGTGCAGCTTTTGGAGGCGGCGTTTAATCTGATAATATTTATTATATTGTTTATGCTCCTTCAAAGGGCGCAAAACAAAATCAGAGGAAAACTTTTGTTTATATATTTGTTACTGTATTCGGCAGTCAGATTCGGTGATGAGTTTTTGAGAGGCGATGCTTACAGAGGGTATTTTTTCGGTTTGTCGGTTTCGCAGATTATAAGTATTGTTCTGTTTGCGGTTTCAGTTATATTTTTGACGCTTGACAACACACGGAAAAGGCATAAAAGTATCGGCCGAAAGTAATTATATCAAGAAAAAGGAGTTGATTTTATGAAAAAAACGGCAATAATTATTGCGGCGGCGCTTATGCTCCAAAGCATAACGGTGTTTGCGGCACCGTTTTCCGATGTTGAAGACGCCTACTGGGCGGCGGATGTAATCGAACAGATGAAAACAGAGAAAATTCTCGACGGCTATGAGGACGGCTCCTTCCGCCCCGAAAACAGTCTGACACGTGCGGAATGTGCAAAAATTCTTTCGTGCATCGCAAAGCTTCCCGAGGGAAACGCTTCATATAAAGATGTAGCAAAAGACGCATGGTATTACGACTATGTATCAGCCGGCGGAAAATATTTTGACGCAGGCGAAAACTTTGAGCCCGACAAAAAAATAACCCGCGAGGAATTTGCGACCGCAACCGCAAAAGTCTTAGGGCTTTCGGAGAGCGAAAAGGCTTTGGAATTTTCGGATGCGGGCAAAATCACAAACAAAGGAATGGTTGCGGCGGCGGTTGAAAGCGGATTTATTTCGGGATTTGATGACAATACGTTCAGACCGAACGACCCCCTCACCCGTGCGCAGTGCTGCTCAATGCTTGCAAGGGCGTTTAAGCCTGCGGACGATGACAGCAAGCCCGACGATGTAAAATCCGAATGGAAGATTACCAAGCTCTCAAATACAAAGTTTGAGAACTTCTCTCACAATGTAATCGCCGATGAAAAAGGTAAAATAATACTTATAGAGAAGGACGAAAACGAGATTCTTTTTGAAATTAACCTTCCCGAGGGCGAAACTCAAAAGGAAACCATGCTCGAATTAAGAAAGTTTCTTCTTCGCAAAGCTGAACAGAATAATCAGACCGGGTATACCGACTTCACGCCTCTGCAGCTTATTTACGATGAGTACACCTCAAAAACGCTGCTTTTCGGAAAATTCGGCAAATACACCGATGAAAACGGAAACACCACCGATGTTGAAAAATATGTAACGCTTGATTTCACAATAAGGATAGAAAAATACACCGAATTTGACGACAGCATGATAAAAGACGAAAAGGCGAAGGATGAACCGGCGCTCCTTGCTATGTTCAAGGATAAATATGCAGTTGTGTCGGACGGCTATCATACAATTTATCGTTTTAAAAACGACGACGGAAGCCGTCAGGGCGAAATGTTTGACGGTAAGGACGATGCAATAATCACCTCGTTTGCCGACGGCGATTTTCTGTACTTTATCACAGACAGCATGAAACTCGAAAAGTATGACATGTATAACCGCAGTTTTGAAGGCGAAACCAAGAACCTCGATGCCGACCTCTGCGGTATGCGCGGCGGAAAGTTCTGGCTCTGGAACAGGGAAAAAGGTGAAATTTCAACCATGACCCCCTCCGGCAAAACGGAAACCGTATACAAAAATGTTACGATTCCCGAGGACTGCGGCATAAATACCGACAGGCTTGACAAGTATATGTTAGTGATAAATGACGGTAAGTTCCTGCTTTATGACGGCACTTCTTTGTACATTATGGAAAAAATCTGATTTATCGCCCCGTTTTGCAAAAAAACACTTGACAAATCGGGTTGTCCGATGTAAAATAATAGAGTATGTATTTGTATTCGTGTAAAAAGGTACAGAGGACAGACAAAAATGCTTGATAATTTGAAACATGTTAATAAAGTCGTGGGAGTGAAGCAGTCGGAAAAAGCGATTTCTGCCGATGAGGCGGATTATGTCTATATAGCAGCCGACGCTCACGAACGGGTTACCGAGCCTATCCGCCGCCTTTGCGCCGAGCATGGCACGGAAATCATCACGGCAGAATCCATGGCACGCCTCGGCTCCGCCTGCGGAATAGATGTCGGCGCGGCGGTCGTTGCGGTATTAAAATAGTTTATTTCGCAATTTTTGCGTAATAATATATTCTATATATAGGAGGTGAAAGAATGCCTACTTTTAACCAGCTTGTAAGAAAGGGCAGACAGACTTCTGTAAAGAAATCAACAGCCCCGGCTTTGCTGAGAGGTTTTAACATCCTCAAAAAGAAACCCACAAATCAGAGTTCTCCTCAAAAGCGTGGCGTTTGTACTTCTGTTAAGACCATGACTCCTAAAAAGCCTAACTCGGCTCTTCGTAAGATGGCCAGAGTAAGACTGACCAACGGTGTTGAAGTTTCTTCATACATTCCCGGTATCGGTCATAACCTTCAGGAGCATAGCGTCGTTTTAATCAGGGGCGGCAGAGTTAAGGACCTTCCTGGTGTGCGTTATCATATCATCAGAGGTACGCTTGATACCGCAGGTGTTGCTAACAGAAACCAGTCCAGATCCAAGTATGGTGCAAAGAAACCTAAGAGCAAGTAATCGCTCGTGCGTTTGTACCTGATAACTTTATAGTGTAACGTACGGGATTTATATATATAAATTTGTACTTGCACTGACGGTTTGCGGAAAATCTTTCAATCCGCATATCGAGTACCCGGATATTTATTATCTTTTAAGGAGGGAAGTACGGTGCCAAGAAGAGGACATGTACCTAAGAGAGAGGTTTTAGCCGATCCTTTGTATAACAGCGTTGTAGTAACAAAGCTCATCAACAACATCATGCTTGACGGCAAAAAGGGTGTTGCTCAGCAGATCGTTTACGGCGCATTCGATATATTAAAGGAAAAAACCGGTAAGGAACCCCTCGAGGTTTTTGAAGAAGGCCTTAACAATGTTATGCCTGTGCTTGAAGTTAAAGCACGCAGAGTCGGCGGCGCAACCTATCAGGTTCCTGTAGAGGTAAGACCTGAAAGACGCCAGACATTGGGTCTTCGTTGGTTGACTCAGTTCTCACGCGCAAGAAGCGAAAGAACTATGAGTGAGCGTCTTGCCAACGAATTAATGGATGCCTGCAACAATATGGGCGGATCCGTTAAGAGAAAAGACGAAATGCACAGAATGGCAGAGGCAAACAAGGCTTTTGCTCATTTCAGATGGTAGTTTATACTGCCGTATATGACTATATGAGAGGAGGAAGGGCTTTTGCCTAGGTCACATACATTAGATCATACCAGAAATATCGGTATCATGGCGCATATCGACGCGGGTAAGACTACGACAACAGAGCGTATTCTTTACTATACCGGTATTAACTATAAAATCGGTGAAACACATGACGGCGGCGCAACCATGGACTGGATGGAGCAGGAAAAAGAGCGTGGTATCACAATCACCTCCGCTGCAACAACCTGTGAATGGAAAAAGCACCGTATCAACATCATCGATACTCCCGGACATGTTGACTTTACCGTAGAAGTTGAGCGTTCGCTCAGAGTACTTGACGGTTCTGTTACTGTTCTTTGCGCAAAGGGCGGCGTTGAGCCTCAGACCGAAACCGTTTGGAGACAGGCTGATACCTACGGCGTACCGAGAATGGTGTTCGTTAACAAGATGGACATCATGGGCGCAGATTATTATAATGTTTTAGACATGATGAAAGATCGTCTGAAATGTAACGCAGTACCCCTTCAGCTTCCTATCGGAGCGGAGGACACCTTCAAGGGCATTATCGACCTTATCACCATGAGAGCCGAAGTTTACTACGACGATATGGGTAAGGACATCAGGGATGAGGATATTCCGGATGATATGAAGGATAAGGCTCAGGAATACCATGATAAGCTTCTGGAGTCCGTTGCGGAACTCGATGAAGGCCTCATGGAAAAGTATTTCGCAGGTGAGGAAATCACTATCGACGAAATCAAGAAGGTTATAAGAAAAGCTACCTGCGAAGTTAAAATGATTCCGGTGCTCTGCGGTACCGCATACCGCAACAAGGGCGTTCAGATGCTTCTTGACGCAATTGTTGATTATATGCCTTCTCCGCTGGATGTACCTTCAATCAAAGGCGTTAACCCCGATACAGAAGAAGAGGATGTAAGACATTCTTCCGATGAAGAACCGTTCTCCGCCCTCGCATTCAAAATCATGGTTGACCCGTTTGTAGGTAAACTTTGCTTCTTCAGAGTATATTCCGGTACGCTCAATAAGGGCTCCGGCGTTCTCAACTCCACAAAGGATGTTAAAGAGCGCGTAGGCCGCCTTGTGCAGATGCACTCCAACGAGCGTAAGGATATAGATACGGTTTATTCCGGTGATATCGCCGCAGCGGTTGGTCTTAAATCCACCACAACAGGTGATACTCTCTGCGATGAAAACCATCCTATTATACTCGAATCGATGGAATTCCCTGACCCGGTTATCCGTGTTGCCATCGAGCCTAAAACCAAGGCAGGTCAGGAAAAAATGGGTATCGCTCTCGCAAAGCTTGCGGAAGAAGACCCGACATTCAGAACTTATACGGACGAAGAAACAGGTCAGACGATTATCGCAGGTATGGGCGAGCTTCATCTTGAAATTATCGTAGACCGTCTGCTCCGTGAGTATAAGGTTGAGGCAAATGTTGGTAAGCCTCAGGTTTCCTACAAGGAAACAATCAGAAAGCCTGTTAAGATTGAACACAAATACGCAAGACAGTCCGGCGGTAAGGGTCAGTACGGTCATGTTCTTCTCGAACTTGAACCTCAGGAACCCGGCAAGGGCTACGAGTTTGTTAATAACATCGTCGGCGGTGCTATTCCGAAGGAATATATCCCCGCAGTTGACGCCGGTATTCAGGGCGCAATGGAAAGCGGTGTGCTTGCAGGCTACAATGTAGTTGATATTAAGGCTACTCTTTATGACGGTTCGTATCATGAAGTCGATTCTTCCGAAATGGCGTTCAAGATTGCCGCATCAATGGCATTCAAGGAAGGCTGCAAGAAGGCAGATCCAGTTCTTCTCGAACCTATCATGAAAGTAGATGTTACCGTACCTGAAGAATACATGGGCGATGTTATGGGTGATATTAACTCAAGACGCGGTCAGATTCAGGGTATGGAAGCCCGCAACGGAACACAGGCAATTTCCGCAATGGTTCCGCTGTCCGAAATGTTCGGTTACGCAACCGACCTTCGTTCCAGAACACAGGGCCGAGGCAACTACACAATGTTCCCCTCGCACTATGAGGAAGTTCCGAAGAGTATCGCTGAGGAGATCATTAAAAAGCGTTCAAAATCAGAAGACTGATTTTAGGTATTGATTTTTCTGCTGAAATATGGTAGAATATAATTATAATAATTTTTAAAATTAAGGAGGATTTCCTAATGGCTAAGGAAAAATTCGAAAGAACCAAACCCCATGTTAACATTGGTACAATCGGTCATGTTGACCATGGTAAGACAACTTTGACAGCTGCAATCACAAAGGTGCTCTCTTTCTCCGGTAAAGCTTCTTACAAAGCTTATGACCAGATCGACGGTGCTCCCGAAGAAAGAGAAAGAGGTATTACAATCTCCACAGCTCATGTTGAGTATGAGACAGAAACCCGTCACTATGCTCATGTTGACTGCCCCGGACATGCCGATTATGTTAAGAACATGATCACCGGTGCTGCTCAGATGGACGGCGCTATCCTCGTTGTTTCCGCTGCTGACGGTCCTATGCCTCAGACCCGTGAACACATTCTTCTTTCCAGACAGGTTGGCGTACCTTACATCGTTGTATTCATGAACAAGGCTGACCAGGTTGACGATCCCGAACTTCTCGAGCTCGTTGAAATGGAAATCAGAGACCTTCTCAATGAATATGAATTCCCGGGAGATGAAATCCCGATCGTTGTAGGTTCTGCTCTCGCAGCACTTGAATCTACTTCCACAGACCCGAATGCACCTGAGTATCAGCCTATCCTCAAGCTTATGGAAGCTGTTGACTCTTACATTCCTACACCTGAAAGAAAGACTGATCTTCCTTTCCTTATGCCTGTCGAAGATGTATTCTCGATCTCCGGTCGTGGTACTGTTGCTACAGGTAGAGTTGAAAGAGGTCAGCTCAAGATCAATGACGAAGTTGAAATCGTTGGTCTTACAGACGAAAAGCGTAAAGTTGTTGTTACCGGTATCGAAATGTTCAGAAAGACAATGGACTATGCTGAAGCCGGCGATAACATCGGTGCACTTCTCCGTGGTGTTGCAAGAGACGAAATCGAAAGAGGTCAGGTTCTTGCTAAGCCCGGCACAATTCATCCTCATACAAAGTTTAAGGGCGAAATCTATGTCCTGACTAAGGATGAAGGCGGCCGTCATACACCTTTCTTCAACAACTACAGACCTCAGTTCTATTTCAGAACAACTGATGTTACCGGCGTAATCGCTCTTCCCGAAGGCGTTGAAATGTGCATGCCCGGAGATAATGTTTCCATCTCTGTTGAGCTTATCACACCTATCGCTATCGAAGAAGGTTTGAGATTCGCTATCCGTGAAGGCGGAAGAACAGTTGGTTCCGGCGTTGTTGCTTCTGTTGGTGACTGATTAATTTAATCCGTTAAATTTAACGCAGACTGCAAATTTGCAGTCTGCGTTTTTTTGTTATAGAATCAGCCGCTCCTCGTACTTTGCCAAATTCATTGATTTTTGGTAACGGGTCGGCGTAGTGGTGGTTAATTCAAGAAAGACCCTGTTAAACTGTCTTATGCTGCCGAATCCCGACTCCATAGCCGCATTTGAAACCGAGGTTTGCGCCAAAAGCTTTATAGCCCGATGAATCCTTATCTGATTGAGAACTTGTGAAAAAGTCACTCCGTTCAGGTATTTGGGAAACATTTGGCAGGCATAGTATCGGTTTACTCCTATGGCGGCGGCAAAGCTGTCGAGAGTTATCTTTTCGGTATAATGCTGTTCAAGATAAGATATGCCGCGGCAAATCGCAAGCGAGCGGTCCCTGACCGATTTAACCGTCGGAATATCATATAAAAGGCTCCGCAAAACCAGCTGCATTTCCCTCTCGTTTTCCGGAAAGGAAAGAGGCTTTTCGGTGAGATAGTCCACATATGCAAGACAGGCGTCCGATATCTTTCCCACAGACTTTGACGATATGGGGAGCCTCTGAAGCAAATCCCCGAAAATCAGCGGAGAAAAACAGAAAACACGGATTTTGCCGTCCGTAAACGAGTGCGGCTCAAGAGGATAAATAAATGTCCCGTCCCCTGCCGTGAGGAACCGCTCCGCGTCCCCCACGGTTATTTTTATGCTTCCTTCAAGGCAAACCACTATTTCCGCATAATAATTTATGTGCATCGGACTCGTCGAATATTTCGGAATATTGTCCGAATATATGTAAAACGACGGGTCCAAATCATCTCTGTATACTTTGAATTTCATAAATACCACCTCAATATATGACTATAATTTTATCCTTTTTTTCTTGATTTGTCAATAGCTTTTTTATATAATTAAAGAAAAAGTATGAAAGGAGAAATATATGGAAAAATTCAACAAATTATCGGAAGTCCGAATGAATCAGATACGCCCAAAGGGCTGGATTCTGAATTTTTTGAAAACAGAAGCGGCAGGAATGCCCGGAAATCTTCATAAAATCGGCTATCCGTTCGACCGCGCATGCTGGCAGTACCGCACATTGGTTGACGGCGGCTGCTCCGAGTGGTGGCCTTATGAGCAAACGGCTTACTGGATTGACGCTGTTGTCAGAACCGCAATTTTCACCGATGACGATAAGCTGTTTGATGTTGTAAAAGACCAGATTGAAGCGTCTTTTGCGGATGACGGCGACCCGTTTATAGGTCCGCTGGAACTTAAACCGGACGCTCCACGCAACCGCTGGCCGCATGCGGTTTATTTCCGTGCGCTTTATGCGCTCTGGAGCAATACGGGCGATGAAAAATATCTGCAGAAAATGCGGAATCACTATCTCAATGACAGCCACAGCTACAAATATAACAGAGATGTTGCCAATATCGAAACAATGCTTAAAATTGCGGAAGTTTACGATGACAATGAGCTTTATGAAAAGGCCGTTAAAGCATATGACGCTCACAGAAGCCTCGGTGAAATTGCCGCCGCTGATGATTTGCTGTCCGACAGGGTTCCGAACGAGCACGGCGTGACCTTTCATGAGGACGCAAAGCTGCCGGCAATTCTCTATTCCTATACCGGCGACCGGGAAATGCTCGATGCATCGATAAACGGCTTCAAAAAGATTGCCCGTTACCATATGCTTCCCGACGGAATTCCGAGCAGCAACGAAAAAACATGCGGAAACGAAAGCAGACGCATGCACGAATCCTGCGACATTTCGGACGCCGTATGGTCTCTCGGATATATGCTCGAAGCGACAGGCGACGGAAAGTACGCAGACTGCATAGAGCGTGCCGTTTTCAACGCTCTCCCGGGCGCTGTAGGTCCGGATTTCAAAACGATACAGTATTTTTCGTGCGTAAATCAGGTGATTGCTGCGAGAAATTCCATGCACCTCCCGGCATGGAAAAATACGCCCAGAATGGCGTTTCAGCCGCATCATTACCCCGAATGCTGCCCGGGGAACATCGGCAGAACCATGCCCAACTACACCGCAAGAATGTACCAGACCTTCAAAGGCGGCATTGCAGTAAGCCTTTACGGCGACAGTGTGTTCGATAACGGAGATGTAAAAATCCTGCAGGAGGGCAATTATCCGTTCGGAGATGAGGTGAAGCTGACCGTAACACTTAGCAAAACGGCGGAAATAAAGCTTAAACTCCGTATTCCGCAGTGGTCAAAAAGAACTGTACTTTATAAAAACGACACATTGCTTGATTTTACAATTATAAACGGATATGCCGAAACTTCGGTAAAGGACGGCGACACAATTTCGCTTAATTTTGAAAAAGCATTTTCGGGCAACTCATCGCCCGATGGCGGAGTTTATTTTACATACGGTCCGCTGCTGCTTGCACTCAAAATCAAGGAGCGAATAGAAATTGACAGCAAAGAGCCGAGGCAGACGCCTGATTTCCCGGCGCTCAATATCTATCCCGATTCACCGTGGAGCTATGCCGTCACCGGCTGGGAACGCCCGGAAAGCATAAATGTTTCGCAGTCGGAGAGCCCCTTTTGGAAAGGCAATCCGCTTGAAATAAAAATCAAGGCAAAAACCCTTTCGGACTGGTCGCTGATTGAAGAAAACAATAAAGAAATGGGACTTGTAGGCGGCGAAGGAATAGACCAGAAGCAGATTGACTGCGGTGCGTCCATTGTTTCCGATAAGCTTATCATGACGCCGGACCTTCCGGAGTCTTCGTTTATCGAAAAGCACCTCGGCGATTTTGAGGAAATCACCCTTGTGCCTTACGGCTGCACCAATATCCGCCTTACGGTTTTCCCGAAATACAAACGAGAGGACTAAATATGAAACGCATTGAAGAGAGATATAAAGAAAAAAGTTATGATGTTATTGTGGTCGGCGGAGGAATGGCGGGATTGTGCGCAGCGCTTGAGTCTGCAAGGAACGGAGCGCATACGGCGCTTGTCCATTCAAGGCCGGTACTTGGCGGCAACGCATCAAGCGAAATCCGCGTGCATATATCGGGAGCCGACCACAGCCTCGAAAAACCCGATTATGCCGAATCGGGAATTTTATACGAATTAATGCTTGAGAACAAAGCAAGGAACGAAAACTTCAGCTATTCCACATGGGATCTGGTTTTGTTTGAGGCAGCAAAAAAGCAGGAAAATCTCACCGTGTATTACAACACCGTTATGTATGACTGCGAAACGGCGCAGGACAAAATAACGGCTGTTCTCTGCGTGCAGGAAACAACCGAAATGAGGTTCAGATTAAGCGCGCCGATTTTCATCGACAGCACCGGTAACGGAACGCTCGGATACTATGCCGGAGCGGAGTACCGTCAGGGAAGCGAGTCAAAGGGCGAAACCGGAGAGCTCCACGCCCCAAAAAAAGCCAACAACGAGAGAATGGGCAACACAATATTTTTCCGCGCACGGGATATGGGGCATCCGGTTTTGTTCACTCCGCCCGCATTTGCAAAGAAGTTCACAGAGGAAGATTTGAAATACCGTATGCACAGCGCAAATCAAAAGGTTGACTACTCAACCTGCCTTGACCCGGAAAAGAACGAGAAAACGGGAGGCGTTTCGGCAAGGGGCATAGATTACGGCTACTTTTGGATAGAGCTTATGGGCGATAAGGACGATATCATAACGGACTACGAAAACCTAAGAGACGACCTCGTTGCAAATCTTTACGGCGTATGGGACCATATTAAAAACGGCGGCGACCACGGTGCCGAAAACTATGCGCTCGAATGGGTCGGAATGCTTCCCGGCACAAGAGAATCAAGAAGGCTTGTCGGCGATTATCTTTTGTCGGAAACCGACATACTTTCAAACAAAATATTTGATGATGCGGTTTGCTACGGCGGCTGGTGCGTGGATCTGCACACGGCGCACGGGCTTTTGGATCTTGACAAACACCCCTCGGGAGACTGCTTTTTCTTTGACGGGATTTACACAATTCCGTACAGAAGCTACTATTCCAAAAACATCAGCAATCTGTTTATGGCGGGAAGGGACATCAGCGCAACCAAGCTTGGTATGTGCAGCACGAGAATTATAGGCTGCTGCGCAATCGGCGGACAGGCTGTCGGTGCGGCTGCCTCCCTGTGCACAAAGTACAAATGCATGCCGCGCGGAATTTCGGAGCATATATCGGAGCTTCAGCAGCTTATCCTGAAGGATGACGGATTTATACCGGGCGTTAAAAACACGGACAGCTCGGACCTGGCAAGGAAAGCCGTATTCAGCGCAAGCTCCTTTATATCGGAATGCGAGCCGCAAAAGGTTATCGACGGAATTTCACGGCGAATAGGCAGCAATATGCACGGCTGGGTGTCGGACGGCATATCCGAAAAAGGCGAAACCCTTATAATGCAATGGGATAAAGCGCAGTCTGTGTCCGAGCTGAGATTTACATTCCATTCGGATTTTAATTATCCCATCAGAGTAACAATGTCGCCGAACAGGCAAAAGCAGCAGCGCCCCGGAGTTCCGCCCGAACTGGTTCGGGATTATGACATAGTTATGAAAAAAGGCAATGAAGTTATAAATACAATCAGCATCCGCGGGAATTACCAACGGCACAGGGTGCACCGTTTCCGTGCGGTCGAATGCGATTCGGTTGAGCTGAACATTTCGGCAACCAACGGAGCGGAAAATGCGGTGGTTTTTGAGGTAAGAGCATATTAGGAAGCTAAAGGAGAGAGCGGTAATGGAGAATTGTATCGCAGAAAGCGGAGCAATTAATCGGATTGAGGAATTTGCAAGGCAGTGGAAAACGACAAGTGCGCTGATCGTCGGAGATGTAAACACATTTTCACTTGCGGGAGATAAGATAAAAGAAATCCTCGAAGGCATGGGGATTGAAACGGTATCGTATATTTACCGTGACGAGCGGCTTGAACCGGACGAAAATGCGGTCGGAAGGCTGATATTTGAATATAATAACGATATTGATTTAATAGTCGGGATAGGTTCGGGCGTAATCAACGATATATGCAAAATTATTTCAAATTATACCAAAACAAAATACATTATTGCCGCAACAGCGCCGATGGACGGATATGCGTCGCCGCTGTCGGCAATGGTAAAGAACGGTCTGAAAGTCACAATACCGTCAAAATGCGCTGACGCGGTGCTGGCAGATACAAGCATAATAAAGAATGCGCCGATCGGAATGCTGAAAGCCGGTTTGGGCGAGATGCTGTCAAAATACATCAGCATATGCGAATGGAGAATAGCCCATATTATACTCGGCGAAACATATTTTGAAGACATAGCTGACAATGTAATGAGCGCCGTAAAAAGATGCGTTGCCGATGCAGATAAGCTTACCGAAAGGGATGAAATCGCCGTAAAGCACCTTTTTGAAGGGCTCATTACTACGGGCGAAAGCATGGTGCTTGCAAAAATGACGCGCCCTGCCTCGGGCGGCGAGCACTATATGTCGCATATGTGGGATATGAGGGGGCTGGAATTCGGCACGCCCACAATGCTTCACGGTTCACAGGTCGGGCTTGCGGCGAAGATATGCGTTAAGCTGTACCACAAGCTGGAAAGCATCATGCCTGACAGAGAAAAGGCAATACGGTATGCCGAAAGCTTCGATATCGAAAAATGGAACTTGCAGCTGAGGAGCTTTTTGGGCAAAGCCGCAGAACCCCTGATAGAGCTGGAGAAAAAGGAACGCAAGTATGACCTGCAAAAGCACCGCAAACGCCTTGAAGTCATCATAGAAAAGTGGGATGAGATAACGGCGGTGATAAAAAACACACTGCCCTCCGACGCCGAAATGGATAACATATTCGCCCGGGCACAGCTGCCGGCCGCGCTCGGTGATGAGCCTTTGGATGAGAAGACGGTTTCAATGACTGTAAAGGCAAGCAAAGAAATGCGTGACAAATATGTTCTTGCCCGTCTGCTTTGGGATCTTGGACTCACAGACGAGTTTTGCAAAGGAGAATAACCTATGAAGCTTGCAACAAACGAAGGATTTTTCAGGAAAATTTACGGCAGCGGCGAAAGGCGGCAGCCTGAGGACGCAGTAAAAATATGCAAAAATTGCGGATTTGACAATATCGACTTCGGATTAACATCCGCATCGCCGGAGGAAAATCTGATATTGAGAACCCGGTACACGGACGAGGCGAAAAGGTTCAGAGAATATTGCGAGCGGCTGGGGGTAAGCATTATACAAACCCATGCAAGATACGATTTTAACAGGGTCGGGAAAGAGGAATTTATTTCCGAAATGATAAAAACCGTTGAAGTAAGCAAAATTCTCGGTGCGGATAATGTGGTTGTGCACGCGGACACATATTATGATAAGGAATTTCGTTTTGAATACAACGAAGTGCTAAACACAATATACGATATATATGCGCCCATGGTTGAGGCGGCGAAAAAGCACGGCGTCAAAATCGCCATGGAAACGCTTTTTGAGGACAGAGCGCCCAAGGGCAAAAGGGCGAGGTTTACTTCATATGTAAATGAGCTTGACGGTATCGTGTCAAAATTCGGCGACCCGATTGTCGGCATATGCTGGGACTTCGGTCATGCAAGAGTATCGCACGGTGATGGGCAGTTTGAAGAAATGAGGAAGGTCGGAGACAAAATCATTGCAACCCACGTTCACGATAACCATTGGAGCGCCGATATGCATTTGCTTCCGTTTGAGGGAGATACCGACTGGAACGAAGGCATGAAAACGCTAAGGGAAATCGGCTACAGCGGCGCATTAACATTTGAAATGGTATACGGCTGCGTCCCGGACGAACTGATACCGGATTACGCCGCATGGTGCAGAAAAATAGGCGAATACCTTATAAGCATATTTGAAAATCGGAAACAAAAATAACTTATGTTTGACAAACTCAAAAAAGTGTGATATAATAGACTAAATTATTTTTACGGAGTGATAGCTATAATGGATACAGACGACAGTGACGATAACCGAAACAACCTTTTTTGTGTTGCGGACGGTTATCCGAACGCCGGCTATTATAATCTGTTTAAACTGAATAAAAAGCATTTACGGTCTATATGGGCTTTGTTTTGGTGCGCCCTGCTATATAAGGCATATTTGTGTTGTAATTTTTTACGAACCGAATATGTCTTTTTGCGTATTTAGGTGATATTTGAAGATTTTTAATACGAATTAGGGATTTTTATGATATAAATTAAAGGAGCATTAACTTTGAGTACATCAACATACATAGTTATTATAGCGATGCTGCTGATTTGTTCGGCATACTTTTCGGCAACGGAAACAGCATTTTCGTCATTGAACAGAACAAAGCTTAAGGCGCTTGCGGAAAAGGGCGATAAAAAGGCGAAGCGCGCGGTTGAGTTGTCGGATAAATATGATAAATTAATTTCAACCATATTAATAGGAAACAATATCGTAAACATTGCGGCATCGTCATTGGGAACGGTTATGTTTATAAATATTCTTGGCGGCGAAGCGGGACCGACCGTCTCGACAGTTGTTATAACCGTTGCGGTTCTGGTATTCGGAGAAATATCGCCGAAAAGCATAGCAAAGGACTGTCCCGAAAGGTTTGCGGTATTTTCCGCCCCGATAATAACCGTGCTGATATGGATATTGACGCCGCTTAACATGATATTCTCGGCGTGGAAAAAGCTGTTGTCAAAGATATTCAGGCTTGAAGCATCAACGGGAATGTCCCAGGAGGAGCTGCTTATGCTTGTTGAGGAGGTTCAGCAGGACGGCAGCATAGACGAGAACGAAGGCGAGCTTCTGACAAATGTCATCGAGTTCTCGAATATAGAGGCAGAGGATATCCTGACGCACCGCGTTGATTTGGAGGCTGTTCCGATTGAGGCGGACAAGGCGGAGATTGCCGAAGCCTTTCAGACTTCTAAGTTTTCGAGAATACTTGTGTACAGAGAAAGCATCGATAATGTTGTCGGCACAATACACCTCAAGGACTTTTATACGGGCATGGGCGTTACCGATAAAAAGGTTGAGGATATATTATCACCGGTGATATTTGTGCTTAAAAACGAAAAGATTGATGAGCTGCTCGAAAAGCTGCAAAAGAGCAAGTCGCATCTTGCGGTGGTTCTCGATGAATACGGCGGCACATACGGAATAGTCACAATGGAGGACATATTGGAAGAAATCGTCGGCGAGATATGGGACGAACACGATGAGGTAATCGAAAGCATAAAATGCTGCGGCAAGGACACATATATCGTCAATGCGTCAATGGATTTGGATGATTTCTGCGAATATTTTGAAATAGAAACCGAATCGGAAAGCACTTCGCTCAGCGGCTGGATAATGGAGCAGATGGAAAAGATTCCCGAGAGCGGCGAAATGTTTGTTTACGGAAATCTCACCATTACGGTCGAAAAGGTCGATAATCACAGAATAACCGAGGCAAAGGTTGTCTGCGCTGCGAAAGATGATGAAAATAAAAAAGGCAAAACGAATGATAATGATGAATAAAGTTTGATTTTTAAAATGCAAACGGAACTCCTAAAAACTGTTGGTTTACAATAGATGTGTTACATTTCGAAATATTTTGTTACGAGGTAAACTCATAACAAAACATTTCGGTCAA
>CAKSKB010000024.1 GCA_934464705.1 uncultured Clostridia bacterium
GGCGACGGAACATTTGCACCGGGTGCAAACGCAACCCGTGCACAGGCAGCAAGCCTTATCTACAGATTAATTAAATAGCTAACTCCTCTCTCCTTTATGATAGGGTTGGTCAGTATGCGACTGCCAACCCTATATTTTAAATTTAAGTTGACATAAAAATAAAAATCGTGTTATACTAAGTTTACAACAGTCTGATGCGGGGTGTGATTATGGACGAACTTAATATAAGGCTTTGCGGTGTCGATTTCAGCCATGAGAAGGAATATGTTTTTACGCAGAAAGAAAATTCTCACAAGAACTGCTATCTGCTTATTTATTTCAAGACTCCGTTTGAATGCCGCACAAAAAACGGTATCGAACTTGGCTATGCGCACAGCTATGTTCTTCATGCGCCGTATTTTCCGACATATCACACGAGCAGCCCAGATTCGAAAAGGGGCTTTGTTGACGACTGGATTTATATAGGCGGAGAAATGATTGACCGCCTTGTAAAGCAATACGGTATTCCGCTTAACGAGATAATTCATTCTCAGAGAAACAATAATATATCCGATATTATTTCGGATATTCATAACGAAATGAACTCGGAGCTGGAATTCAAAGACGATAAGCTCAAAGCGCTTACGCTTAATCTTTTTATTGAGCTTGCAAGAATGAACGAAGTATTCAGAAAACACAGTGATATTGATGAATTCAGCAGAATAAGCAATGTTTGCAATCAAATACAGAAAAAGTTTTCGGATAACTGGACGATAGGTGATATGTCGCGCATTTCGGGTTATTCGCAAAGCAGATTTATATCGCTTTTTAGAAGATATTTCGGTAAAAGTCCTATGGATTTTCTGATAGATTACAGAATTGCGCAGGCAAAAAGTATGATTGAAAGCAATATGATGACTATGACGGAGATTGCGGAGGCATGCGGTTTTTCATCACTTTACTATTTTTCAAGAGTGTTTAAAAGCCGATGCGGCATTTCGCCGTCCGGATACAAAAATCAAACCGTATAAATACAAGGAGAAACTTATGTTGAATTTTGAAGAATATAAAAGCAAGGTTCTGGGCTGCTGGATGGGCAAAAACATCGGCGGAACATACGGCGGACCAATGGAAGGCACAAAAGAAAGATTTACGGGCATAGAATTTTATGTTCAGGAATTAAACGGCGAGCCGTTTCCGAATGATGACCTTGACCTTCAGCTTGTGTGGCTGAATGCCGCCGAAAAGTACGGCCGGCACCTTACATCGTCAATTCTCGGCGAATACTGGCTTTCTTATATTTCGCCCGGATGGGATGAATACGGTGCATGCATGGCAAATATGAAACAGGGAATGGTTCCGCCGCTTTCGGGGGTTCTGAACAATCCGCACATGAACAGCAACGGCGCGTTTATCCGAAGTGAAATCTGGGCTTGCCTTGCCCCGGGCAACCCTTCGATTGCGGTTCGTTATGCCAAGATGGATGCCGAGGTTGACCATGCATACGAGGGCATCTACAGTGAAATTTTCTGTGCGGCAATACAGAGTGCCGCTTTTGTGGAGTCTGACAAGTATAAGCTTATCGATATCGGTCTTTCCTATATTCCGGAAGACTGCGCCGTAACAAAAGCTGTTAAATGCGTTATTGACAGCTTTGAATCTCATATCAAATGGGAGGACGCTTTCATTAAGCTTGCAAATACCGTTCCGGGTGCATTCTCTGCCGGAAGGTACAAACACGGCGAAAAACCGGATATTCCTCTTGCGGATTTAGGATACAGCGTGCCCCAGAATATCGGTATTTTTATCCTTGCATGGCTTTACGGCGAGGATGATTTCGGAAAAAGTCTTTCAATTGCAATAAACTGCGGCGAAGACACAGACTGTACAGCCGCTACACTCGGTGCAATACTGGGTATAATTCACGGAATTGACTGGATTCCCGAAAAGTGGATTGAGCCTATCAGCAATAAAATTAAAACCATTTGTATCGTAAATCACGACCTTTCGGTTGCGATTCCTCAGACAACCGACGAACTGACGGACAGAATCCTTAAAGCTGCGCCATCTATCCTCGGAACGGAAAACTGTGACTTCATTTCAGGTCCCGGTTACAGCATAACAACTCAGGATGATTTGTACTGTAAGCAGTATACGGGTAATTATTGGGTAACTCACGATATGCAGCCCGGACTTGAGATAAATCCTTATGAAGTTAAGTATAGCTTTGAAATGCTCAGCGTGGTTCTGGATTATAAAGGACTTCCCGTTTTCCAGCAGAATGAAACAAAAAAATTCAGTATAAAATTTCAAAGCACCAAAGGCTATCAGCAATATGTGAATGTAAAAATCATATGCCCGGAAAATGTATCGGCAGTCGGCGGAAATCAGCTTTCATGCTATATGTACCAGCATTTTCATGCAATGAGCGAAGCTGAATTTGAAATCATGATCGGCGAGATTGAAGACAGCAAAATCGAAATTCTGCTTGAAATTACAATCGACGGCAGACTTATTAAATACTACATACCCATCGTGCTGATAAAAAATAACGGACATCGCATAACGGGATATAAGGACTGATGTTTCATGATTAGCGGAATAACAAACGGAATGGTTATGCAAAGAGGCACAGATAATACCTGTGAGATTTGGGTTACATCCGATGAGGTTCTGACGGAAGTTTTAACCCACGACGGGCAGAGCGCAATGGTGGAAACGATTGACGGACGATACAGAATTACAGGTATTCGCTGCGGAGGGCCTTATTCTTTGAATGTGAACGGTCATGTTTATAATGATATTTATGTCGGTGATGTGTGGATTCTTGCAGGGCAGTCAAACATGCAGGGGTGCGGCAGAGATATCGATATCGAATATAATGAAAATCCTGCGATAAGAGCGTACTATATGCAGAATGAATGGGGGATTGCCGATAATCCGCTGCATGAGCCGGGAAGAGCTGTTTATAAGGTCCATACGGAGGTTCTCGGCGCAAAAAGAGGATTTTCAAAGAGGTGCGTCGGCCCGGGGCTGTATTTTGCAAAAAGGATGTATGATTTGACTTCGGTTCCGCAGGGGTTGATTTGTTGTGCTCATGCCGACACCTCGCTTTCACAGTGGGACCCCGATTCGGCGCAATGCGGTGCTGATAAAAGCCTTTATGCGGCAATGCTTGAACGATTCAAAAGCAACGGCTCAAATATAAGGGGCGTTTTCTGGGGGCAGGGCTGCAATGACGCCAGGATTCAATTTTATAAGGATTATACTGAGAAAACACTTAATTTGTTCAAATGTATGCGAAGAGATTTCGGAAGGTGTGTTCCGATAGTCTATATGCAGATTTCGAGGTGTGTAAGAAGTGCGGCAGGCGGCGATATTCGTCCCGATACATGGAACAGCGTACAGGAGCAGCAGCGAACCTTATGCATGAAAATCGAGAAGGCAGATGTAATTCCAACCGTTGCATATGAGCTTTCGGACAGGTATCATCTTTCGGGAAAATCTCAAAAGATAATAGGGAGAAGCGCCGCGGAAAGCATGTTTAACCTTATTAACGGAAAGCTTTACGGCTGCCTCGGCGGAATTAAGCTTGAAGGAATAGAAGTTTTCCGTGATGAAATTGCTCCGGATGAACTGTCGTCGATAATTGTTACATACAAAAATGTTAAAGGATTGCTCAGCGGCGGTGAAAGAGTAATGGGATTTTCTCTTTCTGAAACACTGGATAACTTTGACGGAGATAATATAATTTCATGTACCGCAGACGGAAACCGGGTTATAATTGTTGTCGGTGTTGCCGCCGTAAAACTGTCGGATATGTACTTATCCTACGGTATCGGTTTTGACCCTCCGTGCAACATTCTCGACGGAGAAAAACGGTCGCTTCCGATGTTCGGCCCGATACTTATTAAAAGTGTTTTATAAATTTCGCCTTGGATATCCGAAGCTTTGTAAAGCAAAAAGTTTTTGCGGCTCTTTCATAAGAATACAGATTTGATTAATAATCTCACAGGTTCGGTATGTTGTTTCACTGCGGCGCAGTGATTTGAGGAGTGATCTTTTAATGATTTGGAATAGTTTTGAGCGTAATAAAGAAAAGCTTGCAACAGAATACACAAGTAATAATTTCCATACAGGCAGCGGGTTAAACTGTTATGACCTGGAAAAAGAGTGCGACAAGCTGTTTGAAAGCCTGCAGAATTTCCCGAAGCCGATAATAAGAGCCGAAATATTAAAATTTATTTTGGAAAACGGACAAATTGAAATAAATCCGTACGGAATTTTTGCCGATAAAATAGACTGTCTGCATCATATTGAGGTAAGCTGGTACCCGAATATACTTTATTGCGAGGGTATTATGCGTAAGTACAGAAACAAATGGATGCATGATGCGGAAGATAAGTATATGAAGGAACTTTCCGACAAAGCTAAAACGGCAAATGAAGTTTGTTGGTTTCAAGCTTCGGCTGATTTCGGGCATACTTGTCCGGATTGGGAATCAATAATGAGGCTTGGCATTTCGGGCTTACTTGCACGAATCAGGAATGAAAGAAATTCAAAAATTATAGACGGAAGTTTAACCGAGGAACAGGATGTATTTTACCGTTCTTGCGAAATAACATATGATGCCGTAATAAAATTTATGCTCAGACTTGCTGATGAAGCTTCGGATTTATATGACGGAAACAATAATATGGATGAGCTTTCCGAGTGCCTCAAAAATCTTGCTGTGCGGAAACCGGAAAATCTTTACGAGGCTATGGAACTTACTGTCTTGTATTATCATCTGCAAGACATGATTGAAGGAGAAAATGTACGTTCGCTCGGCGCACTTGACAGACTCTATTATCCGTTTTATGTTAGCGCACTTGAAACAAAAACATACAACAAAGAGCAAATTAAGGAGCTGTTGAAGTACTTTCTTTATAAAATGTGGGCAAAGAAGGTGCCTAACGATGTTCCGTTTTGCTTAGGCGGGATTGATGAAGACGGTTTTGATGCAACGAACGAGTTGTCATTTTTGATAATGGAAACATTTAAAGAAATGAACATATACAGTCCTAAAATTCATATACGATATCACAATGGAATGAATGATGAGTTTTTAAGACTGGTTATGGATTCTATCAGACAAGGAAACAGCAGCATTGTTGTGATAAGCGAGGAAAAAACCATCGAGTCCCTGATGTATTCGGGCGCCGAGGAATTGGAAGCACGCAATAATGTTCCGATAGGCTGTTACGAACCGTCTGTTGCAGGGTTGGAGGTTCCATGTACGGGAAATGCCAAAATCAATATTGTCAAATGCATTGAGCTTGCATTAAATAATGGTACCGACCCTGTTTCGGGAAAGATAATCGGCAAAAAAACAGGAGATATTGCTGCATTTAATTCATTCGAAATGTTTTTCGATGCAGTAAAAAAGCAATTAAAATATGCCGCAGATTTGACAATGGCAACCGTTAGTGAATATGAACACCGCTACAATGAAATAAATCCGGCGCCGCTCTTTTCCGGCACAATACCGTATTGCATTATAAACGGCAGAGATGCGTATTCGAGCGGAGACAAGTATAATAATTCTTCGGTAAGCTGGGTAGGATTGGCAAGTGCGGTTGATGCTCTTGCCGCTGTAAAATCAATTGTATTCGATAAGAAAATATTGACGCTGCGCGAATTAAACTCAATACTGATTTCAAATTGGAAAGGAAATGAAAAGCTTAATCTTGTGATAAAAAATCGTTGCCCGAAATTTGGTAACGGAGACAGAGCGGCAGACAGTATAACTTGCGAAATAACAGAGTATATCTCCGAATTAATAACAAATCAGCCAAATGGCAGGGGCGGTATATTTAAGGCAGGATTATATTCAATAGATGCTTGTTTTAAATTCGGCGAAAAAACAGGTGCTTCAGCCGACGGAAGGCGTTATGGCGAACCACTGTCAAAAAATCTCTGCGCTTCAACGGCTATGGATAAAAACGGAGTTACGGCGCTTATCAATTCGGTTACTGAAGTAGACTTCAAAAAGTTTAATAACGGTTCGGTTCTCGACATTGTTTTACACCCGTCGGCAGTAATGGGAATGGATGGAATGGAAGCAATGCTTGGGATTTTTAAAACATATTTCAGAAACGGAGGATACGCTGTTCAGGCGAACATTTTGGATCATGAAACTCTGATTGATGCTCAACGGCATCCGGAAAAGTATTCCCAACTGCAAGTGCGGCTTTGCGGTTGGAACGTTTATTTTGTCAATTTAAGCGCAAAAGAACAGAATGAATTTATTAAACAAGCATCGGAAAGATAGCAAAGTTATGTTTTAGGAGTAATGCTTTATGAAATGGTACAATTTATCCGACAGCGTCTTCAGCGTTGAGGGCTTTGCTGTTAAGGATTATGAGAATAAAAAGCTTTACAGGCTTCCCGAAAACCTGATGGATATAAGTCAGGGAATGCCTGTATTGGCACAATACAGCGCCGGCTGCAAAGTTCGGTTTAAAACAAATTCAAAAACAATTACTGCAAAAGTAAAGTTGTCAAATGGTATAAATCCGGATTCTGCCGTAGCTAACAAAATCCCTCCGATATTAGCTTCGGGTATGGATATTTACGCTGCGAGTGCAAATTCGGATTACGAATTCAGGTGGTTTGTAGCTGCTCCGAATTTGCTTAAAGATGAGTATACTGCGGATTTGCATAAATTCAATGATGACATGGAGGATATACTGATAAATCTTCCGGTTTTTAACGGAATAAGAGAGCTGGAACTTGGTTTTTCCGATAATTCGGAAGTTTTGCCGCCTCGCGCATATAAAACAGAAAAACCAATATTGTTTTACGGGTCTTCCATAACCCAAGGGGCGTGCGCCAGCAGGCCGGGCTGTACATATGCTTCGATTCTTTCCAGATGGCTTGACGCACCTGCAATTAATCTCGGATTTGCGGGAAATGCTTTTGGTGAAAAAGAAATTGCCGAATATATTGCGAATATTGATATGTTTGCATTTGTTTTTGACTACGATCACAACGCTCCGACTCCTACACACTTGGAAGCAACGCACAAACAGTTTTACAATATTGTCCGGAGTAAAAATAGGGAATTGCCGATAATAATGTTAACCAGGCCGATGATGAAGGAAACCGATGACAGCATACAAAGGCTGAAAATTGTTAAAAAAACATACAGTGATGCAATTGCAGCCGGTGATAAAAAAGTATGGTTCATAGATGGGAATACATTGTGGGCTTATTTTGATAAAAATGAAAAAATGTCTGCAACAACAGATACATGTCATCCCAACGACTACGGTTTTATATCTATGGCAAAGACAATTTATCCTGTTCTAAAGATGCTCGTATGATAGGTGGCGATAAAAATGAACGGAAAAATTTTTGACATTAAAAGATTTGCCGTGCATGACGGAGACGGAATAAGAACAACGGTATTCATGAAAGGTTGTCCGTTAAAATGCAAATGGTGCCATAACCCCGAAGGGATTTCGTTTGAACCTCAAATCGGATTTATTGAAAAGAAATGTTTGGGGTGCGGTGAATGTTTTTCGGTCTGCAAAGCGCATAAATGTATAAACGGGAAGCATTTTTTTGAAAGAAACGACTGTGTTCGGTGCGGCCGATGTACAGATGTCTGCTTGGGAGACGCTCTTTCTTTTTATGGGAAAACAATGTCTTCCGATGAGATTGTTGAAATTGCTTTGACGGATAAAAAATTTTATGATAATTCAAACGGCGGAATTACACTTTCCGGGGGAGAGTGCCTGTGTCAGCCGGAATTTTGCAGAGAAGTTCTTGAAAAAGCAAAGGGATACGGTATTAACACAGCGGTTGATACCTGCGGCTTTGTTGACAGTGACGCATTTGACATGGTGATGCCGTTTACTGATGTTTTTCTTTATGATGTAAAGGCAATAGACCGCGATGTGCATATTTTCTGCACGGGTCAGCCGAATGATAGGATAATTGAAAATTTAAAGTATATAAACAATGCCGGAAAACCGGTCGAAATCAGAATACCGTATATTCCGGATTTTAATAGCGGCGAAATAGGAAAGATAGGGGAATTTTTATCATCGCTCGATAATATAACAAAGGTTACGGTGTTGAAATATAACAATCTTGCCGGGTCAAAGTATAAGGCCTTGGGAATGAAAAATACACAACCGAAGGTTTGCGTTCCGAGCAAACAGGAATTGTCTGCCGCAGTAGAAAAACTCAAAAAATTCGGATTGAATGCCGAGCATAATTAAGACCCGGAAATTATTTGTGATAATATTGGCAGCAGGTGCTGAAAATCGGCTTATATCACGATTATATCATGCATTTGAATGGGGTGTTAGATTGCGCAACAGAATTGAAAAATGTATTCGAAATGACTTTGAAAGAAAATATATTTTCCCCTTTTTTTGGCTGCATGGAGAAAACCATGCGCTCATTGAAGAAGAGATTGATGCCATACATTCGTGCGGCATCACTCAGTTCTGTGCAGAAAGCCGCGTCCACAAAGATTTTTGCGGTGATACATGGTGGGAGGACTTTGGTTTCATTCTTAAATGCGCCGAAAAAAGGAATATGAAGGTTTGGCTTCTTGATGACAAGCATTTTCCTACAGGGTATGCAAATAATTACATAGAAAAATTCCCGGAGTTCAGGAAGGCTTCATTGAGAATAGAATACAGAGATTTTGCGGGGCCGAGTAACGGCTGCTCAGTTATTGTACCTGAAGTCGAAAAAGAAGAAGAAATCATAGGAATTTCAGCTTGGAAACGCAGCAAAAACGGTAATATTCTTGATGGAGAGCCGATTGATTTAACTTCTTCCGAACGTGACGGGCTTATATATCTTGATATTCCCGCGGGAATTTTAAGGGTTTATTACATCATCAAAACCCATCGTTCCGTCAAAGGTAAAGAAAACTATATTGATGTTTTGTCGAAACAATCATGCAGCGCCATGATAAAAGCAGTATATGATCCGCATTTTGAGCATTTCGGAAGATATTTCGGCAATACATTTGCCGGCTTTTTCTCGGATGAACCCGGATTTAACAATGAATTCGGCTGTTACGATTCAAAGCTCGGCAAGGAGGATATGCTCATTCCGTGGAATGCTGAACTTTTAAACAGATTGGCAGCCGATTTATCTCTGACTCCGTATAAGATTTTGGCTTATTTGCCTTCGCTATGGCACGAAACAGAAAAGACGAGTATTGTCAGGCAGGCTTATATGGAGGCAGTTTCGAAGCTTTTCGGCGAAAACTTCAGCTGTCAGCTCGGTGATTGGTGCCGCAAACATAACTGTATGTATATAGGTCATATAATTGAGGACATGAATGCCCATATGCGACTCGGGCATGGTGCGGGTCATTATTTCAGAGCGCTTGACGGGCAGGATTATGCGGGGATAGATGTCGTTCTTCACCAAATAATTCCCGGAATGAATGAGCTTGACCACACAGCATGTGTGTTCGGCAACAGGGCTGATACTACATTTTACAATTATGCTTTGGCAAAGCTTGCGTCGTCTCATGCTCACCTTCAGCCGCTGAAAAAGAATCGTGCAATGTGCGAGATTTTCGGCGCATACGGCTGGGCGGAAGGACTTACAACGCAGAAACGACTTGCTGACCATATGCTTGTACGGGGCATAAATTATTTTGTCCCGCATGCATTCAATCCAAAATATCCCGATTCGGACTGTCCGCCGTTTTTCTACGCACGCGGTCAAAATCCGCAGTTTAAGTTGTTTCCGAAGCTTATTGATTATATGCAGCGGTGCTGCTGTCTGCTGTCCGGCGGTAAATTATACGCAGAGGTTGCCGTACTTTACAATCCCGAAGCTGAATGGGCGGGAGGAAAATATCTTCTTTTTCAGGAAATCGCAAAAGAGCTTATGCAAAATCAGATTGACTTTGATTTCATTTATGAGGATGTCTTGTACAGTGCAGATATTTCGGAAAAACGGCTTGTTATAAACAACAGAAAGTATTCCGCCGTCATAGTTCCGTACAGCGAAATTTTGCCGGAAAAGCTTATAAAAGCGCTCGGACAGCTTTGCGAAAGCGGAATTGCTGTTGCTTTTACAGACGCTTTCCCTGCAGCTTCAAGCGAAAAGACAAACATTGACGGTATGCTGAATTGCTGCAGTATTATATCCCGGGATGAAATTACCGCATATCTGAAAAAGCATTCCGTTCATTCATCAATATCCGGCAAAAACGAAAAAGATTTTAGGGTAATGCGCAATGATTACTCCGACGGAAAAGTTTATATGCTTGTAAACGAAAGTTCATCCGAAACAATCGATACATATATAACGGTCGGAACGACTGATTGTTGTTTCTACGATGCATGGAAAAACACTTTTTACAAGCCCGATATTTTCGAGAACAAAGTAAGAATAAAACTTGAACCGTGCCAATCTCTCTTCCTGATTGAAAACTTCTGCTGCGAAAGCGCCGCTTCGTTTATGTACGGCAAAAAAAGCATTCCTGCTGCACTTGAATATGATATATATACAAATGAAAATGCTGAAAGTACGTATAGATTTCTTGAAAAAACGCAGAAATTGTCAAGCATAACTTCGTATCAAGGCATGAGTCGTTTTTGCGGTATAATTAAATATGAAACCGAGTTTTTATCCAAGCCCGGCTTGTATGGTATAAACCTCGGAAATGTCGGCGAAACCGCAACGGTTTGGCTGAACGGCGAGTGCTGCGGTGTTGAAATCTGCGCCCCTTACGTTTTTTTATTCGGTAATGCTTTAAAAGACGGAAAAAATAAACTTACAATCGAGGTAATCAATAACCCGGCTTATCGGGAAAGGGACACATTTTCAACTTATTTGCCCCTTCCGCCTTCCGGCATTATCGGACCGGTTGAATTTATATTTATTGATGAGGATATATCGGAAGCGCCGCAGCATTTATAGCGGTGAAAACGTTTGCTTTCGATACTTGAGCCGATGCTTATGAAAAATATTTTATAAATTACACTTTAGATATCGTTAGTGTTTTTAAGCAAAGAACTTGTGTGTGATAATATAATGCAAATTAATTGCATTATTGTGTATTTACTTTTTTATGCCGAAATGTTAGTATTGGTGTATAAAAAATATTTTGGAGGAACTAATATGAAAAAAACATTCAGACTGCTTTCTGCACTTGTTTGTGCTGTAATGCTTGCATCATGCCTTTGCGCCTGCGGTTCGGGCAAGGATAAAGACGGAAACTCTGCCAATATAATTGCAGATAATCCCGATGAGCACGTTAAGCTGGTGTGGTACATACGCACATCGGAACCTCGGGGGTTTAAGGAGGTTATGGAGGAAGCAAACAAACAGCTTAAGGATAAGCTTAATGTAACACTCGACCTTCGTTGCGTTGAGCCGGGTGATTATGACGCAAAAATGCAGCTTGCAGCAGCTTCCGGAGAGGAATTTGACCTTGAATGGACCGCTGCCGGTGCAAACGATTATCAGAGTAATGTAACAAAAAATGCATTTATGGATATTACAGATTACCTTGAAACGGACGAACTCAAGTATATCAAGAATCTTTACAGGGATGCAATCTGGGACGCCTGCCGTGTAAACGGAAAAATTTACGGTATTCCGGTTGAGCAGGTAATTTATAATCAGGACAGTATTCAGTTCCTTAAGAGCTATATGGATAAGTACAACATCAATCCTTATGAAAAGCTTAAAACAATGGATGACCTTGAAGATATTTATGCTACCGTTCATGCAGGCGAGCCGGATCTTATTATGACGACCGCAGTGTACGGGGTATGGTTTGAAAAGGGAACAAACCTTCCGGGCACATGGAGCATTGACAAGAACGGTGTAGTTACCGATTTCAGCGACAGACCGAACCGGGGCCTTGAAGGAGCAAAGCTTGCAAGAAGATGGTATGAAAACGGATATTTCCCCGTAGATATTGCTACATTCAGCGAAACCGAAAGCTATCTTAATCAGGGTAAAATTCTCAGCTATTATCAGAGATATCTTCCCGGGGTTGAGGGAAAAGCAAAAATCAAGCGCGGTTATGATGTTAATATTGTTCCGACAAGTGATAAGATTATTTCGAGATCTTCCGTTCAGTCGACCCTCACTGCGGTAAGCTTCACATCAAAGCACCCTATGCGTGCTCTTAAGCTTGTGCAGCTGCTTCACCAGGATGCGGATTTGCTTAATCTTATCTGCTACGGTATAGAGGGCAGGGATTATACGAAAGATCCCGAGAACCCCAAGAGAATGAACAGGGATTCCGGCGCATATTATGTTGCGGAATTTATGATAGGAAGTCAGTTTCTTGCATATCTCGTTCCTTCGTACGAGGACGGCGTCTGGGAGGAAACAAGGTCTGAAAACGAAGCGGCGGATATTGACCCCAACATCGGCTTCTCGTTTGACAGAAAGCCCGTTGAAACAGAAATTGCAAATGTTTCTGCCGTAAGCGAGGAATATAAGGGTATGAATTTCGGTCTTTACGAAGATGTTGAAAGCGTTTACAACGAGCGTGAAGAAAAATACGAAAAAGCAGGAAAATATATAATCAAGGAAGAAATCGAAAGACAGTTCAAAGAGTGGCAGGAATCCAAGTAATTTATTAAAAGATATGCACGGCAGAATTTGATTTTGCCGTGCATAGTTTTAAGGAAGGTGCATCATGAAAAAAATTCTTTGCAGTGTTTTGGCATTTCTGATGATAATTTCCGCAGTCGGCAATATCGGGGCGGTGCAGGCTGCCGATAATTTTATCGTCGGTTTTATAGGCGGTTCGATTACAAACGGGCAGGGTGTAAGCGTTGAAAACAGGTACTCAACGCTGGTTGTAAATAATTACTTCAGGCAAAAATATAAGGATAAAAACATAGTAGAACGAAATGCTTCGATCCCGGGAACGGGTTCTGCATACGGCGTGATGAGGATGGAAAAAGACCTCGGGCTTGACACAGAAAACACTCCCGATGTGGTATTTGTTGAATTTTCGGTAAATGACGCCGGCGCTATCGATCAAACTATAATAAATAATATGGAATCAATTGTAAGACGGCTTGCATTACTTCCCAAAGCTCCTTCAATAGTATTTCTTTATTCGGCTGCTTATCATTCAACAAAGTTCGGTTACACCGGATGGGGGTCGGAAGCAGCGGGATCGCTCGAATATACTATAGATGCCGCTTCAAAGGTTGCAAAAAACTATGGTATATATGAGATTAATTTCAACGAATATGTGTGGGAAGGCATACAAAGCGGAAAGTGGCAGTGGGACAAAACAAAGCCTGATGAAACTCTTTCAAACGATGAGCTTCATCCAAATGTTAAAGGTCATAAAGTTTATGCGGATATGATTGTTGACTGCCTAAAAAAAGATGAGTCAAAGGCGTTCGCAAAACCGAATTCCGATGCACGCCCGATTGCAAATTATGTATACGGCAGATTTACCAATGTTCCGCTTTCTGATGAATCCGTAAAGCTTTCTTCGGGATGGAAAAAGGTCGCCGCTTCGCCGCCTTCGGATGACAGCACATATACAATGAGTCGTGAATACAAGGACGGATATATCGAAACCGACGACTGCGTCGGACAAACCCTTGAATACGAGTTTACGGGGCGCGGAGTTGGGATAGATAAATTCTCATATACCAAAAACGAGGCGCTGCTCAGCTGGGCGGTCTATGACGAAAAAGGCAATATTGAGAAAAGCGGTGAGTATTCCGACTATTCCAAAAACGGCGGCGGCGCAAGGTGTTACGGCAGAATACTTGCAAATAATCTTCCGTACGGAAAGCACAAGCTTGTTATAACCGGAAAGAAAAATCAAACCGTAGCCGACGATTATAAAAACAGCGGCGGCAAAGAAGGTGGTACGGGCACTTTTCTTAGGATAGGATATATAGCCGTAGAATCTGAAATGCCGGTCGTGTTGCCGCTTGCAAAGAACGTGTCGCTCAGTGAGGCAAACGGCGTGTACACCGGTACATATGAATACGACGGTTGGAAATACGCCGAAGGAGAAACCGAGTGCGGCTGGTATGTTTCGGAAAGTTTTGACGGACAGTTCGATTTGGTGTCCGTCGGAGCGAAATTTACGCCTTCTTCGATATACAGCGGCAAATATCTGAAATTCGGTGTTACGCCGATAAATGAAAACGGCGACAGAGGGAGGCTTATATATTCCGAAACAAGCCGGATTGTGAGGGAAGTTGGCAGACTTTCTTTTAAATCCAAGATTTCGATTAAGGTAAACGGTGCTGAGGCTAATGCTCCGTGCGTTGGTGATAACAGCTTTTCCGCCGAAATCGCAAACAGCGGCTCGTATGACGCATCGCTCAACTTTGTTGCGGCAACTTACAAAACCGAAGGCGATTATAAAGTGCTCACCGACAGTAAAATAGTTACAAAAACAATTTCCGGCGGAAATACCGAAAGCTTTGCTATTAATATAACTGCTGCCGATACCGACAGTGAAATCAGAATTTATGCGTTTTCGGAGTTCATGGAGCCTATAGTTTTACCGCAGGGCGATACCGATTACATCGGAGTGGATGATGAAAACGGTACACCGATGACGGTTTATAAAATAAACGGTTTTAAATAATACGGACGGAATTTGAGAAAATAGTGCAGCAGTCGCAAAAATGCGGCTGCTGTCTTTTACTTTTGCTGAAAATGATGCACTCGGTATTTATACTGCGATGGTGTTTCTCCAGTTATTTTTCTAAATACTCTTGAAAAATAATGCTGGTCATTGAAACCGCTTTCGTATGCCACATCTGTTACGGTCAGTGACGGAAAGTTGAAAAGAAGCTCTTGCGATTTTGTTATTTTATATTTGATTATATAATTCATCGTTGTATCATTAAAAGCATCTTTAAAGTATCTTGATAATTGCTGTTTTGATACATTGCAATGACCGGCAAGTTCATCAAGAGATATAGGATTGGCATAATTGCAGCGAATGTATGTTAATGCTTTGATAAGAGTTTCCGGCATGTAATTTTCTCTTTCAAAATGTATATTGTTTTCGATGTTTGACAGTACGCCGTCGGTAATATATATAAGTATTCTGCAAAGAGCAATATTTGGGTGCAGCAAATAATTGAAGTTGAATTTTGATGCGGACATTTTCATATCCGCAAGAATTTCGGAGCATTTATCAATGCTTAAACCGGTATTGTGAGTCTGAACATATACATTATTAAAAAGAATTGTAGGCTGTATGTTAAAAGATATGTCATTCTCTATCATGTTTTTCTGCTCGATAATGTCAGACAATATTGTTTTCGGCTCGATGTGTTCAAATTCCGGATTCACTGTAAAGTGTATGTAAGTCATTGTGCACATTGAGCCGTTTACGGCACGGCGGCAATAAGAGTGATTTGCCGGTATAAACACAACATCGCCGACCTTGGCGGTAAACGCTTCCGAATCCAAAGAAAATTCGCACATGCCTTCATTAATCAATATCAGTATATTGTATTTATCGCTAATGCTCCATGTTGTATTTCTTGTAACCGAATAGTAATTTGTGACTTTCGGTATTTCTGTCAGTTCAAATTTGTAATACATACATTTACCTCCCGACATCGGCGTTAACTTATTATATCACCGATTATCCGACTTATCAATAGTTTTTTTATAAAAACCGTACATTAAGAATTATATGTTGATATAATCCACTTTTTTGTATTTATAATCTATTCCGTATCGGGCAGAAGTCTGATAAAATAGACTCATAATTATTTGTTGGGAGTGGTTACAATGGCTAAATGGAAAATCGCTGTTATAGGGTGCGGAATGTTCGCAAACGGACAATATCTGCCGTTTATAACAAAAGAAGCGGATGCGGAATGTGTTGCTGCGGTAGATATAATACCGGAGCGGGCTAGGAAGGCGTGCGAGGATTATAATATCCCGAATTGGTACACAAGCGCCGAAGAGCTTTTGGAAAACTGCGACTTTGATATAGCGATAGATGCGGCGTCCATACAGGCGCATCACGAAATCAATATGGCGGTACTTGCTGCCGGGAAACACCTTATATCCCAGAAGCCCTCGGCACCGACGGTTGAAATGATTACAGAGCAGATAGAACTTGCTGCCCGTATGAATGTGAAATTCGTATGCGTTCCGATACATCCTATGAGGTACGACATCAACATAGCAAAGAAATTAATTTCAAGTGGTACAATAGGGAACGCATATTATGCGAAGTGCAATTTGTCGCACGGCGGACCGGAGTATTTTCAGTACCGTGCCGCAGACCCGTCGTGGTTCTTTGAGCCAGGGGCAGGGGCGCTCGTTGATATGGGCGTACACGGTTTGCAGATTGTAACATCGTTGTTCGGACCGGCAAAGAGTGTGTCGTGTGCGGCGGCTGTTACAACACCTGTGAGGACCGTCCGTTCGGGTGCATATGACGGGAAAAAGATAAAAGCTGACAAAATCCCCGACCAATATGTAATAACACTTGATTTCGGCAGCGGAAAAATGGCTCTTGTTGATACGGGATTCTCGCAGAAAGCGTCAAAAGCACCGCAGCTTGAAATCTTTGGCGAAAAGGGCACAATATCATTTACGCAACCTTACATGCAAAACCCTGTTCCGGAGGTATATCTGGATATACCCGAGCAGGATGTCCGCGGTTGGATAAAGCCGCTGCCGGGTGCTGAAAATCCTTCAAAGCTTATCAGCCAGTGCTGCTGCCTCGGAGATATAATCAATGCAATAGAAAATGATACAAAGCCTGTTCTTAATGCCGAACACGCAAGGCATGTTCTTGAAATCATGTGTAAGATTCCCGAAGTTCTCGAATCGGGAAGTAAGGCGGAGCTTACAACGGTATTTTAAAAGGAGAAATGACTGTGAAGAAATTAAGAGTAGCTGTTATCGGTATTGACCATGTACATACAAATGGGATGATTCGGGAATTTACGGATAACCCCAATGCGGAATTAGCGGGAATTGCGCCGTATAAAAAATGTACGGAAGACGAACTGCGGTTCAAACTGCAAAAACACACACCACATGAAATAGACCTGACTGTATACAGAGATTATAAGGAATTATTAAGCTCGGATATTGACATAGCTGTTATATGTACACAAGTTACCGAATATGCGGACATTGTGGAAGAAACGCTTGCTTTGGGGATAAACACGATAATAGAAAAGCCTATGGCGCTTACTATGGCTGAAGCCAAGAGAATGTTTTGCGCATATAAATCGGGCAGTGCAAAGCTTATGATAAATTGGCCTGTGGCATGGTTTGACAGCTTCAGAAAAGTAAAGGAGCTTGCCGATGCAGGAGCAGTCGGAGAGGTATTGAGAGTTGAATACAGAAGTCCCGCGACATGCGGACCGTATGCAAGAGGCGAACTGTCGCCGACCGAATGTTCAGAGCTTTGGTGGTTCAGGCGCAGCGAGGGCGGAGGCTCCATATCAGATTATGCCGGGTACGGCTGCCTTTTAACAACATGGATAGCAGGTACCGCCGCAAAGAGAGTTAGCGGATTTAAGAAGAATTATTTAATACCGTTTTCGGATGTGGAGGACTATGCAACATTTACGATTGATTTCGGAAGAATTATCGGGATTATTGAAGCGTCATGGTCAACGCACAGTAACGGTCAGATACCTACCGGGCCTGTTGTTTACGGGACAGACGGCACTATAGTTGCAGACAGGCACAGCAATATTGTTAAGGTTTACCGCGAAAACGACAGATACAGACCGTCATGTGAGCCGACAGAGTGTTATACATGTGAAAACCTATCGGACCGCGTTGCGGATGCTATGGTTGATTATCTGCTTAAAGGAAAAATGATACATGAACTTACAACTCCGGAATTCAATATGAAAGCAATGGCGGCATTTGATGCCGGAATACGCTCATGTAACAGCGGAAAAACAGAGGATGCATATGAACCGTTTGGGTTTTAAGAGGAGAATATTAGAATGAATAAATTAAGAGTAGCTGTAATAGGAACGGGAATGATAGCCAACAGCGCGCATTTTCCGGCGCTGAATGTGCTCAGAAAAGAAGGAATTGCAGATGTCGTAGGGGTGGCGGATATCAGAAAGGAAGTTGCTGCGGAAACCGCAAAGCGCCATGGCGTGCCGAATTTCTACGAAGACCCTCAAAAGATGCTTGACGAGTTAAAGCCTGATTTTGTGGCAGTGTGCACACCCAATGTGTATCATAAGGAGTGGACGGTAAAAGCTCTTCGGGCAGGTGCTCATGTTGCATGTGAAAAACCGATTGCACTGTCAGTTGCCGATGCGGAAGAAATGTGGCGGACGGCAAAGGAGTGCGGCAAAATGCTGTTTCCGTGTCAGTGTATGAGGTGGCGGAACTATATGCAGCAGTCAAAGAATGTTGTTGAGAGCGGCGAGCTTGGCGATGTTTATTTTTCGGATATTGAATTTATTCGCAGAATAGGTATTCCGACATGGGGATACTTCCATATGAAAGAACACAATTTCGGCGGCCCTTTCTGCGATCTGGGTGTTCACCTTATTGATTCTCTTTTATGGATTGCAGGAGATAAAAAGGTTGAGGCCGTATCGGGTGCGGCATATACAAAGATAGCAAATCAGGGAGAGGATATTCTTTTGAGCCTGGCGGAAAGCGGTGCATACAGCGGAGCATTTACGCCGCGTCCGTATGATTATCATGAGTTCAATGTTGAAGACTTTGCAACGGGCTTTATGCGCCTTGAGGGAGGGATGAGCGTAAACTTCAAATTCTCATGGGCGCTGAATCTGCCCACGACAAATCTTGATATGGTCATATGCGGAGATAAGGGCGGTTTGTCTGTGAACAAGGAAAAGCTTTATAAGAATATCGGAAGATACCAGTCGGAATGTGACATGAAGTGGTTTGACAACGGAGAGTTTAAGGGAGTGCCGTTTGAACAGCACAGATATATGTACAGAAACATCATAAATACGCTTGCCGGCAAAGAGGAATATCTTATAAAGAAGAATCAGAATTTAGAAGTGACAAAGGCTATTGAATGTTTCTATAAATCTGCAGAACTCGGACGGGAAGTGACTGTAAAGGAAATAGTTGGCTGATAAGGAGAATGATTATGGCAATCAGAGCGGTTATAATAGGATTTTCACACATGCATGTTAATGAAATAGCGCTTTACATAACCGAAGCCGAAGGGATGGAATTATGCGCTGCGGCAGATGTTCCGTCAAAGGCGGAATCTATAGAGGCGAGGCGGTATACTCCGGCTTGGAATTTGCAAAATGTGCGTGAAAATTATTGTCCGGATATATATGAAGATTATAAGAAAATGCTTGATGAGATAAAGCCCGATATTGCATTTATTCTTACTGAAAACGGTCAAAAGTCCGAAGTTGTTTTTGAGTGTGCGAAAAGAGGGGTAAATGTATCAATCGAAAAGCCTGTTGCGTCAAGCCTTGAAGAAGCAAAGAGAATTAAAGAAAGCGTTGAAAAATACGGTATAGAAGCGGTTGTGAACTGGCCTGTCGCCTGGCGTTCATACCTGTACAAGATGAAAAATGCTCTTGACAGCGGCATTGCGGGCAGACAGATAAAACTCAGATATATAAACGGTCATACGGGTCCTCTGGGCAAAGGTGCAAGGCACAGGGGCGTCAGTGCAAATGCCGAAGAAATGACCGATGAGGAGCGCGGCAAAACATGGTGGCATAAAGCGGAGCTCGGCGGCGGAGTGTATCTTGATATATGCTGTTACGGAGGCTATTTTGCAAAGTGGCTGATGGGTGACGGTGAGGAAAGCGTAATGTCATATGGTGCAAATCTCAACACGCCGTTCGGGAATACGGAAGATAATTTTGCGGCAATAGTAAAATACCGTGATAAAATGGCAGTTCTTGAAGGAACATGGACCACCCCGAGGGCTGTTATTCCGTCGGGGCCTATGGTTATATGCACGGATGGTGTTGTTGTTTGCACGGGCGGTGCGGAAAATGAACCGGATGTAAAAGCGTATGATATATACGGCAACGAGCTGGAAATCCCGGAAGCCGAAACCGGTGAGGAATTTAAGAATATGCCATGCCATTATATTCATCATATTAACAGCGGTGATGAAATATTTGATATGCTTACGCTTGACAGAAATGTTGAGATAATGGCAATCATAGAAGCTGCAATAAAAAGCTCATTGAGCGGAAAAGAGGAGAAAATCGGTGGCTGACGGTGTAATAACCGACATTGAGCGCTCAGCAACTCATGATGGGCGAGGGATACGCACAACGGTGTTTTTCAAAGGGTGTCCGTTAAAATGCAGATGGTGCCATAATCCTGAATGTATTGATTTCAAACCGCAGGTTATGTGTTATCCCGAGAGGTGCATAGGCTGCGGACTGTGCAGCGAAGGATGTTTTTCGGGGGCAAGGCTAGTATGTGGACAGGTATATGATACAGATACGCTGGTTAACGAAATACTTTCCGATAAGGACTATTACGGAAGCGGCGGCGGAGTCACATTTTCCGGCGGCGAACCGCTTGCACAGCCGGAGTTTTTAAATCAGGCTATTGATAAATGTATAATAAATAATATAGGCTGTGCGGTTGAAACATCGCTTATATATTATAATGAAGAAATATTCAAAAAGCTGGATTTTGTGATGGCTGATTTCAAAGTGTGGGATAGTGATACACATGAGAAATATACGGGCGTGCCCAATGCAGGGATAAAAGAGAATTTTCAAAGGTTGAACGAGCTTAATATACCTGTTATTGCAAGAACACCTGTGATACCCGAAGTGAATCAGCAAATTGATAAAATTTCAGATTTTCTGAAACTGCTGAAAAATATTGTACAGTACGAACTTTTACCGTATCATCCTATCGGAAATTCAAAAAGAGCGGCGCTTGGTATGGACGGTGACGGCTTCAGTGTGCCGAAAAAAGAATATATGATGGAGTTGGAAAAATATGCTTTCATACGCTGACAGATTAAAATCAATGCGCGAAACAAAGATAAGGCATACTCTTGAGAAGAGAAAACAAAACGGATATACCGACCTTGACGATTTCGGCACTGTGCCGATATCTGAAGGGTATTGTCCGCAGCCGTGGTACAACAGCACAAACGGCAGCTTTTACGGGCTAGACGGAATGAGCGAGAATTTTTGCAGAATAATAGATTCGCATGAGCCGTACATAGACCCGATGGAAATGCTTTGCGGCAGGTGGCGTGATATGCTTGTGAATTATCGCGGAGATTTGCATTATATGCCGGACCGGCTGAAAAACAATCTTAAAAATTCGGAATTTATAAAGAACGGTGCGACAAATCAATGGTCAAAGCGCTGGGACGAACAGCGTTTTCCGTATGATGATTTGAAGCCTCTGCAGGAGAAATACAATATTACAACCGGTATTGACGGCGATGCGCATTGCGCTTGCGATTACCGTATCGGCTTTGAGCTTGGCTTTGGCGGTATGCTTGACAAAATAAAAAAGTACCGCTGGATAAATCCTGATAAAAAGGACTTTTATGATGCGGAGGAACGCTGCGTAAAAGCGATACAGCGTTTTATACAGCGCCATATAGATAAGGCTGCGGAACTTATAGAAACAGAAGTGCGTCCGGAGATAAGGGAAAGCCTTGTAAAAATGAAGTCGGTGTGTGAGAACATAAAGTATAATCCGCCGGAAACATTTCATGAGGTGTGTCAATGGACTGTATTTTTCAATTGCGCGTCAAGAATATACACCCGTGACGGTGCAGGCTTTCAGTTAGATGTTCTGCTTTATCCGTATTATGAGCGCGATGTAAAGAGCGGCATACTGGATGATGAAACGGCAAAATTCATTATCGCAAATCTTCTTCTGACAGATCCACATTATTATCAGCTTTCGGGCGTTGATGCAGATGACAGAGATATGACAAATCATTTGTCGTACTTGGTTTTAGAGGCTGCCGACAGCATAAATATTGCATGCAATCTGACGGTAAGAATGCATGAAAACTGTGACAGAGAATTTCTAAAAAAAGCTGTATATTACTTAATAAAAAATAAAAACGGCTGGCCGAGATTCTGTAACGATAAAACTTTGGCGGAAGGGTACATGAGAAACGGCATCGATAAAAAAACCGCAAGGGAAAGAATTGCCGTAGGCTGTAACTGGATGTGCGTTCCGGGCAGAGAATTTCCTATGAACGATACGGTTAAAATCAATATCGCAAAGGTAATGGATGAGGCGATTAAAGATTTAAGAAAAGAAGAAGAGTACAGCACGAAACGGTTGTTTGAGTTATATGAAATTCACCTGAAGAAAGCGATAGAGGTAACAGCGGCAGGCATAAATCTGCATCTTGATCATCAGTGGGAGGTTACTCCGGAGCTTATTATGAATCTTATGATGAAGAATACGCTTGAAAAAGGTGAGGATATCTCGCAGTGCGCGGAACTGTTTACGGTCGGAGTGGACGGAGCGGGCCTTGCTGTGGTTGCGGACTCTTTCGGAGCAATGGAGGACAGAATTGAAAAGGCTAAGCTCCTTACCTGGGGTGAGCTGTTTGAGCAGCTTGACAGCGATTTTGAAAACGAGAGAATAAGGCTCATCTTAAAATCGGCGGATAAATACTGCAGCGGAAACAGCAGTGCGGACATATGGGCGAAGAAGCTTACCGAAAGCTGGGTAACACTTATAAAATCTATGAAAATGCCTAAGGGAAGACAGCTTATACCCGGGTGGTTTTCGTGGTCAAGAACCATTGAATACGGAGCGAAGGTTGGGGCAACTCCAAACGGCAGGCGGTCAGGTGAGCCTATATCGCACGGTGCGAATCCCAATCCGCACTTCCGGTGCGACGGAGCACCGACGGCGCAGTCGAACGGTATTGCTTCTGTACAGTGCGGATACGGAAATACCGCGCCCCTGCAAATTGAGTTTGACCCCGATGTAAAAGCGGACGAACAGGGGATAGATTTAATTGTTAATCTGATTGAAACGCATTTCAAAAGGGGCGGTACACTTATAAACATAAATGTGCTTGACGGCGAAAAGCTGACCGAAGCGAACAAAAACCCTGACTTGTATCCCGATCTTGTTGTCAGAGTTACGGGATTCACGGCGTATTTTGCAAGCCTTTCGTCGCAGTTCAGACAGCTCGTTGTTGATAGGTTTTTGACGGGAAGATAAAGTGTATAAACAATTCATGACTAAAAACGGAACCTGCTTTAGTAAATAAAGCAGGTTCCGTTTTTAACCGTAGATTTTGTCGGACAGTCCTTTATCAAGAACATCTCCGGCATATTTTTTTGCAAGTTCAAGGCTGTGAAGGCGGTAGTTTCCGCACTGAACCTCGTTTTGCGCCATGATTTTATCCGCCGTCAGTATCTTTTTGAGAGCGTAGTTTACGATTTCAATAATCTCTTTCGGTTCATGCTCGCCCCAGATTGTCATATAAAATCCGGTTCTGCAGCCCATGGGCGAAAGGTCGATTATGTCATCGGTCTTTTCCCTCATGTATGTTGCCATAAAATGCTCGAGAGTGTGTATTCCGGCGCTTTCCATTTCCGAAACATTCGGCTGGGTGAAGCGTATATCGAATTTGGTTACGATGTCGCCTTTTTCACCCTTTAAAACACAGCATTTCCTGACAAACGGTGCAACCACTTTTGTATGGTCAAGCTCAAAGCTTTCAACTTTTGTCATATGTGTTCTCAACTTTCGTTATTTGGTTTTTTTATCAGTCTTTTTTGCCTTTTCGGTTTTCTTCTGAATAGGTTCTGCCTTTTTCTGAACAGGCTTTTCTTCTTTCTTTACGGCAGGCACTTTTTTTGCAGCCGCTTTTCTGACAGGTTTCGGAAATGCCGATACCGCAATGCGGATATGTTCCGGATTTCCTTCGACTGTAAACCTGCCCGAAGAAATTGCGTTATCAAGGTTAAGTCTGCCGGCGAAAACTTTTGCAATATCGTCCGCCGCCGCAGTGAGCATTGCTGTGTGGTCGCGGTAATCGTAGGGTTCTACACTGAAATTGTCGTCGATATTTGCGATATAGAATGTTCCTCCGCAGTCCTCATCGGTCATGTTCACCTGGATTGCAAAGCTTTCGGTCAGCTTGGAAGTGTCAGCTGTGCGAAGCTTTTCGCTTAATTTTCCGAATTTTTCTTCAAATGTCATGTAAATCACCCTTTCTTATAATAATTATACAACAAAAGCAGTCGGTTGTCAACCGTGCTGTGTTTCACAAAATGCGGAATACCGTCGTAAATTGTCAAATCCCGGCGAGGCTTGCCAGAATAATTACAACAGGAATCGTAATTATCGAAACAAGTGTTGAAGAAGCAACGATTTCGGTCGCATATGCCGCGTCCTTGCCGTACTTTGCCGCAAACAGCGTGCAAATGGCGGCAACGGGGCATGCCGCCGGAATGAGAATCGATTTCACAATCAGCGGATTTGTTTTAATGAATGCCGCAATAATAACCGCAATTAGCGGCACTGCAATCAGCCTTAAAAACAGGCACAGGTACACCTGTCTGTTTGAAAAAATCTTTTTTAGGTTTATGCCAACAAGGTATGTTCCGAGAACAAACATCGCAAGCGGTGTGTTAAGCCCGGCTACATACGAAACCGTCTGCGACAGCACGGACGGAAGATTAATCTTTAGGAAAAACAGCAGCAGTGCGATTACCGTTCCCATAACGCCGGGGTTTTTGATAATGTTTTTTGCGGATATTTCCGAGCGTTCGCCGGATATTACATAAATTCCGTGAGTCCACGAAAGAACCGAGAAAACCGCAAGATATGCGGAACCGTAAAACACGCCGTCCTCGCCCATAGTCGCCGAGAGGAGTGGTATTGCCATAAATCCGCAATTTGAATATGCAGTGGAAAATATATTAATCCTGAAATGCTCCTGTTCGTCTTTTTTGAAAATAAGCTTGCCGATAAGTATCGCCGCAAGCTGAACGACGAGCGAAAGCCCGGCTGCAAAAACAAGTTCCTTCAGCAGCTGCTGATTGAATACCTTTTTCTGATATGCGTCAATCAGCACGCACGGCGTAACAATCGTGAGCAGAATATTTGTGATTTGCTTTATGCCCTCGCTTGTAAGTTTGCCCGTTTTGTTGAATATAAAACCTATTCCCATAAGAAGGAATATTATGATTACCTGTATTGTTACATCTAACGCCAAATCCATTTAAAATCTCCTCAGAATGTTATGTCTTTTCCGCTTTTTGCGCTTTCGTAAATTGCACACAGAACTTTTTGTGTTTTAAGAGCCTCCGCACCGTCTATTTCAGGGCTTTCTCCCTTTGAAAGAGAATCGTAAAAGGCACGGATCTGGATGCCGTGACTGCTGCCCCAGTAGTCTTTTCCGGGAATGGTCTTTCCGGCAGATTCAGGTTCTATATGCTTTACATTTCCGCCTTTATACGAGATTTCGGCACGGTTTCCGATTATTTTTGCTCTGCCGTTTTCACAAATTATTTCAATTTCGATGCCGGAGCCGGGGCGGCAGTGGTTACATACGAAAAACGAAACCGAAACTCCGTTTTTGTATTTTATCAGACCGCTTGCTTCGTCCTCAACTTCGATTATGCCTCTGAGGCTTCTGTTTGTCATTGACGCACTGACGCACTCCGGTTCGGAAGATATAAACCAGTTTGTAAGGTCAAGCGTGTGGATTGATTGATTTATAAGCGCTCCGCCGCCCTCGGTTGCCCATTTTCCGCGCCATTCACCGCTTTGGTAGTAAGACGCGTCCCTGAACCAGAAAACATTGAATCTTGCGCCGATAATTTTGCCGAGCGCACCGCTTTCGAGTTCTGATTTTACAGCTGCGCTTGCGGTATTGTAGCGGTTCTGGAATATAACGCCGAGTTTCGCTCCGCTCTCATTTGCCGCCGAAATCATCTTTTCCGCATCGGCTAAGGTTATAGCCATGGGTTTTTCGGTCAGAACATTAACGCCGCGGCAAAGTGCATAAACCGACATTTCCGCATGAAGATAGTGTGGTGTGAGAACATGAACAGCATCAAGCGCACATTTATCTATCATTTCTTTGTAGTCCGTAAATGCCTGAGAGCCGTATTTTTTTGCTTCGGCTTCGCATTTTTCTTTGTCTATGTCGCAAATTGCGGAAATTTCAAGGTTTTCTGTTTCACTGATTGCACCGATGTGCATATGATAAATGGCACCGCAGCCGATAATTCCTACTCTGAATTTTTTCATAATTCCTGCAAACCTTTCGATTTTATTCAATATATATTAATTATAAAACAAATTACATTAATATTCAAGTATTTTTTCACCAAAAATGTATTGACATATTGGCAAAAGTGTAGTATATTTATATATGTAATCGTTTACAAAGGAGAGATATTGTATGGTAAGCATACAAACCATTGCTAAAGAAGCGGGTGTTTCGGTTGCAACGGTTTCCCGTGTGATGAACGGCAGCGACAGCGTAAGACCGGAAACCGAGAAAAAAGTCAGGGAAGTAATGGAGAAATATAATTATCAGCCCAATTTTTCAGCAAGAAATCTGAGAAAAATGGAAACCCGAAATGTGCTTGTGCTTATGAGTTCAATTGTCAATCCGTTTCTTGCCAAGGTTGTAAAGGGGATTGAGGATGCAAGCGAGAATCTTGATTATCATACTCTTGTGTGCACGACATATGACAGTCAGGAAAAGGAAAAGTTTTATCTTGATATGATAAGCAAACGCTTTGCTGACGGTGCAATAATTATAGGTTCAAATCTTAAACCGCAGGAACTCAGAAAAACCATCGGGCATATACCTATCGTTCAGTGCAGCGAGTATATTGTGGATATCGGCATTCCGAGAGTGAGCATAGATAACAGAAAAGCCGCCTATGAGGCAACGGAGCATCTTATCCGCCTCGGCAGAAAGAAAATTGCTCATATAACGGTTGATAATCACTATATTTCGAGCAGGCTCAGGTTTGAAGGGTACAGACAGGCGCTGGAGGATTACGGCATTGAATTTGACCCCGATATGGTTATCGCCGGAAATTACGGATACAAAAACGCTCTGCGTCAGATGAATAATTTTTTTGACAGCGGAAAAAGGTGCGACGCTATATTTGCAATTTCCGACAGAATGGCTGCAAGTGCAATTAAATCGGCGCAGAATCACGGGTTTAAGGTTCCGGATGATATTGCGGTTGTCGGGTTTGACAACATAGACATCTGTTATATAACCGAGCCGAATATCACAACGGTTTCCCAGAGGGAGCATGAAATGGGCTCTGCGGCAATGAATATGCTCGCAAGGCTTATCGCCGGCAAGGAAACTTGCGAGGAAATCGTTCTGAGTCATTATCTTATAGAAAGAGGCTCGTCTGTAGGTCACAGATAGGTCTTTGATATAATTAAAAATTACGGAGGTATAATAATGGAAAGAGAAGTAAAAGTCGGTATAATCGGTTGCGGAGGAATTGCCAACGGCAAGCATCTTCCTGCGCTGAAAAACACCGAAGGGGTAAAGCTGGTTGCATTCTGCGATATAATTATTGAGCGCGCGGAAAAGGCTGCCAAGGAATACGGTACCGAGGACGCAAAGGTTTATGAGGATTATAAGGAACTTTTAAAGGATGAATCCATTGAAGCTGTTCATGTTCTCACACCTAACCTTTATCATTCCGAAATCACTGTAGCTGCTCTTGAAGCAGGGAAGCATGTTCTTTGCGAAAAGCCTATGGCAATCAATGCGGCTGAAGCCAAGAAAATGCTTGACGCTCAGAAAAAGAGCGGCAAAATCCTTACAATCGGATATCAGAACAGGCAGAGACCCGACAGCAGATGTCTTAAAGAAGCATGTGCAAGGGGTGACCTCGGAGATATTTATTACGCAAAGGCAAGGGCAATCCGCCGCCGTGCGGTTCCGACATGGGGCGTATTTATCGAAGAGAAACTTCAGGGCGGCGGTCCGCTGATTGATATCGGCACTCATGCGCTCGACCTTACGCTTTGGATGATGGACAATTACGAGCCTAAGTATGTTGTCGGAAATACATATAAAAAGCTTAACAATCAGACCAGAACCGGAAACGCATGGGGCGACTGGGATCCCAAAAAGTTCACGGTTGAGGATTCTGCATTCGGATTTATCACAATGAAAAACGGCGCTACGGTTGTTCTTGAATCTTCATGGGCGCTGAATACACTGGATGTTGAAGAAGCAAAAACGGAACTTTGCGGAACTCTCGCAGGCGCCGACATGAAGGGCGGTCTGAGATTCAATAAGGTTGATATGGGTAAACTGGTTGAAACCGATGTGAATCTTGAATCCGGCGGCGTTGCTTTCTATGACGGAAAGAGCGAATCCCCGGCTGAACTTGAAGCATCCAATTTCTACGCCGCAATTAGACACGGCGAAGAACTTATCGTTAAACCCGAGCAGGCATATGTTGTTTCGCTTATACTTGACGCAATATATGAATCCGCAAAAACGGGCAAGCCTGTATATTTTGACTAATTTTTAAGGAGATGTATATATTATGAAACTTGGTGTAATGAATCCGGTACTTAACAATTATCCCTTTGAGAAGGCACTGGAATATCTTCATTCTCTCGGCGTTCAGTGTGTTGAACTCGGCGCCGGCGGATATCCGGGAGACGCTCATATAAAGCCTTCCGAAATTATCGGTCACCCCGAAAAGGTTAAGGAAATCAAGGATTTGCTTGCAAAGTACGAACTGGACATCGCTGCTATTTCGTGCCACGGCAACCCTCTTCACCCCAATAAGGAAATTGCCGCAAAATTCCACAAGGAATTTGAAGACGCTATCCTTACGGCAGAACTTTTGGGAGTTCACACAATTATCGGCTTTGCCGGCTGCCCGGGCGACTGCGAAGATTCCAAGAACCCCAACTGGGTTACCTGCGCTTGGCCTAACGAATACGGCGATATTCTGAAATGGCAGTGGGAAGAAAAGGTTATTCCTTACTGGAAGAAGGAAGCGGAGTTTGCGAAGGCTCACGGTATCACAAAAATCGCTTTTGAAATGCACCCTGGTTTTGTTGTTTACAATCCCGAAACATGCATGAAGCTGCGTGAAGCCGTAGGCGATATTATCGGTGCAAATGTTGACCCCAGCCATCTTTTCTGGCAGGGCATCAATCCTGTTCAGGCAATCAAGTATCTCGGCTCGGCAATCCATCATTTTCATGCTAAGGATACTAAGATTGACGATGCAAACACAGCGGTAAATGGCGTTCTCGATACTAAACCTTATGCTGATATTCTTAACAGAAGCTGGGTGTTCAGAACTATCGGCTACGGTCACGGCAAAGAGGTTTGGAACGATATTATCTCGGCTCTTAAAGCTGTCGGATACGACGGTGCAATCTGTATCGAACATGAAGACAGCCTTATGTCGCCTGAGGAAGGTCTTGAAAAAGCAATCGCTTTCCTTAAAGATGTTCTTATATTCAGACAGGCAGGAGAAATGTGGTGGGTTTAATCCCATAAACTTAATGTGCGGCTCGGAAACCGAGCCGCATTTCAAATTTTAAAGATTTTCTATTTCCTTCATCCACAAAGCCGAAGAAGCGTCACTCGGCATTCTGAAATCTCCCCTCGGCGAAAGCGTAACGCTGCCGACTTTCGGTCCGTCCGGAAGGCAGGAACGCTTGAACTGCTGGCTGAAAAATCTTCTGTAAAATGTTTTAATCCATTTTTTGATTGTTTCGTCCGTGAAATCTCCTTCAAAAGCGTATCTTGCAAGCCTGTATACCTTTTTTGGAGGAAAAGTCCATCTGATTCCGTAGTATAAAAAGAAATCGTGAAGAATGTAAGGCCCGACAATATCCTCGGTTTTCTGGGCAATACTGCCGTTTTCTTCCGCCGGGAGAAGCTCCGGGCTAACGGGGGTTGCAAGTATATCAAGCAAAACCGATTTCAGTTTTTCATTTTCGGAATTATCCGCATAATAGCGCACAAGGTATTTTACAAGCGTTTTCGGAATGGAACTGTTTACGCCGTACATCGACATATGGTCACCGTTGTAGGTTGCCCAGCCGAGAGCAAGCTCCGAAAGGTCGCCCGTTCCGATAACGATTCCGCCGGTTTTGTTCGCCATATCCATAAGCACTTTTGTGCGTTCCCTTGCCTGGGCGTTTTCGTAAGTAACGCTGTGGTCGGAAATGTCGTGTCCTATGGCCTTAAGGTGCACCTCAACGCTTTCTTTTATGTCAATACATTCTATTGTTACGCCGAGTTCCTCGCAAAGCTTTACGGCGTTTGATTTTGTGCGTTCTGTTGTTCCGAAACACGGCATTGTTATTGCATATATATCCGACCGGGGTCTTTCGAGCATATCCGCCGCACGCACCGCAACAAGGAGCGCGAGAGTTGAATCAAGCCCTCCGGAAATGCCTATAACCGCTGCTTTTGCATGGCTGTGCTCGATTCGTTTTTTGAGTCCGCAGGCCTGCATTGTGATAATGTCACGGCAGCGCTCGTTTCGGAGGTTCTCGTTTGACGGGATAAACGGTGTTTTTTCAATTTTTCTCGTAAGAGCGGTTTCTGTAAATTCCGAATTGAAATGAACGGTTGTATATCCGTTTGGCGGAAACTCCGAAAAATCGCTGATTCTTCTGCGTTCGGCGTCAAGTTTCAAAACATCTGTTTCGGTTACCGAAATTCCGTTTTCAAACGGCGTTGCCTCCGCAAGAACCGTTCCGTTTTCGGCTACAATGTTATGCCCTGCAAAAACCATGTCGGTTGATGACTCGCCGTCGCCGGCATCGGAATAAATGTATGTGCAGAGAAGCTTTGCCGACTGCATGGAAACAAGATTTCTGCGGTAATCCCGCTTAGATACGGTTTCGTCGCTTGCCGAGAGGTTGCATATTATTTTTGCTCCGGCAACCGCATGCCTTGCAGAAGGGGAGGAAGCAACCCATAAATCCTCGCATATCTCGACCGCAAATGTAAATTCGGGCATTTCGGTGCAGCTGAAAATTATGTCCGTTCCAAAAGAACATTCAAAGTTTTGGAATTTAACGGTTTCCGTTCCGTTCGGCGCCGGTGAAAAATGGCGTTTTTCGTAAAACTCGCTGTAATTCGGAATGTTCTTTTTGGGAACAAGCCCCAAAAGCTTTCCTCCCGTTATTACCGCTGCGCAGTTGTAAAGCTTGGAATTATACGCAAACGGCAGACCGATTACGGATACAATGTCCAAATCTGCGGTTTCATTCATGATATTGATAAGAGAGTTTTCGGCGGCACGGAGCAGCGTTCTCTGCAAAAACAGGTCGCCGCAGGTGTAGCCGGTTATGCAAAGTTCCGGAAACACTATGAGCTTTACAGCCTCGTTTTCCGCTTTTTTAATCTGAGATATTATTTCATAAGCGTTTTTATCGCAGTCTGCCACGGTTATTTTCGGCGTTGCCGCCGCTATTTTAACAAATCCGTCCTTCATAAGTTTTAGCTCCCTAAAATTTTGTTTACAGCTTATTTTACCACATTTTCCTGATAAAATCAATATTATTAATGCCGAAAGTGAAGGAAAGAACAAATAAATTGTCGAAATATTATTTAAAAGGGAGGAGTTTGTATGAATTTTTTGGGTGCCAAATGGATTTATAACAGTGAATATACAAGCGCAGACAACAGATGCGTTTATTTTTATAAGGACTTTGAGGTTTCATCGGAAATTAAATCCGCATATATTTATGCCGCTTCGACCGACGCTTTCAGGCTTTATCTTAATTCAGGGAAAGTAAACGGCAATTATTTTGAAAACCACGGGATTACCTATATAAAACAAATTCCGCTTTATAAGTACGATATAAAAGATATGCTTTCTGATAAAAACTCAATTTGTGCGGTTTTGGGTTCGGTTAAAAGGAAACTCCATTGTTCGGATTTCCTTTTTTATGCGGTCGTTGATATTGAATACACCGACGGAAGCACCGAGAAAATCGTTACCGACGAATCGTGGGAAACCTCCTTCGGGCAGCTTTTTTCCGCTTCGTTTCAGGACGGCGAAAAATATGATTTTACTGCCGGCTCTTTTAAGCGCCGCAGCGCTCATGTGAATACCGATAAAAAGGGGCATACATATCTTCTTTCAAAAGCTTATGCCCCCGGGCTTTACGCAGAAAATTCTGTGAAACCCAAATCTTCAGACGGCGGAAACGCAAAGCTTTTTGATGCCGGCTCTGTTGTTCTAGGGGTGATTTCCGTCAAACTCAAGGGCAAAAAGGGAGAAAAGGTGAAAATCAGATATTCCGAAACGGCGGAATTTTCAGACAGATGCTGCGATGAGCTTACCTTAAGCGGCGGCGAGGATGTGTTTTCAAACGAATTTATATATAAGAATTTCAGGTATGCGGAGGCTTCAGGCAGCGCTGAAATTTTAAGCTTTGAAGTTTGCACGCTTTCATACAACATAGAACGCAACGGTGATTTTTACTGCAGCAATTCCAAAATCAACGAGGCGTATTTTGAGAATATACAGCGGCGCAGCGGCAAGCTGAATGACTATAAAATGATGATTTCGGACGCTGAGGCAAACCTGCTTTTTGATATCTTTTCGTTTGACTGCCGTGAATATATCGAGGCGGCTCTCTCATCGTGCCGTGCTTCTCAGGCGGAAAACGGATGTATTCCCGTTGCTTCAAGGAGGGGGCTTCAATACAGGTACGGAATTTTTGAAAATGCTACGCTGCTGCCGATAGAACTTGTTTACAGGCATTATATAATGTTCGGCGATATAGGCATTGTTCGCGATAATATTGACATGTGCAGAAAAATAATTGATTTTGTCGATGAGTTTTCCGAGAGTGAAAATCTTGAGTTTATACTCAAAACCATTCATTCGGCGGAACTCATGAGCCGTCTTTGCTCGTTTATCGGAAGTCCGGATGAAGCCTATTACAAAAAGCTTTATCAGTCGCTTTATACCGCTGCGGCGGACGGGCTTAACCTTCGGGAACTTTCGGCGGATATTCTTGCGCTGCTTTACGAATATCGTTTTAAAACTCCGGCGGAACTTAAGGATACGGTTTTAATGCATTCATATAAAGAGGTATCGCCGCATAAAATGAGCAGCTGGCTCGGGCTTTTATATGAATGCGGCAAATTTGAAGAACCGTATAAAATTATAACATCCGATGATTTTGACAAAACTCTTTGCCGTGATTGGCTGTTTTCGGGTTGCCTTGGTATCAGACCCGAAGAAACTGCCGATGGTGCCGGGTTCAAAAAAGTTATAATTCAGCCGGCTATTGACCTTTCATACAGTATAAAAAAGGCGAGCGGAGGGTATATTACGCCTTACGGAAAAATTTCGGTATTTTGGGAGAAAACCGATGATATGTATACCTGCTGCCTGACCGTTCCATATGAGATAGACGCAACCTGCCGTTTTAACGGATTCAAGGTTGTAAATCAGAAGAGCAGCCGTGAAACTTATGTTTTCCTTTTGAGAAGAAATTAGGTGAATTTATGAAATACAAAAAACTTAAAAATACGGATTTGACCGTCAGCACAATTGCGCTCGGGACTGATGTTTACGGTACGGACCTTGATGAAAAAACATCGTTTGAAATGCTTGATTTTTACATTCAAAACGGCGGAAACATCATTGACACCGCAAATATTTATGCCGACTGGGTGCCCGGGGAGCGGGGGAGGAGCGAAAAGCTTATCGGAAGGTGGCTTAAAACCGCAGGAAACCGTGAAAATTATGTTATTTCCACAAAGGGCGGTCACCCGAATCTTGATACAATGGGTATTTCGAGGCTTTCCAGAAACGAGCTTACCGAGGACCTTGACGAAAGTCTGCGCCGCCTCGGAACGGATTATGTTGATATATACTGGCTGCACAGGGATGATGAATCACTTGAGGTTTCCGATATTATGGATACGCTTGACGGGTTCGTGAAATCCGGTAAGGTAAGGTATATCGGCATGTCCAACTGGACTTGCAAAAGGATTGAAATTGCTCAGGCGTATGCGAAAAATAACGGGAAAACAAAGCTTATTGCAAGCCAGATTCAGTACAGTGCGGCGCAGCCGAATGTTGAAAACAACGACCCCACGCTTGTTCTTATGAACGGCGATGAGTACGGTTATTTCAAAAATAATGATATGACGGTTTTTGCATTCGCTTCGCAGGCTAAGGGATTTTTCTCGAAACTTCATGCCGGAGGGGAAGAGGCGCTAAGCAAAAAGGCGCGTGAGAGGTATCTCAACGAGATTTCGCTTGCCAGGTTTGAAAGGATCGAAAAACTTTCATCGGAGCTGGGTCATACAGTCGGAGAAATTGCCGTTTCTGTTTTGGCATCGAATTATGACTTTGACACGATTCCGATTGTAGGGTGCAAAAATACCGAGCAGCTTGAAGAATCGATGAACGGTGCTGCGCTTCGGCTTACAAAAGAACAGATTGAATATATATACGGATGACAAATATAAACACGCATACCGCCTTAAAAAACGGTGTGCGTGTTTTTGTGTTATATTATTCCGCCGTTTGCATACGGCTTTCGTTTTCGGCGGATTCAAGTTTTGATATTGATATTTCATATGCCGTACGGCTGACTGTTTCTTCTTCGCTTATATGCTTTTGATATTCACGGCTCTGGACTCTGCCCCAGATTTTTATGTTGTCGCCTACATTAAGATTTGATGCAAATCTGGCGTTTCTGCCCCATGCTATACAGGGAATGTAATCGGATTTGTTGTACTGTCTGTTAACCGCAAGAAGAAGATCGGTGATTTCACGACCGAACGGTGTGGTTCTGTAAGAAGGCAGTTTGCACACAAATCCGTTCAGATATATGTAATTTATATTCTCGCTTTCTTCGCACTCGCATATATCTTTAACAAATACGGTAAGCATAAGCTTTCTGTCGCCTTCGCCGTAATTGTTGTATGACCTGAATTGACCTTTAATATGAAGATAACTGCCTATGCTGAAATCGATTCCGTTCATCAGCCGTTCCGAAACCGTAACGGAAATAATATCGGAAATATCACTCAGCCTTTTGATGTTCATCGTAAAGCAATAAAACCCTTCGCCGTAAATCTCATGGCTGAAAACAGGTTCGCTCCTGACCGTCCCCAAAATTTCCACTTCGTTGTTTTCAAGATTAATACACATATATTAACGCCCCTTTGTAAATTATATTCTTATAAATGATATGCGGGCAAAAACCAAAATATTCCAAAAATATTTTTTAAAAAATTTTTTAAAAACCTCTTGACAAATTTTCAGAATGTGTTATAATAATGATAACGATTATCATTATCGTTTTCGAAAGGGGGAGAAGTTGCGATGGCTAAGTACAGTAAACAACGCGAAATAATATATGAATATCTGAAAAACCACCGCACTCACCCTAAGGCTGAAAAAATATTTGCCGATTTGAAACAGGAATATCCGTCACTGAGCCTGGCTACGGTTTACCGTAATCTTAAAATGTTTGAGGCGGAAAACAAGGTCCTTGTTATCAATTCAAGCGACGGCACAGCCTGCTATGATGCGGATACAAATCTTCACTATCATTTTGAATGTTCAAAATGCGGAAGGATTTACGACATACCCGCACCGGAACTTCCGGAAAGTATATCGGAACTTGCGGCAAAGGTCGGCAAAACTGACACCTACAGCCTGATTTTTTACGGTGTATGCAATAAATGTATAAATAAATAATTTTTTAGGAGGTATTTTATTATGGCAAAGTTTGTATGTACAGTATGCGGTTATATTCATGAAGGGGACACACCGCCGGAAAAATGTCCTCAGTGCGGAGTTCCCGCAGAAAAGTTCAAGAAAATCGATGAGAACGAAGGTCTTAACTTCGTATGCGAGCATGAAATCGGCGTAGGCTCTAAGGAAAATGTAGACCCTGAAGTGTATGAAGGTCTTAAGGCTAATTTTGAAGGCGAATGTACAGAAGTTGGTATGTATATCGCTATGAGCAGACAGGCTATAAGGGAAGGTTATCCCGAAATAGGCGAGTTCTATATGAGAGCCGCTCTCGAAGAGGCTGAACACGCTGCAAAATTTGCAGAGCTTCTCGGCGAGGTTGTTTTCCCGGATACTAAGAAGAATCTCACACTTCGTGCAGAAGCTGAATGCGGTGCAACCTCCGGTAAGCTGGAACTTGCAAAGAAAGCAAAGGCGCTTAATTACGATGCAATTCATGATACGGTTCATGAAATGGCTAAGGATGAGGCAAGGCATGGTAAAGGCTTTGAGGGACTTTTAAAGAGATATTTTGGTTAAGGAGAGATGTTGCTATGAAAAAGTATGTATGTCCATGTGGTTATGTTTATGACCCTGAGGTTGGAGACCCTGAAAACGGCATAAAACCTGGCACTTCGTGGGATGATGTACCTGAGGATTGGGTTTGCCCAACATGCGGTTTGGGTAAAGATGCCTTTGAAGAAGAGTAATTAAATAACTGCTTGAAAAGAGGTTTGTATACATTGCAAACCTCTTTT
>CAKSKB010000025.1 GCA_934464705.1 uncultured Clostridia bacterium
CAAACATCTGTCGATTTACTTCAAAAAAATTAACGTGAATTAATTGTCTTTACGCTGTTTAGTTTTCAATGTTCATCCGCTGCCCGGCCCCGAGTTTTTCTTGCCCTCATCGCCGACAGCCTTGTTAGTATACCACCTTTTTTCTGTTTTGTCAACCCCTTTTTTGAATTTTTTTTTGCTTTTTTTCGATTTTTTTTAAAAATCAAGCAATTTTAGGGCCTTTTGAAGCTGTTTTACATCATTTTCATATGTTTCTTTCAGACTTCGGTTATAAATTATGCTCGCCGGATGATAAAGAGGAAACACCCTTCTGTCACCCTTTTCGGAATTAATCACCCTGCCGTGCACATCGGAAATGACCGATTTTTTTCCGCAGACCGCATGAAGCGCCGTATTGCCGAGAGTGACAATCAGAACGGGCGTAAGAATTTCAAGCTCGCGCATGAGATAAGAAAGATTATTATCCAAATCAGCCCTGGTAACGGGTCTGTTAACCATATTGCCGGTTTTTTCGTTTATTCTGTACAGCCGATACTTCACAACATTGGTTATGAACACATCTTTCCTGTCGATTCCGCCGCCGGAAAGAAGTTCCGTAAGATTTTTTCCGGCAGCACCGACAAAAGGTCTGCCGAATTTAACCTCGTCCTTTCCGGGAGCCTCGCCGATAAGAACCACCGGGGCATCGCAGTCGCCGAAGCCGGTCACTACCATTTCATTTTTGAATTTTTCGGAAAACTCATCGTACAACGCATAAAGTTTTTCTTTTTTAGTTAAAATTCTGCTCATTTTTCCGCCCTTATCTCCTCATATTTTCTTTTGACTTCTTTAAGGTCATGCCAAAACGGCGCCTTTTTTGTTTCATCGCGGAAAAGCGCCGCCGGATGAAATGTCGGCATAATCAGAAACCCGTTTTTATCAACCCATATTCCCCGTCCGCGCGTTATTCTGAAGTCCTCGGATACAATCGCCTTTGCGGCGGTCGAACCGAGACAGACGATTATTTTCGGTCTTATAAGCGCCGTTTGATTTCTGAGCCAGTGTATGCACGCCGAGGACTCCTCCGCCTCCGGAACCCTGTTATTCGGCGGACGGCACTTCACCACATTACATATGTAAACATCATCCCTTGTCCACCCGAGTGCATTTATACCTTTTTCAAGCAGCTGCCCGGCACGGCCGACAAACGGCCTTCCGAGCCTGTCCTCATCTGCGCCGGGGCCTTCCCCCACGAACATTATATCCGCTTTGGTATTTCCCTCGCCGAATACAATTGAATTCCTGGTGCGGCACAAGCCGCATTCACTGCACTGCATACATTTTTCGTAAAGTTCTTTCCAACCGTACATCATAAATACCGCTCCTGACGAAAAAACCTGCGAATCAAGCATTGCTGCCGACCCGCAGGTACTGTGTTTTAGCTACTCAACCGTTACATCGGCAAAACCGTCGGGTTCCGTTGCGGGCGCCTCGGGAGCTGTCGGTGCGGAGGGTTCTTCATACGACGGTTCCGTATAGCCGGAAGACACATCGTTTCCGTCCGAAACTGCGGTGTTATCCGAATATCCGTCATTATCCTGCGGAGGCGTATACACCGGTTCCTGCGGGGCAGGTTCATACCATGCCGTATTGTCATCGTAGCCGTCATCATAGCTTACATATCCGTCGCTGCTGCCGGTATCGCCGTAATTATGCTTACCTGAACGGATTCCGAATTTATTGTAATCAAGCCCGAAATGCTCGGAAAGAAGAAGCCCGAGTTCATCATCGTTAATGAAAACATAAGATATTCCGCTGACATATCTCGGCTCATTGGGCATGATAAACGCATTGAGATTATTTGCAACATCGAGTTCCGTAAATGTGGAAATATTCGCAAGAATATCCTTAATCGTCAAATCCGTTTCGATTTTGGACGAAACGATTCTGTAAATATCATCGACCTTCTGAACATATTCCATAGACTTTTTCTGCGTGATAAGAGCCTTTATAAAATCACGCTGAACGGAAGTCCTCTGAATATCCGCCTGCTCATAGCTTCTGAAACGCACAAGCTGTTCGGCATGGTCGCCGTCGAGGTGCTGCTGCCCCTCCTTAAGATGAATATAAAGCCCCTGAACCGGATCCTCATAATCCATATCCTGCGGAACATAGAAGTCAACACCGCCGAGCTGGTCTACGATTTCCTTAAACACATCGGTTGTGATTGAAACATAATGGTCGATTTTAAGCCCGGTTATATCCTCAATGCAATCCACCGTGTTTTCAATACCGCCGATTGAATACATAGCGTTAATCTTCCAGCCGTCGACATAGGTATCCCTCGGAATAGAAAGAAGGTTAACGGTTTTTTTATCGTTATCCAGCCTTGCGACCATGATGGTATCGGTAAGCTTGCCGCCGCGGTCGCGCCCGATAAGAAGAACATTCATTGAGCCGGTGGCTTTTTTAAGTTCCACCTTATCGTTTCCGTCCTTTTCGCCGACGCCGACGGAAACGCCCTTGTACGTAACCGCCGCAACCGAAACAACCATCAGTATTATTATAAACAATGATCCGAAGACCGTAAAAAACTTTTTAATGTTCATAAGCTACCTCCCGTATATGAGTAGTATAACATCAAAAGCCGATTTTGTCAACTAACGATTTTTCATGTACTCTTTTGCATACTCAAGCTGAGTGTCCTGTTCGATTTCAAGTTCGGAGGAACGGTTAAAGAGTTCGAACATGGTAGCGCTGTCGAGAACGCCGTAGGAATAAAGCTCGGAGTCGGCCTGAAATTTAGCGACAACCAGTTCAAGGAGGTCATCGAAATCGGGGTTCTGCGAATCGCCCACATAGTAACCCAAAGCCTCGAGCCTTTCCTTGCAGGCGATAACATCTTCGCCGGAATCACCCTTTGAAAGCTTGCGCAAAAAAGTCATTTTATGCACATCGCTGCTCGAATTATACGGAATACGGACATTTTTAAGGTACTTGTCCGGGGTGATTCCGTCATCGGGAATGGGGTTTCCGGACGGGGTAAGGTACTGAGAAACCGTAAGCTTAAGATACCCCTGAAGCGCATCAAGCGGAATCACCTGCTGACCCGTGCTTTTACCGACGGTGTTAATGCCGATAAGATAGCCGAGCCCATGGTCTTTAAGCGCGCCGGCAATCATTTCGGAACAGCTTGCGCTGCCCTCGTTCACAAGCACTGCAATGTCGTACTTTTTGAAATTGAAATCAGCTTTTGAATAATGAGTTTCATCGAGAGTTTCGTCGTTATATGTAATTTTTGTAATCATCTTGCCCTTAGGTATAAGGAGCGAAGCGATGTCAAAGCACTCCGTACCGATTCCGCCACCGTTATTGCGGAGGTCGAGAATAATTTTTTTAATTCCCTGCCTGTCCGCCTCATCGAGTGCCGCCTTCATCTTTTTGGAACTTCCTTCATTGAATGTTGAAAGCGAGATGTACATTGTATCGCCGTCGATTTCATAGGAAACGGCGGACTGTTCAACTTCATCCCTTACCACTTTGATTTCTGTAACGGTATCGCCTCTTTTTATGCCGAGGGTAACCGTTGTACCCTTTTCGCCCTTCATAAGGCTTGCCGCGTCAACCGAGGACACCCCTTCAACCGAAGCGCCGTCAACCGAAACGATAATATCGCCTTCAATAATACCCGCCTTTTTTGCCGGGGTTTCGTCCCCCGGGAAACCGACAACGGTTATCGGACCGTTCTTAGAGCTTGCAATAAGACCTATACCGCAGTATTCTGACGCCAGGTGGCGGTAATACTGTTCATATTCCTCACGGCTCAGGTAATAGCTGTTTCTGTCAAGACCGTCTGCCGCAGCCCTCACGGCCTCCTCGACCATATTTGGATTCGTTCCGATAAGCTGCTTTATGAAAGCGGCGTAAACCTGCTCGGGAGTCAGATTTTCAAGACGGTAATTTTTGCAGATAAGTTCCACAACCGTCTTGTAGTAATTGAACATAATGTCGTTAAGCTGCGCTTCTTCCTCCTCGGACATACCGTGGTCAAGCTCAACAACCGTTTCCTTCGCCGCAAATGCCGAAACGGAGGAAAGGCAAAGCATGACAGCAATTATAAACGCAGTTAATCTTTTCTTCAAGGCAAACCGCCTCCTTTGTTATTTTTTACATTTTCTCGGGAGCCGTAACTCCGAGAACACGAAGCGTGCTTTTAAGCGCAAGTCTTGCAGAGTTTACAAGCAGAAGCCTTGCACGCATAAGTTCTTTGTCGTCAACCTTAACCCTGTCGGCGTTATAGAAGGTATGGAAAGCCGACGCAAGGTCGATTGCGTATCTTGTGATTTTGGACGGCTCATAACTGAGAGCCGCATCGGTAATTTCCTGCGGAAATTCCTCAAGTTTTTTAAGAAGAGCCTTTTCCTGTGCGGTATTGAGAAGCGCGCAGTTAACATCGGAAAACTTCGGAACCGAAACGCCTTCCGCTTCAAGCATTTTGAGAATACTGTACATTCTTGCATGGGCATACTGAACATAGTACACCGGATTATCGCTTGTTTTGGAAACCGCCAAATCGAGGTCGCAGTCAAAATGGCTTGCCGGCTGGCGCATGTTGAAGAAGAATCTTACAGCGTCCGCCCCGATATCGTCAAGCAGTTCGTTGAGGGTTACCGCTTTTCCGGTTCTTTTTGAAACCTTCACAACCTCGCCGCCGCGTATCAGGCGCACAAGCTGCATAAGCACAAACCGAAGCCTTTCCGGGTCGATTCCGATTGCGTCCATTGCGCCCTTCATGCGGATTGTGTGACCGTGATGGTCGGCGCCCCAAACATCGATTACGGTATCAAAGCCGCGGGTTACGAATTTATTTCTGTGATATGCGATATCGGCTGCAAAATATGTCGGTATTCCGTTTGAGCGCACAAGAACATCGTCTTTTGCTTCCTCATCGTCCTTGGTGCAGTAAAATTCGCTTGACTTAAGCCATATTGCACCGTCCTTTTCGTAAGTCCAGCCTTTGTCGATAAGCTCTTTGACCGCCGCCTTAACCTCACCCGATTTATGAAGCTCGCTCTCCAAAAACCACACATCGTAGTTTATTCCGAAATCCTTCATGGTGTCTTTTATGCACTTGATATTCTTTTCAAGCCCGTAAGCAACAAGCTTTTCCCTGAGGTCGGGAGCGTCTTTGTCACCGTCTCCGTGCTCGGCAATATAATCACGCATAAGCTGCGTGATATCCTCACCGTGATAACCGTCCTCGGGAAATTCAACCTCACGCCCGATGAGCTGATAATACCTTGCCTCAAGCGACATACCGAAACGCTCAATCTGGTTACCGGCGTCATTCACATAGAATTCCCTTGTCACATCAAAGCCCGCATAATCGAGAATCGACGCAAGACAGTCGCCTATAGCGCCGCCCCTTGCGTTTCCGACATGCATGGGGCCTGTCGGGTTTGAGGAAATAAACTCAACCATGGTTTTTTTGCCGCCGCCGATGTTGACACGGCCGTAGTCCTCGCCCTCGTCCTCGATAACCTTCATAACCTCATAAAGCCTTTCCGGCTTTAATGTAAAGTTAATAAAACCGGGGCCTGCCGTCTCCACGCTTTCGATAACAGTTCCTTCGGTTTCAAACTCGCCTATAAGTTTTTCCGCCAATGCCCTCGGGTTGGACTTCGCCGGCTTTGCAAGGCGCATTGCGATGTTGGTTGAAAAATCGCCGTGTCCCTCGTCCCTCGGCTTCTCGATTTCAATCGGAGCACCGAACTCCGCAAGACCTGCCTTTTCCACCCCGCGCTTTATAACGGACGCAATCTCGTCCTTTGTTTTCTCGATAAGATTAATCATGCGTTATCTCCCCAAACTTTCATTTCAAATTCATTGTAAGATGTTTCCTGACCGTTGACCTCCAGACTGTAGTCAAACACGGCTTCGCCGCCGTTTTCGCCGAAATCGGAAGCAACCGCTTCCGAATACACCGCAACTTCAAGCATACCCACTTCCGTTTCGTACATCGTGACATGGCGTTTCCCTGCCTCAAAAATCAGATGTGCGGCATTTGTGCCCGTTCTTATAATCGAAACGCCGCTCGGGCGGAACTCGATTTTAGTATGAGTACCTTCCATGCCGGTAAGTTCCGACTCCTCATATTCAACGGCATAAAAACCGTCATCTTTATAAAAGAGAGCTTCGGTTGTAAAATCAACCGACTCGTCATCCTCATCTTCGCTCCGCCGCATACCTTTCACATTGAGCATAGCATTTTTCTTCATGTGTGAACAAACCCCTTTAAATTCTATATAATCTATTATACCGTTTTACCGCCGCAAATGCAAGAGGTTTATTTTTCGGTTTTTGCCAGTTCTATGAGTCTGTCAAGAAGCTCTGCGTAGGAATATCCGCCGTGAATCCACAGCTTCGGATACATGCTGATTGATGTAAAGCCGGGCAGGGTGTTGAGTTCGTTTACAAGCACACGTCCGTCATCGGTCACGAAAAAGTCGGCTCTCGAAAGACCTTTGGCGCCGATTGCGGTGTAAGCCTTTACCGCAGCCTCCCTCACTTTTTCCGAAATTTCTTTCGGAAGCTGTGCCGGAATTGCGGTTTTGGATTCCGCATCAACATACTTTGAATCGAAATCGTAGAATTCGCCTGCCGAAAGAACTTCGCCCACAGCAGATGCAATCGGGATTTCATTGCCCATAACCGCACACTCAACCTCGCGGCCGCTTATAAATTCTTCAACAAGCACCTTTTTGTCAATAGTCGCCGCAAGGGAGAACGCCGCTTTAAGCTCCGCTCTGTCATGAGCCTTCGTAATGCCTATTGATGACCCCGTATTTGCGGGCTTCACAAAAACCGGATACCCGAATTTCGCTTCAACCGTGTCTGCCGCGTCGTCATGCGAAACTGCGTTTATGTCCTCAAAGTAAACCCAGTCCGCCTGCAAAAGTCCGCCGGCGTCGTATGCCAGCTTTGAAAGAATCTTATCCATTCCGAGCGCAGATGCCGCAACGCCGCAGCCGACATAAGGGATTCCCGAAAGTTCAAAAAGCCCCTGAATACAGCCGTCCTCGCCGAGTTTGCCGTGAAGCGCCGGAAAAATCACATCGATATGTATAAGCTTTCCGTCGGCAATAATGCCTTTGTGGCTTCTGTCCGGAGAGATTATGCAGCTCGGAAGCGACTCGTCAAACCATGTGCCGTCGCGCATTTTTTCAGCCTCGCCGTCAAAGAGCTTCCAGACTCCGTCCTTTGTGATTCCGATTTTATATACATTGTATTTTTCGGGATTTAAGTTTTCCGCAATATTGCTTGCCGATGTGCACGAAATACCGTGTTCCTCCGACATTCCGCCGAAAACAAGACATACATTTATCATTTAATCAACCCTTTTCAAAGCAAAATTATTAAATACATATGCCCATTATAACACAAAACCGGAACGATTTCAACCATTATATTAATTTTTTATTCGGCAGTGCAGATTTTATACCCCAAACCGTTGATTTTGAAAATTTTAATTTCAGACCTGATATATTCCAGCTTTTGCCTTAAAAATCCGACATAAGCCTCAAGTTCGTCTGGCGAACCGCCGCCCCAGGCGCCTATGGCAACGCTCTCGTCGGGAATTACGGTTTTGTGGTTGTTTAGGCAACCGAGAGTTGAACTCTCAATGGTTTTTATCGGCTGATTTTCCCCAATACTGCGCAAACTCGCTTGATAATACGACCGTATTAACTGCGTTCGCTTGCTTGTCTTGAGAAAAATCAGCTCGATAAAAACTGCATGCACCTTATGACGAGAAAATTTTTAGTCATTTTTGGTGCGGAGGAAGCCGATAGGCTGTCGCCTTTCAATGACGACAAACCGAAAAGGGCAAAAATTTGCCGGCATAAGGCATTAAGAGTTCAACTCTCGGTTGCCTATGAAAAAACGCATAAGTTTGGACTCTTTATCCGACAGCTGCACCTCGCAGTCTGCGCCCTTCACTTTGTTGGAAACAAGCTGTATATCGCCGAAATCAATCGGTGTTTCCTGATGTTTTTTACCGAATCTGACTATAAAATTTTTCATTTCGTCACACCCTTCCATATATTATGATATTACTCAATTGTGAACCCATTATGAACCGGGCGTGAATTTTTTTATACAAAAAATATCGGCTCCGCAAAAACGAAGCCGATATTTTCTAAAGAATGTAAACAAGTACATTCCTTCTGCCGAACTGCAGTGCCTCCGCTCTCGAATTGTAGCAAAGGTCGATACGGCTGCCCTTAATTGCGCCGCCGGTGTCAGCCGCAAGCGCATAGCCGTAAACATAAGAGCCGTCCGCAGAAGTAATATAGAGCTTTGAACCGAGAGGAATAACGCTCGGGTCAACGGCAACAATGCCGTAACAAGCCCTGATTCCGGTCGCCGTGATGCCGTAGCCCGGGTCGCCGGGATTTTTACCGCAGCTTTCAAAACCGATGTCGTAAGCCGTGGCGTTCATCGTCAAAACCTTTTTGGATTTCAACTCGCTTGCCGGTATAACCGAACCAAATTCCAGTTTGGTTCCCACAGAAACGATTTTATCAACCGGCTGCACGGTGGTTTCTTCCTTGAGTAACTTCCTGCTGATTTCGATACCGTCACGCGTAACAACGGAGTATTCGCATTTCAGCACGCCGTCCTGCCCCTCTTGGATAACCTTTTCGGTACCCTTTGCCAGATTAGCGTCATTATTTCTTATGACATTGCGCTGAATAGTTGTTTCTTCGGTAACGGTGGCCTCTTTTACTCTTGAAACCACGATTTCCATGTTGTCAAAGACCTTGTCCCTGACGGGGTAATTGCATTCGTCGAGATTCTCCAAAACGACGCCCGCTTCTTTGAGAACCTCCTCAACCGTCGCGCAGACGGTTCTGTGTTTTGATTCAATCCCGTCGACGGTAATCTTAACCGAAACCGCCCTGTCGATTGAAATTTTCTGTTCATGCTGCAGTCCTGAGTTAACACCCGGGAGCACAACATCTCCCTCATTAAGAGTAATTTGCTGCTCGTCCAGAAGCTCGCCCACGGTGCTTTTCATGGTAACAACCGAGCGAACCTGACCGTAACCCGTATCGATTTCAACATTTTTAACGATGCTGAATGCGCAGAGTACGGAGAGTGAGACGATTATCACAGCAGTGCTGCCTGCAACCGACAAGATATTTCTGAGCCTTGTCTTGCCCGCAGCCTTATCTGTTTGCAACATCTTGTAACCTCCTGTTTTTTATTGGGGCAGTGCCTATTATACATTAAAAAATCACCGCTTGTCAAATTTTTTGATTTTTTACGGTAATTTTTCACCCCATTTTATTATCCGAACGCACTGTTTTTGTGCATTTATAATAATGTATTCCGTTTGCCGAAAAATATTCTCAAAAATGCGTCTGACTATATATTGTGGTTTTTCTGCATTTTATCAAAATCAACCACAATATATTGAAAAATTTTTTTATTCATTAAAAATTGTTTTCAAAATTTAGTTTTATTGCCAAAATATGTATTGTTTTTGCTTTTTTGTGTATTATTTTACCATTTACTGGTAGTTTTGTCAATTAAATCGCAATGTTGTAATGTGTTTGTAATAATATTTAATCATTCTGTAACATTTATTTCGACCGAAAAACCGCATAAATGCTATGCAAAATCAAAATATCTATTTTTTTGTCGAAAAAATTTTTATGATTTGTCCTTCTTTGCTCAAAATATTAAAAATAGTTATCATTTATAACAAACATACAACATATTGTGCCCTAATGTTACAACTTGTTTTCAAAGCTTGATTTTTAAATTTTTATATGTTAAAATATGCAAAACACGATTTTTGTGTTAAGAAAGGAAAAGGTGATTAAAATGAGGATGCAAAAAATCATTATATCCTTATTATTACTGATTTTGCTTTTGACGGGTGCTGTGCTTCCGCTCTCGGCAGAAGAGGCAGTAAAAAGCAGCGAAAACGGCAATGCGGAACTTCTTTCAAACGGGGTTTTTTCCTATTATATATACAACAATTCCGCAGTAATTGAGAAATGCATTGATGATGCTTCAAGCATAATTGTTATTCCCGACCGAATAGGAAAGCATAAGGTTACCGAAATTAATGAAGGAGCCTTCTCTCTTTGTCCCAATCTTAAAGGTTTTTCAACTCAAAATGACCGTTTCACAGTTATAAACGGTATTCTTTACACAAAAGACACACTTCTGTGCTATCCTGCCGCAAAATCAAGAAAGAATTATATTATCCCGCCAAACATTAAAAGAATAGCCGACGGAGCATTCGTCAGCAATAAAACTCTTGAATACATAGCAATTCCGTCATCGGTAACTGAAATCGGCAGCGAAGCATTTGCGGACTGCAAAGCGCTCAGGACCGTTGTTTTACACAAAGGGATAACGAATATTCCGGACGGAGCGTTTGCATTCTGTTCATCTCTTGAAAATATTGCACTGCCCGACTCTGCCGTAAGTATCGGCGACGCCGCATTTTATGAATGTAAATCGCTGGGTGCGCTTAATATAAGCGACCGTATTGAAAAAATCGGAAAAATGGCATTTCAGGGATGCGAATCATTTTCCGAAATTTATATTCCCGAAAATGTGACGAATATCTCGGACTGGCTTTTCACAATCGGTTCCGGTCTTAAAACGGTAAAAATCAGCGGCAAAAACGCCGAATATAAAGAGGAAAACGACATAATCTATACTAAAAGCGGCGAAACGCTTGTATTTTGCCCTCAAAATGCCGACATAAAGCGGCTTGCAATTCCGGACGGAGTTAAGGAAATCGGCGAATATGCGTTCAATGAGAATAAAAATCTCGAATCCGTTACGCTTTCCGATTCCGTTGCGGATATATCGGCAGGCGCATTTTACAACGCTGCGGCGCTCAATAGCATAACAATAACCGAATCCCTTCAAAACATAGGCAGCTATGCATTTTTCGGGTGCGATTCTCTCGGAAAAACCGTGCTTTACACCACCGTTGACAAAATCGGGGACGGTGCTTTTGAAAACTGTAAAAATCTGATCTTATATGCCGCAAAAGGCTCTGCCGCATATTTTTACAGCAAGCAGAACAATGTTGAATTTGCGGTTGACGAAACTCAGCCCGAGGTTGAAATTGCAAAATGGTCGCAGGGGTATATCGACTGGGCGGAATCGAACGGCATAACCACGGAAATTACAGATTACACCGCAAAACTGAACTATGAAGGCCTGTGCTGGCTGCTTGTAAATCTTTACGAATCGGTTAAAGGTCCTCTCGAAATAACAGCGGAAAACCCGTTTACGGATACCGACTCTCCGGCGGTAATAAAGGCATATCAGCTCGGAATTATCAAAACCTACGGCTCGGATGTCTTTGACGGAAAGAGGGATGTTTCACGGCAGGTAATCTGCGTTGAGATTTACAGACTTCTGGAAGCAATGAACGAAAGGGCGCCGGAAAAAGGCGAAAAGAACGATTTCCGTGACAGTGCGGACATCGCCGACTGGGCAGAGGAATATGTAAACACCGCATACAACAACGGCATTATAAACGGGCTTCCCGACGGACGCATAAACCCGACCGGAAACGCTTCGATTGAGGACGCTCTCGGAATGCTCTACAACGCCTCGCTTCTGATAGAAAAATAAGATTAAAAAATGTATTTCTTCCTATATAATATAAAATGTAATAACGGTATTGCAAAAAACATAAATATGTGATAAAATATATGTAATACTAAAAGGGGGAAATGCCTATGAACGATATGTTTTGGTTTTGGCTCACGGTTGCGGTAATTATGGCGGTGATTGAAGGAATAACGCCGGCGCTTGTAACGATATGGTTTATGTTCGGCGCACTTGCGGCAATGGTTCTTTCGATTTTCGTTCCGTCATTTGCGGCGCAGTTCGCAGTTTTTGCGGGCGTCAGTGCAGTTTTGCTTATTTTTACAAGACCGCTCGTGAAAAAGTTTTTCCGCAAAACAAAAACGGTTTACACCAACGCCGACAGGATTATCGGCCAGGAAGGTGTTGTAACCGAAGAAATCAGCAACCTCGAAAATAAGGGGCAGATTACGGTTCTCGGTCAGGTCTGGTCTGCAAAATCGCAGGACGGCACCATAATACCCTCCGATAAAACCGTAACGGTCTGTTCAATACACGGGGTTAAGGCTATCGTTAAAGTAAAGGAGTAATTATATGGGATTTGCAATATTTTTGGTAATTGTTCTTGTAATCGTTATTTCAAACATCAAAATCGTTCCGCAGGCGCACAGCTATATCGTTGAACGCCTCGGGGCTTTCCATTCGGCGTGGGGAGTCGGGCTGCATTTTAAGATTCCTTTTGTTGAAAAAATCGTAAAAAAGGTTTCCATGAAGGAACAGGTTGTTGACTTTGCTCCGCAGCCGGTTATCACAAAAGATAATGTAACCATGCAGATTGACACGGTTGTGTATTTTCAGATTACCGACCCCAGGCTTTATGTGTACGGGGTTGACCACCCGATGTCCGCAATCGAGAACCTGACGGCAACAACGCTCCGAAACATAATCGGTGACCTTGAGCTTGACGAAACGCTTACATCAAGGGATACCGTAAACACAAAAATGCGTTCAATTCTCGACCAGGCAACCGACCCGTGGGGAATCAAGGTTAACCGTGTAGAACTTAAAAACATTCTTCCGCCGCGCGAAATTCAGGACGCCATGGAAAAACAGATGAAAGCGGAACGAGAAAGGCGAGAATCAATCCTCAAAGCCGAAGGTGAAAAGAAAGCAGCAATATTGGTTGCTGAAGGCCAGAAGCAATCCAAAATACTCCAGGCAGAAGCCGATAAGCAGTCAAAAATTCTTGACGCTGAGGCGGCAAAGGAAGCCGCAATCAGAATTGCCGAAGGTGAAGCGGAAGCGATAATCAAGGTTCAGCAGGCGACCGCAAAGGGTATTGAGCTTATAAACAGTTCCAACCCCGGTGACGGCGTTATAGCGCTCAAGAGCCTCGAAGCACTCGGAAAACTCGGTGAAAGCGAATCGACAAAACTTGTTATTCCGTCAAATATTCAGGGTGCAGCCGGACTTGCAGCGGCATTTAAAGAAATTATAAAATAAAAAATACACTCCCCGATACTTTTTATGTATCGGAGAGTTGTTTTATAATGTTAAAGAGTAAACCGCGCCGGGGGTGACGGGCGCAAGCGATGATATGCTGTTCCATATAAAATGCTTGACGATAATATCTTTTTCGGATATACCGGAGATGTCTGCCGTTTGCACGACCGAATTGTTTCCCGATTTTAAGCTTACCGCCTGCGATGCAAAGCTTATCATTCTGCCGCTTTTATCATACAGCGCTGCAATAGCAATTCCGCCGAAGCTTTCGGCAGATGCAATATCTGTCCTGACCGTCAGCGTGTTTCCGCTGACGCTTACGCCGAGCGGCGAACATCAAGCTTTGATAAAGTACAGCTAATACTATTCGTATTTGCAAGCATTTTGACGCAGTAATGTGCAAAATTCATCTTAAAAAACGAGTTCGGATATCAAAGCGAGTGGTTAATCATCAAACAGATTGATACGCTTAATATTCTTTTTTTCATAAAATCCCCCCGTTACTTCATTTCCTGTTCCATTGTCTTAAATTCTTCTGTTCTGAAAAATTCCGTCAGGCTTATACCTATACCGTCACATAACAACTTTATGGTTACTATCCCCGGATTTCTGCTTTTTCCGTACAGAATATTCTTAACGGTTGACGGCGCAACACCGGATTCTGTTGCGAGTTTGTTAATGCTTATTCCGTTCTCGTTGCACAAATCCAAAATTCTGTTTATTACCGCAGTACAAGTGTCCATATTCATATTTACCTACCGTTTTTATATTAATTATAATATAAATATATTGACAAAGTAGGCTATATATGATACAATATAGGCTATAAAAAGCCTTTTAAGAAATTGCGGCAGGTTTTGAATATACAAAATATGCCGGTTTCTATTATTTCCTTCTTATTATAATATAGAAATGCTATTCCGGATAAAGCAAAACAGAAACAGAGAAAAATTCGCCGATTTATCAAGGGGAGTATTAGGGGCTTTTTATGTAAAAAATGCACGGCGCCGTTTGGCACCGTGCATTAATTTTTCGCTTAATTATTTAGCCATGCTTGCAACTTCGGCTGCAAAGTCATCAACTTTCTTTTCTAAGCCTTCACCCTTTTCAAAGCGAACGAAATCAACAAGCTTAATACCGTTATCCGAAAGATGCTTTTCAACCTTCACGCTGTCATCCTTAACGAATGCCTGCTGAAGAAGGCAGTTCTGCTCGTAGAACTTATTGATTTTACCGCCAACCATCTTTTCGATAATCTGGTCGGGCTTGGAAGCGTTCTTGGGGTCTTCCTTAATCTGAGCAATGATGATTGCCTTTTCCTTCTCAACATCTTCAGCCGGAACGGTATCCTTGCTAAGGTAAAGAGGATTGAGAGCGGCAATCTGCATAGCAGCGTCCTTAGCGGCTTCTTTTGCAGCGTCGGTCATTTCGCCTTCAACCTTAACCATAACGCCGATTCTGCCTGCCATATGAACATAACCGACTACATTGCCCTCAAATCTTGCAAAGCGGCGAACATTCATGTTTTCACCGATTTTCGCAATCTTTTCGGTAAGCATATCCTTAATTGTAACGGACTCGTCATCGATAAATTTGGAATCGAGAAGGGCCTCTGTATCTGCCGGATTTGTTGCGATAACCTGGCGTGCAACATTTTTAACGAATGTCTGGAACTCAGCGTTCTTAGCAACAAAGTCGGTTTCGGAGTTAACCTCTACCATAGCGCCGATGTTTCCGTCAACAAGAATATCAACAAGACCTTCGGAAGCGATTCTTCCTGCCTTTTTCTGAGCTGTTGCAAGTCCCTTTTCGCGGAGAAAATCAACAGCCTTATCAAAATCACCGTCAGTTGCGGAGAGAGCCTTTTTGCAGTCCATCATACCGCAGCCGGTTGTTTCTCTTAAATCTTTAACCATCTGAGCTGTAATAGCAGCCATAACCATATACCTCCCGTAATTTATAAATTATTCTTCAGCTTCGCCGTCTTCGGAAGCGTCTTCAATCTGTTCGCCCTGTCTGCCCTCGATAATAGCGTTAGCCATTGTGGAAGCGATAAGCTTAACCGCACGGATAGCGTCATCGTTGCCGGGGATTACATAATCAACTTCATCGGGGTCGCAGTTTGTATCAACGATAGCGACAATCGGGATAGAAAGCTTTCTTGCTTCCTGGATAGCGATTCTTTCCTTTTTGGGGTCAACAACGAAGAGAGCACCGGGGAGCTTCTTCATTTCCTTGATACCGCCGAGGAACTTTTCAAGCTTTTCGAGTTCGCCCTTAAGCTTAATAACTTCCTTCTTGGGGAGCAGTTCAAATGTGCCGTCTTCTTCCATCTTCTTAATCTGATTGAGCCTGTCGATTCTCTTTCTGATGGTCTTGAAGTTTGTGAGCATACCGCCGAGCCATCTTGCGTTAACATAGTACATACCAACGCGTTCGGCTTCTTCCTTAATGGACTCCTGAGCCTGCTTCTTTGTACCTACAAAGAGAACCTCTTCTCCGTTAGCCGCAATTTCTCTGATGAAATTGTAAGCTTCTTCAACCTTCTTAACTGTTTTCTGAAGATCGATGATGTAAATACCGTTTCTTTCGGTGAAGATGTACTCCGCCATTTTAGGGTTCCATCTTCTTGTCTGATGTCCGAAATGAACACCCGCCTCCAAAAGCTGTTTCATTGCAATAACTGACATAATAATATCCTCCTATTTTTTATACCTCCGCACCTCTCATCCCGCAGCCAAACATACTGAATATGCAATCTGACGGCAGTCAAAATGCGTGCGTATTAATTTATTGCCGTAATATTATATCACATATCAAAGGCATTTGCAAGCCTTTTTAAACATTTTAACAAGAAATTTTGCACAAAATATCAAAGCAATTCGGGAAGTTTTTTGATTCTCGAGAGTGCCTTGCGGGCATCGCTGTAGCCATCATTATAAAGAGCGGTCAGTTTTTCCATATCGGTGTCGGCACGCTTTACCGTCACGGGATGGTGCGGTCTTATCACGATTGCACGGCCGAGCCGTTCTTCATTATCAATCAGCTCAAGCTCACTGTTATACATAATATGGCGGTTTTTCACCGCCTCGTAGAGCTTCGGAAACTGCCTGTACTTCATTTTTATAAGCTTTGCCGACTTTTCGGGCGATTTCCGATACGCCTTGTCACGGGTGAGAACGACCACATTGAGTTCGTTTCCGTCGGAAATTGATTTCCCGAGAGGAATCGAGTCCGTAATGCCGCCGTCAAAATAGGTTTTACCGCCGATTTCCACCGGAGGAGAAATGAACGGCAGCGACCCCGAAGCCCTCGAAACATCAAGCTGTTTTTCGGAATCGGTAATCTTTATGTATTCGGGCTTACCGGTTTCGCAGTTTGTAACCGCCGCAAAAAGCGTCATGGGGCTGTTTCTGAAAGCGTCATGGTCGAAATACAAAAGCTTGTTCGGAATGGTATCATAAATCAAATCCATGTTGAAAAGGCTTCCCGTTTTTAAAAGAGAACCCATTCCAAGATAATTATACCCTTTTAAATAATCCGTATTCGCGTGAAAGGCTCTCCCCTTCTGATGCGAAAGATAGCTGAATGCGTGCCCGGCGCCCGCAGAAACCCCATAAACGGTTTTGAACATTATATCATTTTCGATGAAGCAGTCTATAACGCCGCAGGTGTAAACGCCCCGCATCGCACCGCCTTCAAGAATCAGTCCTGCATTGTAAAGCATAATTTCACTGCCTTTCTCCGATACACATTATAACACAATTGTGTTGCTTTTGCAACAATTTTTTCAACAAATCCAATAGTATATAAATCCCCCATTTGACATTGTACCACAAACAGCAATTTTTTTCAATACCGATTTTCATTTTTTGCACAGATACAGCTATTGACAAATCGCTTTCTATAGTATATAATTAAAAACACAGAAAAGTTTTATCAATATTTTGGAGGAAATCATGAAAAAACTGTTATTTATTCTCGCGGCGCTTCTGGCGTTTTCTTCTTTTACGGCGGTTTCCGCCGAAAGCACGGTAACCGCAAAATTTCTGTATGTTTCGCCGACCGGATCGGATACGGCCGACGGATCAAGCGCCACCCCTTTCGCAACTATTGAAAAAGCGGTTTTGGCGGCAAGGGAGTATTCTTCGACGGTTGTAATCAACCTTCGCGAAGGTGACTACAAGCTCTCGTTGCCGATAAAGCTGACCGCCGCCGACAACAACCTCGTTATAAGGGGCGTCCCCGGTGAAAATGCTTTGGTTACGGCAGGCAACTCCGTACCGTTTTCTGCGTTCTCCACCGTAACCGATGAGGCGTTTCTGAGCAAGCTTTCCGACAGCTCTGCAAGAGGCAAAATCGTTTCCGTAAATCTTGCGGATCTTGGGATTACGGAGTACGGCGAAATAAAAATTCAGGGTATGGGCGCAAAAGATGCCGGTCATGCCCCAACGCTTTCTTATAATGACAAACCTCTCACTATCGCAAGATATCCCAATGACAGTTATCTGACCACAAAAACAGCCGTTTTTAACGGTCAGAGCGGCGATGATTATTACTCAAGCTTGGGCAGAGCGGAATTTACAACCGCCGACAAAAGGTACAATTCGTGGGACAAAAACGGCATCTGGGTATTCGGATATTTTCAGCACGACTGGGCGGATGTTACGTCTCCGTGTGATTTCAACGAAACTGCCGGCACGATTTACACGTATGTAAACAAAAATTACGGTCTTGTGGCAAACAGGAGGTTTTACTTCTTTAATGTTCCTGAGGAAATTGACAGACCGGGAGAGTGGTATCTGAACCGTGATACGGGCGTTCTTTATCTTTATCCGACAGCCGAGATGAAAGCCGGAGATCACCTTATTTTTGCATCGGCGGAAAACAATCTTTTCGAGATAACCAACGCAAGCAATATTTCTTTCGAAAACTTGAAGTTTTCCGGCACCTGCGCCAAGGGCATTTATGCCTCCGGTTCGGACAATATTAAAATTTACTGCTGTGAGTTTTCCTCGATAGGAAGCGATGCGGTTTATTTATCGAAATCTTCCAACTCCGGTGCGGACTGCACTTATTTCCATGACCTCGGCTCCAAAGGGATATGCTTTAAAGACTGCGGCGATAAGAAGACGCTTACCGCCTCCAACAGCTATGTGACCAACTGCGAGTTTGAAAGATTTCAGAATTACAGACGAACCTATGCCCCGGCAGTTGATATTTCGGAAAGCGTAGGAGTGTATGCGGCTCACAACAAAATCCATGACGCTCCGCACTTTGCGATTTCGTATACGGCAAACGATACGGTTTTTGAATATAACGATATTTACGATGTCTGCAAGGAAACCCGTGACTGCGGTGCGGTTTACACCGGCAGACGGTGGGATACATGGGGCAACATTTTCCGTTACAACTATGTTCATGATATGAAAATCGACAGTTCTTCCACGACAGATTTGGGTGTTCACGGTATTTATCTTGACGATATGAGCTCACAAACCAATGTTTTCGGGAATGTATTTGCAAACCTTCCTTCTGCGGGGCTTATGGGCGGCGGAAGAAACAATAGGTTTGAAAACAACCTCATCGTGGACTGCAACGCCAACATTAATTATGATCAGCGTGCAGCCGTTGACAATCCCTCGACTACATATACTTTTGAAGGCAAAGAGTACAGCTGGAATGTCGAACACTGCTTTACCCGGCTGAGAGCATCGTATTATCTTACCGATACATGGAAGGCAAAATATACGGGAAATCCCGAATGGCCTGCCGTTTCCGCACAAAGCAATATGCTCAACGACGATCCGGAGATTCCGAAGTATGTCGTAATCAAAGATAATGTGGTGTACAAATCGGGAAAACGCACAATTGCAAAAAAGGTTTCTCAGTACGGTAAAGTCGAGAATGATTATACGATATATTTGCCGAACACTTATTTTTCAGATTATTCAAACAATAACTATACTCTGACATCAAAAGGGCTCAGCAATATTAAAAAGAATCATCCCAATTTTGAGGATATTCCGTTCAATAAAATGGGTCAGGCGGCTTACGTGTATGAAGACAAATACGTGGGTGAGCTCAGCTTTGTCGCAACGGCGGTTCAGCAAAGCAACTACACGAGCTTTCAAAAGGACGGCGGAACGGCTGTGTCGAACCATTCAATTTATGCGTATGCAAGATTTACGGGCGGAAATACAAACGTTTCGGAATGCGGATTTAACATTGAAAATGAAAAAGGCATTTCAATCACCTGTCCCATGCTTTCCGTTCCGTCGGGCGACGCTTATGCGATTAAATTTGTCGGCGCAGGACTGAAGCCCGGAACATACACCCTTCAGCCCTACCTCATCAGCGCAGACGGAAAGACCGTTTATGGCGAAACAAAATCAACAACTCTCGAACCGGTGATTCTCGCCGGAGTAGACGATGACGAAGAAATGAATGCAAAAGTAACAACATACGAAATCGAAGCTTTTAAATAATTTTTGAAAAATTTTAAAAAAACACTTGACAAACGAAAAAAAGTGTGGTATTATATATCGGTAATTGAAATCAGTTTTCCATAGACAGCAGGTGCGAAAGCGTAAATCCTGCCGAGGAGAATGTTATTAAACTCGAATATGTTTAATTACAGTTCTTTGTCTGTGGACGGAGAACTGTTTTTAATTATACACGGCCGGACCGGTACTTGCCATGCCGCCGAAACCGTGTGGGGTTAACACCTCAAAAGTCAAATTGATTACAGGGGACTTGCCATCCCGTGTGATCCGCATTTGTCACTATCGTCATTTTGGAGGTGAACTTTTAATGCCAAGCGAAAAAGTTCTTCAACAAAAGAAAGACATGGTAGAACAGCTTACGGAAAAGTTCCAGAAGGCTGTCTCCGGAGTTTTTGTGAGCTACGCAGGACTTACTGTTGAACAGGACACTAAGCTGCGTAACGAACTCAGAGAAGCAGGCGTTGAATATAAGGTTGTCAAGAACACTCTTATAAGATTCGCTGCAAACAATCTGGGAATGCAGGAACTCGACCCGTCTCTTAACGGTCCTACATCCGTAGCGCTCAGCTACGATGACGTAGTTGCTCCTGCCAGAGTTCTTAACAAATATGTTAAGGAATATGAGGACTTCAACTTTAAGACCGGATTTGTTGAAGGTAAAATCATGAGTCTTGATGAAATCAAGGCTATGGCAGATCTTCCTTCCAAGGAAGTACTGCTTACCCAGACTGTTGTCGGCTTAAATGCTCCTATCCAGAAATTTGCTATGGCTATCAAAGCTATTGCGGACAAGAAGGAACAGGAAGAAACCGCATAAACGGTCAATTGGGAAAATTATTAATGGAGGTACAACGATATGAGCGAAAAGATTACAGCTATTATCGAAGAAGTTAAGGCTTTAACTGTCTTGGAACTCAACGAGCTTGTTAAGGCTCTTGAAGAAGAATTCGGTGTTTCCGCTTCCGCTGCTGTTGTTGCTGCTGCTCCCGGAGCTGCTGCAGCACCCGCTGCTGACGAAAAGACTGAATTTGATGTAGTTTTAGCAGCTGCAGGAGACAAGAAGCTCAATGTTATTAAGGTTGTCAGAGAAATCACAGGTCTTGGCCTCAAAGAAGCTAAGGACGCTGTTGACAATGCTCCTACAACTCTTAAGGAAGCTGCTTCAAAAGAAGATGCAGAAGCAATCAAGGCTAAACTTGAAGAAGCCGGCGCATCTGTTGAACTCAAATAGTTCTCTTTTCAAGATCTTGAAAAAGGGCGTGTGGATAACATGCCTTTTTCTTTTTTAAATTTTTAAAAAAGAAGGTTTTCGCAAAAACGAAAACCTTCCGTTACTATTATCTATTATCTGTTATCTTTTTATTTGACAATAAGACTCTCACCGGTCATTGCTGCCGGTTTTTCCTCATCCATGAGGTCAAGAAGCGTAGGCGCAAGGTCGGCAAGTCTGCCCTCTTTGAGTTTTTTATCTCCGGCGCCCACCAGAATAAGCGGAACCTTATTTGTGGTATGCGCAGTGAATGCTCCGCCGGTTTCATAGTCAATCATCTGGTCTGCGTTGCCGTGGTCTGCGGTAACGAGAGCGATTCCGCCCATTGAGGCAATAGCGTCAATCACCCTTCCGAGGCATTCATCAACTGCTTCAACAGCTTTTACCGCAGCGTCGAACACGCCCGTGTGACCAACCATGTCGCAGTTTGCAAAGTTGAGCACAATAACATCATACTTTCCGGACTTTATCCTTGCAACAACCTCGTCGGTCACCTTGTAAGCGCTCATTTCCGGCTGCAAATCATATGTTGCAACCTTAGGCGAAGGAATGAGGCATCTGTCCTCGCCTTCGTATTCCTTTTCTACGCCGCCGTTGAAGAAGAAGGTTACATGCGCATACTTTTCGGTTTCGGCAATTCGGAGCTGCGTGTAACCCTTCTTGCTGATATATTCGCCGAATGTATCGTCAAGACTTTCGGGCTTAAATGCAACCGAAACATTCGGGATTGTTGCGTCATACTGGGTCATGCAAACGAATGTAAGCGGGAAATACTTTCTTTCAAAGCCCGAAAATTCGGGGTCAACGAGAGTTCTTGTGATTTCCCTTGCACGGTCGGGGCGGAAATTAAAGAAAATAACAGAATCGTTTTCCTTCATTCCGTCATAAGTATCGGAAACCGTCGGCACGATAAACTCGTCCGTAACCTCCGCCTTATACGAATCCTCCACCGCACAAACCGGGCAGCCGAATTTTTCGCCTTCGGCTTTAACGATTGCATTATAGGCTTTAACCACTCTTTCCCAGCGGTTGTCCCTGTCCATTGCGTAGTATCTGCCCTCAATTGTAGCGATTTTACCGGTTCCGATTTCAGAAAGCTTATCGGAAAGTTCTTTTACGAAGTCAATTCCGCTTTCCGGAGGAACATCACGCCCATCCATAAAGCAGTGAACATAAACCTTTTCAAGCCCCATGCGCTTTGCAAGTTCAACGAGGGCATAAAGGTGAGTGTTGTGGCTGTGAACGCCGCCCGAAGAAAGAAGCCCCATAAGATGAAGCGCCGAGTTGTTCTTTTTGCAGTTTTCAACCGCACCGATAAATGCCGGATTTTCAAAGAAATCGCCGTCCGAAATAGACTTTGTGATTCTTGTAAGTTCCTGATAAACAATTCTGCCTGCGCCGATGTTCGTGTGGCCGACCTCGGAGTTACCCATCTGCCCGTCCGGAAGGCCGACATCAAGACCGCTTGCGCTGATTTTTGTTGTGGGATTTTCCGCCATAAGCTTATCGATATTGGGAGTTTTTGCAGCCTTTATGGCATTGCCTTCGGTTTTTTCGTTGATGCCGAAGCCGTCAAGTATAATTAAGCTGTACGGTTTTTTCATAATTAATCTTGTCCTTTCATAAAATCGGGGCGGATTCCCCCGCCCCAATTTCCTGCAAATTTATTTTACTGCCTTAACTATTGCTGCAAAATCGTCGGATTTAAGTGCAGCGCCGCCTATAAGACCGCCGTCAATATCAGGCATATCAAGAAGCTCTGCGGCATTGCCGGGCTTCATGCTGCCGCCGTACTGAATCGTAAATTCGGGAGCGCACTTTTCGCAGTAAAGACCTGCGATAACCTCTCTGATACCCTTGCAGACCTCTTCGGCCTGTTCGCTTGTTGCGGTTTTACCCGTTCCGATTGCCCAGATAGGCTCATAAGCGATAACAACCTTTTTTGCGTCCTCGGGAGCAATTCCGGCAAAAGCCTTTTTAATCTGGATAGAGATGAAGTCCATTGTGATGCCGGCTTCTCTCTGCTCCAGGGTTTCACCTACGCAAACAATCGGGATAAGCCCCTTTTCGAGCGCCTTAATTGTTTTTTTGTTAACGCTTTCGTCGGTTTCGGCAAAATATTCTCTTCTTTCGGAATGACCGATGATTACATATTCAACGCCCATATCCTTGAGCATATCGGCGCTTACTTCGCCGGTGAATGCGCCCTTATCTTCAAAATAAAGATTTTCGGCACCGATTTTAACATGAGTCCCCTCTGCAGCCCTCAAAGCTTCGGAAAGGCAAACGAAAGGTGTGCAGCAAACAACTTCGCACTTTGCGCCTTCTGTTGCTGCGGCAACTTCTTTAACATAATCATAAGTTTCGGAAGGAAGCTTGTTCATCTTCCAGTTTCCTGCAATAATATACTTGCCCATTTTATAAAATCTCCTTATCAAAAATTATTTGTCGCAGAGCGCTGCGATACCGGGAAGCTCTTTTCCTTCAAGGAATTCGAGAGAAGCTCCGCCGCCGGTTGAAATGTGGGTCATCTTATCGCCGAGACCTGCCTGGTTTACAGCAGCAACGCTGTCGCCGCCGCCGATAACGGTAACCGCGTCAATTTCGGAAAGAACCTTTGCAATTGCGTTTGTGCCCTTTGCAAAGTTAGGCATTTCAAATACGCCCATAGGTCCGTTCCAAACAACGGTCTTTGCTTCGCGGATAGCGTCGGAATAAAGAGCAATTGTCTTTTCGCCGATATCAAGACCTTCCCATCCGGGCTCAATTCCGCCCCTGTCAACAGTCTTTGATTCAGCGTCGTTCTTAAATTCCTTAGCAACAACGGTATCAACCGGAATAAGCAGCTTAACGCCCTTTTCTTCAGCCTTAGCCATCATTTCTTTTGCATAGTCGATGTAATCGGGTTCAAGAAGGGAATCGCCGACTTCGCCGCCGAGAGCCTTGATGAATGTGTAAGCCATACCGCCGCCGATTATAAGCGTGTCAACCTTTTCGAGAAGATTGTTGATAACCGAAATCTTCGACGAAACCTTGGAACCGCCGAGAATTGCAACGAGGGGTCTTACGGGATTGTTAACGGCATTTCCGAGGAATTTAATTTCCTTTTCGATAAGGTAACCGCAAACGGATTCCTTAATATACTTTGTAACGCCCACATTGGAGCAGTGCGCACGGTGAGCCGTACCGAAAGCGTCGTTCACGAAAACATCTGCAAGCGATGCAAGTTCTTCGCTGAACGAATCGATATTCTTTGTTTCTTCGGCTCTGTATCTGGTATTTTCGAGAAGAACGACATCTCCGTCCTTCATTTCGGCAACAGCCTTCTTTGCGTTTTCGCCTACAACATTATCGTCTTTTGCGAAAACAACTTCCTTACCGAGCTTTTCCGAAAGCTTTTTGGCAACCGGAGCAAGCGAAAGTTCGGGCTTGGGCTCACCCTTCGGCTTGCCCAGATGCGAGCAAAGAATAACCTTTGCGCCGTTATCGATTAAGTATTTGATTGTGGGGAGTGCGCCGTCGATTCTGGTTTCGTCAGTAATTTCAAGGTTCTCGTTAAGCGGAACATTAAAATCGCATCTTACCAGAACTCTCTTGCCGGATACCGAAATATCCTCGATTGATTTCTTGTTGTACATCAAAATCACCTCATATATATTATTGTTAATATTTTGACATTTCCTAATATTATAATACACCAAATCCGCAAAAAAATCAAGTTAATTTATATAATCATTTTCAAATTCGGGATTTATAACAAAAACTGCCGAAAAGCCCGGACCTGCATGAGCACCTACAACAACGCCGACATTAAAATCTTCAAATTCGGTACAGCCGAACTCATCAGTAAGCTTTTCCTTATATTTTGCCGAAAGTTCGGGGTTTGCGGCGGTGCCGATAACGACCTTTTCAAAATCCGCATCGCCCTTATGGCTTTTTAAAAGCTGGATTATTCTCGGCAGGATTTTTTTGCTGCCTCGCACCGTATCCACCTGCTCAACAAGCCCGCCCTTAAGCGAAAGGATAGGTTTCAAGTCAAGAAGCGTACCGAGAGCCGCCTTGACCGAATTTATCCTTCCGCCGCGTTTGAGATATTCGAGGCTGTCCACTGCAAAGTATATCTCGTAATGCCTTCTTATATACTCTGTTTTTTCAAGAATTTCCTCAACGGATTTCCCGTCTTTCGCCATTTGTGCGGCGTTCACGACAAGGTATCCGTAAGGATAGCTCAAAAGCTTGGAATCTACGGTTTCTACGCGGCATTTTCCGCCCTCGTCTTCATACATTTCCTTTGCTATGGTCGATGCCTGAAATGTTCCCGATGCGGCAGCCGGGAGAGTGAACGCAATCACTGCCTCAAATCCGTCCTTTTCTGCCTGCCTGTACTGCTCCAAAAACAGTTCCGGCCCGGCAAGAGAGGTTTTCGGAAATTCCTCCACCGAAACAAGCAGCTTATAAAAATCCTCGGGCAAAAGGTCGAACCACTCCCGATAGGTTTCGCCGCCGATTGTAACCGAAAGCGGACAAATACCTATATCAAGTTCCTTCTCGTAATGCCTCGGCATATCACAGCTTGAATCGCACACTATTTTAATTTTACTCATAATTAACCTCCTAATATTAATCCGGTTTAAGAATTGACATAAACGCCTCCTGCGGAACCGAAACGGTACCCACCTGACGCATTCGTTTTTTACCTTCCTTCTGTTTTTCAAGAAGCTTCTTCTTTCGTGTTATATCGCCGCCGTAGCACTTCGCAAGAACATCTTTGCGGAGCGCCTTAACGGTTTCCCTCGCAATGATTTTACCGCCGATTGCCGCCTGAATCGGAATTTCAAACAGCTGCCGCGGAATAACCTCTTTAAGCTTTTCGGCAATGCGCCTTCCCCTTGCATACGCCTTATCCTCATGCACGATAAAGCTCATAGCGTCAACGACATCGCCGTTGAGGAGAATATCAAGCTTCACAAGCTTTGAACGGATGTACCCGTCAAGCTCATAGTCAAACGACGCATACCCCCTTGAAATTGATTTGAGCGTATCGAAAAAGTCATATATAATTTCGTTAAGCGGCAGAATGTAATGCAGCTGCGCACGGTCGGTGTCAATATACTGCATATCCTTGAAAATCCCGCGCCTGTCCTGGCAAAGTTCCATGATATTTCCGACATAGTCAACCGGGGTCATAATCGTCGCCTTTGCGACGGGTTCTTCCATATAGTCAATCTCAACCACCGGCGGAAGATTTGCCGGATTTGAAATTTCTATCGTTTCACCGTTCGTTTTCGTCACCTTGTAAATAACGCTCGGGGCGGTGGTTACAAGGTCAAGATTATACTCTCTTTCAAGCCTTTCCTGCATAATTTCCATATGCAGAAGCCCCAGAAATCCGCAGCGGAATCCGAACCCGAGAGCCATTGAGGTTTCGGGCTCAAACGCAAGCGATGCGTCATTGAGCTGAAGCTTTTCGAGGGCATCACGCAAGTCGTTGTATTTAGCGCCGTCAGCCGGATATATACCGCAGAACACCATCGGGTTTACCTGCTTGTACCCCGGAAGCGGCTCGGGAGCACCGCCGGCCGCCGTTGTAACCGTATCGCCGACCCTCGTGTCCGAAACGCTTTTGATTGAAGCCGCAATATATCCGACTTCGCCCGCCTTAAGTTCACGGCAGGGCGCCATTCCGTAGGTTTTAAGATATCCGAGTTCCACAACCTCAAACTTCTTGTCGGTTGCCATGAAACGAATTTCCTGACCGACCTTAACCGTGCCCTCCATAACCCTTATATACACAATTACACCCTTATAAGAATCATAGTAGGAATCGAAAATCAAAGCACGCAGAGGCTTGTCAAACTCCTGTTTCGGAGCCGGAATTTTATGCACAATCTGCTCCAGAACATCCTCGATGCCGATACCCACTTTCGCCGAAATCAGCGGAGCGTCCTGTGCTTCTATACCTATTATATTTTCAATTTCGTCTTTAACATAGTCGGGTCTTGCGGAGGGAAGGTCGATTTTGTTTATAACCGGCACAACCTCCAGATTGTGGTCAACCGCAAGGTAAGTGTTCGCAAGCGTCTGCGCCTGAATGCCCTGCGCCGCGTCAACTATCAGAATTGCGCCCTCGCATGCGGCAAGCGACCTTGAAACCTCATAGTTAAAATCGACATGCCCGGGAGTATCGATCAGATTCATGACATACTCCCGCCCGTCCTTCGCCTTATATATAAATCTTACCGCTCTTGCCTTTATGGTAATTCCGCGTTCACGCTCCAAATCCATGTTATCGAGCAGCTGCTGCTCCATATCCCTTTCGCTTACATCGCCCGTTATTTCAAGAAGGCGGTCGGCAAGCGTGGATTTGCCGTGGTCAATATGAGCGATAATACAAAAATTTCTTATATTGTTATCCTGTGGCATATTTTCCTCCGGTTTTATTTTTCTAATCATATTATAGCATAAATTTTCTAAAATTACAATATAAATATAACAATTAAGTTTTTAATGGAGGACAAATCATGAATTTTAAGCCTGAAATAAAAGAAATAAGTCTTGTTGACAATGTATTTTCCAAAAGCGTTAACGAAGTTGTGCAGGGCGATGTTATCGTTCCGGATGTTTTGGAGGATGTCGGAAAAATCCTTACAGCGGATGCCGAAGCGGTTATAGAATCCAAGGAAATTTCCGGAGGACGGATAACAGTTTCGGGTACGGTTTCTGCGGATATTCTGTATGCGCCGCAATCCGGAGGAATTGACGCAATCCACACAAAAATGGGGTTCAGCCATACCGAGAAGGCGGAAGACGACAGCATGAACATTTCAGCGCGCTGCCGTGTAAATTCCGTTGATTACAGTCTTTATAATTCGAGAAAAATGAATATCCGCGCAAACCTCGGAATTGAAATTTCCGGCACACGGGATATAAACACCGGCGTGGTTTCTTCGGCGGAGTCCGACTGCCCGGTGGAAATCCAAAGCCGAACGATAGAGGCAGTGTCAAAGCACATTCATGCCTCCGATGTTATACCGTTCCGCGAGACGCTCGATATTCCGTCCGGAAGCCCCGCCGCAGCAAGCGTGCTCAAATGCAGCGCAGTATTTTCCGACCGTGATTTCAGGCTTCTTGCAAACAAGGCCGTAATAAGAGGAAACCTCGTCATCAGCGTGCTGTATAAGGGTGAAGACGGCGAGCTTTCAAAGGCGGAATTTACAAAGGCCATAACCGAAATAACCGACGCACCCGGTGCCGAAGAAGATATGAAGGAGAACATATTCGTTGCTCTGTCACCGTTTACGGCTGAGCCTACCGCAAATGCCGACGGCGCAATGAGGGCGTTTATGACCGAGGGAAAACTTCTTGTTGAAACAGACTGCGAAAAGTGCGAAACCGAAAGCATTATTACGGATATGTTCTGCACGGGCTGCGACCTGAAGCTTACGGATTCCCCCATTGCCGCCGAGCGCTGCGAGGAGGTAACCATGCTTGCGGCGGTCCGTGACATTGTGCCGTCCGAGGAAATGAAGGCCAAAAGAATTTTTGACACCTCCGTCAAAGCGGCGGTAGACAGCGTAAGCGTTTCCGACGGGGAAATTACAATTTCGGGAAAAGCAAACGCCGAAATGCTGGTTTTGGGGAACGACGGCACCTATGCCTCCGAAAGCCGCAGCATACCCTTTACATACAGCGGCGCATGGGATAAGGAAACACCGGAAGTTACAGCGGAGGCAAAGGGAGTTTCGGCGGTTCTTACGGGTATCGGCGATGCGGAAATACGCTTCACCGCAGCGCTCAGCGCAAAGACCCGTCCGGGCAAAAAGGAAAGCTGCATTACAAATGCGGAGGTTTCGGAAAACAGCACATCACCGGAAAGACCGTCGCTTGTGGTATACTTTACAAAACCCGGCGATACGCTGTGGAACATCGCCAAAAAGTACGGCGTAACACGCAAGAATATAATCAGCGCAAACAGCCTCGGCGATACGCTCCCGGAAGGCCAAAAAATAATTATACCGAGATAAAAATCGAAGCAATTCCTGTGCGCCGACCACGGTTGGCGCACTTTTTATTTTTAAATCTTTATATCGCTATTTACAAATTAAGTTTATTGTGATATAATGAAATAGC
>CAKSKB010000026.1 GCA_934464705.1 uncultured Clostridia bacterium
ACAGGTTAAAAAATAAATACACCGCAACAGTGTATTTATTTAATGGCGGAGAAGGAGGGATTTGAACCCTCGCGCCGGTTACCCGACCTACGCCCTTAGCAGGGGCGCCTCTTCGGCCAACTTGAGTACTTCTCCATATTTGCCGCAGCACTGAAATTTATTAAATTGGCGGAGAGGAAGAGATTCGAACTCTTGGCTCTTTCGAGTCACTGGTTTTCAAGACCAGCTCCTTAAACCACTCGGACACCTCTCCACAACATATGCTATTATACCATTAATTACGGTTTTTGTCAATATGTTTTTTCAATTTTTCTAACTATTTTTAAGCGAAATCGCCGGCTGCGGCTCAAAACGCTTTTTTATCCGCAGGTCACGTCCGCTTCCCCGCCGAATTTCTTTCCGCCGATATACACATCGGTGACATTGAAATCACGGTCAACCATAAGAAAATCAGCGTCAAACCCTGTCTTGATTCTGCCCTTATTTTCAATCCCCATCGCCTTTGCCGGGTTTGCGGACGCCATCTTTACCGCCTCGCCCTCCGGCACGCCCCACGAAATAAGATTCTTCACGCACTCTATTATCGGCGCGGTGCCGCCGGCGATTGTGCCGTCGTGCTCACGGGCGATACCGTCCTTAACGATAACCTCATTGCCGCACTCCGAATACACCCCATCGGGCATTCCTGCCGCCATGACAGAGTCGTTAATCACAATAAGCTTATCCGCCCCGAACATCTTATACGCCGCCTTGACGACTGACGGCGTTACATGAAGCCCGTCGCATATGATTTCAGCCATTGCGCCGAAGTCGAGCGCCGCGGAAATCAGGCTCATATTGCGGTGATGAAGCGACGGCATAGCATTGAACAGGTGCGTCACCTGTGTTGCGCCGGCTTCAAATGCCTTCATACAGGTTTCATAGTCCGCCCCGGTATGCCCGAGCGATATTTTAACCTTACCGGCATGGGTTCTTATAAATTCGATTGCGCCGTCCGTTTCGGGCGCAACGGTGGTTACATATATACAGCCGTTGCCGCACTCGTTCACGCTGTCAAAATCTACCTCTTTTACCGTCCGCAGCCACTCCGCACGGTGCGCTCCCTTATGGCTCGCCGAAAGGTACGGCCCTTCCATATTCGCACCCAAAAGGTTTGCGCCCTCGGATTTTCCTGCTCGCTCGCCGATAAGCGCAACATACCGCTTAAGGTCAGCCTCGAGATATGTTGCCGGCGCCATAAGGTACGAGGTTGTGCCGGTCGAAGCAAGATAACTGCCGATTTTATCGTATGCGGCAGCATCCGCATTCGCTACATTATACCCCATAGCACCATGCATATGTATATTGATAAATCCCGGAATTATCCGCTTTTCGCCTACATCCGTGCCGCTTTCGTCAAAGTGACCGACTGCGGCGAACTTACCGTCCTCTACCTTAAGGTCGGCTTTTATCCAATTGAAATTCTCGTTTAATATAACTGCATTTTTAAACAGCATAACATCAGCTCCTCAGCTTTTATTATACTACACTGTCGCACAAAATGCAAGGTCTGTTAGAAATAATTTATATTATAAACCGAAATCGGTATTGCGCCGTCGCCAACTGCAACCGCCTTGCCCACGAATCTGTACTTGCCGTACGGAAGGTTCCTCACAAGAATTTTTCCGCAGCAGCGCGTGGTATCGCCCGGATAATAAATCTGCCCTGCGCTTCCGGTTGCGGCAATACTGCCGTTTTCCGCATAAACGGTATACTGAAGGTCGGCGTTTTTCTCGTGCCGCACATAGTCGATTCCTATACCTCTGCCGGTGAATTCCAGTTCAAATTCGGCGCCGCTGCAGTTTTCGGACTTCATATAGCCGTTACGGAAAAACCTCCTATAATAATCAAAATTTATGTTTTCATCTGCGCTTATGGGTTCGTATGTAACCTTTTCCCAATTGCCCTTAAGCTTAGGCAAGCGAGAGTTGAACGGAATCTCAACAAGTTCGCCGAAAACATAGTCGCCGAAAGGCGCAGTATCGGGGTCAAGTTTCTTAAAAGCCTTCGACTTATTCGCCGTCAGCATTTCGATGACCCTATCGGCACAGGCAAGAGAGAGCCGAACCCTTAATGGTTTTTATCGGCTGATTTTCCCCAATACTGCGCAAACTCACTTGCCAATACACAAAGTATTAACTGCACTCGCTTGCTTGTCTTGAGAAAAATCGGCTCGATAAAAACTGTGCGCACCTTATGGCGTGAAAATTTTTAGTCATTTTTGGTGCGGAGGAAGCAGATAGGCGTTTGCCTTTCAATGACGACAAGCCGAAAAGGGCAAAAATTTGCCGTCATAAGGCATTAAGGGTTCGGCTCTCTCTTGCCTAACCTTATGCCCGGCATTATTCGGGTGGACAAGATCGCCCGTCAGGCTATCGGCTGCGTTCTGGCTCCAGCTGTATTTTCCTGCCTTTATGCCGTTCCACACATAATCGTTGAGGTTGACCTCGAAAATGCCGTAGGTCTTTGCGACATCATGAAAAGCCGCAATCGCATTTTCAACGCACCAGCCCTTATCAGCGCCGGCGTTAAGCGAAAGCTCCGAAGTTGTATAAACAAAGATAATTACGGGGATTTTCGGCAGCATAGTGAGCTGACGGACGATTGTTTCCATTCTTTCGGAAATTTCCATGCCGCCCGGGCCTGCGTCATTCACGGCAAATTCGACAAACACAACATCGGGGGTCGAGGCGGAATCAAGTTCCAGATTTCTCCTCATGCGGATCATACCGTCCTGAGAGTTTGTTCCGCCGATCGATGCATTGCGCTCAATCACATTTTTATTAGGGAAATTCTTTTTGAAATAACCGTTAACAACGAGCGTTGACCAGCGGTCATCTTTGGTTGCCGCTCCGCAGCCCTCGGTTATCGAGCCGCCGAGAAAGCCGATTACCAAATCGCCGCTGTTATTATTAAGGTTGTCCGCTCCCCAGGTTCGTGTTTCCGCAGCGGAAACCGCCGAAATACCCGACAAAACGAGCGTCATTACAAGCAAAACCGCAACAATTTTTTTCATATTCAAAACTCCTTTGCATATTTTTCTTCCTATATATTATTATAACAAAAAATCACCGCCCGGACAACGGTGATTTTTTTGATAAAACCTAACTATTTTTCGATTTGGAAAAACCGGGTTTCCGATTATCTGTACATTATTTCAGAACTTCCGACCAGTTTTCCGGAAAGCCCATAAGTTCTTTTTTTACATTCGGATATTTATCAAAAAATACATCGAGCAAATCCACAAAATCATCCCAATGCCTGTCCTTCGGAAGAATATTGCTTAGGCAAACCAATGTCGCAAACACCCTCATGCTGCTTATGCCTTCTTTCGTGTACTGTTTATAAAGCGACGGCGTCTTTGAAAGATTCACATTATACAGCCTTCCGTAATGTGCGCATATATTTCTGACAAATGCAATATGCTCAATCCAGCTTTCAAGATATCTATAGTTAACTCCATACATCTTCGCTATCGCTTTTTTGTCTTCCTGCCTCATATTTTTATAGAACTTTGACAATGTTCCGAAACTGAACAATTCGACTAAAGCATACATAGGAAGTTTATCTGTTTCATAATTATTCCTGAAATTTTTAACAAATGCTGCTTTGCTGTTTCTGTCTATCTCATTTTTTATTTCGTTCAAAAATACTTTATGGTATTCTTCGTTATCAAAATTGCCGGAGTCTTCATACCCGAAATTACCGTACTTGCACGAAAAATAATTGGAAACACGGCACCTGAGATTTATTTCAACTTTTTCAATCTGAGCAAATAAGGCTTGTCTGAAATTGCAATTAAACAGATACAATTCCTTAAGTATATCAAATGTAACCCCGGGATAATACTTGCCGTTTTTCTCTTTAAGTCCTATACTATAGGCTTTTATGAATCTGAAATATGACACATCGTTCAAAAAAATTTTGGCTTCATCATCATTGGCAATAACAAGACCCAATGCTTTCAGATTTTGCAGCTGTTCATCTACGGGCATTGGTTTCTGATGTTTCTTTAGTTCCACATTGTTCACTTCCGCACAAATTAAATGACCCGACATGGTCCGCATCGTTGAGAGGCGTGTCGGGTTCTGTTACTCTTATTATATGCTTTTTTCGCAAAAATGTCAATACTTTTTAAAAAATTCCAGCTAAATAAGCCCCGTAAGGTACGCCGCAAGGCATGAAATCACGGCGACAAATATAAGAGAGCGTTCAAAAAACGCCGATACGACCGCCACCGCAAACCCGGCTGCGGCGCACAAGAGGTTCTTACCCTCGCCGAAAACCGAAGGTATCGTCATCGCCGCAAGCACGGCATACGGAATATAGTTGAAAAACTTCTGCAAAAACGGGGATTCCACTTTCTTTCTGAAAAGCACGAACGGAACCGCCCTTATCAAATAAGTCACGGCTGCCATGACGGCAACATACCAAAAAATTCTCATTTCCGTTCACCCCTTGCCGATAAGTATGCGGAAACCGCCGCCGCCACTACCGACGAGATTATAACCGCAAAGCCGTAGCTGATGAATTTAAGCGCCGGAACAAAGTGAATTGCGGTCGAAATCGCCGCTGCGGCGATGACCGAAACCGTCACGCCCCTATCCCTTTTCATCGCCGGAACCACAATTGCGGTGAACATTCCGTAAATCGCAAGCCCGAGAGCCGCCACTACCGACGCCGGCAGCACGCTCCCTGCCGCCGCACCGACAAATGTTCCCGCAGCCCAGCCGATATAAGGCACCGTTGCAAGCCCATACATATACCGCACATTAACCGACAGCTGCGTTGACGCCACGCCGAAAATTTCATCGGTTATAAACGCACTCAAAATCAGCCTATGGGGCGTTGTAAAGCTCGAATCGAGCTTCTGCGAAAGCGTTATCCCCATAAGCGAATACCGAAGGTTTATGACTGCCTGTGTGAGCGCCATTTCAATCAGGCTCCCGCCGGCGGCAATCAGCGATATTCCGGCTACCTGACCTGCCGATGTGAGGTTCGTCATCGAAATCAGCAGCGCCGTTATCACATTAAGCCCTGCCGAAACCGCTGCTACCCCTATCCCCACGGAAACCGCAAAATAGCCCAGTCCTATAGGCACCCCGGCGGCAATCCCCTTCAAAAACAAACTCCGTTTTTCCACCGTTTTTCACCTTACAATGAAGCCTTTAATCTCTCGTTTACCGCAAGCAAAAATTCTTCCGTATTGACCTTTTTCTTATTCTCAAGGCTTGAGAGAAGGTAAAGGTCGCCGGTCATTATGCCGTCCTCTATCGTTTTAAGCGTTGCCGCTTCAAGCTTATCCGCAAAATCCGAAAGCTCCGAAAGCCCGTCAAGCTCGCCCCTTTTGCGGAGCGCACCCGTCCATGCAAACAGCGTCGCAACGCTGTTCGTCGAGGTTTCCTCGCCCTTCAGATGCTTATAATAATGCCGCTGCACCGTTCCGTGCGCCGCCTCATATTCATACACGCCGTCGGGCGACACCAATACCGATGTCATCATCGCAAGGCTTCCGTAGGCGGTGGCTACCATATCGCTCATCACATCGCCGTCATAGTTCTTGCACGCCCAGATAAAGTCCCCGTCGGAGCGGATTACCCTTGCTACGGCGTCATCTATCAATGTATAAAAATACTCGATACCCGCCTTTTCAAACTTGTCCTTATACTCGTTTTCAAAAATCTCCGCAAAAATATCCTTAAACCTATGGTCGTACTGCTTTGAAATCGTATCCTTCGTTGCAAACCACACGCTCTTTTTTATATCAAGCGCATAGTTAAAGCAGCTCCTTGCGAAGCTCTCAACCGACTTATCCTTATTATGTATACCCTGCACGATTCCGTCGGAATCCGCAAAATCGTAAATCAGTTTTCTTGTTTCGTTACCGTTCTCATCCGTGCACAGAAGTTCGCACTTACTGCCCTTTTTAACCTGCATTTCCGTGTTTTTGTACACATCGCCGTATGCGTGCCTTGCTATCGTCATGGGCTTGGTCCATGTCGGAATATACGGCGTTATACCCTTTACGATTATCGGCGTTCTGAAAACCGTACCGTCCAGAATCGCCCTTATTGTGCCGTTAGGGGACTTCCACATTTCCTTAAGGTTATACTCCGGCATCCTCGCCGCATTCGGCGTGATTGTTGCGCATTTTACCGCTACGCCGTACTTCTTTGTCGCCTCCGCCGAATCGAATGTCACCTTATCGTCGGTTTCGTTTCTGTGAACCAGTCCCAAATCGTAATACTCGGTTTTGAGGTCGATATAAGGCGTTAAAAGAATATCCTTAATCATTTTCCAGATTACTCTGGTCATTTCGTCCCCGTCCATCTCGACGAGGGGTGTTTTCATCGCTATTTTTGCCATTTCGTCAAATCCTTTCTACCATTTCGCCCCGACATTATGCCACGGTGTACCGATAAATCCCGCCTGTGTGAAATCTTCGGGATTGTTTCTTATTATATAGTCGATGTACGACATCACCATCTTCGCTGTAAGCTGATATCCTGCCGGGTTCATGTGCCCCCCGAGCATGAAATACTTGAGAAATGCAGCATCATGTACAGGAGAATATTCTCTCAAATCAATAACATATGTAAAGTCAAACATATCCGCAACCTTATATATAATCTCTCTGAAAAGGTCATATTTTTCTGCTCTTTCCGAGCCTTTATCCTTCTCCGAACGGGGCATCGTCATGAGGAAAAACCTGCCCTTGGGCTGAATTTTCTTATATCTCTGAATAATCTGTCCGTAGTAGCCGATAATTGTCTTTTTGTTATTGCGCCAGTCGTTTAGGTCGATGTCCGTTTCGTCGCCCATCTCGATTTCACCGGCAAGAATCCTTGTAACATCGTTCACCCCGAGGGCTATTATATAGCTCTGCGCCGCTTTTTCGAGGTTCCAAAAACCGTTTTGCTCTGCAAAGCTTTCGCAGTATTCCTTTGCGGTCATGCCGCCCCTGGAGAAATTATAAACGGTATTCCCCATCGCCCTTGCCATATACTGCCCCCACGAATAGTAAAAAATATCGTGATAGCCGATATTGCCCTCATCGTCCAGCGACTGAAGCTCGCCCGACGACAAACTGTCGCCGACACATGCTATGGTTCTGAAAATTGCACACATGCCGCCGTCCGAAACTAAATTATCAAGCGGTTTTTCATTCTCTTTTGCGTAAAACTGCGTTACATCCATCTTTTTTACCCTCTCATTTTTGTATAGTTAAGAAGTCCTCCGGCGTAAAGCATTTCCTTCTGCCTGTCCGAAACCGAAAGAATCGCCTTAAACTCAAAGCCCTTGGTTTTATCAAATGCCGTAATCTCATCGCCGTTTTTAATCTGATTTATAACATCATCGATAACGATTTCATCACCCATTTCGATTTTATCATAATCACTCTCTTCTTTGAATGTGAGCGGCAGGATTCCTGCGTTCACAAGGTTCGCCATATGGATTCTCGCAAACGATTTCGTGATAACCGCCTTGACCCCGAGGTAAAGCGGTGCAAGCGCCGCATGCTCACGGGACGAGCCCTGTCCGTAGTTCGCTCCGCCGACGATAACGGATTTGCCCATCGAAAGCGCTCTCTTATAAAATTCCTCATCGCAAACGGCGAAGCAGTGCTTTGAAATCTCCGGAATATTCGAGCGCAGCGGCAGAATTTTCGCTCCGGCAGGCATAATATGGTCGGTCGTGATATTATCGCCGACTTTAAGCGAACAGCCGCAGTCGATTTTTTCCGCAAGCGGTTCGGACTTCGGGAACGGTTTTATATTCGGTCCCCTTAAGATTTCAACACTGTCCATATCCTCCTCCGCCGCCGGGGGAACTATCATATTGTCGTTAATAAGAAATTCTTTGGGAAGCTCAATCCGGGGCATATCGCCGAGGGTTCTCGGGTCGGTAAGCACGCCCGTCAGCGCGGAAACCGCCGCAACCTCGGGCGAAACAAGATAAATCTGACCGTCCTTGGTGCCGGACCTTCCCTCAAAGTTACGGTTAAAGGTTCGGAGCGATATTCCCTTTGAATTGGGCGACTGTCCCATGCCGATACACGGTCCGCAGGCACTCTCCAGGATTCTTGCGCCGGCGTCAATCATCGCTGACAGCGCTCCGTTCTCCGCAAGCATATTGAGAACCTGTTTCGACCCCGGCGCTATCGAAAGCGAAACATCCGGGTGCACGGTCTTGCCCTTCAATATATACGCAACCTTCATCATATCCGCATACGAACTGTTCGTGCACGAACCTATACAAACCTGGTCAATCTTCATATTACCGATTTCACCGAGCGTCTTTACATTATCGGGCGAGTGCGGACACGCCGCCATCGGTTCGATTTCAGAAAGATTTATTACGATTTCCTCATCGTAAACCGCATCGCTGTCGGCTTCGAGCTTCTGCCACACGCCTTCACGGTTCTGCGCCTTAAGAAACTCCCTCGTCACCTCGTCGGACGGAAACACCGATGTCGTCGCACCGAGTTCCGCTCCCATATTCGTGATTGTCGCGCGCTCGGGAACCGAAAGCGTCTTCACGCCCTCGCCGCAGTATTCGATTATCTTGCCGACGCCGCCCTTTACGGACATTCTGCGAAGAACCTCCAAAATAACGTCTTTAGCCGCACACCAAGGCGAAAGCTCCCCCAAAAGCTCAACCTTCACGATTTTCGGGTATGTAATATAATACGCGCCGCCGCCCATCGCTACCGCCACATCCATGCCGCCTGCGCCGATTGCAATCATGCCGATTCCGCCGCCGGTCGGGGTATGGCTGTCGGACCCGATGAGGGTCTTCCCCGGTGCGCCGAAACGCTCAAGGTGCACCTGGTGACATATTCCGTTGCCGGGGCGGCTGAAATATATCCCGTGCTTCTTCGCAACCGAACCGATAAACCGATGGTCGTCTGCATTTTCAAATCCGCTCTGGAGCGTATTATGGTCAATATATGCTACCGAACGCTCCGTTTTTACCCTCGGTACGCCCATGGCTTCAAATTCAAGATATGCCATTGTGCCGGTCGCGTCCTGTGTGAGCGTCTGGTCAATTTTAAGCCCTATTTCGCTGCCCTTCTTAAACTCACCGTCTACGGTGTGGGCTTTCAGAATTTTTTCAGCTAATGTAAGTCCCATTTCTATTCCTTCTTTCACTTATACTATAAGTTATTGTATCACAAATTTCGCGATATGTCCATATTTTTATAATAATTTGCTGAGATATGTGCAAAAATAATATCAAACACACCCGAAAGGAGTTTTTTTTATGAAGAATAATACAAACAACAAGAAACACGAGCCTCTTCCGCCCGTTTACACCACCCTCGGCCTCGCCGAAAAAAAGTATGTCGACAAGGAACTCAAAACTACCTCGCCTTCGGTCGAAAATGTCGAGCAGACAAGAGAATGGAGCGAGGAGAATAAACTGTGAAGAAGAGGCGAAAAAACAGATAATAGATAAGAGATAATAGATAATAGTTTCGGAAGATTTCCGCCGTGGCGGAAATCAACATTCATTATTCTCTCTTCTCTCTTATCTATTATCTAAAATAGAGTTGACAAACTGCCCGAAATATAGTATAATATAGAAAAAGGCAAGACCTCAAACGGTTATGCCGAAATGTAAATTGTTAAAAAATAACGCATTTCACTTGGCGGTGGGCGTTATTTTTTTATGGAAATTACTATAAGTAACAGAATAATCATAAATAATAATGTATATTCTTTATCCATAGCTGTCACCTCCTTTTTGAGGAGTGACGGCATAACCGCCCAGCTTTTACACTGTTTTAGGTCTTGCCTGTCGAAATTTATCGACAGGTTTTATTTTATCACATTCGGCATTGTTTGTAAACGGATTTAACAGATTTGTAATAAAAAGGTTTTCGGCGAGCCGAAAACCCTCAATAACTATTATCTATTATCTCTTATCTATTATCTAAAATAGAGTTGACAAACTGCCTTTTAGATAATAATTATTTGCAATCAAACATCGCCTTCCAGTATTCATTGTCAACCTCCCACATTTTGTCCTTGAGGTGGAAGGTTTTGAACATTCCGAAAAGAATCCTAACCTTCAAAGAACATTTAAGGTTTTTGGCGCATTTGTCGGTTTTTCGGGCGGCTTTTACAAGCTTTTTTTCAAAGGTCTTTTTGGTTTTATGCGGCAAATCGCTCCAAAACTTATCCCCCACCGCCTGCGTCACGACATGGGTTCTCGCAATGCCCCAGTAGTCCATGCTGTCCTTTATATCTTTCGCCGCCGACTTCATTCCGCCGCCGCCCGCAGTTGTGATTATAACCGCCTGCTTGTTTTTCATACCGAAATCCGGACGGTGCACAAGCCACCGCCAGCCGTAGTGGTCAAGAAACGATTTTATCTGCCCCGGCGCATGGAAACACCACACCGGACAGCAAAAAACTATTACCTGCGATTTTGAAATCGCCTCGTTTATCGGCTTTAAGTATTCGTAACCGCCGCATTTTTGTTCGTTTCCGTGAAGACACAAGTAGCAGCCGCGGCAGACATGCGGCATATCGTCGGGCAAGGTAAACTCAAACACCTCCGACACATCTTCAAGCTTCGAGATGAAATACTCCTCCGCCGCCCTTGTACTGCTGTTTTTGCGGTTTGTCGCCTTTATTACCGTTACATTCATACGATTTTGCGCCTCCTGTTTTTAGCTAACTAATGTTCGTTAGCTTTATTATAATACATTTCGGCGATGTTGTCAAGCCTCCACTCATAAATCTATGCCGCAAGGCAATTCGTTTCTTGACTTTTTCACGCAAAATATCGGCTTACCTTATCCTACAGGGGGAATCAGCAGCAATTCCCCCTGCACCCCTTGCCGCCGAGCCTCTGCGAAAAATGCCATCTGTAGCGCTTGATGAGGCTTCGTTTAGCGCCGCTCCAAGAAGCGCACCCAGCGCTTCGTTCCGCTAAAAATCCGCAAGCAGCAGCGGAAATTTGATATGCGGATTTTTGCGCTAACTGACGCCTCACCTTCGCTGACACCTGCCAATTTTTCTCCGAAAGGTCGGAAAAAACCGAAATATGAAGATTTTCCTTTGGAAAATCTACCGACACTATTCTCTATTATCTCTTATCTATTCTCTATTTTTCGCCTCTTCTTCCCAAAATACCATTCACGCATCTCGTCGGCGGTCATGATTTCCGCCTGCACAAGCTTCAGCTTTTCTTCAAACTCGGCGCCGCGGTCGGTCACTATGCTGTCGTCAAACTCTACGGAAAGCTGCGGTTTTCCGAGAGGTTCTATCCCGTAAAGCGCTGCGATTTCCGCACACACCTCCGCTACCCTTTCAAGCGCAAATTTCAGCGCATTCTGTATGTCGCACACTGTTGAATACGACCTCTGATTCAGTATTTTTATCTCCGTTGCGGTTTTCGCTTCGCATACCGCATTTGAAAATGTTCCGCGGGCAAGACCGCAGGTGTCCTCAATCCTCATCAGAATTTCGTTCAGACCGTTTATTATCGATTCGTCCCTGAGTTCCGGCGAAAATACCGAGTAAAGGTCGTGGTCGCCGGCGTCTATCCCGAGTCCTCTGAAAAGTCTTTTTGAAAGCTTCGGCGCTTCAGCTACTCCCCGTTCGTTGAACCTCAATGCGTCCACGCTTGCGTCTATTGCAAGTTCGCCGCCTTCAAATTCCCACAGCAGCCTTGAAAACTGCTTATCCGCCTCCGCAATAAGCCCCGACGCACGGTCAAAAGCCGACACCCCAAGCTTTGATGTCATACTCTTATTATCCGCAAACGGCATTTTGAAATATACAAAAAGGGGACGGTGTATTTTCTGTATAACAACCCTCTCCGAAAGATTCTTCCACCTCTCGACAGAACTCAAATTTACAGGTGTTCCGAAGTCCGCCGAAACCGTTTTCGACACATACGCGCGGTTCGTTACCTCATATCCTTCCGGTATGATTTTATGTTCCTCAAGCCGGGTATAATAACGGTCGCCGTCCTTGAAACGGTCGGTGAAAATACAGCCGTCCGGCGCCCCCTCGTCATCAAAAGATGTTATCACAAACCTGTCCGCCGGAATAAATTCCACGCTGATTCCGCCGTTTTTGAAGTACGGACGGAACATCCCTCCGCCCAGTGCGCACGCAAGCTCGGTATCTGACCTCAGCTTCGGCACAAGCTTTTCAAGCGCCGCTTTTGCAGCTTCGCTTCCGCTCACCTCCGCCTTCATTTCAATCGTCACAAGTCTTGCCAGCTCCGACGATATCGCCGCCGGCAGATTCAGCGTTGTCACTCCGCTCGGGTGCTTTCCTTCATACATATCCTTCCACCCGTTTATCCTGTTGCTTTCCTCCGGCATTGCCGCCTTTTTTCTGAATCTCGTTAAAAACATTTTGCTCTTCCTTTCATATATTATTGTTCCGCCGCAGCCGCTCGGTTGCGTAGCGCACGGCATCTATCGAATGATTGTCGCGGTCCGGATACCCCGATATAAAGGTTCCGTCGGGCGCCCGCTCATACTCATACAGCCTGAACTCCCTCGCCGCCTCCGGACACCTTTTCGGGTCTATCACGATTTTTTTCAGCGATGACAGCCACTTCATAGAATGCTCAACAGAGCCTTTGCCCTTCTTTGCGCCCCTCATATAAAAGCCCCGTGCTCTGAATTCCGCTATCGTTTTCGGTCCTTCGCCGCCGCTGTCAGCTATAATCAGGTCGTTTTCGCCTATTCCCTTCTCCTTAAGAAGCTCCTCAAGGCGGTCGTTTGTTATCTTGTTTCCGCTCAGTTCATCAAAAATATAGAGCGTCCCGTTTTTGTACAAACACGCCTCAAACCGCATCGGGTCGGGATACCATCCCCAGTCGATTCCGTAAAGAATTCTGTCAAATTCCGCTATTTCATCGTCGGTTACGGTGCGCAGTTCCAGATTTTCAAACACGCTTCCGCCGCTGCCGTTTGCAATTCCGAGATACTCATGCTCATAAGCCGACGGATTTTGCTCTTTCAGCGCTTCGGCGTCCTCGATAAAGCGTTTTCCGAGCCACTCGGGCGGAACATCAAGATAGGTGCTCCTGTGAAAAACTGTGTTCTTCGGCGCACTCTCTACATAAACATTCACCCAGCTGCGCACCGAACGCGGCGGATTGAACGACTTGAAAACATATGCGTCATCGCCCCCTCGCAGCGCCGACTGCTGTATCGACCTGATTTCTTCAAGCCCCGAAAACTGGTCTAATTCCTCGAACCACAGCACCCCGATATGCCCGAACGGCGGCTTTATCGACTTGATTTTCTCTGGCTTATCCGCCCCTCGGAAATATATTTTCTGTCCCGTAGGAATGTACTCGATTTCCATCGGACTGGTCCTGCATTCAAAGCTTTCCGAAACCCCAAGCGCCCCGATTGCCCACTGCAGCTGCGCATACACGCTGTCTCGGATTGTATCTTTTATTTTCCTGAAAACACAGGCGTGAAGCTCGGGATTATTCACGATAAGTTCCACCGTACATAGGCTTATGAACGACGATTTTGTACTCCCTCGTCCGCCGTATAGTACAAAATCTGCACCGTCCCCGGTATGTAACATCCGATACACTTTCATGAACGGTTCGGCTATCAGCAGCGCCGGAATATACAGTTCCTTTCGCTCGCCACCTCCGGCCGTTGCCGCACGGATTTCCTTTATTGCGCTGATGTCGCCGCCTTCCACCGCCCTTTCCAAAAGCTTAACCGCACAAAGGGTTCCGATGTCGGCGTCCTTGTCGATTCCGTACTCTTTGAGCCGCTCGAGTTTCTCCTTATCACGAACAGGCTTCGCCGCAAGTTCACGGATTTTCCTTTCAAATTCCGTCATGTCTGCATCACCTCCCCTCTGTGCTCAAGCCCGAGACGGGCTATTCGCCGATATATTCTGCGGTATTTTTCGGTGTCGGTTACGCCAAGGCGCCTGAGCATTTCATCGCTTCCGCGAAATTCCAGACGGGGGTCAGCCGGAGCGGAGGTTTCTTCGGGTTCCGAAAGCTTTCCGTGCGCTGTTTCCTCGCTCTTTTCCTCTATTCGGTAAAGGTTCGTTGCGTTGCCGCCGTTGGCGTTTTTCCGCCGTTCAACCGCAAGCAATCCCTTGCCGCACAGCACCTTTATGCACCGCTGAACCGTCCTCATGCAGACCCCTGCGTCCTCCGCAAGCCGCCTCACCGACGGGAAGCACTCGCCCGTGTATGCGTACGCTTTTATGCACATATACACTATCTTTTCCGTCGGACGGAGCTCCTTGCTTCGTACCAGATTATTATGCACTTTTATGAAATTTCCGTCCATTTTTTCGCCTCCCGATTTGCTCTTGCTTTAATTATAGCATTATTTTTTTTCTGAAACTTGCGGTGTTTGAAAGAAGAGCCTATCTCCCGAACAGCGAGAATAAGTGAACATTGAATTTTTTGCCAAGTGCCCGACAGTGAAATATAAAAAATAATGAAAACACCGGGCACGAGGCAAAAATGAAATGTAATCTTATTCGAAGCGACCGAGAGGGAGTGGAGGCTTGACAGGGAAGAAGAGCCTATCTCATGAACAGTCAAATTAAGCGAGTGAGCAGCTTTTCGCCGATTGGCGGATATGAGGGAAAAAGATAATAGATAAGAGATAATAGAGAATAGTGTCGGTAGATTTTCCAAGGGAAAATCTCAGATTGTCTAAAAAGTTCAGAATGAATTGAGCCTGACGGCTGTTGTCAAGCCTCGGTTTCTTCGCGGGCGGTCGTGTAAAATCGCAAACCGCTTTTCTCTTTCGGCTGACTTCGCAGCCTTTCGAGAAAAGACTTTATGCTCATTTACTCTCCCTGCTCAGAAATTCGGCCCTTCTCATGAATTGTCTTTCAGACATAAAAAAAGGTTTTCGGCTCGCCGAAAACCCTCAATAACTATTATCTCTTATCTATTATCTATTATCTAGTTGACAAACTACCTGAAATACAGTATAATGTAGAAAAAGGCAAAACCTCAAACGGTAATGTCAAATGTAATTGGTTAAAATAACCGCATCATTATTTGACGGAAATGGGCGGTTATTTTACTTTTAAATGTTGATTTCCGCTCTCGGCGGAAATCTTCCGAAACTATTCTCTCTTATCTCTTCTCTCTTATCTAATGAAAAATCCATTCCCGAAGGGCGGTTCTTTTATTAATTTTTTTCTGTCGCTGTGTAAATAATTAATTATTTATTAAACACAGTATTATTAAATCAATTTTATTAATTAAAATCTTATTTGTGCGGAGGTATGTCATGAGGTTGGCGGGGTTTCTGTCACCACCTTCTTGAAATGCGTGTCACCCCCCTCATGACACAGGTGCAAACGGGGTTCTGAAAATGTGGATAACTTTGTGGATAAAATGTGGATAAGCTTATTGACTTTTCTTTGGGGTTTTGATATAATTTTAGCGGAGGTGCTCGCAGTGAAGGATTTTTTCGGCAAAATCAAGCCGTTTTTGATTAAATTTATCAGCTACATGAAGGTTGACACAAAGAAAAAGCTTGCTGTTTTTGCGGTTTCCGCAGCGGTTGTGGTTATGCTCGGGGCGGCGGCAGGCGCTTGTATTGACATTTTCAGGGAATCAAATTCGCCGGAAGCCATTTCTGCTCCGGTTGACCTCAACAAAATCACCGACGGCACGGAAAACGGCGTAAACATTATAAAAAGAAAGTCAAAGACCGAACAGAAAGCGAAAAATGACGCAAAGGCGGCTCAGGACGAGGACCTGTCGCAGTACATAAACACTCATGACGACGCTGCCGCATACACCGAAAAGGCGACCCGTGACGAGCAGATTGAAAGTCTGATTTCGGAGATGTCGCTGAGCGAAAAGGTTTACCAGATGATGTTTGTCACGCCCGAGGCGCTGTGCGGAAGGCCGCTTGTGACGGAATGTGACGACGCTGTAAGGCAGGGGCTTTCGACTTACCCGGTTGGCGGAATCATACTGTTTTCGGACAATTTATCCTCAAAAAATCAGGTATCGAAGCTTAACGCCGATTTGCAGAACGCAAGCAAAATTCCGCTGTTTATCGGGATTGACGAGGAAGGCGGAAGCGTTTCGAGATTGGGTTCAAATCACGCTCTCGGGTTTGAAAAGCAGCCGTCCGCGGAGGAAATCGGAAGGTCGGGCGACCCCGATTCCGCTTACAATGCCGCAGCCAAAACGGCTGAAGGGTTGAAAGGTCTTGGATTTAATCTTGATTTTGCTCCGGTTGCGGATGTAAATTCAAGCGAAATGTCACAAATTGGGGACAGAGCATTTTCCGATTCGTTTGACGCTGCGTGCCCGTTCGTTTCAAGCTATGTGACAGGGCTTAAAGAAGGCGGAATTGTATCGGTTCTGAAGCATTTTCCGGGAATCGGGTCGGCTTCGGCGGACACTCACAACGGGCGTGCCGAAATTGCGGAAAGTCTTGATTCTATGCGAAAAAACGAGTTTCAGCCTTTCATTTCCGGCATACACGCAGGGGCGGATTTCGTTATGATTTCACATGCGTCCCCAAACTGTACAACAGAAAAATCTCCATCTTCGCTTTCATCGGAAGTTGTATCCGGATGGCTGCGCGGCGAACTCAATTTTTCGGGCGTTACAATTACCGATTCGCTCTCCATGAGGGCGATAACCGACGAATACACCGCGGCAGCGGCGAGCGTCAAGGCGGTTTCCGCCGGGTGCGACATGCTGCTCATGCCCAAAGACCTCACGGCTGCGCACTCAGCTATCGTTTCAGCCGTCAAGTCGGGCGAAATTACCGAGGAACACATCAACTCCTCCGTCCGCCGTATTCTTGCAGCCAAGAAAAAAAGAGGAATAATATAATAAACAATAAACAATAAGCAAGCTTTCGGGATTCCCGAAAGCTCGCTTTGTTTTAGAGAATAGATAAGAGATAATAGATAATAGTGTATGTTGATTTTCGCTTCGGCGAAAAGCTGCTCACTCGCTTAATTTGACTGTTCATGAGATAGGCTCTTCTTCCCTGTCAAGCCTCCACTCCCTCTCGGTCGCTTCGAAAAGAAACACATTTCGTTTTTGCCTCGTGCCCGGTGTTTTCATTATTTTTTTATATTTCACTGTCGGGCACTTGGCAAAAAATTCAATGTGAGAGTTTTCTCGCTGTTCGGGAGATAGGCTCTTCTTCCCTGTCAAGCCTCGGTTTCTTCGCGGGCGGTCGTATAAAATCGCAAATCGTTTTCGCCTCTCGGCTGAAAATAAAAAGTTTTTCGGGAAGCCCGAAAAACTTCCTAAACTATTATCTATTATCTCTTATCTATTATCTGTTTCCCTGTCAAGCCTCCACTCATTCACGGTCGTCAAATTAATTTTCGTTCACCGTTTTCGCCTCTTGGCTGAAAATCAAAGGTTTTCGGGTCTTCCGAAAACCCACCATACTTCTTCACTCTTCTCTATTACTTCTTCCCTCGTATCCGCCAATCGGCGAAAAGCTGCTCACTCGCTTAATTTGACTGTTCATGAGATAGGCTCTTCTTTACAGCTCATTCACATTTTTAATCTCAAAATCCGAAATATACGCCGTTTGGGAGTTATTCGCCAGCACCCACCCGAAGGTCCGCTTGGAATACCCCGCAATATTCGCCTTTTTGCTCCAGCCGGTTATCGTGCCGTCGTGGTCGGCGGAATCGGTGGTAAGTTTGCCGTTGCCGTCCCTGCACGAAAACTTCAGTTCGAACGAATTTATCGGCTTTTCGCTGAGGTTCATCAGCGTGATATTCGCCTGCCGTCTGCCCTCGTAGTTGGTCACGACCTCGTATTCCACAATCGCAATCGTGGCGTCGATCGCCTTGCGCCAGCGCAGAATATAGTCCACACGGAGGTCCTCGATTTTCGCCGCATCAATGCCCTCGTCCTTAAAATTCTTCTCGATATTCTCGATGTATTTATAGCCGCTGTAGTAAAGCCCGGTCGCAATCGACTTGGTCAAAAAAGCGTTGGTATTCTCCACAAAATCGTCGTACAAAAACCACCCGACCGACTGATACGCCCCGATATCCTCCTCGGCGCAGAAGGTGTAATCGCCCTTATACGAGTACATTCTGACCGGCTTTGAGGTGTACCACCCCACGGTTTTGTTCTCCTCGACTTCCGACTCCGGAACCTCACATTCACGCCCGTCAATCGAGTACATTTTCACTCTTTTTTCGAGATACCAGCCGTAATTTTCATATTCCGCAGCCTTCGAGAGCGGCACGGAAACCGTATCGCCGTTCTCGGAATAGAGCGTGATTTCGGGGTCAGCGGAGGGCTGTTTGCCTTCCTCGGTTATGATGACGGTTTTAAGTTGGTCGTTCCACTCGACCTCGCCGCCGAGAGCCTCCGTCACAGCGCGGAGCGGCACGAATGTCGAATCGCCGATGAGCCTTGCCGACACATCCAATGCGGTTGCCGAACCGTTCACCACCATTTCGGAAGAACCGATTTCAAGGGAAACTTCCGTTTCGCCGCGGCGCACGAAGATCTTCCCGGGAGCCTCAAAATCGACATCCGCCCCGAGCGCCTCGAACACGCCCCGAAGCGGAACAAGTGTTCTGCCGTCAGCGATTCTTGCGTGTGCGGAAAGCGGAATTTCCGCGTCCCCGACAACAACCTTCACAAAAGGACTCGCCGCCGAAACGGGCGAAGTCATAATCGAAAACGCAACGGCTGCCGCCGCCGCAAGTGAAATCAATTTATTTTTCATGTGTAAATCCCCCTTGTCTTCCTATATTATAGCACTTGACGGAAGGTTTGTCAACAAATTATAAATAATAGAGAAGAGATAATAGATAATAGTATCGGAAGATTTCCGCTTCGGCGGAAATCAACATTCATTATTTTCTCTTATCTATTATCTGTTTTTTTAACTCTTGGCTGAAAATCAAAGGTTTTCGGCCCGCCGAAAACCCTCAATAACTATTATCTATTATCTCTTATCTATTCTCTATTGAAAGACCGCAACTTTTCCGAAAAAAATAATGCTATAATAAACATGCGAGGGGCGGATTGTACAAAATTTGCTCCGTCCCTATTGTGTACACAAAGAAAGGAGTAAAATCAATTGGACAAGGACTTTTTAAAAAATCTCGGGGTCGAAGGCGACGCCGCAGAGGCAATTCTATCGGAAATCGGCCGTTCCGAGGAGGAGCTTTTCGGGGAGCTTTCGGGCGAAGCGAGAAACCTTCGCATTTCGATTGCCGCCAAAGAGGAGGGCGTGCGTGACGAGGAGCTTTTCAGGCTTGTAATCGGCGACGCACCCGACATCGAAGCGGCGGTAAAATCGGCAAAAAAGACTCACGGCTGGCTGTTCGGAAACGCCGAAACACCTGTGTTTTCCGCAGTGACCGAAGCCGCCGAAAACAACACAAATCCGTTTGCGCACGGCGCAGGATTAAACTAAAAAAAGGAGATTTTAACTATGGCTAATTCAATTTCAAAATTCACTTCATATGTATCGGTTCTCGACGAGGTCTACAAGGACGCCGCAAAAACAGCGGTTCTCGAGAGCGACAGCGAGCTTTTCAGGGAAGGCGCAAACGCTCATGAAATCGTAATTCCGAAGATGAGCCTTTCGGGTCTTGCAAACTACGACAGAGCCTCCGGCTATGTTGACGGCGATGTGACCCTCACCAACGAAACGGTTGAGTTCAACTACGAGCGCGGCAGAATGTTCTCCGTTGACGCGATGGACAACGAGGAAACCGCCGGTGTTGCGTTCGGCAAGCTTGCGGGCGAGTTCATCAGAACCAAGGTTGTGCCCGAGGTTGACGCAGTGCGCTTTGCCGCATACGCATCGGCGACCGGCGCCACAACCAAGAGCGAAGCGCTCTCCGACGGCGCAGGCGTGCTTGCCGCTATAAGAACTGCGAAGTCCAAGCTTGACGAAAATGAGGTTTCCGAGAGCGGCAGATATCTTTTCATCACACCGTCGCTTTTCGACATGATTGAAGCCCTCGACACCACGAAATCCAAGGAGGTTCTCAACACATTTGACGGCGTAATCTGTGTTCCGCAGTCGAGATTCTACACCGCTGTAGACCTTGCGGACGGCACATCAACGGGCAAAACCGCAGGCGGATACGCAAAAGGTTCCTCTGCGTCCGACATCAACTTCATGGTAATTCAGAAGGACGCGGTGCTCCAGTACACCAAGCACGCCGAGCCGAAGGTAATCAATCCCGAGGACAACCAGACCGCCGATGCATACAAGTTCGGCTACAGAATTTACGGGCTCAACGATACATACGAGAACAAGACTGCAGGCATTTATGTTTCGACCTCATCTGCCGCAAAGGGTAATTAATCATGACAGATTTTAACTTTTACAGCGAAAGCTTCTTCGGGGACAAAATCCCCGAGGAGGAGTTCGCATACTATGAAAAATCGGCGGCGGACAGGCTTGCGGCAATGACCCAGAACCGCTGTGACGCAGCAGACGAAGCGACAAAATTTGCGGTATGCGCCGTTGCGGAAATTCTTTACATGACCGACGGGCGCATCGGAGTTTCCTCCGAAAGCTCGGACGGATTTTCCGCCGCATATAAAGACTTTGAAAGCGAAATCTACAAAGCAGCGGCGCAGTATCTGCCGTCATCACTCTTTTACAGGGGGTGCTGAAAATGCGAAAAATCAAGATTACGGTTTTTCACAAGACGGTCTCGGAACGCAAAAACACCTATGTCCCCAAAGTGTTCAATTGCAGAAGATATTCGGTGTGCTTTAAGGCAAACTCGAATGTTTCGGCAAAGGGATTCATACCAAATTCCGATGTTATTTTCAGAATAAACGAGCAGACAAAAGGGCTTATTTCCACCGGGGACAGGATTGCGATAGGCGAATTTGAAACAATGCCCGAAAGCGCAATGACAGTGCGTGCAGTTTCGGAAAACCGCTTCGGTTCAAGGCTCCTCAGCCATACAAAGGTGGTGTGCGGATGACGGTTTCGGAATACATCAGGGACATATTTTTAACCTGTCCCCATATTGAACAAATGCCGATATCAATCGACTACCTCTCCGACACCCCCACCGAAGCCGCAATTGAGGCGGTGGCGGTTCCGAAGCCCGTAAAGGTGTACACGGACGGTTCAAAAGTGATGAGATATCAGTTTATTCTGTCGCTGCGGCTGCCGTGGTTCAACCAAGACGGGGGCAGGGGCAGCGGAATTATCGAAAATGTATGCGACTGGGTGGAGGAAACCTCCGAAAAAGGGCTTCCTTCGATGAGCGGAGTGGGCGAAAACCTGACCCCGATAAAACTGATTCCCTACCCGAGCCGCTACGATGTGAACGGAAAAAACAGTTCGGCACGATACCAGGCGGTGTTTGAACTGTACTACCTGAAAACCAAATAATATAGGAAAGGATTTTTAATATGAACGGAATTTTCAACAGGCGCTGCGATAAGCTTGCCTTTTACGGAGTCAAGTCGGCAAACGGCGAAACCTTCACCAAAATGCAGGGATTCACGGCGCTTTCGATTAACAAAAACCCAAAGACCTACAAGCGCAGATATGTTGACGAGCCTTACGAACAGAACGATGTTGTGGGCTACACACCGGAGGTTTCATACACCTTCGACCGCTTCACGGGCAACGCCGTGCATGACGACATCGTAAAAATCACCGACGGCGAAATGACAGGCGACGATGCGGTAAGGTCGATAATCTTAGTTGACATGACCGCCCCTTCGGGTTCATCGTACCCGGCAATAAAGCGTGAATTTGCGGTTATTCCCGACTCCGAAGGCGGCGACAGCGAGGTATATTCATACAGCGGCACATTCAAGGTCAAGGGCGAAATCATTGTCGGCACTGCCGTTATCACCGACAACACCTGCACATTTACGAAAAAGTGATGCGTCCCCATTCTGTGCAAAATGTGCTTTTCGGTTATCTTCCGAAGACGGTAAATGTTCTCGGAAGCGACATCCCGATAAGGACAGATTTTCGCACATGGCTTGAAGTCGGCGAGATACTGCGTTCGGATATGTCCCCCGAGCGCAAGGCGGCGAATGTGATTTCGCTTAGCTACCCCGAGCCTGCCTCCCCTGTCGGAGCGGCGTTCGGGGCGGCGCTCGCCTTTTATTATGCAGGCTTTTCACGGTACGGCAGCGGCGGAAAGCCGGCGCTTTACTCGGCTGATTTTGACGGCAGAGTGATATATTCGGGATTTATGAAGTGCTACGGCATCGACCTGTCGGAAAGCGACATGCACTGGCACGCATTTGCGCCGCTGATGTGCGAGATGAGCGGCTGCAATTTTTCTGAAATACTGGCAGTCAGAAGCATGGATTTGAGCAATATTCCGGGCGACAGAGCGAAGAAATACGCCGAGCAGAAACGGCGGTTCATGCTCCCCGGAGGCTATGCCGATTCAGACTTTGCCGACTGCATATCGGAGGTTATGACATGAGCAGAAGGAAAATTATAGAAAACCCCGTTGACCGCTTTGACCACGACGGCGTAAAATTTACCGACAGCTACATTTTTCCCGACCAGAAATCCGCCATGAACATTGCGGTAAAGGAGCTTGAAGCGACCCTTGCCGCAGGGAAAATCACTGTTTCGGAGTTTTACGGACAGCTTAAAATTCTGCGTGATACCTACCTTCAGCAGGGGTCGGAGCTTTGGTGGAAGTACACCGAAGAGCTGAAAGACCACGAACGGGAAGAGTTCGACAAGATGATGACGGACGAAACGAACCGCCTTGGGTCGATGTACTCAATCGGGATAATTTCGGCGGAAACATACTACGAAAAGCTGAAGGCACTGCGTGACACGCACCTCAAAGAGGGCACGGCGGAATGGCAGAGCATGACGGATAAAATCGGGGAATTTTACACGAAAAATGTAATCGGAGCGATGGAAAAAGCGACGGCGGCGGCGGAAAAACTGGGTGGTTCGCTGTTTGAGCAAATGGCGGAAAGCACGCTTAAATCGGTGACAGTAAAGGACAAAAACGGAAAAATTACCGACAGGTTTTACCGCCTTGACGATGTTGACCCGGAGGCGCTCAAAACCTACACCGAGGGGTACGATTACTTAAAATCGCTTGGCGCCGGGGCGGCGATACTTAATAAATACCTCTCGACCGACATAAAAAGCGCGGGCGAATTTATCGGGGCGCTGAAAGACCGCGGCGAGGTTTCGGCGGCGGATTACATTTCGGGGCTTGAGAGGGCAAAAACGGATTCATTTTCGTTTGCGTCGGGCGCATACGGTGTTCAGGACTTCGCAAATGCGGTAAAACAGGCGATAATTGAGCTTTCCGACAGCGGATATTTCGGCAAGAGCGGCGTTGAAATCAACCAGACAATCTATGCCGACAACCTTTCCCCGGCGGAAACCTCGCAGGAACTGATTGCGGCGCTCAAGCTCCAGGGGGTGGGAATATGAACATAATTCTTAAAAATGCAAACGGGTATTCGATAACGGCAGAATCGCATTCCGAGGCGGCGTGTCTTGTGGAACTCCCTGATTTCGGCGAAATTTCAAGCGATTTCAGCAGTTATAAAATTCCAGGAAACCTTGGTGAGCAGGTGCTTGCAAAGAACTTTTCGTCCCGTGACATAACAATAAAATTCGAGGCACGCAATATTTCGGAAAGCCTTATAAACCGCACACTTTCGCCCCTTAGCGAGATAACGGGATATGTAAACGGCAAATATTATTTCAAAGGATTTATGAAAGCGACCGCAAAACGGGAACGGCAATACGAAATTATGCCGCCGATTTACACCGTTCAGATAAGAATGTTCGACCCGTGCTTTTACAAATTGAACAATAAGTGCACCGTCCCCTTTTTGAACCACGGAGTCAGTTTGTACGAAAGCGGAACTTACAAATATCAAAAGCTTTCGCTGTATAATGACGGCGATATTCCGTGCCCGGTGACGGTTAAAATGAAGGCGCTTGAAAAGACGGCAGTTGCCGGGCTCTTCACGAGTGCGGAGTGGAACAGCGGCTCACCGAAATACAGCGGACTGCGCTTCAAAAACCCGAGAGAAACGGGAACCGTATACTATATAAGCTCTGACATCACAGATGTAAGGAGCCTGGAAAGCTACGCATATTTTCAGGATTTTCAGCAGATAATGCTTGCGCCGGGGCAGAACACGCTTTACGCATTTAACACCGAGGGCACGGTCGAATACGAACCGAAATTCCTCGGCATCGGGGGTGACGCTTAATGGAAAGACCGATAGTTTCGGTGCTGTCGGGCGAGGATTTAAGCCAAATCTGCGCTTTTGCGGACTACACATCACTTCGGTGGGAAAACAAGTCAGCCGGCGCCGGGGATTTTGAAATTCACCTCCCCCGCTGCATAAAGATTCCGTGCGGCTCGGTAGTGAAGCTCAGCGGAAATATCCGTGAGCCTTACGGCGTTGTTATCTATGTTAAGCTAACGGAAACCGAAACGGTTTTAATCGGCAAAATGCTGTCGAAGCTGTTTTCGTGGAGGTACCCGTTAAAGGACGGCGACGACCTGACATACACCTCGGGCGAAGGGGTTTCAAAGCTGATTTGCAACGCCGCAAAGTACGGCTGCACGGATTCCGACAACTACCTTTTCGGGAATCCCGTTGCGGTTTTGTACAATTCGGGGACAGGTACGGTTCAGTACGAAGGAAGCCTTTCCGAAAGCTGCCTTGAAGCGATGAGTTCGATAGCAAACGATGCCAAAAAAACATTTAAGGTGACAATAGAAAGCGGCAGCGTTACGGTATGGGCAGGCGATTACGAGGACAGCGGAATAATCCTCGGCAGCAAATGCGGAGGGCTTAAAAATCCGAGCTTCACATACGGAATCGACAACAACCGAAACCTTCTTGCCTACTCGCTAAAAGACGGTGACGGCTATGTTTATCAGACATACCCTGCCCTTTCAAAGCCGACCGACACCGCACGAAGAGTGCTTTACATAGGGCGGTATGACGCTGTTCCGGGTGCGGAAATCCGCAGAAAAAGGAACTATTTTCTTGAAACCGACAGCTTTGAAGCAGAGGTTCTCCCGGGAGTAAGACCCCTCATCGCCGCCGGCAAAAAGGCGAAAATCGAAATCCCCGAATGGGAACTTTCAAAAGAATACAACATCACATCGTTAACCGATATATGGGAAGAAAAATACAGCTGCCGGGTGGTATTCGGCAACTCCGCACCCACGGCTTACGAGAAAATTATACAAAGATTTTAACGGAAAGGAGCAACACAAATGAGAGAAATTGTACTAAAAAGGGACGGTGCATTTTCTGTATCAGGCGGTGAGCTTGTTGCGGGCGACAGCGGCGCTTATGCCTTAAAAATCGACATGGGCGAACCGACGGACGGCTTCACCGCAATGGCGGTCTGCCAGGAAAACGGGCAGTACAGCACCGCATACGAAACCTCCGGCACTGCCATTTTCTGCACGCTTTTAAATTCCATGTACCCCGAGCCGGGCTTCATAACGGTCAGGCTTGCGGTATCGAAGGGCGATGCGGTTCTGACGGTCAAGGAGGTCGCATTTGAGGTCAAGGCGGCGAACAACGATTCCGAAATTGCGGAAAACGAAAGCAGCAATATCACAAATATTCTGACGGCGGTTTCCGACATGAAGGAGGCGGCAAAGGGACTTGCGGAAAAGTCCACCACCCTCTCGGGCTACGGCATAACCGACGCCTACACAAAAACCGAAATCGACGGCAAAATAGCCTCCGTCTACAAATATAAAGGAAGCAAACGAACATTTTCCGAGCTGCCGCCCTCCGCAGCGTGCACGGCGGGCGATGTATGGAATGTCGAATCGGAGGTTTCGCGAAACTTCTACGGTGTTAATGTTGTGTCGGTTTACGCATACGGCATGGGCTTTGACGGAGAGGGCGGCGAGATGACGCTTACGGACGCTTCCGCATTCGCGGTGGGCAAAACATACCAGGTGTGCACCGAGGGCAAAAAGATTCTCGGCACGATGACCACCACGGGCATTTCCGGAAACACCCTCACATTCACCTATCAGACCAACAACGATTATTACGGCGTTTTGTGCTCAATGGCAGAGACGAAGGATTCGGACTACTGGAACACATGGATGGCAGGCACTGCGGTCGCCGTAAATGAAACCTATTATTTTTACAGCTCCGACTTTGCGTCAACACCCCCGAGCACCGACAAGATAACGAAGATAATCAACGAGGGCGGAACGAACTTCGCATGGACGGGCACGGCATGGGACGCACTCGGCGGAACGGTCGATTTCAGCGATTACTACACTCGCACGCAGGTTGACGGAAAAATCGCCGCCGCAATCGAAACTGCGCTCAATACGGAGGTGTAATTCATGGCAAAAAACAACAATTTGGGCGATTT
>CAKSKB010000027.1 GCA_934464705.1 uncultured Clostridia bacterium
ATGAGGTTAATACTTTGTGTATTATCAAGTGAGTTTGCGCAGTATTGGGGAAAATCAGCCGATAAAAACCAATAACGATTAGCCGAGAAGTCGCCTAAAAGATTACTTGATAAATAATAGCTATCTCTCTCCTTATTTAAACCTCCTTCGGCGGAAACCGCCGGGGAGGTTTTAAAAATTCTTTTAAAGCACTTGACAAACCGGCAGAAAGGTATTATAATAGGTATAAAGGCTATGATGAAGACAGTAGCTTGCTGCGGCGGAAAAGAGAGGGGCGGTCGGTGTGAAGTCCTGCGGTGCGGCAAAGCGAAAACCGCTTCGGAGCTTCGGCGAGGAAATGCGCCGGCGGTCGGCACCGTTAAAGCTAAATGAGTTAAACGCAAGGTGGAACCGTGCATTTGTCACCCTTGGGCATATAATATGTCCAAGGGTTTTATTTTTATTTATGAAAGGATTTTGATTATGAAAGCGTTATTCAGCGATGGCACCGTAGCCGAAACAAATGAGGAGCTTAAGGTCGTAAGGCATACCTGTGCGCATATTCTGGCGCAGGCTGTAAAAAGGCTTTATCCCGAAACAAAGCTTGCAATCGGCCCGGCAATTGACAAAGGATTCTATTACGATTTTGACCGTGAGGGCGGCTTCACACCGGAGGATCTTGAAGCCCTCGAAGCGGAAATGAAGAAGATTATAAAAGAAAATATCAAGCTTGAAACCTTCACAAAGCCGAGGGCGGAGGCTATAGAATTTATGCGTGAACTGGGCGAACCTTATAAGGTTGAGCTTATCGAAGATTTGCCGGAGGATTCTGTTATAAGCTTCTACCGTCAGGGCGATTTTACAGACCTTTGCGCAGGACCGCACATTCTCTATACCAAAGGCGTTAAGGCGTTCAAGCTTACATCGCTTGCCGGCGCTTACTGGAGAGGCAATGAGAAAAATAAAATGCTCACCAGAATTTACGGTACGGCTTTTCTTTCAAAGGATGAACTTGCCGAGTACCTCACAATGCTTGAGGAAGCAAAAAAGAGAGATCACAGAAAACTCGGCCGTGAACTCGGCATTTTCACGATGATGGATGAAGGTCCGGGTTTCCCGTTCTTCCTTCCGAACGGCATGGTGCTTAAAAACACTCTTATTGATTATTGGCGTCAGATTCACACCCGTGAGGGATATGTTGAAATCAGCACACCTATCATGCTTAACCGTCATCTTTGGGAGACATCGGGGCACTGGGATCACTATAAGGAAAATATGTACACAACCGTGATTGACGATACCGATTTTGCGGTTAAACCCATGAACTGTCCGGGCGGTATGCTTGTTTATAAGTACGAACCCCGCTCGTACCGTGACCTTCCGATGAGGGTCGGTGAGCTCGGTTTGGTTCACAGACATGAAAAATCCGGTCAGCTGCACGGGCTTATGAGGGTAAGGTGCTTCACCCAGGACGATGCGCATATTTTTATGACGCAGGAGCAGATTCCGTCTGAAATCAAGGGCGTTATCAGCATTATTGATGAGGTTTACAAGCTTTTCGGATTTAAATATCATGTTGAACTTTCTACCCGCCCAGAAAACAGCATGGGCAGCGATGAGGACTGGGAAATAGCAACCGAAGGTCTTAAATCGGCATTGGACGACCTCGGTCTGCCTTATGTTGTAAATGAAGGCGACGGCGCATTCTACGGTCCTAAAATTGACTTCCATCTTGAAGATTCAATCGGCAGAACCTGGCAGTGCGGAACAATTCAGCTTGATTTCCAGCTTCCGCAGAGGTTCGAGGCGGAGTACACCGGTGAGGACGGCGAAAAGCACCGTCCGATTATGATTCACCGTGTTGTTTTCGGCTCTATCGAAAGATTTATCGGTATCCTTATTGAGCATTTTGCAGGCAAATTCCCGGCTTGGCTTGCGCCGGTTCAGGTTAAGGTTCTTCCCGTTTCCGAAAAATCGCACGATTATGCAAGCAAGGTCTATGATGAACTCAAGGCTTCGGGTCTGCGCTGCGAAATTGACCGCAGAGATGAAAAAATCGGTTACAAAATCCGTGAGGCTCAGCTTATGAAGATTCCTTACATGATTATTGTGGGCGAAAACGAGAGCGCAAACGGAACGATTTCCGTAAGAAGCCGTGACAGGGGAGACCTCGGTTCCGCAAAAACTGCTGATTTTATTGCGGAAATCAAGGAAGAAATCGAAAAGAAAGCATGAATGAAAAATTAAGCGAACTTTATGACTTTATCGGAGTGCTTCTCGATGTCGGCGAAAAGCTTCTGCGCTCGGGTGCGGAGGTCTACCGTGTTGAAGGCACCCTTGCAAAGATGACAAAGGCATACGGTGCGGAAAAGTACAGTATTTTTGTTATTACTTCAAATATCGTTGTCAGCATAGATATGCCGGGCGGTATTCATGCAACGGATACAAGAAGGGTTCTCAAGGCGGGCGGCACAAATTACGCCTGCCTTGAGGCGCTTAATTCCGTGAGCAGAAGTTTTTGCAAAAATCCGTCTTCCGTTCCGGAACTGAGAAAAGCTGTCGATGACTGCCGTCTTTCGGTAAAACCTGTTTATACCGTATGCGGTTCGGCGCTTGCTGCCGGGGCGGTTACGGTGTTTTTCGGCGGAAGTATTTTTGATGGCATATTTGCCGCCCTTTTATCGCTTGTAATATGCTTTTTTCAAATCAGAGCGGAGAATATTCTTAAAAATAAGCTTCAGTTTAATTTTGTCGCTTCGCTTGCGGTGGGGCTCGGCGTTGTGATTTTGTCGAAGTTTTTCGGTTTTCTGCATGAAGATAAAATCATAATCGGCAACATTATGCTGCTCATTCCCGGCGTTGCAATGACGAATTCTATTAGGGATATTATTATCGGCGACACCATTTCCGGCTCGATGCGTTTCATCGAAAGCCTTATATGGGCTGCCGGGCTTGCGGTAGGCATTATGCTGTCGCTTTGGATTGGGGGCGCACTATGACGGAACTTATAACGGCTGCGCTTACTTCGGCGGGTTTTTCGATTCTTTTCGGGCTTAAACGGAAGTACATTCCGTTCACATCTGCAGGCGGATTTCTTTGCTGGCTTATTTATCTTGCCGCCAAGTCGTTCGATTGCGGTGAGTTTGCCGCAAGCTTTGCTTCGGCTTTGGCTGTTGCGTTTTTCTGTGAGGTGCTTGCAAGGCTGTTAAAAGCGCCGGCAACAGTGTTTTTTACGCCTTCCATAATTCCGCTTGTGCCGGGGCGAACCCTTTTTTATGCAATAAGCTTTGCCGTTTCGGGGAATTCCCAAAAGGCATGGTATTTTGCATCGCAGACAGCAGCGGTTTCCGCCGCAATTGCGGTAGGTCTCGGTGTTATCATATCGGTGTTTGCGGCAGTTTCAAAATATAAGAAAAATTGATATGAAAAATCCGGTAAGAGCCACGCTCTTGCCGGATTTTTTTAATATCGGTTAGTCTTAATTAACAAAATAGATTTGTATTTTTACCTTCCGGATATCAAATTTAACAAAATGAAAAAAATTGCTGAAAATTGTGTTTTTGCCTATTGACAAAATGCGTTAGTTGTGCTAAACTAACAGTTAGATAAGGTTAGCAGGTGCTAACTATGCATTTTACTTTGGTTAGAATTTTCTAACCGGATCGGAGGCTGTTATGATGCCGCTAAATTTGGCAGGTGTAGGCGAAAAGAATATTATCAGAAAAATCGGCGGCAAGCCGGAAATTAAAAAACATCTCGAAAATCTCGGCTTTGTTGTCGGCGGTGATGTTCAGATTGTAAGCGCTATGGGCGGTAATATTATCGTGAATGTCAAGGAAGCAAGAGTTGCGATAAGCTCCGAGATGGCACAGAAAATTATGATTTAACGGGAGGTGGATTCGGATGAACACTTTAAGGCAGGCTAAGGTCGGCTCTACGGTCAAGGTTGTAAAGCTTCACGGCACGGGCGCATTAAAGCGCAGAATCATGGACATGGGGCTTACAAAGGGCGTGGATGTCTACATCAGAAAGGTTGCTCCTCTGGGTGACCCGATTGAAGTTACGGTCCGCGGCTACGAGCTGACTATCAGAAAAGCGGAAGCTGAAGAAATCGAAGTTGAGTAGTTTTCGCTCTCTCATTGAAATTTTTTGAAAGGATTGGTTAAAAAATGAGTATCAGAATTGCCCTTGCAGGTAATCCGAACTGCGGTAAAACAACTTTGTTTAACGCACTTACAGGCTCTAACCAGTATGTCGGCAACTGGCCCGGCGTTACGGTTGAAAAAAAGGAAGGTAAGCTCAAAGGTCACAGCGATGTGACGGTTGTTGACCTTCCGGGTATCTATTCGCTTTCTCCTTACACGCTGGAGGAAGTTGTTGCGAGAAATTATCTTATCGATGAGCGTCCCGAGGTTATCCTTAATATCGTTGACGGAACAAACCTTGAGCGTAACCTCTATCTTACCACTCAGCTGGTGGAGGTTGGTATTCCGGTTGTTGTTGCGGTCAACATGATGGATATCGTTAAAAAAAGCGGCGACAAAATTAACATTGAGGAACTTTCGAGAGAACTCGGATGTGAAGTAATCGAAATTTCCGCGCTTAAGGGTACTGCCGTAACGGCTGCCGCAGAGCTTGCAATAAATGCCGCAAAGCAGAAAAAGACAATTCCCATGCATACATTCACCGGTGCGGTTGAGCACGCAATCGCTCATGTTGAGGAAGAGGTTCTTCACACATATCCCGAGAATGAGCAGAGATGGTATGCTATCAAGATTTTCGAGCGTGACGAAAAGGTTCTCGAAAAGCTTAAGATTGACGGCGAAAGCCTCAAACATATCGAAAACGACATCAAGGCTGCAGAAGATGAACTCGACGATGATGCAGAAAGCATTATCACAAACGAGCGCTACATCTACATAGCCGAAATCCTTAAAGGATGCTACAAAAAGAAAAGTGCGGGTCAGCTTTCCACCTCTGATAAAATTGACAAAGTTGTCACAAACCGTTGGCTTGCGCTTCCTATTTTTGCTGCGGTTATGTTCCTTGTATACTATATTTCCGTTACAACTCTCGGTACTGTTGTTACCGACTGGACAAACGACACGCTGTTCGGCGAATGGATTCAGCCCGGTGTACAGTCCCTTCTCGAATCCGCAGGTGCGGCAGAATGGGTAGTTTCACTTGTTGTTGACGGTATTATAGGCGGTCTTGCAGCGCCTATCGGCTTTGCTCCGCAGATGGCTATCGTGTTCCTCTTCCTCTCCATTCTTGAGGACTGCGGTTACATGGCTCGTGTTGCTTTCATTATGGACAGAGTTTTCAGAAAATTCGGTCTTTCCGGTAAGAGCTTCATTCCGTTCCTTATTTCTTCGGGCTGCGGCGTTCCCGGTATCATGGCAACAAGAACAATCGAAAACGAAAAAGACAGACGCATGACCATGATTACAACCACATTTATACCCTGCGGTGCTAAGCTTCCGGTTATCGCACTGATTGCCGGCTTCCTTATGGGCGGCGCATGGTGGATGGCACCTCTTATGTACTTTACAGGTATTGCGGTTGTTATCATTGCCTGCATAATCCTTAAAAAGACCAAGATGTTCTCGGGAGACCCGGCTCCCTTCGTTATGGAACTTCCTCAGTATCATATTCCTTCGGTTAAGGGCGTGCTGATTCATGTTTGGGAAAGAGTTTGGGCATTCCTCAAAAAGGCAGGTACGATTTTGTTCCTCTGCTGTGCTGTTATGTGGTTCCTCGGAAGCTTCGGTATCCAGGACGGAACCTTCGGTCTTGTAGATACAGACCATTGTTTCCTTGCAACTATCGGCGGCGTTATCGCTTGGATTTTCAAGCCCCTCGGCTTCGGAACATGGCAGGCGGTTGCATCTTCACTTTCCGGCTTCGTTGCAAAGGAAGGTATTGTTTCAACCATGGGTGTGCTCTCAGGTCTTGGCGAAGTGGAAGAATATGCCGCTTCGATGCATGACCAGTTTGCGGCATTCTTCCCGACAAGCATTGCTGCCGTTTCCTTCCTTCTCTTTAATATGTTCGATTCTCCCTGCCTTGCGGCTATCTCCACAATGGCAAGAGAAATGGGCTCGAGAAAGTTCTTCTGGCTTGCAATTCTGTTCCAGAATGTCCTCGCTTACTGCGTATCCCTTATGGTTTACCAGATCGGCGGACTTGCGCTCGGTATGGTTTCGTTCAGTGCGGCAACGGTTGTTGCAATCGTAGTTTTGGTTGCGGTTCTTTATCTGCTGTTTCGTCCCGACCCGAGCAAGAAAGCGTTATAAGTTATGAAAACCAACATTACCCTCGGAAAAGCCGATATTGTCGTTCTTCTTTGTCTGATGTGCCTCCTCATATTGGCTGTAAAAATCATTATCGGCTTTTTCAAGGACAAATAAGGAGTGATTTATCATGTTTGCATGGATTGTTGAAAATGCAGCGACTATCATTGTTATGGCAGTGCTGATTTTGATTATGGCTTTGATTATTGCCCATATGATCCGCTGCAAAAAGAACGGTAAGTCCTCCTGCGGCGGAAATTGCGGCGGCTGCGCTATGCGGGGCTGCTGCGGAAAGAAGTGACTGTTATGAAAAACTTTGATCTTATTTCCATAGTTTACGGCTCGTTTGCGCTTGTCGGCAGCATTATTCTGTTCGCAATTTTATCGTTCGTCAAAATGAAACTATTAAAGTTCTTAAAGAAAGGAAACTGATTATCATGAAAATTACTGATTTAATCAAAAATGACAAATTTCTGTTTTTTGTCGGCGGTGCTTTGGCTGCAACTTACGGTGTGAAAGCCGCAAAGTCCGATAAAACGAGAAAAGCATGCGTTTCCGGTCTTGCAAAGTGCATCAAGCTTCAGAGAGATGCGCAGGAAACCTTTATGAACATGAAGGAAGAAGCAGAGGATATCTGCCATGACGCCAAGGTATCGGCGGACGAGTAAAGAGGGTATCGGCTGTGAAATACAAAATTATCTATGATAAGCCCGGCAGGCTGCGCCTTAGGTGCGGTGGGGGCATATTTGAAAAATCACAGCAGACTGATATCGAACATAGACTCCTGGAAATCTGCGGCGTTAATTCGGCGCAGATTTCTTCGATAAACGGCGGTATTCTGGTCTGTTACGGCGGTAGCGCAAGAAGTGAAATACTGTCTGCCGTCAAAAGTATGGTTCCGTCCGAGCTTAAAAAAATTCCGCTGTCCGAGCTTCAGGAAATTGACAGCGAGTTTAAGTCGGAACTTAAAAAAATCATTGGCAGAAGAATCGTAACAAAACTGTTTCTGCCCTCTTGCGTTGCCAACCCTATTACCGTATTTAAGGCTATGCGCTTTATAAAACAGGGGCTTATAAGTCTTTGGAACGGCAAGCTTGGCGTTGATGTTTTGGATGCAGCGTCGATTTCCGCATCGATTATGAGCGGAAATGTTTCCTCTGCGGCGTCGGTTATGACGCTTCTTAACATTTCTGCGCTGCTTGAAGATTACACAAAAAAGAAGGCAACTACGGCTCTTTCGGACAGCCTTTCACTTAACATCGATAAGGTATGGAGGGTTGAGAACGGTATTGAAAAATCCGTTCCTCTTGCCGATGTGGCGGTCGGAGATGTTCTGCGTGTCCGCTGCGGCTCAATGATACCGGTTGACGGAAGCGTTGTATCCGGCGCTGCCGAGGTGTGCGAAGCCTCAATGACAGGCGAGGCGGCAGCCGCCGCGAAAACTGTAGGCATGACGGTTTATGCCGGTACGGTCATTGAAAGCGGTGCAATTGATATTTCTGTTTCAAGCCTTCCCGGGGACAGCAGAATCAGGGGTATTATAGACCTTATCCAAAACTCCGAAGAATTAAAATCCGGTGTTCAGTCCCGTGCCGAGGTTTTTGCCGACCGTATTGTTCCGTTCAGCTTTGCTGCGGGAATACTTGCTTACGCCATTACCGGCAACCCGACTAAGGCACTTTCCGTGCTGATGGTTGATTTTTCATGCGCTATCAAGCTTTCGACGCCGATAAGCGTTATTTCGGCTATGAGAGAAGCTGCCGATTACAGCATTATGGTCAAGGGCGGAAGGTATCTTGAAAACTTTGCCGCCGCAGACACTGTTGTGTTCGATAAAACCGGCACGCTCACGGTGTCTTGTCCCACTCTTTCAAAAATCTGTGCATTTGACGGATTTTCTGAGGAGGAAGTGCTTAAAACTGCGGCATGCCTGGAGGAACATTTTCCTCACAGCGTGGCTAAGGCTATTGTCCGTGCGGCAGAGGAAGCAGGGCTTGAGCACAGGGAAGAGCATGCGGAGGTTGAGTATATTGTGGCTCACGGCATAGCTTCGCATATCGGTGACAGCCGTGCTCTTATCGGAAGCGCTCACTTTGTTTTCGATGATGAAAATATCCCGGTTTCCGATGAACAGCGTGAGATTATCGCCGAACTGGGTGAAAAGTATTCTATGGTTTACCTTGCCGTTGGCGGCAGGCTCTGCGGAATACTTTGTATAGAAGACCCTATCAGACCCGGTGCCGAAAAGACGATTGCAGAGCTTAAGGCTCTCGGAATTCCAAATATGCTTATGATAACAGGGGACGGTGAAAGCACCGCAAAATGCGTGTGCCGTGAACTTGGGATTAATAAATTCCATGCGCGCGTTCTCCCCGAGGACAAGCTTAATATTGTAAATTCACTCAAAGAAAACGGTCATAGGGTCATTATGGTCGGTGACGGAATCAACGATTCCCCGGCGCTTGCTGCAGCCGATGTTTCTGTTGCGATGAAGGATTCTTCCGATATCGCAAGAGAGGCTGCGGACATTACGCTCTTGTCCTCCGACCTTGAAGGACTTGTGGTTTTAAGGCGCTTGAGTGATGCGCTTTTTGATAAAATTCACTCGAATTTCAGATTTATAACAACCTTTAACAGCGGTCTTTTGGCTCTCGGACTTGCCGGTGTATTGTCGCCCGGTGCAAGCGCTTTGCTTCACAATCTGTCTACCATGGGCATTTGTTTAGCCGCCATGAAACCGCTTATAAAAGACAAAAATTTAATTGCAGGGAGGTAATATATGAGCGTTGTTATTGTTGGCGGTCATGACAGAATGCACTGTCAGTACAAAGAAATTTGCAAAAAATACGGCTGTAAATGCAAGGTGTTTACGCAGTGTCCCGCCGATTTCAAAAAGCAAATCGGAACACCTGATATGATGGTTATTTTCACCAGGACTGTTGCGCATAAAATGGTAAATGCAGCGTCGCAGCAGGCGGAAAAGGCAGGCACTTATATTGCGCATTGCCATTCTTCGGGCGGCTCGGCATTGAATGCGGCATTGCAGCAGTATTTTGATAACAGATAAAAAATTAAGAAGGTTTTCGGCTTTGTGCAGGTCACAAAACGGAAACCTTCTTGTTTTTATTCATTCAGTAAGCACACCGCATATGCCGAAACTCCTTCGCCTCTGCCTTCAAAACCAAGCTTTTCGGTCGTGGTTGCCTTAACGCTGACGCGGTTTTCCTCAAGCCCGAGCGCTTCGGCGATGTTAGTTCTCATTTTTTCTATGTGCGGTGCAAGCTTGGGCTTTTGAGCCGCAACAATCGAGTCTATATTTGAAACCGTAAAGCCGTGCTTCTTAATAAGTTCCGCTACGCATTTTAACAGATATATGCTTGAAATTCCGCTGTATTTCGGGTCGGTATCGGGAAAGTGCTTCCCGATATCACCCAGCGCTGCCGCGCCGAGGAGAGCGTCCATTATTGCGTGAACGAGAACATCGGCGTCGGAGTGCCCGAGCAAGCCCTTTTCATATTCAATCTCAACACCGCCGAGTATCAGCGGTCGGTTTTCAACCAGTTTATGAACATCATAGCCGTTTCCGATTCTCATTTTTCATTTCTCCTTTTGATTATTGCTTCCGCAGCCGCTGCATCCTCCGGCGTGGTGATTTTTATGTTTTCGTATGAGCAGGGGATAATTTTAACCTTTGTACCGCCATATTCCACTGCTGAGGAGTCATCGGTAACCCTGATGCCGTCATGCTTTATCTTCTCGTACGCCGATTTTATAAGTTCCGTTCTGAAACATTGTGGCGTTGCTGCGGCAAAAAGACTGCTTCTTTCGGGCGTTGATTTAATATATCCGTCACTGTCCGTGATTTTTATTGTGTCTTTTACGGGGTAGCCGAGGCATATTGCGTCATATTTTTTCACAGCGGATATCGCTTCTGAAATTTCTTCGGATTTTATAAACGGTCTTGCCCCGTCATGAATAAGCACAAATTCACCGCTTGCCGACGACAGCCCGGACATCACCGAGTCGCTTCTCTCCGCACCCCCGGGAACAATTGCTATGAGTTTTGAAATGCCGTATTCTTCTGCAATTTTTTGCATTTTTTTCATATCTTCTTCCGCTGTTACAAGAATTATTTCGTCAGCCTCGGATTCTTGAAAAACCGTAAGCGTATAAGAGATAAGCGGCGCTCCGAATATTGTCATGAATTGCTTTTTGCAGCCCATTCTGCGGCCGCTCCCTGCGGCAACCACAATTGCCGAAATCATATACTTCACCTCATAAAATGAGCGCACGAAACCTCGTGCGCCTGAATTTAACAAACTTCAATAATTTTATCAATTTCTTCTTCAATAGCGGATTCCTCTGTGTGAGTTGCAAGAATCAGCTCGCTTACCATAATCCGTTTTGCGGATACAAGCATTTTCCGCTCGCCTGCCGAAAGCCCCTTGTCGCGGTCCCTTACCATAAGCGTTTTGACAACATGAGCAACTTCGTATATGTTCCCGCTGCGGATTTTGCCCATGTTTTCACGGTATCTCTTGTTCCAGTTTTTGTTGAATTCTATATTGTATTCCTTAAAGTCCCTCAGGACATCCTCCGCCTGGTCACCGCTTATAATGTCGCGCACTCCGATGCGTTCAAGACTTTCAATCGGAATAAGCACTTCAATATCGCCGACAGGCATTTTCATTACAAAATACTGCTTAATTTCGCCGAGAATATCCCTGTCCTCAACCGAGGTAATAATTCCGGCGCCGTGCATGGGATATAAAACCCGATCCCCAATAGTGTACATAATAATCCTCCTTGATGAAGAGCAGACGCTCCCCATATACTAATTATACCAAATTTAATGTTACAATTCAACGACCCCGTATTTAACAATAATGTTACAAGCTTGACGGTTCGGAGGATTTGTGGTATACTTTAATTGAGGTGAAATCTATGCCGTACAAAACAAAGCAGCGGGAACTGATTGCCGGATTTTTCAGGAAAAACACCGACCGGCAGTTTTCAATAAACGATATTTCGGATAAGTTTTACGGTATTATAGGAAAAAGCACGGTTTACAGAGAAGTTTCAAGGCTTGCCGATGACGGATTTATAAGGAAATATCCCGATTCGGAAGGGGGATTTTTCTATCAGTATGCCGGAGAGCACTGCCATGAGCATTTTCATCTGCGGTGTATAAGCTGCGGTAAAATTGTTCATCTTGACTGCCACATGATGAACGGTGTCTGTGAACATATAAGCGATGAGCATGATTTTGAAATAGATATGTCGCGCACGGTTCTTTACGGGCTTTGCGGCGATTGTAAAGGAGAAAATAAAAAATGAAAAGAATACTGATACTTATGGTTTGTCTGTTGATGTGCCTGCCGGCAAAAGCGTTTGCATACACTTTCCCGAACGGTTTTTTCGATTTGAACAATAAATACATATCTGCGGCAGACAGCAAGGATTACCGCGGTATGATAGAGTACGGAACTAAAATTATAAATATGATGCAAAACGAACCCGACTGTGACGAAAAACGGAATGTAATGATTTCAAGGTACAACGGTGTTTCGGGCGCATATGAGGAGCTCGGAGATTATGATTCCGCGGCGGTCTGGTACGGCAGATTCTATAATTATGCGATAGGTTTCGGCGATAAATACTATGATTATACACGCCCGGCGCATGACAAGGCGCTTCAGTATAAATCAAGCGCCGTTATGTTTACCGACGGCGGAGAAAATGTTTATTACGGCGCAAAAAACGAGCGAAAGGACGGCGTTCTCTACGGTCTTTGTTCGGACAGCGCTATCAGAGATGAACTGCCGGACGAATCGATGATTCTTTTGTATCATGAACTCGGCGACACGGTTTCAGGCTATGAAAGGCGCATAATGCAGGAGGCGCAGAGCGGCGGAAAGGCTGTTGAGTTTGCGCTTAACTGCAAGGGCGAGGGTGACGATATAGCAAACATCGGTTCTTTCGGCGGAAGCCTTGAGGAGATTTCTTCCTTTCTTTCCGAGTTTGACAGCGTCCCCGTATACCTTCGTTTTGCGGCTGAATTTGATGTGTGGACCAAACCTACCGACCCCGAAAGTTTTAAGTCTGCCTTCCGGTTCGTATCAAATTATTTTAAGAGCCGCAACGGTAATATCGCAATGGTATGGAGCATGACGCCCTCAGCTGCATGGGGAGTTAATATTGACGATTTTTATCCCGGTGACGACGCCGTGGACTGGGTAGGTACAACGCTTTATTCGCAGAAGTATTTTAAGGCGAACAAAAACTCTCCGGCTCTCGATACGCTTCTTTTTAAGTGCGGTGACAGCTCGGATCCGGTTCTTGCAATACATGATTTGGTGGAAAAGTACGGCTCCAAAAAACCGATTATGATTTCGGAATCCGGCAGCGGTCATAAGCTTATGTCAACCGGTGAGGACACAACGGATTTCGCTCTCGCAAGGCTGAAACAGATGATGTATTATGTTCCGATGGTTTATCCCCAGGTTAAGGTTATGGCCTATTTTGACAGATACATCGAAGGTTCAAACGAAAAGTCGGATTACAGGCTTTCAAATAACGATGCGCTTAAGTCGGAATATGTGAAGGCGGTCAAAAAGTACAGATTCGTGCAGGAAAATTTCGGCGGAGAGGCTAACGGCAGCGCTTTCAGAGAGCTTGATAAAAGTAACGGTGTTGACAGAGTATTTCCGCTTTATTGCTATGCGCATAAGTACGGTGCCGAGGCACGGTCCGTAACATATTTTGTTGACGGCGTTTATGCCGCAACTTCAAATGAGATTCCGTTTGAATTGTATATAGACCTTTCAAAGCTGCCCGGCTCAAACCACTCTGTTAAGGCGGTTGTGCTTTTCTCGGACGGAACAACTCTTGAAACAGAAAATCAGGTTTCGCTTTCCGGGGCTGTAAGCGGCGATATAAGCGTTGAAATATCGGGGAACAAGGTGGAGTTTGACTCATCTCCGCTTATTTGCAGAAACCGTACTATGGTTCCGATGAGAAAAATTTTTGAGGAACTCGGCGCAGATGTTTCGTGGGACGGCGAAACGAAAACAATTACCGGAACGAAAGGGTATAAGACGGTAAAAATGACTGTCGGAAGCCGGTTTATGTATGTTGACGGAAACAGAACGGAACTTGACGCAGTGCCGATAATTATCGGCGGAAGAACTCTTGTGCCGGTTCGTGCTATAGCGGAAGGCATGGGGTGCGAGGTTTCGTGGAACGATGAAATAAAAACGGTTGAAATAGAACCGATTTAAGGAGAGATACATATGATTTTTGAAGAAAAGAGCAGCAGTACCGTAACGGAAAAGCTTCAGGCGGCAATTGACCGTGCAGCGGAGCTTTCGGAAGAACTTGTTGTAAAGCCCGGGGTTTATGTTGTAGGCACGGTTTTTCTGCGAAGCAACCTTAAGCTTAAACTGGAGGAAGGCGCGGTTATACTCGGGAGCGAGGAGTTTTGCGATTATTCCGACGAGGTTGACCTTTTTACGGACGCAGTTGACCACCAAAGGGGCAGAAGCCTTATATACGCCGACGGGATTTCCGATGTGGAAATAAGCGGCGGCGGAATTATCGACGGCAGGGGCGGATGTTTTTCTACGCAGCACCCGAATCATGAAGAAAGGCCGTTTTTGGTACGCATACTTAATTCAGGGAATATAAAGATAAGCGGAATTACGCTTAAAAATCCGGCTGCGTGGACGCTTCATATGCTCGGGTGTGAAAATGTTTCGGTTAAGGGGCTTTATATTCACAGCCGTGTAAATGCGAACAATGACGCAATTGATGTTGATTCCTGCAGAAATGTCAGGATTGAAAACTGCCGTATTGACAGCGGAGATGATGCAATATGCCTTAAATCCACATACAATAAGCCGTGTTCGGATATATTTGTGGGCGGCTGCGTTATAACGACCGCATGGGCAGGATTTAAGGTCGGGACGGAGTCGGTCGGCGATTTTGAAAATATAGTTTTCCGTGACAGCTGCATTTATGACTGCGGCGGTTGTGCAATCAAGCTTTGCCCGGTTGACGGTGCAAGTCTTCGTGGGCTTGAAATCAAAAATGTGCAGCTTATAAATGTGACGGGACCGATATTCATTGCAAACGGCAGCCGCATGAGGGTTTATCACAAGGGGCATGAAAAGACGATTCCGGGGAGCATATCCGATGTTCTTATTGAAAATGTCAGCGGAACCTGCCGTGACGCTGTCGGAACGGTTTACAAAGGCGAAGCGTGGGGCAACGCAAAAACCGCAGTGTGCATTTCGGGCACTGAAGATAAATTTGCGGAAAATATCACACTGCGCAATATTTCGCTTCGAATGGAGGGCGGTGTGGAGGAATACACAAAAAAAGAAGTCCCCGAGATGGGGGACAGGTATCCGGAATTTCATAACTTCGGAATTTTACCGGCAAGCGGTATTTATATAAGGCACGCAAAAAATGTGCGTACTGAAAATGTAAGCTTTAAATTTGCGAAAAACGATGTTCGCCCCGAAATAGTTGAGGATTAAAACATATTCTCGCGTTTACGGTAAGCGAGCGGCGGAAGTCCGTACTTTTTGGCAAAACATCTTGAAAAATAAAACTGGTCGCAGAAACCGAGTATATCGCTTATTTCCTTGAGTGTTTTCTGACCGGAACGCACCATAAGTTCGGCGTGCGTCATTATTCTGATGTCAATGTATTTCCCGAGGGACATACCGGTTTCTGCCCTGAAAATTTTTCTTAGCTTTGCGGAGGAGGTGAAAAGCCCTTCCGCAATTTTTTCTGCCGTCAGATTGACATTGAGGTTTTCTTCAACATAATCGATTACGCTTTTTGTGTAGTCTGAATACCCTCTGATTTTCCTATCGCCGAGAAGGGTGGCGCATTTGAATGCGATTTTTTGGGTAATTGCATTTATGCCGAGAATTTTCGCTGCGGTTTCCGGCGGCATGCAGTTTTCAACGGCGGCTGTAAGCCCTTCCGTGTCGTCAAACTGAAAAACACGGCCGGCAGAATCGAAAACATCACTCTTGTCCGGCAGCAGCGCACGGAAGTGAATATAAATCTTGTCCATATAATCATCGCATCGGTACGCGAATCTGGTGCCGTACGGAATAACATATATTTTCCCCGGAAGAAGCTCGATTTTTTCTTTTTCCGTCCATACTATTCCGTAGCCGTCTTTTATCATGTATATTCTTGTGTAAGGCGATAAGGTCATATCGGAGTGCCAGCGGCTGTTGAGATGTGCTATTCTCAATTCTTCTATTTCAAATTTTATATTAAAAAGAGCCGTTGCAAAATTTGTGTCAATCATGTTTTTCATCACAATCACCTAACATAATTATAGCCGAGAAAGAACTGTTTGTCAAGTTACAGCTTGAATTTTGAGGGTGAATATCCGATTTCCTGTTTGAAATATTTTGAAAAATGCGCGTAATCCCGAAATCCGGAAAGCTCGGAAATCTCCGATACGGGCAACGTGGTTTCCTGCAGTAAATCGATAGCTTTGAGTAATCGCATATGCTGAAGATATCGGTGAAGCGACTTTCCCGTATACGAAACAAACAGAGAATTAATATAATTGGGATGATACCCGAGCGCTTTTCCTATTGAACTGTTATCTATGTCGTTTCCGAGATTTTCGTTCATAAATTCTACGGCATTTTTTATAATTTCATTTGATGTGTGCGTCTTTTTTTCGCTGTAAGCCGCCGCTTTTGCAAGAATATTTAAAAGCAGTCCCGAGCATCTATCGTTGAAAAAAGAAGTTTTCAGCGTAAATTCGGAATGTATTTCACAGAGCTTGTCATATACAGGGTGCATATTTTCAATCACTGCCGGATTGTTCAGAAGCGGTGCGTCGGATATAAAAACATCTTCGGTTATCTTATTTTTATCAAAATTTTCTTCACGGTCCGGTGGAATTGGCGTCTTAAAATCCGTGCAGTCTCCCGAAAAATCAAAGTTAATTGCGAGAAAACGCATTGGGTTGCTCTCATCGGGATAATAGCAGTACGAAACGCCGGGCTTCCACAAAAGCAAAAGACCGGAATGAACCTCGTAAATTTTGCCTTCGATTTTGATTTTTCCAAGCCCGTCAATGCAGTAAAAAAGCCTTGAATCATATGCACAAATCGAAAAACCGTGCTGCTCTGGAACATTCTGAAACCTCGAAAAGCGTACAAAAGGGCGACATTCGCCAAGAGTAATTGTTTTCATGCTTATATCCTCCGCAAATATTTATTTCCGACATATTTGTATTTATAATCATACTTGATTTTAACATAAATACGTTGTAAAATCAAGATATATTATTTGCAACATAGGAGGAGATTAAAAAATGATTGAAAGGAAAAACAAACGAACCGCAAAAGTCGGTGTGTTCGCCGTTGCCCATGCGGTTTATTGGGAACAGTTCCCGGGGCTTTTTGAAAGAATAGCCGGATATCACGCTGATTTTGTCAAAACAGTTGAAGCAAACGATGTTGAAGTGATTGATTTCGGTATGGTTGACAGTTCTCAAAAATCATTCGATACGGCTAAAAAAATAACCTGTGAAGATGTTGACCTTCTGATCTGCAATATGGTTACATATGCCACATCATCGGTTTTTGCACCTGTTATACGGAATGTTAATGTGCCTGTTGTTCTTGCTGCACTTCAGCCGCTGCAGCATTTGGATTACACAAAAGCATCGACCTTTATGCAGCTTGAAAACGATAACATTTGCTCTGTTCCGGAGTTCACGGGAGTTGCTGTACGTATGGGCAAAAAAGTGCAGGATGTAATATTGGGGACGCTTTATAATGATGCGGAAGCCGAAGCCGCTGTTTCTGAATGGTGCGAAATTGCAAAAGTTCTGCATGACCTTAAGGGTGCGAGAATAGGTCTTATGGGGCATGCGCTGGAAGCTATGTACGATATGCACGCAGACCCAACGGCGATTTCGGAAGCCTTCGGACTACACGTGCCGCTGCTTGAAATTGACGATGTGGCAGAGGTTTACAACACAGTAACCGAGGAAGAAATTGAGGCAAAAATTAAAGTTATTGACGAAGAATTTGATATGCCGGAGCCGAAGTCCGACCCGGTAACGACCAAGCTTACCGCTGAGGATAAATACAATGCGGCAAAAACAGCCGCCGCGCTCGATAAATTCATCGAAAAACACAGCCTCACGGGGCTTGCATATTATTATGAAGGACTTGAGGGGAGCATACAGCGCAAGATTGCGTCATCGTTTATTGTCGGAAATTCTATTCTTAATGCGCAGGGTTTCCCGATGTGCGGCGAGTTTGACATAAAAACCTGTATTGCGATGCTAATAATGGACAGGCTTAATATCGGCGGCAGTTTTGCGGAATTTCATCCGTTCGATTTTGCCGAGGATTTCATTCTTGTCGGGCATGACGGTCCTCATCATCTGTCGGTCGCTGAAGGAAAGCCCGTGCTGCGGAGTCTCAAAAAGTACCACGGAAAGCCGGGAAGCGGTGCATCGGTGGAATTTAAGATTAAGGAAGGCCCGATAACCATGCTCGGCATTACCCAAGGTTTCGGCGGAAAATTCAAGTTTGTGATAGGTGAGGGCATATCAAAAAAAGGGCCTATTCCACCAACGGGCAACACCAATACACGCGGATTCTTTGAGCCGACTACCAAGGAGTTTGTGAAAAAATGGGTTATGGAAGGTCCGACTCATCACTACGCCCTCGGGGTCGGTCATCATGCGGACACGATTAAAAAAATTGCGGATGTCCTCGGCATCGAAAGTGCAATTATAAGATAGGAGATGTATAATATGAAAGAAATCAAAAAATTTGCATGGTATTTTCCGAACTGGCACCCCACGCCGCTTAACGATATGTGGCACGGAAAAGGCTGGACGGAATGGGAATGTGTAAAAGCGGCAAGGCCGAGATTTGAAGGACACATATGTCCGAGAACGCCTCTTTGGGGGTATGAGGATGAATCAGACCCGAATGTGTTTTCAAAGAAAATCAAAGCGGCACATGAGTGCGGTCTGGACGGATTTATATTTGATTTTTATTGGTTTAAGGAATTCGGCGCCTATAGAATTGAAGCATTAAATGACGGCTTTTTAAAGGCTGAAAACAATGAATCGGTTGAATTTTCGGTTATGTGGTGCAATCACGACCCTATTTATGTTCATCCGACAAATTTCCGAAACACAAATACCGAGCTTGCATCAGGCAATATTGACCCGCAGCTTATGTACGAGGTAACGGAATACTGTATTAAAAATTATTTTCCGAAGCCCAATTATCAGAGGGTTGACGGCAAGGTTTATTTCGGGCTGTGGAATATTCAAAAATTTATTGACAATATGGGCGGAACAGACGGTGCGGCAATTGTGTTGAATGATTTTCGCAGGAGAGCGGGTGAAGCCGGCTTTGATATTCATTTTGCTGTTGATGACCGTATGATTCCGGGATTTTCGGACGGCGATTTCGATTTGTGCAACAGAGTTATTGAAAAACTCGGGATTGACAGCGTGTTTCAGTATTCATGGCATTGGGATTTGGCTGGTGGGAATTCCGACGATCTGACGATTGATTACGGAAAGGCGGCAGTACCTAATATAAACAGGAATAAAGAAATTTCGAAAAAGTTTTCCGTGCCTTATGATTTTACCGTTTCCCTCGGTTGGGATGCAAGTCCGAGAACCGTGCAGTCCGATATGTACGATATGAGTCGGGGATATCCTTACGGGCCGATTGTTGTAAACAACTCTCCCGATGAAATTGAAAAAGCTTTCGCTGAGGCGAAAAAATTCATCGGCAGCGGAAAATCAACCGCAAATATGCTGACGGTTGCAACCTGGAACGAATGGACTGAAGGAAACTTTATGGAACCTGACAACCTTTACGGATACGGGTATCTTGAAGCATTCAAAAAAGTATTTAAATAGAGTTATGCCGAAGGCGGTTGCATTTGCCTTCGGCATAATTATTTATTCGGTTTGCTGCTGTGTTTCGTGATAGATAAACGGTTTTGTTGAGCCGAGAACGGTTCCCTTTTTCTGAACAACCGTGATTTCCGAGCCGTCATGAATCGTAACATCCACCGCAGAAAGCTCATCGCCGTTCTGTCTGGTATAATATTCGTCGCCGTCTATCACTATTTTGCTGAACGAATTGAAGTTTTTGCCGTAAACATAAATCTGCTCATCTCCGACATAAACACTGTCAATCGTGATTTCGTCAATACCCATTTTCATATCGGTCGGCTGCAGTCGGTTCTCGCCCCAGAGGAATCTGCCGCCGTAGAGCATATCGTATTCTATGCATCTGTATTTTGTGTCAAATTCCGGGTCGTCCGCATCGGCGTTATGAAGCTTGTTGACCCAACCGTCATGAATTCCGAGTGCGTTCAGGATACGGGGCGTAATTTGATAAGAGTAAATATCCTTGTTTTCAAGTTCCAGCCCGAAATTCGACCATACTACATACTCTGTCTGCATAACATCGCCGTTTTCAAGCTGGGAGTTGTTGATTGTAAAGGTCGGCAGATGGTCGCCCCACATAACAAGGACAACATCTTCGTCAAAACCTTTCAGCGTATCTGTCAGGTCTTTAAGGAATATATCCATGTCGTGTATTTCGTTGACATAATACTCAAATCCTGCCTTGACGGAAGGGTCTGATATGCCTTCGACCGTTATGGTGTGGGTGGGGTCGATTTTTTCGTTCGGATATCTTCCGTGACCCTGAACCGACACCGCATGAATAAAGTCCTGTCCGTCGGTCGATTTAAGCGTTTTCATGATTTCGCCTATAAGAACCTTGTCCTTTGCCCAGCCGTTGGCGGTGTATTCGAGATTGTACATATATTCAATCGGGGTAAAAGAGTCAAATCCAAGATTCTTATATACTTCATTTCTCGAATAAAATGTTCCGGTATAATCGTGAATTGCGTGGGTTGCGTAGCCGTGATTTTTGAGGTCATAGCAAATCGACTCTGCCGTAGTTTTTTTCATAATGGTTTTGTACGGATATTCACCGACACCGAAATAATCCATGTTAAGCCCCGTTAAGGCCTCAAACTCGGTGTTTGATGTGCCGCCGCCTATGCTCGGGACGGTAAAATACCCGGATGGATATTCCTCTTTAAGCTTTTCAAAATTCGGCAGAGGATTTTCGCTGTAAGAGTAGTCCGTAACATGGTTAACATCGAAAAATGATTCAAGCTGCAGATAAATAATATTCGGTTTCTTTTCGACTGCGGTATCCGGATATTTTTCTTCAAGCTCGGCTTTAAGAGTTTCCATGTAGCTTTCGCTGTAGTTCTTCGGCTTGTCAACGCCGCCGTCAAAGGTGGTAATCGAAAAGCTGTAGGCAAAGCCGTAATCGTCAAACGCACGGATAAGTGACGCAAAACTGTCACTGTCGGAATAAACATAGTTGTTTGCAAAGTATGTTGTCGAAGCCATTGCCGCTATAATCACAAAAATTGCCGCAAGGCTTTTTTTGCGTTTTATTCCGGACGGTGCAGGCGCTTTAACCAAAATTACAATCAGCAAAGCGATTATTGCCGCAGCGGTGATTCCGACGAGAACCATCTGGAACCCCGAAAGATACTTGTCAAACATGCCCACAACCGACCTCGTTATAAGAAAGTCGTTTGCGGTAAGCGGCGTTTGCCTGAATACAAGAATTATTGCGCTCGAAACCCCAAGCCCGAGCCAGAATGTGCAGGCGATTGCGTACCAGAAATATCTTTTCCGAAGTGCAAGCCCCGGAGAAAGCGTAAACAGCACGATGAGCGTATTATACAGGAAAGACCACGGGTGGTTGTGTATATAAATCAGACATTCGTAGATTGACTGCCTGCAAAACATTTCGACAGCAAAGTTTACAACAAAAGCCAGAAGAATGCAGTTGATTATGTCACGCCATTTGGCAAAAAGCTCCGAAAACAGCCTTCCGCAGGGCTTGAGCTGTGCGGATAAATCTTTGAAAATCTCGGTCGAAGTTCTTTCATTTGTCTGATTTTCAATAATTTTTGCATTTTTCATAAGGCTCACCTCCATACAAAAATATATTATACAACAAATTCCGACGGATTTCAACCCCTAAATTTATCCGAAAGTTTTGCAAAGTCATCAATTGAAAGAGTTTCGCCGCGAACAGTCGGCGAAAGTCCGCTTTCTATAATCGCGTTTTCGATTTTTTCCTTCGGAAGATTGATATATCCCGATTTGCTTATCGAATTAAGCAAAGTTTTCCGCCTTTGCGCAAACGAAGCCTTTATTGTCCTGAAAAATAAATCTTCTGACTGCGGTCTGCATGTCGGATGAACCCTCGGAATAAGCTCTATTACCGCGGAATCAACATTCGGCGAGGGTATAAAGCAGTCCCTCGGAACGCCAAACAGCGTCCTTACATCGGCGTAATAGTTCACCGCCGCCGTGATAACCCCATAGTCTTTTGTTCCGGGGGGCGACGAAAGCCTGTCGGCGACCTCCTTCTGAACCATTACCACAATCTTTTTGAAGTCAATTTTCGATTCGAGAAGATACATAATAATCGGCGATGTTATATAATAAGGTAGATTTGCAATTACAAACGGAGCGTCGCCGCCGAATTTCTCAGCGATTAGGGATTTAATGTCAAGCTTCAGAACATCGCTGTTTATAACCTCAAAATTGTCAAATTCGGAAAGCGTGTCGGAAAGAACCGGAATAAGCCCGCTGTCGATTTCGACGGATACAACCTTTTCAGCCGTCTGTAAAAGACGGTAGGTGAGCGTGCCGATTCCGGGGCCGATTTCAAGAACACAGTCATTTTCGGTAAGACCCGAAAGTTCCGCAATACTGTCCACAACCGAACTGTCGGTAAGAAAATTCTGCCCGAACTTTTTGTTGAAAGCAATTCCGTGGCGTTTCATAATATGTTTAATAATTTCTATGTTTGTTAAAGGATTCATATTGGCCTCCCGAATGTTCAATTTGCTCTATAATTTTACACTATTACGGTGAAAATGTCAAGTGATGAAATTGCTTGACAATAATATCATCATATTATATAATATATTTGCTTTGAATAATACTTTGAAACGGAGAGAACAAATGATGAGATTTTTAGACGAAAAAGCCGGAAAAACCTCAGTACAGCTTGAAGCGCTGATAAATAAAGATGAGCTTGCTCTCAATAATTTTTATGTAAAATTCTGTGATTATAAAAAAATATCATATAATAATAATGAAAAACCGACAGTGCGTTTTGAAACAAACTGTCGGTTTTTAGTGTTAAAAACGGCGAAAATATGCCTAAATGATAAAAAAATCGAAAAAAAGCAAAAAAAAATTCAAAAAAGGGGTTGACAAAACAGAAAAAAGGTGGTATACTAACAAAGCTGTCGGCGATGAGGGCAACAAAAACTCAGGGCGGCGGCGAGATGAACATTGAAAACTAAACAGCGTAAAGACAA
>CAKSKB010000028.1 GCA_934464705.1 uncultured Clostridia bacterium
TCATTGCGGAGAGCGCCTGCTCGATTGTGAGCGCCTGTCTGTCCGCCGAAAGCTGAGTTGTAAAGCTGTCGGAAACCATAGCTTTACCGTCTGCAATTGCAGCCTCAAGTGCTGCTTTCTTGTCAGCCGGGTACTGACCGTAACCGCTGCCTACCTCAGCTTTTGCAAGGAAGCCTTCCGCCTCCGCAATTGCTGCGTTAAGCTTTGTGAGGTCTACATCTGCGGGTGAAATTACAACCTTAGCTGCGCCGTAGTTCGAGAACGCAAGGTAGCCGTCGGTTCCCATAAGTTTGGAGTTTGCAAATGTGTGTTCATATGTCAGCTTGCCGTCAACATAGAGAATATATTTAACTCCGCCGTTGCCGTCATAAGCACCTACCGCAACTTCATAATCCTTATTGTATTCTGTAAACGCATTGTTGGGAATCGTAAGCATCGTCTGTGTATGTTCCCACTGCTGCGCTTCATACTGATGATTATGGAACCAAAGCAGGCAGCCTTTATTATCGCCGTCCCAGATATTTCCGCTGAGGAAATCGGTTCTGAAATAGAATGCGCTGTTAAGGTCATCTCTTTCCAAAAGCTTTGCGTCTTCCTCATCACATTCAAACCTGATTTTGAATGTAAAAATCTTATTAAGGTATTTCGAACCCGTATAGGTCTGCATATCACCCTTTGAAAGAATGAGCGTACCGTTCTTAAATTCTGCCGTACTTCCGCCGGTTGTGTTCCAGTTTTCGGTATCCGCAAGAATATTCCTGATATTAAGATATTCAAGTGTTGAAACAACCGAAAGCTTAAATGTTTTGATTGCGTCGGAAAGTTTTTTAGCCGCATTGTTGACCTGATACTGGTAAGCCCCTCCGTCAGCAAAAACATCGGCTGCTTCGTTGAACACTGCTTTGAGCGCATCAACAGCATCCTGAGGATACATACCGTCTTCCGTGCCGATAACTGCGGTCTTTATCAGGTTGTCCGCTTCTTCAAGAACATCGGAAAGCTCAGACTTATCCACATTTTCGGTACTTGCCGAGATGAGAAGCGGTGCGGACTCGATTGTTGCTCCGTATCTGTTATTCTCATCAACGGGAGTTACGCTGTATTTTACATACTTTCCTGCAAGAGCCTCGGAAACAAGCATTTCTCTGTCGCCCTTGCCGAGAATCCTTGTATATTTTCCGTCAGCCTTTTCAGCTTCGTACCATACAAATGTCGAGTGACCCTCACTGTCGCCGTCGGGATCTGCAAATGTATAGGAAGCCTTAAGTGTACCGCCGATTGCCGGGTTACCGATAAGCTTAGCCTCAGTTGCGGTCGGTCTTGAACCGTTTGTAGGGTCGATTACGCTGATTTTGCTTGTATCGATGTTTTCAAATCCCGGAATAGTTTTCTGAACTTCCGCAAGACCTTCAGCGGTAAGTTTGAAGTCTGTTCCGTAATTTACAAACATTGAATTTCCGTTTGAAAGCACATCGCTCGCAAGTTTAAGGTTAGTTCCGACAACAGTGCTGTTTGACGGTGTGTACCCGTTTTCGTTTGCAATTTTAACCATAAGGTTCTTATCGAAGACATTGGTTGCTCCGGGAGTGAAGGGGGTTATATAATCAACAACGCCCTGCGCGTCACCCTGTGCTGCAAGTTCAACGAGTTTTTCGCGTCTTTCCTTATTAAATATATTGAAATAATTTTCCCAGATTGTGCCTTTGTAGTGTTCTTTCCAAGCGGCATTTTCAACGAACGGTTCCATAAATGCGGACCAGTTGAGACCGCCGTTTGAAACAGCGAGCTTGCCGTTTGTGTTTGTAAGATTTATTCCGTAGTTATATGTAACAAACCTACCCTGCTTGCTGCCGGTGAGAACGCCGTTCCAAGGCTGGAAGTAAGCAGATGACGGGTTATCAACAAACACATTATTTTCAAGCTTGAAGAACGAACCGCCGTGAGTTTTGAAGGGATACGAGCTTGTTGAGCCGCCCCTGTCTGCGGTCAGAGTTCCTCTGTAGAAGATGTTGCCCGTAACAACAGCACCGTAACCGCCGTCATCGCAGAATACCGACTGGTTCCAGCCGCCGTTATAGATGTTGCCGTTATCATGGAAGAAGTTATTCTTAATCGTGATACCGAGCATTGCCGGGTTTCTGCCCCAGTAAATGGCGCCCATATCACCGTGCTCTGTTACTGCGTCGTGGATTTCGTTGCCTTCGATAAGAACATCACTTACCTGACCGGAGGTTCCGAGACCCAAAATCTGGTGCGGGTTGTTATAAAGAAGGTTATTCTTTATTGTTACGCCGAAGGCGTTCTGCACCTGGATCGATGTTGCATACGATCTTCTGTAAATTGCATTGTCATGGAAAACGGAATTTACAATCTCGTTTCCGGAGGAAATGCAGTTTTCTCTGTCGCCGCCGGCAATCGTGATACCGCCGTAGCCTGTATCATAGATATGACAGCTGTCGATTTTAATGTTTGTACCTGCAAAGTTACCTGCCATATCCGAAGAATGTGCCATTACGCAGTTTTCAAATTTTACATTATCTGCATTTATAACGCTTGCAAGCATGCCTCTTGTATACTTAAATTCAAGACCTTCAAAGCGGAGATTGCTTGCGCCGCTTACGCTAATCATGGTCTTGTCAAAGCTTGAAACCTCAATATCCGCGCCTTCAATATCGGTTGCGGGATAGAAGTAAATCACCTTGTTATCCCTGTCGAGGAAGCTTTCACCGGGCATATCGATTTCTTCAAGAATATTAAAGAAGAAGAAATTATATGTGTTCTGCGGATTGTTCTGCATAGCCTGTTTGAGCGTAAAATGTCTGTTTTCGGCATCTAACGCCTTTATCTGGAATATGTTTGAATACCAGTGGTATGCATCCTGTGCCGAAACGAGAGCGTCATCAGAGATAGCCTGAGAAAGCCATTTCTTTGTTCTGCCTTCCGCATCCGGATAACCGAGAGACGCCGTATTCTTATCGCCCGTTACATTTTCGTATTTGAGCATTGCGGTGTCTGTTTCATCATTGGGCCACCTTGCCATTTTAAGTCTGTCATTGTTGACATAAACATTAACGGGGAGCCATCCTTTTGCCTGGTTCTCTCCTCCGGGAGTTGTATATCCGGGGAAAGTTACGCTGTAATCGGAAAGATCGATTTTGTAAAGCTTGGTCTTAGCCTGTTCATCGATAATTCTGTCAAGAATCTTGTTGCCGTACTTATCCAAATCGGAGTCGGTAACCTTAGAGATTTTGTTTGCCGCAATCTTTTCCGAACCGACAAACTCAACCTTTTCGTTGTTATAAGCCTTATAAACGATTGTGGTATTTGCCGTGCCCGAATCAGCCGCTGTAAATGATACGGTTTCGCTCATCGGGTATCTTCCGCCCTTAATGTAAACCGTCACTTCGCCGCTCGGGAGCGAACCTTTTTCCTTAAACGCCTTTACGGCTTCCTTCGCTGCTTTAAGTGTTGCGAACGGTGCGGCTTCGCTGCCGTCGTTTGTATCTTTACCATTCGTTGCAACATAGAATGCAACCTCGCCTACATAGAAACCGTCTGTTGTAACATCTCTCCAGGTTTCGCCGTTTGCGTTCTTTGCGGAAACAACCGCACGGATTGATTTTCCGTTATCGCCTGTCTTAATTGTATAGGTTTTGGAGGAAGCGCCTTCAATGTCTGTCCATGTTTCGCCGTCAAGAACCTGCCATTTGTACGTGGAAGCGTCTGCAACAGTCGAAACATAATCATACTTAACTTCTGCAGTTGCGCCGACCTTTCCTTCGCCTTCAATCCTTGCATTCTTAATGAAAGGAGTTGTGGGGGAAACTGTATCAACCGCAATATCCAGAGAAGCCTGCTTAATATCCTTTCCGGGAATTGTGAATGTTGTTTCCTTCAATCCTTCAAAAGGAATATCCTTGCCGTCAAACTTAACGCTTGCGATGCTGTCGTTTTCACCGCCGGCCGCTTTTACCGTTACAGTCATTCCGTAGTAGTCGTTAGCTGTAACCTTACCGGACGATGTAAGATTCGTCTTTTCGCCGGTATATGTATTTGTTACGATTTCGACATCTGCGCTGCCTGTGATATTTACAGGAATTTCTTCAAAGTAAGCGTCAGCGTTAAATTCGATATCGTCAACCGCAATTATGTGACCGATGCTGTCAAGCGCTGCCTGGAATGCAGCTGTTCTCTTTGCGGATTTGAGCGCTGAGCAGTCTTCCGCAAGCGACCATTCTTTGCAGAGGTCAGCCTTTGTTTTGCCTGCTGCAAGGCCGGCTTCATCTCCGTAAAGGTCAGCTTCTGTTATGGTGAACTTGGAACCGGAATTTTTAATACCTTTACCGGAATATGCCTTGTTGTCAACAAGAAGCTTTTCAACCATATCGCCGTAGTTCCACTTGATAAACAGACCGCTTACCGTAGCGGATTCCATGCTGTCTGCCGAAGCTTCGTCATTACCGTCCCATACGCGGTAGGAAATGCCGGTGTAACCCTTGGCTGTCCAGCCGGTTGCTTCGTCATAGCTGCTCACGGCTTTCAGGGTATTATCGGACTTTCCTGTTGCTTGGCCGCCATACCACTGAGAAATCTTCTGCGGCTTTCCGCCGGAATATCCGAGAAGATATCCGCCCGTCATACCGTTTATTGCAAGAAGGTCAAGGTTAACCCCACCCTTTTTGCCGTTTCTTATAAGGGAAGCCTTCATTGTGTAATCATAGGATTTTCCGTTAAGATAATTGATTTTCACTCCGTTATCGCAGCGGAAAGAAAACAGTTCTTTTGCGGTGTTTCCTGTTGCTTCCGAAATCTTTTCAGCATCAAAATCAGAAATTGCAAAATATTTGTTGCCGTTATCTTCCTTAATTGAAGATGTTGCAAATTTGTTGTAACTCCAGCCGAAATCGCCGGATTCAAAATCTGCCTTGTAAACCGAAACCTTACCTTTTCTGCCGGTAGGAATCGATGAAGCATCAAGTTCTATTTCGAGTGTGCCGTTTTTGGTAACTTTGTCGGCAGCTATTTTAATTTCAAAGCTTTCGCCGTTGTTTACCGCATCAACAGCCTCACCGTTATACTTCGCAGATTTGATTCCCGCGCCGTTTGCTTTTACGGTATAAGTTGTTCCGAAATAATTGTTTACGGTAACCGTTTCGCCGTTTTTAACCGCTGCCGTTTCATTTGTTGCCGGGTTTGTAAGCGCTGTAATGTCCGCTTCTGCGCCGGTCACGGTTACGGTATCGGTATAATAAACCGTATCGGTTACCCACTTATAGTCGTCAATACAATACTTAATCGGATTTTCGTCAAGATACTGCTGGAATCTTGCCAGCTTAACCTCTTTTGTATCGCCTATTTCGGTACAGTCGTCTTTAAGCGAATACTGCGTTCCGCCAATCTCAAATGTATATTCTGCCGCAGTGTTTCCGAGACCTGTCCCTGCATATGTTTTTGTTTCAGCCATTGCTCTGGCGTAAGATTTGCCGATATCGGTTCGTACATATCCGTCCGTAAGAATCGAGCCGCCCTCTGCAATCGTCAGCGGAGTAGCTGTTTTATAAGCCTTCCAGCCGGGCTTGCCTTCAGCGTCGCCCGCGAGCTTTGTATCGGGCCACTGCTGCGAACCGTCAACCCTCGGGATAGTCTGTCCGAATGTCGGGGTTGAACCGTCGCCGGTTTTAGCGTTGAAGGTAAGATAATACTTTGACCCTTCCTTCAGCGAAATTCCGCCGGTATAATTGGCATTGAACGAATAGCTAAGAATTTCAATACCGATTCTGTTTGATGGCTTTGAACCATAGTTTAGTGTAATAATCTGCTCTGCCGTAAGTCCAGGTGTAACTGCAAGATACTTATTGCCGTCTTCTTCTTCGACATCTGTCTTTGCAGCTCCCTGAGGACCGAATGTTCCTATGCCGTTTTCGAAATTGTTTTCCCAAACGGTAATCTGTCCTGCCTGCCCCTCATCGGCGGAAACCGATACAAGGCTTATCCCCGTAAGACAGGTCACAGCCATAAGCAAAGCAAGTGTGAGTGATAGTACTCTCCTCATCATTCTACCTCTTTCCTCTAATAATTTTTTTATACAACATCTCCGCTTTTGCGGAAATGAATGTACCGTATTGAAAGCACAATTTTACCGTTATTTTCCATAAAAACGGCTCGTCATTCTGCACAAAAAAATTACATTATTTTGTACAACTTGCACATTTGCCCAAAAATTGTTTTTGCCGCATACATAATTAAGAAATCACATATACGGCAAAATCAAAACAATAAAGAGAACTGTGCTGCGTATCGGTGTGGGCAAAAAGATTAATAACATAATCTTACGCCGATGCATCAGCTACGATTACATTATAGCAATATAAACCGATATTGTCAACACTTTTTCACAGTTGTTGTGAATAAATACTAAAAAACACATCTTTTAATATCAAAAAATACATTTTTTAAGTAAAAATAAGGATATTGCGTCAATGACGCAATATCCTTATTTTATCTGTTATCCTGAGATTGAAGCTGTTTGACAACCATGGCTTCAAACTCGGCATTGTCAGCGGTTGAAATCAGCCCGGAAATTATCCTTTCGGTAACATCTGCCGGCTGAAGGCTTGAAAATGCCTTTCTTATACTCCAGACCGCTTCAAGCTCGGCTCGGTTCATGATGAGTTCCTCACGCCTCGTGCCCGATTTATAAATATCGATTGCCGGGAATATGCGTTTTTCGGACATTTTCCTGTCAAGATGAACCTCCATATTGCCGGTACCTTTAAATTCCTCAAAAATAACATCGTCCATGCGGCTGCCGGTATCGATAAGCGCAGTTGCAAGAATTGTCAGACTGCCCCCCTTCTCGATATTCCTTGCCGCACCGAAAAACCTTTTCGGTTTATGAAGCGCCGCCGGGTCAAGCCCTCCGGAAAGGGTTCTGCCGCTTGAAGGAACGGTAAGGTTGTAAGCCCTTGCAAGCCTTGTTATACTGTCAAGCAAAATCACAACATCTTTATTGTGTTCGACAAGCCTCTGCGCGCGTTCAAGAACCATTTCCGCAACCTTTATATGGTGCTCGGGAAGTTCATCAAAGGTGGAATAAATAACCTCCGCCTTTGTGCTTCTGATAATATCGGTTACTTCCTCGGGGCGTTCGTCAATCAGCAAGATTATCAGCTTGCACTCGGGGTGATTGGTGCTTATGCTGTTCGCAATCTCCTTAAGAACGGTCGTTTTGCCCGCTTTCGGAGGCGAAACAATCATGCCCCTCTGCCCTTTCCCGACAGGCGCAATAAGGTCAATCAGCCGCATTGCAAAGCCGTGGCGGTTTGTTTCAAGGCGCAGGCGTTCATTGGGGTAAATCGGTGTCAGATTTTCAAAATGAACCCTTCTTATAGCCGTATCGGGGCTGCACCCGTTAACCATTTTTACATAAATCAGAGCGGCAAAGCGCTCACCCTCGCGCTTGGGTCTTGTAATACCGTCAATATAGTCTCCGGTGCGCAGGCGGAAACGCCTTATCTGCGAAGGTGCAACATACACATCATCGGCACCGCTCAGATAGTTTTCACAGCGGACAAAGCCGAAGCCGTCCTCCATAACCTCCAGAACTCCGCTTACCGTCCCGGTTTCTCCCCGTTCAGACTGTGCATCGTCCTTTTTTTCACTCAAAGCCTTTTCGACTCTTTTTTCTTCTATTTCAAGTTCCTTTTCTTCTTCCGCCTTTTCCTCCGGCGAAACTCTTATTATTTCGTTTATAAGTTCCGCCTTCTTGAATGCGGAAATTTTCTTTATACCCAGTTCTTTCGCTGTTTTTTTCAATTCATCAAGAGATTTGGATTTCAATTCGTCAAGCAGCATTTCACACCTCAGATTAACTTTAATAAAATATTGTTTTCGTACAATTGTTTAACAAACCGTGATTTTTCTATAACATCTGTTGCGGCGGACACATCGCAGGTATGCCTCACGGAATATATAACCGCCAAAACCGCAAGCGTCAGCGCAACGGCCTTTGCCGCACCGAAAATTCCGCCGAGCGAGGAGTTCAGAAATGACGGAACCGCCAAATCCATAAGCCCTACCGAAAACCTGTAAAGAATCCTGACGCCGATATAAATAACAACCGCAATTACCGCATTGACCGCATACCCGGCAACACCGGATTTTTCAAGCCCTGCATATGTATCACCCGGAACATAAGTTTTCAAAAGGCCGGCGACATACTCCACCGCACCGGTTTTACTGACATAATTATAGATAACAACCGTCAGCGCACCGCAAATCAGAACGGAAAACATACCCAGCACGGACTTTACGAACCCGACCCTTCTTCCGCTAAGCACAAAAACCAGCACAAGCACCGCAAAAATAATATCCGCAAGCACATTATCACCAACCAATCATTATTTAGCCGTCAGAGTTTCATACCCGAAGCTGTGCACGATAATACCCGCCCTGTCCTCCGGCAGCATATACGCGCCCTTAACATCAACGGAAATATCCTTTTCGGCAATTTCATATCCGTAGGTGGTGACAAAAATAATGCTGCGGGGAGTCACCGCCATAACGGCGTCGTTGTTTACATCAATCGTTTTTATATTCGCTCCGGAATACTCGTACTCATAATTGCTGCCGGAAGAATCGATACACACAATGCTCTGTTTGCCCTTTTTAAGGCACAAAGCGATAAAATCCGAACTGTTCACGGAAAACGACTGGAGTATCGCACCGTCATAACTGTACTGCCACGAAGCTTCCCCGGACGATGAAAACCCTACGGCTTTTATATCTCCCACCGCAACGGCGGAAGAATCGGAATAAAATTTGATATTTGTAAGAACAGTATCGGTATAAGAACTTTCAGCATAAGGGTCTTTTTTGCTTATATCGTAGAACTGTGCAACGCTTGTAAATTCATCGCCGTTCGTATCAAAAAGGCAAAGCGCAAGTTTCTTCCCGTCATCGGAAAGCGCAGCGTCAATCACATATCTTTCGCCGAACGAAGCCCTAAACGCTCTTTTCCCGTCGGGCCCGTAAACCGTAACCTTTGAACGGTATCCCGGCTCATTGGTGACAACAACCGAAGACGCATTTTTACCGACCTTTGCAAACTGAATACCCTTGCCGTCCTCTACAGTATATGCTTTCTTCATGCCGTCAAATACCACGGCTTTGTTATCCGCCTTGCTGTATATCACAAAGCACGAACCGTTTGACTTCATAATAGGCTCGGTAATTTTAAGTTTAACGCTTTTTCCGTCGTCGCGGCAGACGGCGTCGGTATCGTAATACACCAGGCTGCTCCCGGAGAGGCAGGACGCAAGCACCGTATCGGACTGGAACTTCCCGGAACTTTCGACCTCAAGTTTTTCGGAATAAAGCTTAGAGAAAATAGGATAAAGCAAAGGCGTATCGCGGAATGCAAACGAAAGCACCGCCAAAACCGCCAGTGCGATGATTATTACGGACAATATTCTTTTCGTTTTTGATTTTTCAGCCATCTGTAAAATTCCTTTCAGTAATACACACGGTTTAGGTAAAGTCCCTCCGGAGGCGCCGTAAGTCCTGCACGACGGCGGTCACGGGAACCGATAATGCCATCAATATCGCCGGGTTCTGTTTTCCCGTTGCCGACCGAAAGCAGCGTACCGGCAATAATTCTTACCATATTATAAAGGTAGCCGTCTGCAGAGGTTTTAAGCGTAATAAGATTTTCGGATTTTGAAAGTCTGACATATTCGAGATTTCTGACAAAATCCTTAACGGTCGCACCGGCAGCGCAGAATGCGGAATAATCACGCCTTCCGTGCATGGCTTCCGCCGCTTTCAGCATTTTTTCAAAATCAAGCTTATAAGGATAATGACAGGCGTAGTTTCTTAAAAACGGGTTTTTGTGCGGAGAATTGTCAATCAGATAAACATATTCTTTTCCCTTGCAGGAGAATCTTGCGTGAAAGTCATCAGCAGCCTTTTCGCACCTGATGACAGAAATATCGTCCGGAATAACCGCATTCACGGCATACGGAAGCTTATCGGGAGGTATGCTCATCGGGAAATCAAAGCTGCACACATATTCCTTTGCGTGCACACCGGCGTCGGTTCTGCTGCACCCGGCAACCGTGACCTCCGCCTTAAAAAGCGCTGAAAGAGCGTTTTCCAGCACCTCCTGAACGGCAAGCGCATTTTTCTGCCTTTGCCAGCCGTGATATGCGGTGCCGTCATAGCAAAGCGTTAATTTATACATATTAAAAACCTCAGATAAATCTTGAAATAATTACAAAAGCCAGAAAAAGCAAACAGAACAGAATACCGACAACATCAATTTTGCCGCATTTGAGCTGCACGAGCCTCGTTCTGCCCTCGCCGCCCCTGTAACAGCGGCATTCCATGGCTACCGCCAGATCGTCCGCACGCCTGAATGCACTGATAAACAGCGGAACCAAAATCGGCACAAAGCTTTTTGCACGCTTAACCAAGCCGCCGTTTTCAAAATCCGCACCCCTTGCAGACTGCGCCTTCATAATCTTATCGGTTTCCTCAATCAGCGTGGGAATAAACCTCAGCGCAATGCTCATCATCATTGCAAGTTCATGCGCCGGAACGCCGAACCTTGAAAATGGCTTCAATATATTTTCTATACCGTCCGTCAGACGGATAGGCGATGTCGTAAAGGTAAGAAGCGTTGTTCCGGTTATAAGAAAAAACACTCTTACAATCATCATAATCGCCATCTTTCCGCCCTGCACCGATGCTGTAAGCGGACCTATCGAAAAAAGTTTATCCCCCGGAACCATAAAAAGATTGAAAATCCCGGTGAACGCAATTATAAAAAGAACCGATTTAAGCCCGCGCACCATGTTTTTGAAAGGGATTCCCGAAATACGGACAGCCGAAAACAAAAACACTGCGGAAACGGCAAAACCCAATATACCGTTTGCCATAAAAATCATCACTATATATATAAATGTCAAAAGAATCTTTATTCTCGGGTCGAGTCTGTGCACGGGTGATGTGCCCGGGAAATACTGCCCGATTGTTATATCCGTTATCATACTTTACGCTCCGATGTTTTATTAAGCATTTCAGCAATCGTTTCCGCTGCGGAAAGAGGTGTACAGGCGGTTTTGTCAACGCTATGCCCCATATTGCAGAGCCGCTGCACAACCGATGCCGCCGAAGGAATCGCAAGACCGAGCCGTTCTATATCGCCGCTTCTCTGAAAAAGTTCTTTCGGGACGCCCGAAAGCGCAAGCTTCCCCTTGCTTAAAACAATCATTCTGTCGGCATATTTTGCAATATCCTCCATGCTGTGGGAAACAATCACAACGGTCAGCCCGTGGCTTTTATTAAGTTCCTTAAGCAGCGAAAGAACTCTGTCCCTCGCCTTGGGGTCAAGCCCGGCGGTCGGCTCGTCCAAAACCAGAACCTCCGGCTGCATGGCTATAACTCCGCCGATTGCCGCCCTTCTTTTCTGACCTCCCGAAAGTTCAAACGGAGATTTTTTAAGAAGTTTTTCATCAAGTTCCATTGCCTCCGCCGCCATCATTACACGGCTCTTTACCTCATCTTCCGAAAGCCCCTGATTCTTAGGCCCGAATGCCATATCGAGAAAGACGGTTTCCTCAAAAAGCTGATACTCGGCATACTGAAAAACCATACCGACCTTAAACCGTATATCACGGATATTTGCTTTTGAAATATCCTCTCCGTCCACCAGAACCCTTCCGGACGACGGCTTCAGAATACCGTTAAAATGCTGAATAAGCGTGGATTTACCGGAACCCGTATGCCCGACAATTCCAAGAAACTCGCCGTCATAAACCGACATTGAAATACCGTTTACCGAGGTCTTTTCAAAAGGGCCGCCCGGCATATATGTGTGTATTAAATTTTCAACCCTGATTCTTTCCTTCACACTGACAACCTCTCAATTTCGGCAATAAGCTCGTCCTCTGTCAGAACATCCGTTTTTATGTCAAAGCCCCTGTTTTTAAGTTCAAATGCAATCTCGGTCGGCTGCGGAACATCAAGCCCGAAGCCCTTCATTTCCGAAACCCTTGAAAAAACCTCTCTCGGCATACCGGAAAGCACAAGCTCGCCCTTGTTCATAACCAGAATCCTGTCCGCCTGCGCAGCCTCGTCCATGTTATGCGTTATAAGAACAACCGTAATCCCAAGTTCACGGTTAAGCTTTTTTATGGTTTCAATAACCTCTCTGCGCCCGGACGGGTCAAGCATTGCGGTCGGCTCGTCCAGAACAATATACCGCGGAAGCATTGCAATAACCCCGGCAATGGCAATTCTTTGCTTCTGACCGCCCGAAAGCATATGCGGCGCATGCATTTTATATTCCGTCATGCCGACTTTTTCAAGCGCCCAATCGACTCTCTTTCGGATTTCTTCCGGCGGAACACCGAGATTTTCGGGAGCAAATGCCACATCTTCCTCGACAACCGTTGCAACAAGCTGATTATCGGGGTTTTGAAAAACCATTCCGACAAGCTTTCTTACATCGTATGTGTCGGCGGTTTTCGTGTCGGTTCCTTCAACCAGCACGCTGCCGCCCGATGGCAGAAGTATAGCATTAAAATGCTTTGCAAGCGTCGATTTACCCGAGCCGTTCCTGCCCAATATACATACAAACTCGCCTTTTTTTATTTCAATATTTATATTTTCAAAAACCGGTGTTTCGCTTTCAGTATTCTTATATGAAAACGAAAGATTATCCGTCTTAATCAAATTATCGCACCCCTTACAGGTTTTCCCATCTTGCGGTGCACCCTGCCGGGAGCGCAATATCCGCATCTTTAAACGGCAAACCTATCTCGTCCGCCGAAACCGCTCCGCCGAAGCGCCCGAGAGAAATCTTCAAAAGATTGCTCACCGCACTCGACGCAATACCGGTAGAATAAGTGTTGACCACAAAAAACAGCGGTTCATCGCTGAGTATTTCCATACATGAAGAAACAAGCTTGTTGAGAAGCACATCAACCTCCCATTTTTCCCCGTTGGGACCTCTTCCGTATGACGGAGGATCCATAACAACAGCGTCATATTTTTTGCCTCTTCTCGCCTCTCTCTGCACGAATTTAAGGCAATCGTCAACAATATATCTCACATTCCCGCCCGAAAGAGAATTAAGCTCCACATTTTGCTTTGCGTGCGCAACCATACCCTTAGATGCGTCCACATGGCACACCTTGGCACCTGCCTTAAGGCACGCAACCGTTGCGCCGCCGGTATATGCAAAAAGATTGAGAACACGGATTTCCCTGCCCGAATTTTCAATTTTACTCCGCATAAAATCCCAGTTAACAGCCTGTTCGGGAAAAAGCCCCATGTGCTTAAAACCCATAGGCTTAACGAAAAACTTCAAATCACGGTACGAAATGTTCTGCCCGTCCCCGGAAGCCGGAACATTAAAATCCCAATATCCGCCGCCTCCGCTTCTTGTATAAACCGCATCGGCATTTCTGCGGAAATCACCGCTTTGCCAGATAATCTGAGGGTCGGGTCTCAGATATGTATACTTTCCCCACTTTTCAAGCTTTTCTCCGCCCGAACCCGAAAGCAGGGTATAATCTTTCCATTTATCAGCAATCCACATATTTCTGCTCCAAAATACAGTTTCGTTCTTAATATTTTATTTTACCATTTTTTTATGCCGCCGTCAATGCTTTTTTCAAAAAAATAATCAATTGCCGGAATATATGTAACATCTGACGAAAATATAAAAAAATCGGATTAACAAAATATGTTAACCCGATCAAAAAATATTATAAAAAGGAGGGAAAATGAAAAAATAATTACATTACATATATGATACCATATTTCGTGCAAAAACGCAATACCTTTCTTTGTACTTTTTACACAAAAACAGCCATCGTTTTTTGTGCACCTTGCACAAAAATCAAACATACTTTTTCATATGCCGCAAAGCCGATTTTTCAAGTCTGCTCACCTGCGCCTGACTGATACCGACCTCATCGGCAACCTCCATTTGTGTTTTTCCTTCGTAAAACCTCATCGCAAGAATCTTTTTTTCTCTTTCTTTAAGGTTTCCCATTGCCTCGCGAAGCGAAATTTCTTCAATCCAGTTTTCGTCCAGGCTCTTTTTGTCGCACACCTGGTCCATCACGAAAACCGCATCGCCGCCGTCATGGTAAACCGGTTCAAAAAGCGACACCGGTTCACGCACCGCATCAAGCGCAAGAACAATCTGTTCGGGCGGAGCATCCATTTCCTTTGCGATTTCGTCTATCGTCGGGTCACGGTTAAGAGAAGCCGTAAGCCGCTCCTTCGCCTGAAGCGCCTTGTACGCCGTATCACGCAGAGAACGGCTGACCCTTATTGAATTGTTATCCCTTAAATAGCGCCTTATTTCACCGATTATCATAGGGACGGCATAGGTTGAAAACTTAACGCCCTGGCTTGTGTCAAAATTATCTATTGACTTGATAAGCCCTATGCAGCCTATCTGAAACAAGTCGTCGGGGTTTTCTCCTCGGTTGGAAAATCTCTTAATAACGCTCAAAACAAGTCTTAAATTGCCCTGTATAAACTTCTCACGGGCAGCTTTATCCCCTGCCTTAATCTTACCGAAAAGCTCTTCCTTTTCAGCGTTTGTAAGCACCGGCAGTTTTGAAGTATTAACACCGCAGATTTCTACCTTGCTCAGCATATTTGAGTCCTCCGGGAATTATTTTGTCAATATCAATTTTTCCCAATGAGGACATTTTATATACTTAGTTTTCCGCTTTACCGTAAACAATCTTTCGTACAAAGCCGCTTGCCTTTTCCATAAGGTCGCAGCCGCGCTTTGCGCACGCATACCCGATATACGACGCAAAAGGCGCAGGCAGAAGCGTCAGTATATGGCAAAGCACACCGCCGCCGAAAATTTTATATATTCCTTTGTAAGGCGACATATAAAGCTCGAACCAGGCAGTCTGGCGCACCGCCCGAACATAATCGTAAGTAGGCGAAATGCCGTTTTCGAGGTCGCCGGGGTCGATAATATAAGCCTCTTTGAAATAAAGCGGCGACACCGCCGTCCATATAAGAAGCGCAATCGGAATTATGTATACCGCAATGCTCGAAACGCACGGAACAGGGGGCTTTTTGCCAAGACGGATATATTCCCTCGTCACCTTGAACGAATCGGAATAAATCATCATGAGATACACAAAAATAAGAAGCACGCTTGCAGGTATGTTTATCCATAAATGCGACAGCGTGAACTCGTTTGTGGCAAACACAATAAACGAGAAAAAAACCATAACAATCTGAACTTCAAATCCTTTTAGAATCAATTTTTTCATAAGCAACACCTCTGTAAACGATTATACCACAAAATTTTGTAAAAGTAAACAGTTGACTTTATTATTTAAATGTTATATTATATAATATATGAAAGGATGTAATAAATGAAAACTTGCTGTTTTACAGGGCATAGAATAATTTCCTCGGCAGATAGGGAAACAATTAAAGATAATCTTTATAAGGCGGTTGACGCCCTCGCTGCGCAAGGCTGCACGGAATTTATAAGCGGCGGCGCAAGGGGCTTTGACACGCTTGCGGCGATTGCGGTTCTGGCTGTCAGAAAGCTTCGCCCGGAAATAAAACTCCGGCTCATTCTGCCATGTTCCGACCAGGCAGAGCATTGGAGCGAACAGGAAAGGTCGATTTACCGTTATATATTGGAGCAGGCAGATTCCTCGGAGGTTCTGCACGATGCGTACATTAAAGGCTGCATGCACGAAAGGAACCGAAAGATGATTGACAGTTCCGATATCTGCATAGCATATCTGAAAAGAAATTTCGGCGGAACAAAATTCACCGTTGATTACGCAATAAGGAAAAACAAAAAGGTGGTATACATCGTATGAAAAGAATAATAATGGTTGGAAATACACATTTTGACCCCGTCTGGCTGTGGAGGTGGGACGAGGCAATGGCTTCAATTCGCTCGACCTTCCGTTCTGCACTTAAAAGAATGAAAGAGGACGAAAATTTTTGCTATTCGTTTTCCGCACCCTCGGTTTTTGAGTGGATTAAAAACACAGACCCCGGTCTTTTTGAAGAAATAAAAGGAAGGATAGCCGAAGGCAGATGGGAACTCGGAGAAGGCTGGTGGCTGCAGCCCGACTGCAACAGTGCAAGCGGCGAAAGCTATATCCGACACGGGCTTTACACGCAAAAGTATTTTGAAAAAAATTTCGGAAAAACATGTGATACCGTTTTTAATATTGATTCTTTCGGTCACAGCGCACAGCTGCCGCAGATTATATCGAAATGCGGCATGAAAAACTATGCCTTTTGGCGTCCGAATGAGGAGCATATGCACCTTCCGCAGGCGCTTTTCAGGTGGGTCGGGATAGACGGCTCATCGCTTAAGTGCTACCGCGTCGGCGGAACCGGAGGCGAAATTTTCACCGAGGATTTTGAAAAAGACACAATGAAAAAAATATTTGAGGACAACAGCTCCCACGATATTATGTGTGTGTTCGGCGTAACCGACCACGGCGGAGCACCGACAAAATCGCAGATGGAGATTATAAACCGCCTGTCCGAAGAAAGGAACGACTGCATAATCAAATTCGGAACCGAAAAAGAATTTTTTGACGGAGTTTCCGAAATGCCCGAGGTAAGGGGCGAATTACAGGTCAAATTCATAGGGCCTTATTCAAACATAAATGAGATAAAAAAGAACAACCGCAAAGCGGAATACGCATGCCAGAACGCCGAAAGCGCTTCGGTAATTGCTGAAAAACTCTGCGGAAAAGAGTATCCGAAAGAAAAACTCAGAAGCGCATGGCTGGATGTGCTGTTTAACCAGTTCCACGATATTCTCGGCGGAACAAGCATAAAAAGCGCATATTTTGACGCACGCAACCTCCACGGAAGGGCAATTCAGACGGCTAACGAAGTCATGCACTATGCCCTGCAGACCGTCACGGCGTCCATGAAAATGCCGGGCAGAAACCCCGATAACGAGTGGAACATCGCTGTGTGGAATCTTAACGGCTTTGAATATACCTCCCCTGTCGAGGCAGAGGTTCAGTGGGCATGGGAGTTCCCGTGGTACAGCGGCGGAATCGAACTGGAGGACGAAAAAGGCATCGTGTATCCGTGCCAGATTATAACCGAGGAGTGTACTGTTCCGGGTTTTCGTTCAAGGTTTGTTTTCAGGGATAAAATTCCGTCATTCGGCTGCAAAACATATATCGTGAGGAAAACGAACAAGCCGTGCACGGGTGTTTCCGAAAGCTTCGAAAGCACGGGATTCCGCCTTGAAAAATCCGATTTTGGCTTTGATATAACTGATAAAAAGACAGGAAAAACATATAAAAATATGTTTGCCCCCTATGTGCTCGGCGATATTTGCGATACATGGGGCTTTAATAAAACCGTATTTGAAAACGAAAAGTTTCCGTTTGAACTTGTTTCTCTGAAAACTACCGAATCCGGCGACTTAAGAACCTCCGTAAAAGCCGAATATTCCTACGGAAAATCAACATTTGAGCAGACAATCACGATGTATGACGATATTATCGATGTAAGCTGGAAGGTCCTCTGGAACGAAAAGCACAAAGCGCTTAAAATAGGATTCCCGGCAAAAAAATGCACGGTTTCAATTCCTGCCGGATTCATAGAAAGAGAAAAGTGCGAATTTGAGCGCCCGATATCAGAATGGATAAAAACAGAGGATTTCGCAATCGCCTCGGACTCTGCCTTTGCATACGGTTTTGACGGAGAGAAAATCGGAATTACAATTCTTCGCAGCTGCATTTTCGGCGACCTCCGAACGGAAGAGCTGAAAGAACGTGAATATGAGTATACAGACCAAGGTGAAACGGCGGGGCGGTTTCGTCTGTGCTTTGAAGATATTGCTCATGAGGCAATATCGCTTAACAATCCCCCGGTCATTATAAGCGAAGCTAACCACGGCGGAAAACTCCCTTCCGAAAACAGCATTTTCAGCTGCGGCGGAGCGCTTATCACCGCAGTAAAGCAGACAGAGGACGGCAAAAACACCGTTATCCGCATTACAGAAGAAAACGGATGCGAAACCGCTGCAAGGCTTTATGCCGAAGGAAAAATTTACGAAACGGCACTCAGACCTTTTGAAATAAAAACCGTTATATACGACGGCGAAAACTTCACCGAAACGGATATGCTGGAGGCGGTATCTTGTTAGATGTTTTTATGTATTCTTTCAACGCCGTTATGCCTATAATCGGCATGATATTTCTGGGATATATTTTAAGAAAAACAGGCTTTCTGAACGATAATTTTCTCGATACGGGCAATAAGCTGATGTTTAAACTGTGCCTTCCGTGCCTGCTTTATATAAACATATATTCCGTAGGCTCGTTTTCAGATATAAACACGGATGTAATATGGTATGCGGTAATATCCGTTGCCGTCCTGTTTTTTATCGGAATGGCAGCCGCGGCTTTTGTAAAAGACCCGCGCCAAAAGGGGGTTGTGCACCAGTGCACATTCAGGTCGAACTACGCAATAATCGGAATGGTTCTGGCGGAAACTCTCGGCGGAACAAAAGCAACCGCAATCGTCGGTATACTGTCGGCATTCATAATTGCCATGTTCAATGTTCTTGCCGTAGTCAGCCTTGCGATGTACAGCGAAGACGGCAAAATCGACCTTAAGAAAATAGCAAAAAACACCGTCACAAATCCGCTTATTATAAGCGTTGTGCTCGGTGCTCTGACGCTTGCCGCAAGAAGCGTTATTCCAAACCTTGGCGGAGAACCCGTGTTTTCCATAAAAAACAATCTCCCGGCGCTGTACTCGATAATTTCGAGTCTGGCAAAAGCCGCGTCGCCTCTTGCGCTTATCGTTCTCGGCGGAAAATTCACTTTCGGCGCAAGCCGCAAAATGGCAAAGCAAATCGTGCTTGCAACATCGCTTCGTGTGCTTATCGCTCCGCTTTTGGGAATTTTCGGGGGAGTCATATTAACACGCCTCGGAATTGTTAATTTTACAAATGCGGAATTCCCTGCCCTGGTGGCTCTTTTCGGAACTCCCGTTGCGGTTTCAAGCTCGGTCATGGCAGGCGAAATGGACTGCGATGAACTTCTTGCCGGGCAGCTTGTTGTATGGACAAGCCTTGCCTCAATGGTAACGCTGTTCGTGTTTGTTTCAATCCTCAGATTCATGGGTTACCTCTGATGAGAACCTTATAAAGTCCGAAGGGTCGGTCGAAATTATGCGCCGTACGCTTCCGCCCGACACCTCCATCAGCACCCCGTTTCTGCGGATATACGATACATCCGGCTCGTTACCGTCACCGAATATTATGCTATTTGGAATTATTGAGTACATCATTATTCTTTTTCTCCTTTATAAGCTCAAACAGGGCGTCAAGTGCGTCGGAAAGACCTCCGAGAGAGTCAATAAGCCCGACCTTCACGGCGTCCTCACCGAATACCACCGTGCCGACATCATTTGCGATTTCCCCGGTTTTAAGCATGAGATTTCTGAAACCTTCTTCTGAAATACCGGAATTTCTGCATACAAACGAAACAACACGGTCCTGCATGCGGTCGAAATACTCGAAGGTCTGCGAAACGCCGATAACAACGCCGCTCATTCTTATGGGGTGGATAGTCATGGTAGCCGACGGTGCAATGAACGATTTTTTGGCGGAAACCGCAAGCGGCACGCCTATGCTGTGACCGCCTCCGAGAACGAGTGAAACCGCCGGTGTTTTCATAGATGAAATCATTTCTGCAATCGCGAGCCCGGCTTCGACATCGCCGCCGACGGTATTCAGTATCACAAGCAGCCCGTCAATGCTTTCGTCCTGTTCGATTGCAATAAGCTGCGGAATCACATGCTCGTACTTTGTTGTTTTGTTTTGTGACGGAAGTATCATGTGCCCCTCAATCTGACCGATTATGTTAAGGCAATGAATATTTCCGCGTTTGTTTTTTGTTGCAACGGTACCGAATTCCTTAATCTGATTGTCTTTTTCGCTGGAATTATTGTTTTTTTCAGACATAATCAATTCTCCTTTTAGGTTATTATTTACCGCCGGAGAAAAAATATTATATGAAATTTTTAAAAATTTGAAACCTTTTGACCGTCCCGGAAGTATTACTTATGAGAGGAGGCTGAGGCGATGATGAATGCAGAGCAGAAGCACCGCCTTACAGAAAAATATTTCGACACCGTGTACAGGCTTGCTCTGTCGCAGACAAAGGATAAATTTCTGGCGGAGGATATAACGCAGGATGTTTTTCTGCGGTTTATCCGAGCCGATAAGGAATTCCAAAACGAAGAGCATGTAAAGGCATGGCTTATCAGGGTAACCGTAAACCGATGCAAAAGTACATTTTCTGCGTTTTTCTTCAAAAAAACAGTCCCTCTCACCGAAGAAATCCGCTTTGAGCAGCCCGAGTACAGCGAAATATGGACAGCCGTTGCAAAGCTTCCTCTCAAGTATAAAACGGTCGTCCACCTGTTTTACTATGAGGATATGTCCGTAAAGCAGATTTCGGCATGCCTTTCCCTCAACGAGTCAACCGTGAAATCACGGCTGAAACGAGGCAGAGAGCAGCTAAAAGAAATATTGAAAGGATGGGATGATATTGAATTTTAAAGAAATGTACAAATCGGCAAATGAACAAATTCATGCTCCCACCGATGTCTTGAACAGGGTGCTTTCCGAAGCCCCCAAAAAGCCGCGAAGGGTATTTGCGGCAGTTAAAATATGTGTTGCTGCAGCTGCGGCAATCACCGTTACGGTTACATCGGCATACCTATATGGCATTGATACCGCCGATGAACCCATGAAAATTATGCAGGCAGACACAAGCACGGACGCAGGAACCAAAAAAGATATTAATACAGAAAAAGGTTCGGAAACAATTTCCACGCCTGAAACTAATGAGGAAAATGCAAAAAATACCGAGCGAATTTATTCTGCGCCCGCAATTTCTCCCGATAAGGAAACCGAAAAACCGAGCGTTTCCGTTTCGGAGAAAACAGAGGTTAAAACTCCCGAACCGCCAAAGGCAGACGAAAACGCTGTGCAGCCAAGCGAAGCTTCTGATTACGCAGTTTCAGAAACTTTGCCGGAAAGCGCCGAACAGGCGGATGTTTATTCGTTCGACGCTGCCGAAAAGTGCGCAGACGTTGCAGGCGAAAACAAATATTCCGCTTATGCGGCAAACAGCGCCCATTCGGAGGATTCCATGGCGGGCGGCGGCTCGGGCACAAGAAAAAGCACCTCATTTTCGGCTGTAAGCTATGAGGAATACTGCGAAAAAATCGGTTATGATGTGATTTCTAAAGCAATGCTTCCGGACGGCGTTTCACTCGTAAAGCCTGCGGAGGTCTATATTGACGGAGCACAAAATTCAAACACCTTTTACACCTCGTTTGAAAATTCAAAGGAATGTTATATTACGCTTTCTGTCAATAAATCTTCCGGCAAATACTGTACGGTATCGGAAACCGAAAGCGGCTACGACATCAGTATCAAAACCGAAAATCTCAGCATATCCGCTGCGGCTTACGGATTTACCGAGGAAGAGGCAAATAACCTCGCAAAATCGCTGAGCGAATAATTTTCTGCACTTTTTTGCCGAAAACTCTTGAAAACCTACTAAATCTATGTTATTATAGTAGTATGACAGACAAGAGGTGACCGAAAGTGAAAATTTCAACAAAGGGCAGATACGCAATTCGCATGATGCTTGACCTTGCACAGCACGGAAACGAAGGCTATATAGCCCTTAAGGACATCGCCAAACGGCAGGATATTTCAAAAAAATATCTGGAACAAATTGTTCCGATGCTCAACAAAACCGATTTTCTCAAAACGAACAGAGGATATATGGGCGGCTATATGCTGTCACGCGCACCTTCAAAATACACAATAGGCGACATACTCCGCGTAACGGAAGGAAGCCTTGCCCCGGTGCCGTGTGCAGAGCAAAGCCCGGTTGACTGCCCGAGAAGCGCCGACTGTGCAACTCTTCCGCTGTGGAAAGGGCTCTACAGAGTTATTTCGGAATATCTTGACAGTATAACACTTCAGGATTTGCTTGACAAAAGCAGCGAAATGTACTCAAACGACTACATTATTTAACACACTGATACAATATAAAGAAGTGCCC
>CAKSKB010000029.1 GCA_934464705.1 uncultured Clostridia bacterium
ATACTGTCCGTAGCCGCTTCCGATCTCTGCTTTTGCAAGGAAGCCTTCCGCCTCCGCAATTGCTGCGTTAAGCTTTGTGAGGTCTACATCTGCGGGGGAGATTATTGTTCTTACATCTCCGTCACCGCCGCCGTAAAATCCGAGATAACCTTCTTTTCCGGTTACCGGCGAATTTTCAAATGTGTGCTCGTAAGCAAGCTTTCCGTCGACATAAAGCACAAACCTTACCGCTCCGCTGACATCATAAACTCCTGCGGCAACTGTATAATCCTTGTTATATTCTGTGAATACATCGTTATCAACGGAAATCAGCGTCTGTTCCGGATTGAATTGCTGCGCTTCAAAAGTATCATTATGCAGCCAGAAAAGATAACCGGTATTCTTTCTGTCATACATAATTGTTTTATCATCGGACGCTCTCAAAAATACTGCGCTGTTGACTTTGTGTGAATATTTATTATCGTTTAATTTAGTAACAGCCTTATCATCGGTGGGCTCAAACCTTAATTTGAATGTGAATATCTTGTTGAGGTACTTTGACCCGCTATATGTCATATATCCCTTGTTGAGAATAAGCTTTCCGTCCTTGAACTCACCGGGGTTACCGTCAGTATTGTACCAATTTTCGGTGTCAGCAAGGATTGGCTTAATACTCATAAACTCAAGTGATGAAATCACAGAAAGCTTGAATGTATTGATAGCCGCAGCAAGTTCACTCGCTGCCTTGTCAATCTGATACTGATATACCGATGCGTCACCAAGGAGAGCCGCCGCACTGTTGAACGCTTGTTTCAGTGCATCGACTGCATCCTGAGGATACATACCGTCTTGCGTGCCGACAACAGCATTTTTAATAAGCTCGTCTGCCTCGCTTATTTTTTCCGAAAGCGCTGTTTTGTCCGCAGAAAACGAACCGGAAGCCGATACAAACACCGGTGCCGACTCAATCTTTTCGCCGTAGATGTTGTTGCTGTCGTAAGGGGTCATCTCAAATTTTACATATTTGCCTTCAAGATTAAGGTTGTCGGAAATAAAGAGTTCTCCTGCACCTCTGCCGTCAATCTTAGTATATTTTCCGTCTTTCTTTTCAGAAGCGTACCAAGTGAATTTTGAGTTTCCTTCCTTGTCGCCGTCGGGGTCAGTAAAACTGTACGAAGCCTTAACCGTACCGCCCGTTGTTGCGTTGCCGATAATAAGCGCATCGGAAACACTCGGAGCCAAGCCGTCGACATCATTCGGCGCACCGATGGATGATGTGTCGATATTTTCAAATCCGGGAAGGATTTTCTTAACTTCCGCAAGACCTTCATCGGTCAGCGAGAAGTCTTTGCCGTATTCCTTGAACATGGAATTTCCGGAAGGAAGAGTATCGTTTTTGAACATAGCCGAACTATTTTCTCCGACGTTTGTAGTATTCGGCACAGCACTGCTAATCTTAACGCAAAGATTATCTGTAAAGTTATTCGTGTTTGAAGGAGCATACGAATCTGCCTCATCAAACAATGCCTGCTCATTTTTTGCGTCGGCATATGCTTTAAGCTTTTCATACTTTTCGGTACTGAAATACTTAAACATATTTCCCCAGATTGTTGAAGCTGTGTCGGTTTCCTTATCGTAGCCGTAGTGCTTCATCCAGTTTTCATCATCAACAAAGTCCTTAATATACTTCCATGCCTGACCGTGATCGTAAGTGACCGTTCCTGATTTTGTTTGTTTATTTGTCTGCGTATTGAACAATATCCATTTTACAAGACTGTTTTTGCCGTAATTATCACTTGCCTGAAAATAAGCGGCTGCGGGAGAGTCAACAAAAATGTTGTTATGAACATTGAAGAACTGCCCCTGGTTTGTTTTAAACGGATAGCTCTTCGCGGTAGTTCCGCCGTTTTCTTCCGTCAGCGTGCCCTGGTAAAAGATATTATTATAGATCTCGGCACCCATGCAGAAATCATCACCGAAAATCGACTGTGACCAGCCCTTGCAATACGGATTACCTATCTGATGCAGATAATTGTTGTTAATCGTAAAACCGAGCGATGAAACATTTCTGTACCAATAAATTGCAGCGGCGTCACCGTACTCTGTTACAACATCGTGAATATCGTTGTTTGAAATTGTAACATCGTTTATTCCTGTGTGTTCCATAAATATTGCATTGTGGGCATTGTTGTAAATGTGGTTATTCTTTATAGTGAAGCCTATACCTGAGTTGATTTTAACCGCAGGAGAATAAGCCCTCTGAACCATATCGTTCTCGGAGAATATGCAGTTGGTAACCGAGCTGTCCGAAGGAATCAGATTTTTCCTGTCACCGCCCTGAAGCCTTATACCGCCGTGGCCCGTATCGTAAATATGGCATCTGTCAAACTTGATTCTGTAACCGGAGAATGTGCCGCCCCAACCGGAGGTATGGGATATTACACAATCTTTAACGCTTATATCCGAAACTTCATTTCCGTAGAAAATGTTTTCCCTTGTGTATGAGAAATTCAGACCTTCAAATGTAATATGCTTTGCACCGTTCAAAAGAACCATGCTCTTATCAAAGGTTGAAAGCTGAATATCCGCATCGGCAGTGATTTTGGTTGAGGGATAGAAATAACAGATTTTATTTTCCCTGTCAATGAAGCTTTCCCCCGGCATATCGATTTCTTCCAGAATATTATAGAAGAAAAACGGATGAGCAGATGTAATATTTCCAAGATCGTATTTTGGAATAAATGTTTTGTTTGCTGCATCAACCGAGCCGAGTTTATATGTGCCGGAATACCAATATTGATCCTTATGCAGTTCTACATAACCGTCATCGGCAATCGCTTGAGCGTTCCACTTTGCGGTTCTGCCGCTATCATCCTTAAATCCTACAGTCTGACCGTTAACTCTCTCCGAAGTGAGCATAGCAACATTATCGGTTGCATTGGGCCAGCGTGCACTTTCAAGCCTGTTGTTATTAATAAACACATCCATCGGGCGATAATTTGCATCAAAAATCGGAGAATTAATTTTTGCGCCATAGCCATGCTCCGAAATTACCGGAATTTCGCCCTTGTATTCGCTTAAATCGATTTTATACAGATTTTTCTTTGCCTGAGGGTCGATTATACGGTCCAAAATCTTGTTGCCGTACTTATCCTTATCCTCATCCGTAACCTTTGATATTTTGCTTGGCGAAATAGTCTGCGAGCCTACAAATTCAACCTTTTCACCATTGTAAGCCTTGTAAACAACGGTTGTGTTTTCGTTGCCCGAATCAGCTGCAGAAAAGCTGATGGTAGATGTCACGGGATATCTTCCGCCGCGGATATAAACATAAATCTCAGATTTATCATATCCTGCGGCGATAGCTGATTTTACCGCATCCTTCGCAGCGTTAATCGTCGCAAAAGGCTTGTCGATTGAGCCGGGATTGGAATCTTTTCCGTCCGCAGCCACATAAAATGCGGTGCTGCCGAGTGACATTTCGTTTGAAAAAACATCATCTGCGGTTTTGCCCGCCGCACTTTTAGGCGAAACAACCGCCCTTATCGTTGCTTCCTTATCAGCTTCCGCAAGCGTATATGTCTTGCCTGCCGCACCGGGAATGTCTGTCCATGTATCGCCTTCAAGCTTCTGCCATTTAACCTCAGAAGCATCCGCGTCCTGACATGCATAGGTATAGCTGCATTCAATAACATCTTTGTTTTCGCTGTTTCTTTTAATGGTTACGCCCGAAACCGAAGGAATGGTTTTATCAACCATGTTAATTTCAACTTCGATTGAAGCCGTTTTAGCATCTTCGGGAGCAATTTCAAATGTCATCTCTTTCGAGTCGGTTATGCTGATGTTTGAACCGTTGACTTTGATTGATTTAATGCTGTCGGATTCAGAATCTTTCGGCTTAACTGTCACGCTTGCGCCGAAGTAATCGTTTGCTGATATTCTTCCGCTTGCGCTAATCGTCTGCACTTCATTTGTGTAGGTGTTTGCAATTGCGTTAACTTCCGCATCCCCCGTTATGGTTACCGGAACTTCATAAATCATTGCGTCTGCGGTTACACCGACTTTATCAAATGCAATATAATATTTTTCAAGCTCTTCGTTGATTTTGTTTATTCTTGCTTCGGAATAAAGGTCGGAGCAGTCATCTGCAATCGAGTAGGTTTTGCAAAGCTCAGCCTTTGTTTTTCCGTCCTCGACAATACCTTTTTCCGTTCCGTCAAGGTCTTCCTCGGTGATTGTAAACTGATAATTGGGATCAGTATTGCTTACAGTGCTCCAAAGAATTGTTTTAACGCCCTTACCGCAGTAAAGCTTGTTATTAGCAAGCATTTTTGCAAGGTTATTTGCATAGTCAAAGCAAGTGTAGAATGACTGGCATGTTATATAGGGAAGCCCGTTTTCCTCAAGACGGTAGCTGATGTTTTTTACAGACATTCTCTTCCAGCCGTTTTCAGAAGTTCCGGTAATCCTATCGGGTCTTACACCATCTTTAGTGTTAAGGTTAAATGTAAGAAAACCGTCAACGCTCTTTGTACCGTCAGGTTTGTAACTTATCAGAGCCGATTTGCCGTCGCTGCCGTTCATACCCTGAAATCCGTGTGAATTAAGAGATATGCCGGACTGGCTGAGGGTGCCGTCGGTGCTGCCCATATAATCAACAAAATAATTATAAGTTTTTCCGTCGATATACTTGAACTTAAAACGGTTACTGCCGCTGATTCTCATTCTTGTCAGATACTGACCGAAATCGCTTGCCTTGTCTTTATTAACAAGGCTTTCGGCAGTCCAGCCGAACTTTAATATTCCGTTGCCGCCTTCAAGTGTTGTCTGCTCGGCTGTTCTTCCGGAAATGCTGTTACCGTCCCATTTCCAACCACTGTTTTCATCGTTGAAATCTTCGCTGTAAAGAACTACGGTTCCGGCCGTACCGCTGTTTTCACCGAAAGTTTCTATATCGTTCGGCAAAACCTCAGCGGTATTACCGCTTACGATAAGTGTTGAACATATTAATATCAATGAAATTAATAATGCCGTTATTTTTCTCATGAATACCTCCGTTTGTATTTGCCCCGGCGGCAAGAGGTTCAACTCCTGCCGCCAAAGCTGAAAACCTGTTATCCATTAATAGTTACTTGCTGTTCTTCGCCGATAATTTCATCGCCGCCGTCAAGCTTAATAAATGATTTAAGCGTGTAATTTCCGGGGGTTAAGCCTGCGCCGAAAGCAAGAATACCGAACTTCCCGTCTGCGGTTTTTTGCTCTGCTGCAAGCGAAATTGTGTTGTTTTCCGCATTTGTTATGTAATAACCGTAGCTTAAAATGTTATAGCCGTAGCCCTCATCAACCGTTGCATACATGGTAATTGCATTAGAATTCTCTGCCCCGTGTCCATTGTAATTACCGTTGTTTACATTTGCCTGTGTGCTTACGGTAAGCGTAGGCTTTACATTCGTTCTCTGAACAAACACAACGGAAAGTGTTGTATCGCCTGTTATATTTGCCGCAAAGTCAAAACCAAGTTTGTTCTGCACAGGAATGTCATTTTCTCCGAGGGTAACGGAGTAAATTTCATATCCGTCAGCCGGTGTAACCGTAAAGGTTTTTTCGCCGTTTTCAACATCGTTTTCGCTTTCTGCAAGTGTCGTTTCACCGATTTTAACACTGCCGTTTCCTGTCTTTGAATATGCGATCTTTGAAGTTACGGCTCCGGTTTCGGTTGTGATTACAAGTCCGCCGTTTTTAACATCCTCGGGTGCAACCGTGTATGTACCGTTTTCATCAGCAGTAAGTGTTTTTCCGGCATATTCAACCGTTTTAACTGCATTACCTTCCGAAGGTGTTACGGTAAAGGTAAGTCCAAAGTAATCGTTTGCGGATATATTACCGCTTGCGCTAATCGTCTGCACTTCATTTGTATAGGTGTTTGCAACCGCATTTACTTCGGCTGCACCGTTGATTGTTACAGGAACTTCATAAATCATTGCGTCTGCGGTTACACCGATTTTATCAAATGCAATATAATATTTTTCAAGCTCTTCGTTGATTTTGTTAACTCTTGCTTCGGAATAAAGGTCGGAGCAGTCATCTGCAATCGAGTAGGTTTTGCAAAGCTCAGCCTTTGTTTTTCCGTCCTCGACAATACCTTTTTCCGTTCCGTCAAGGTCTTCCTCGGTGATTGTAAACTGATAATTGGGATCAGTATTGCTTACAGTGCTCCAAAGAATTGTTTTAACGCCCTTACCGCAGTAAAGCTTGTTATTAGCAAGCATTTTTGCAAGGTTATTTGCATAGTCAAAGCAAGTGTAGAATGACTGGCATGTTATATAGGGAAGCCCGTTTTCCTCAAGACGGTAGCTGATGTTTTTTACAGACATTCTCTTCCAGCCGTTTTCAGAAGTTCCGGTAATCCTATCGGGTCTTACACCATCTTTAGTGTTAAGGTTAAATGTAAGAAAACCGTCAACGCTCTTTGTACCGTCAGGTTTGTAACTTATCAGAGCCGATTTGCCGTCGCTGCCGTTCATACCCTGAAATCCGTGTGAATTAAGAGATATGCCGGACTGGCTGAGGGTGCCGTCGGTGCTGCCCATATAATCAACAAAATAATTATAAGTTTTTCCGTCGATATACTTGAACTTAAAACGGTTACTGCCGCTGATTCTCATTCTTGTCAGATACTGACCGAAATCGCTTGCCTTGTCTTTATTAACAAGGCTTTCGGCAGTCCAGCCGAACTTTAATATTCCGTTTCCGCCTTCAAGCGTTGTCTGCTCGACCGTTCTTCCGGAAATACTGTTTCCGTCCCAAATCCAGCCGCTGTTTGCATCGTTGAAATCTTCGCTGTAAAGAACTACGGTTCCGGCTGTGCCCGTAAGCTCCTCTGCGCCGGCTGCCAATGCCGGCAATACGGATGTCAGCACGAGTGCCAACACTAAAACTAATGATAAATGCCTTCTCATACCATGTGTCCTCCTTAAAAATTTAATTTATTTTAACCGGATTTATCCGGCTATTGATACAGTTTTTGTTGCGCCGTCCCAGCCCACATCATTGCCGAAGGATTCTGCAATTGCACGAACGGGAACGAGAGTTCTCGATTCAATAATTGTCGGCATCGAATCAAGTGTGACCGTTTCGCCGTTTTTGGTCATAACGGCATTTCCTATCTGCATTTTGATTGTTATGCCGTCTTTAACCGCCGTAACGGTCTTGCTTGCGTCATCCCAGTCAACCTCAGCTCCGAGAGCCTCGAAGATAGCACGGAGCGGAACCATTGTTCTGTCGTTTATGATAGCCGGCTCAACATCAAAGTCAATCTTTTTGCCGTCAAGCACAACCTTGATTGTATCGTCTGAAGGCGCCGGCGCACCGCCCTTTTCTGTCCATTTATCTTCTCTTGCGTAGTCATACCTTCCGATTTCGCTCATCGGAATTTGCACAAAATCCGGAATTTCCGTAAAGACCTTACTGTTTTCTTTAAGGGCAAAATTCTGATTTCCGTAATCGACGAAATCGCTCTTTGTAACCGTATGGGACTCTTCAATATCGCTGTACTTAAGCGCAAGATCTGCAGCGCTGATATCAGGTGTTGAATAAAGGATGTTTTCCTTAATTATATTGTTCATCGGGTATCTCGGATTGTTATCAAGCATTTCCGCAACCTCCGGGAATGTCTTCTGCCAAAGTTCTGTTTTCCATGGAGACTCGATTATAAGCTGATACTGCCATATTCCCTCGCGGAAATTCATCCAGCCATCGCCTCTTGCGTCGATTACAAGCGGCTTTTTACATTCAAGCATTACATTGTGAACAAATGTGTTATCTCTGCCGCCGCCGATAAGAGCAACGGAATCGCACTTATAGAATACATTGCCGTAAACAAATGTGTTGGAATGCATATTGTCAAGATAAACCGCCTGCATTTCCATACCCTTATTTGTATCAATCATTTCAAGGTCATGGAAGTAGTTATAGCGGATTTCGTTGTTTCTGTCGGTAAGTCCGTCATAGGTGTAAATTGCGCCGCAGTCGGACGAATCCGTGCAGACCCTGTAAATGTTGTTGTATTCAATAATATTGTAAAGTCCGTGATACTCAATGGCTTCGTGGGGAGAATCGTTTATCTCATTATGAGAAGCGATATTGCCTACACCCTTGAAGTATATACCCGCCATATAAGCGTGACCCCATCTTGAAAATCTTTCAAGATGGCAGTTCTTAACGGTATTATTGGATCTTGTAAGCGTTTCCTTGTCGCCGCCGTTAAGAATAATGGCTCTTGCACTGACATCATGAATATAGGTATTTTCAATCCTGCAGTCCATGGCGTCTTCAAATCTTATTGCGGCAAATCCTGCAATACCTGTTAATTCACAGTCATCTACAACAATATTTCTGCAGTTTTCTTTGCTGTTGATAACATAACCCTTTATGCCGGCAAACTTAAGCCCCTGCAATGTAACATTGCTGCAGTTATTAATGTTAATGAAGTCACGATCTGTTGCGGTATAATAAAGGGAGTCGCCTTCCTTAAATCCTTCGGGAGCCATCATGTAGAGCTTTCTTGCTTCTCTGTCTACATAGTACTCACCCGGAACATCAATTTCTTCAAGAAGATTCATAAATCTCACACGGCTGTCGGTTTTTGTTGCGAATGCCGCAAGCGTTTTTGCTGTTATTACCCCGGTTTTGGCGTCAACAGAAGCCGGCGTTGTGTTATCCGCCCAATCGTGCGCATACCACCCGAGCGCCCACATATCCTTTGCTTCCGCCCAGTATTTGGTGCGGGCATCTTTAATCTTGTAGCTGATTTCCATAAGACCCTTGTCATCAGCCTTTGAAGCGTCGCCCGGATTTTCATAGCTTACTACGCTTGTGTATTTATCGCCGTTCGGATACTGTGCAAGCGTGAGATATCTTTCATTATACGTAATCGCCGCAGGAACTTCAGTGCTCTTTCCGATGTTTCCTCCGAAAATCGTTGCACTCTCCACATCCGGAATACCGAGTTTTTCAAGGTCAGCGGAAACAATTTTACCTCTTGCGCCTTCATCAACAATTCTGCTGAGAACCGCCTCATCGGTCACTTTCTCGAAATCGGAATACTTGATTTCGCTTGCTGTGCTGATTGTCACCTTCTCATCGCCGTAAGCTCTGATAACAAGGTCATTGTCCTTTTCGGTAAGGTTAAGAGTGTTTTCAAATCCGTATCTTCCGCCGCGGATGTTGATTACAACCGTACCGTCAATACCTCTTGCAGCGTCAACCGCTTTTTCGATTGTGGCAAACGGGGCGTCAATACTGCCCGAAGCCGCATCGGAACCGTTTTCCGCAACATATAAAAATGTTGCCTCGATTTTGCCCTCAGCGCCGACAGGAACCAAAAAGCTTACCGCAAGCGCTAATACCAAAATCATAACTGTCAATTTTTTCATCATAAATTCCTCCGTTTAGTTAAAATTAAGTGCTATTGTTTTTTGCCTGACTTTCTTTATCACCTCCGGTATTATAAATGAATATGTTCCGCAGCTTCTCCTTACCCACTCCGCACCGTTAAAGACAACAGCGGTAGTATTGAACGGAACTTTTACATGAAGCTTTATTTTTCCGCCGCTTCGTTCCCATTTTACGCAGAGCTTGCCGTAAACGGTATTGACCGCCGCTGACGCCCGCTGCAATTTTTCGGAATAAAACGGTGATATACTGAATTTTTTATATCCACCCTCATCGGCTGACGGTTTTATTCCGCACAATCCGTAATAAAACCATGAGTCAAATCCGCCGAGAGCGGTATGGCTTTGTGAGCCGTTGCCCTCCCATGTTTCCCAAAGAGCGGTAGCGCCGCACTCTGCCATGTAGCCGTAGCTCGGGTAATCGGTTTTGGATAATATCTTGCACGCTGCGCTGTTCATGCCGAAACTGTCGAGAACCTTAAACAAAAACTCTGTACCGTACATCCCGGTATCTGAATGATAATCTTGTTCTTTTAGCTTATTAACCACATTTTCAATCACCGGTTTGAGCTTTTCTCCCGGCACAATTCCGGTATGGAGCGGAAAAATATCGCAACCCTGCATGCCGCTCGCATAATGTTCATTTAAATACGCTTTGTTTACAGCCTCGGAAGCCGCTTTTATATCCGCTTCAAATTCGTTTGGGATATTTAAAACTCTGCATATTTCGGCAGATAATTTCATACAGTGAATATAATAACAGGTGTTTACAAGCTCGCAAGGGATTTTTATGTCTTCTTTTTGCGGACAACACCAAGGTTTTTTGCTCGGAATGCACCAATCACCAAGGCACCAGCTGCCGTCCTCCTCGCTGTCAATAAGACCGCTTCGGTTAAGCTTATTCTTCATATAATATATCCACTTTTTCATATTGGGATAATACTGCGCCAATGTGTCTTTGTCACCGTACTGCAGATAAAGATTCCATGGCACAATCACGATTGCGCTGCCCCATGCATATCCCCCTCCGCCGCCGGTAAACGGCGCTGAATGGGCAACAAATCCCGTCAGTTTATTTTGCGTACCGACAATATCGGCAATCCATTTTTTATAGAAATTATAAGTGTCAAAGTTATACATCGCACTAGCCGACGAAACCTGCCCGTCGCCCGTGTAACCCATTCTTTCCCTGTGCGGACAGTCCATAGGCACACCGCCGTGCATATTGGAAAGCTGCGAATTAAGATACATACCGTGAATTTTGTTAAAAAGCTTATCCGAACATTCAAAATCCGCTCTTTTTTCAACCGCGCTGTGCACGCTGCACGCCTTCGCACCGATGATTTCCGCACCCTTTGCAGCGATTCTGAAATATCTGAAACCGTGCCACACAAAGTGCGGTGTGTAAATTTCAATACTGTTTCCGCTTAGAATAAACTTATCTTTCTGTATCTGAAATTTATCGCCTTCCTCATATCCGACAGTTGATGTAAAGTTGAGAGTACCGTCATCGTTAATACATTCGGAATAATAAATTTCAATCTCATCCCCGGCATTTCCGCAGCAGACAACCGACGCAAAACCCGAAATCACCTTGCCTGTGTCATAGGTATTCTCGCAAACCTCTGACGGAGTTATTTCTTCAACAACCCTGTCTGCCGGCGAAAGCTGAATTTCAAGCTTTGCATTCGGTGCGCCGGTAACTTTCGCCGGAAACCACTTTGGTTCAAGCGAAGCGTCATATGTTTCCCCAAGGAAAATATTGTTGTATGTAATCGGACTTTCACCTATCAGCCATGTTCCGTCGGTTGCCAGCGAAAAATCGCCCGCATGCAGCTGAAACAGAGTTTTCAGCCCTCCGCTGTATAAGAATTCCCCCTCAATTGTTCTCTCCGTCTGATTGTACCAGCCGTTTCCGAGGCGGATTTCAACGGTGTTGTTTCCTTTTTTTAAGTACCCGGCAACATCGTATGCCAGATATTTGACTCTTTTTTCGGTAGTTCCGCTGAAGCCGTATGCAAGTTCGGAATATTCAATATCATCGTAATCCGTCTGATTGGGAACAAAATAATCTTCCCCGACCTTTTCGCCGTTTATGATAAGTTCAAAATACCCAAGACCGCATATGTAAGCATAAGCGTTTTGAAAATCCGAATCAATGCGGAATTCTTTAAAAAACGCAGGGGCATTCGGACTCTTTTCACATCCTATCCATTCGGCGAACCAATCTCCGCCGTAAAGAGCGGTGACAAACGATGCGGTATTGCTTTTGTATATGTTTCCGCCCGCTCCGATTTCCGCAAACCAGCAGTACTTTGTGTGCGGTTTCAATGCATTTCCGCCGTATTTTATAAAGGTGCTCCGGCTGCTTTTGACCATTCCGCTGTCCCATGCCGTATCTCCGTTTTCCTCGGATACAACAATTCTGTATGAATCCTGATACTTTTCTTCCGTATTCTCACAAATCCACGAAAAGCACGGAGTTTCGGATGTGCCTACCGGGTTTATTCTCTGCTCACATTTAAGTGTTATATCCATATAAAGCCCTATCTTTTAAACATTACTTTCTTTTCATAGTCTTTCAAATCCGCCAGCCACTCCGTGTTCTCGGGAACATTCTTCGACATACAGTACCAATCCCATACCGCACTTGCAGGCAGCGAACGGAATTCATCCGTAAGAGCAAGCCTTTTTGTGAAATCGCCCTCGTATTCGGCGTCTTTAATCATATTCATCGGTTCGAGCATTGCCGCAAGAAGCGCCTTTTTGGTCGTTCTTGTTCCGATAGTCCATGCCGCAATACGATTTATGGTTGCATCAAAATAATCCGTTCCGATAAATGCGTCATCCAGAACCCCTGCCGAAACAACCTCACGCATAACCGAATTGACTTCATCGCTGTTTATAACAACATGGTCGCTGTCCCAGCGGATTCCGCGCGTCAGATGAACCATAAGCTTATCCGAATAAAGCATAACCGCCGAAATTTTATCGTCAATCGTTTCGGTCGGGTGGAAATGCCCCATGTCAAGATTCATAATAGTATTGCCGATTTTGTTTGCCCTCGCATACCCGTGATAGAGAAGATAAAAATCATGCGACCCCACCGTAAAGCTTTCCGAACCCACGCCGAACAGTTTCGGTTCAAGAGCGTCATACAAATATTTTTCCGAAATATTTTCGCTGAATATTTCGTCAAACGACTCCTTCATAAGGCGACGGTATTTCATTCTGTCCGCCGGAATATCCTTAATTCCGTCCTGCACCCAGGTATTGTACACGCACGGCTGACCCATTTCGCGCCCGAAATACTCCGCTATTTTTCTTGCGGCAATCATGTGTCTTACCCAAAATTTTCTTATATCGGCATCGGGATTCGATATTGTGAGATTATCCGCAGCCTTGGGGTGACCGAAGGTTGTACAGTTAAAATCAAGCCCGAGATTTTTCTCCTTAGCCCACGATACCCATTTTTCAAAGTGCCGCGGAGCGTATTCGTCACGGTCGATATCCTTCTCGTACCCCTCGCCGTAGCTTGAATGAAGATTGATTTTAAGGGCACCGGGGATATATGAAATCGCTTTTTCCATATCCTCTCTTAATTCCTCTGCGGTACGGGGTTTTCCGGGATAATTTCCGGTAACCATAATACCGCCCGAAGTTCCGCCGCCTCTTATTTCAAAACCGCCGACATCATCACCCTGCCAGCACGGAATCGAAACCGGAATTTTATCGAATTTTTCAAGCACCGCCTTCACATCCACCCCAAGCTTTGCGTAGGTTTCCGAAGCGGCTTCAAAAGCTTTTTCAACAGTATTCATCAAAATTTCCTCCTTTATATTAATTCCTCCGCTATCTTCTCCACAGCGGACTTTTTACCTATATAAAAATAATAACCTGACAGCTCCGAGCTTTCATTCATGCCCGTATCCCCCGAAACCGTGCTCGAGCAGTGCTCAAACTCCGAAAATCCGCCCTGCGCCGTATGTCCGTTATAAAGATACAGCGAACAGCCGTAAAGTCCCGGCTTTGCATACGGGTCGCCGCAGTAAACAGCAGACGGATTATTGAAATAATTTCTGAAAAAGAGATACGCCCTTCCGTCCGAAAGCATTCCTATATAACCGCTCCTGCCTGTAAGCTGCGAGGCTTTGAATCCGACCTTATACCTAAGGTCACCCGTAACTTTAAGCCGTGTTGATTTTTCTTTAATATCTATGTAATCCTGCGGAACAGGCTCGTAGTAATCAATATATTCCGCTTTTGAAACAGTTGGAACAATCAAGTTTCCCGACGGGTTAATCTGCGTCAGAAGCCACGGCTCAAGATAAAGCGTTTCATCGGAATCAAGCACATTCATTTTGACCGTCTGCAAAATGCCGCAGTATTTCACACCCTGCATAAGCTCTGCCGCTTTGTCCGAATTATCAAGAGGATTTGCGGCATTTCTTATTTCCCTTCCAAGCGTAAACTCCTTTACGACACCGCCTGTTTCAAATGTACTAAGCCTAACCGACTGCCCCATGCTCACGCATTTTCCGTCGGAATCAAGCGCATAGTTTCCGGGGTCAAGTTCCTTCTGCACAACATATGTATCAAAAAAGTCGTTCCTTTTCTTAACGAAAAACGGCATTTCCGGCAGACACCACATTCTGTCGCCGCCGAGGTTCCAGTCATCATCATTAAGAAATTCGGCAAACCTTTCTTTGCTTTCAAACGCAGGATTGAGCCATGTAAGACTTTCGCCGTCCTCATTTTCAAAAGGTCCGAGTATTCTTCCGCCCCTCGCAGTGCAGATTATACAGAATCCGCCGCCCAAATCGAGCGCCTTAAATTCAAGCTTCGCCTCCGTAAGCCTTTCTTTAACCTTTTTAAGCGTTATATGATTGTTCATAAAAATCTTCCGCTCCTCAATAAATCCCATTACTGATATAATAGTATATTATCATTATATCATCGGGCACATCGAATGCAAATACACAATAATAGAATAAATTTGCATTATATTACCACAGGCATTTTTAAAAAACCGAAAATTCGCTGAATTTGGGCAATTTTCCAATTTATTAACTTTGCAATTTTTTCCTCGGACGCAAAAAATCCAATCATTTTTGACACAAAAGCGCTTGTACTGCTTGAACAACTTTTTATATATTTTTTTGTAAAATATCTTGCAATTTACCAATAAGTGTGTTACAATAAAAGTGTAATAAAAATTAAAACCGTTAGGAGTTGATTTTATGAAGTTAATATTCAAATCAAAAGGCTGTACATTAACAGACGACATCAAGGCAAAAGCCGAAAAACGACTTGGTAAGCTTGCAAAATTCTTCCCCGACGACTGTATCTGCGATGTTATGTTCAAAGAGCAGAGCGGCAGAAAAACATTTGAAGTCACCATAAATAACGGCGGCTTTGTGTTCAGAGGAGAAGACAGCGGTTTTGATTTCATCTCGTCTATCGATAAGGTTGCCTCGGTTCTTGAAAGGCAAATCCGCAAGAACAAAACAAGGCTTGAAAAACGCCTTCGCGACGGCGCAATCAAGTTCGCTGAGGACGCTTTTGACATTATCGATGAAGAAACGGAATTTGATGTTGTCAGGATTAAACCCGTTATCGTAAAACCGATGACGGTTGAAGAAGCAATCATGCAGATGAATTTGCTTGACCATCAGTTTTTCCTTTTCAAAAACGGCGAAACGGGCAGTATTGACCTTGTTTACAAGCGCAGAGAAGGCAATTACGGCCTGATGACAACAAAAGAATAAAGAATAATATATGAAGGGAAGTTTTTAAAATGGTTAATATAGAAAAGGTCACATACGGAAGCTGGGGCAACTGTATTAAGCTGTCTAACGGCTCGATTGAGCTTTATGCAACGCTTGATTTCGGACCGAGAGTTATAAGGTTCGGGCTTATCGGCGGAACAAATATGTTCTGCGAGGATACAGAGGTTGTTTCAAGCCTTGACGGTGAAGATTTTGACGAGCATTACGGAAAGGGTACGGCATGGTATATAAGGGGCGGTCACAGACTGTGGACAAGCCCGGAAGCAAGACCGAGATCGTACTATCCCGATAACGAACCCGTTGAGGTTGAGAAAATAGAAAACGGAATCATTCTCACTCCCCCGCCGCAGAAATGGACGCAAATTCAGATGAAAATGAAAATCACCATGTGCCCGGATACCAATAATGTAACCGTTGACCATTACATCACCAACCTCGGCGCATGGAATGTTGAGTTTGCCGCATGGGGACTTTCCGTTCTTAACAGGGGCGGAATCGAAATTGTTCCGCAGCCGACAAAAGATACGGGGCTCCTCGGAAACCGCGTGCTCGCACTGTGGCCTTATACCAGAATGACCGATGAAAGGGTTTACTGGGGCGACAAATATATCACCTTAAAGCAGAACCCGAATGCCGACCACCCGATAAAATTCGGAATTAACAGCGAGCATGGCTTTGCCGCATATATTCTTGACGGCGATATGTTCATAAAGCGTTTTGATGTTAATGAAAACGGCAATTATCCGGATGGCGGAATGTCGTTTGAAACATATACCAACGCTCTTATGCTTGAAATGGAAAGCGTCGGCGAGCTTAAAAAACTCAATCCCGGCGAAACCCTCACCCACACCGAAAGATGGGAAATGGTAGACAGCGTTGAATGTGACCTTTCCACACCCGAAGGCATAGAAAAAGCAGTTAAAACCTATATAAAATAGGAGAGTTCCGATGCCTTACGAAATTAAACAATTCGATTCTCTTCAAAAAATCTACGGAAATGATTTTCCCGAAATGCAAGCACGGTCAAAAGCCGTGCTTCTTTCGGGTGAAAGATATAACCGCCAAATCGGCATTAAAACCGACGAACGCTTTTGGTATACAGTCAAAATTAATTCTGAACTTAAACACCTTATAACTGTTTATCGGGTTGAAAATGCGGTCATGGATATGGCAGTCGTCCCGGACACAAAGAGCGAAAACTTTCTTACAAGGGAAAACGGAATTATGCCGGATATACTTGTCCCGATTGACGAAAGCACCGTAATAACCGCTCCGTACGGCACATCGGCAATATGGCTTGAACTTAATGTGCCGGAAAACTTTGCTCCCGGAACATACAGCGTTGAAGTTGAACTAAACACCTGCGATGCATTTTCAATTGCAATGGAAAACAAAAACTTCACGTCGAAAAAGCACATCTGTAATTTTGAAGTTGATGTCCTTAATAAAAAACTGTCCGACAGAAAAATAACATACACACAGTGGATTCATCTCGACTGCATTGCGTCTGCACATAATGTCGGGATTTTTTCGGAGCAGCACTGGAATCTGATTGAAAAATACATAAAAACCGCGGCTAAACTCGGGATAAATATGATTTTAACGCCCGTGCACACTCCGCCGCTCGATACTTCAAAAGGAATTTACAGAGAGAATGTTTCGCTTATTGATGTGTCATATGACGAGAAGACAAAACGGTATACATTTAATTCTGCTAAGCTTGAAAGGTATATCAATATATGTCTCAAATGCGGAATAGAGTATTTTGAGATTGCACATCTGTTTTCGCAGTGGGGCAGCGAATTTGCAGCGCCGATAGTCGTTAACGGCAAACATAAATTCGGCTGGAACACCAAGGCGGACAGTGAAGAATACAGCGAATTTTTAAAGCAGTATGTTCCTGCAATCATCAATGTTTTTGAAAACAGAGGGCTTTGCGATAAACTGTATTTTCACATTTCGGATGAACCGTCGGTTGAAAAAATTGACAAGTATAAGGCGGCATATGATTTGCTTAAGCCAATGCTCGGGAATATAAAAACGATTGACGCCGTTTCGGAATACGATTTTTATGCTCAGGGGCTTATTAAATGTCCGGTTACGATAACCGGGTGCATTGAGGAATTTCTGAAGCACGATGTAAAGGAGCAATGGGCGTATTATTGCTGGTGTGTATACGGCGAAGAAAGCAACCGACTTATGGCAATGCCGTCGCACCGCAACCGTATAATAGGTATGCAGATGTTTAAGTATAACATAAAAGGCTTTCTCCACTGGGGGTATAATTTTTACAACAGCTGCTGCAGTACCGAAACAATTAATCCATATATGACAAGCTCAGCAAATAAGGTGTTCCCCTCCGGTGATTCTTTTTCGGTATATCCCGGGGAAAAGGGACCGTATATGAGTCTTCGCGCAATGGTTTTCTTTGAAGCACTTCAGGATATAAGGATTTTGAACACACTTTCGGAATACATAGGTCAGAGCGAAACCGTTAAAATGATTGAGGATATTGCTGAAAGCGAATTAACATTCAACAGTTATCCGCACAATTCGGAATTTATTATAAGTGTTATAGAGAAAGCTAAAGAAAAAATATCTGAATATATTTAATAATCCGCACTGCCAAAGCAGTGCGGATTATTCTATGTAAATATTTTTAATTGTCAATACGCTGCCGTAAAGATTAAATATGTAATTCCCCGGATTTAAGGGTTTAGGGAGAACCCGTCCGCAGAAAACTACAAATATAATCTTTTGGCAACGATTATTTTCGGTCAGCAAAGTACCATTATAGTTGTTGTAGAAATAAAAGGCGATTTTATTTAAGTAATGGTTGATTGTGCCGAGTGCCGGCAAAGCTTTAGTAAATCTCAAACAATATGCGATTATTTGCAGTAATTAAGGGCGAAATGCAAAAAACGCAGTATATTTTTGATTTTAAGCCTGCCTCCTTATGATACCAAGTATAATTATACATACAATAACGACCAGCAATGTATAAAACCATCCCTTTGCCTTATCGCCGGCAGCGTCAAAAAAGTTCCGATTTTTATGCTTATGGTCATTTTTGCAGAACAATCATACTTACGGATATATTTTAACACAAATTTACACATATGTCAATATATTTTGAAAATTTTTCCTTTAATTTTGTCAAAATCCAAAGGTGTTTTTCGAAAAGTGGCACAAAAAATACGCATACCGCTTTTAGCGGTATGCGTATTTTGGTAGATCAGTTAAAAATTCGCCACTTAACCATGCCATAAATATAATACATAGACGAATCCATTACAGCGGCTTTCATCATTGCTCCTACGGTAAAATGCAACTGATAAAATTCTCACTGCCGAAGATTTACAAAATATATGTCAGCCTGTTTCCCCTCATGTGTTCCCCAACACTGAAAACAAACTATGCAATATTACCCACCGGAATCACCGCCGTCA
>CAKSKB010000030.1 GCA_934464705.1 uncultured Clostridia bacterium
GTTCTACAGCGATGCGGAGTGCACGCAGCCTGCGGAATATGCGGATGCGCTTGTTTGGATGTACATGCTCGGCGGTCAGGCGGCAAACGGCTCGCTTGGCATAAAGTATGTTAAAATCAGGGAGTTCTCTCCCTTAACCGCAAATATCAGCGGAAACGGTACAATCAAGGTTAACGGAACTGCGCTTGCAAACGGCGAAAAGGTAAATGTTCAGACAGGCGCTTCGTTTAATGTGACGTTCCTCCCCGGCGAAGGCGAGAAAATCGACAGCATAATCTACGGCGGCAAAACATACAAGGTTTACGGAAACGGCGTTGTAATCGACGGCGCACAGAGAAATTCAACGCTTGATGTTGTGTTCACGCCCAAAACGGGGGTTGCTCCGCTTTACGAAAGCAGCTTCGTAGGCGATGACGGAATTTCCGCAAACTGGGAATTTGCATCCGCAAATTACTGGAATACGAACAACAAAAAGATAAGAAACATCGAAAAAGACAACGCTGTTTACTCGGCACTCAGTTTTTATAACATTAACCCCGGCTCGGCGGCAGCGCAGAACTCAAAGTTCTCCGCGGCGGACACAAACGGAATTACCGTTCACGCCGGCGCAAAATACTATATTTCGTATGATTTTTATACCGAAAACATGGTAACGCAGAACGGATTTTTCATGAGCACCCCCGGAAGCGGCTTTAATGCCGAAATATTCAAGGACAGTGCTTCAAAGGGAGTAAAGACGGCGCAGAACATAGCGGCATCCGATTTCGGATACTATTCCGCAAGCGGCAACGAAAAAAAGTCGGCGTCTTACGCAATAAAGTTCAATAAGATTAACGACTCGGAAGATGCAACTGCAGCCATGAACTTCGGCGTTTACGGCGAAGGCGTAAAGAGGGGCGACGATATAAACTACGACGGCATCGCATTCGGGTTCTGGAATCTTAAAATAAGGGAAACATCACCCCTCACGGCTAAAATTACAGGTGAGGGAACGGTTACCGTAAACGGCTCGGAACTTTCGGACGGCAAAGCTCTGGAAGATGTTGAAACCGGCACGCCGCTTGATTTCACATTCTCCCCGGCGGAAGGCTATGAGCTGGAATCCGTTAAATACGGCGGAAACACCTATGACGCAAAGGACAACAAGCTTTCAATTTCAAAAAGCATGGTTTGCTCCGATATCGAGGTTTCTTATAAAAAAGCGGCGGCAAGCTCGCCCGCAATCGATTCCGGCAGCGAAACAAAGGCAAATGCAGCCGTTCAGACTTTTACATACACGGCTTTGGACGGAAGCTCAAAGGAATACACCGGCCCCGTTGCTGTTGCATACGCAAAAATCAACAGCTACACAGACGGCAATGCTTATAAATACGCATTTGATGTAACAGACCCGGTTTCCGGGAACACATTAAGGCTTGAGTGCGGCGATGCTGCGCCAGGTTTGGCAATTGCGGTAAGGCTTATAGGCGGTGCAATCGTTGAAGGAACAGACTACACAATCAGACCCGTTATTTACGAATAAGGAGAATTCAATGAAAAAGACATTGGCACTACTGCTTGCGTTTGTGATGCTGATTTCCGGCATGACTGTTTCGGCGAAGGACATAAGCGTGTCCTTCACCGAAGCGGAACTCGGCAACTGGACGATCTCAAGCATTTCAAATTGGTCGGGAAAGGCTCTCGTAACCGATGACGGCTTTCTCAAAATCACTCATCTTAACCCGACAAGCGGCGGTCAGGCATTAAGACCCTTCGTGAGCCTCCGCTACAACCCCGGCACAACCCTCGTAAACGGTGCAACCTACACCGTTAAGTACGACTACAAGGGCACAAACATTTCGGGCGGTCAGCAGCTCATATTCAATGTGGGAACAAACAAAATCTCGGTTAAGTTCAAAAGCAACAGGGAAGACCAGCCGTATGAAAACGAGGTAAAGGATGTTTCCGAATTCGGCTACAGAAACGGAAGCTTCTGGGCAACGCACTACGAGGATTACACCTTCACCGTTACCGACCTTAAGGATTCCGAGGGCAAACCACTTAAGTCTGTTGCGACGAGCAATATGTACATAAAGGTTAATTCAAACGGACGAAACGACGCCGTAAATTATGACGATGTTGCGTTTTATCTCGGTAATTTCAGCGTGACGGAAAAGCTTCCCGAAGGCTATGACCCCGGCGATGAAGAAGTAACAGACCCGGCTTACAATAAGGTTCAGACGATCGTCGATGAAAACTTCAACGGCGAAAATCCCTTTGCGAACTGGTCGAACGTTATAAACGGCAGCGGAACAAGGGCAATAGATAACGGTGCGCTTTCCGTTGCTCCGGCTACGGTTCAGTCAAGAATACGCTACGAAAAGCAGCTCACTATAAAGCGCGGCGCGGTTTACACCGTAAGCTACAAGGTTAAAGCAACCTCAACCGCAAGCTGGCTTTTCGGTATCGAAGCGAGCGACCCGTTCAACGGAACAAGCACCGCAATGTACGATAACAGTATAAGAAATGTGGGTGCAATGGGCACCGCATGGCAGCAGGTTTCGTATTCCTTCAGGGCGTCGCCGAGCATGGAAACGCCGTCAACAAAGACGATTGCGGTGTTCTTCCTGTTTACCTCGGCAGCCGACAAGGTATGGATTGACGATTTTAAGATAGTTGAAACAATCTACCCCGAGCTTCCCGCTATCGAAAGCGGCTCGGTAAGGGGCGCATCGATGGCTGACGGTACGGTTTCCGCCGACTGCACGGTTTCCGATGCGGACGGCGTTCTGAAAGACATTGCCTACACGTGGCAGCTTTCGGACGATAACGAAAACTGGACGGATGCTTCAAACGAAAAGGATTACACAATTCCAGGTGATTCGGAAGGAAAATACATCCGCTTTAAGGCGCAGCCTTCAAGCAAGGCTACAAACAAAAAGTGTGACGAGTTTGTATCAAATTCCAAGAAAATTGCGTCAAAAAGAACGGTTCCTGCGGTTTCGGATCTTAAAATAAATGTTTCCGGCGGAGAGTATCGCGTTTCGTATACCTTTGAAAGCGAATACGGCGAGGGCGAAACGACTGTTTTATGGCAGTACTCAAAGGATAAGGAAGCTTGGACGACAATCCGCGGCGCAAACGGCAAGACCTTTACTGCGGACGGTACGGGCGCGGGGCAGTATGTCCGCGCACTTGTTATACCGACTGATATTGACGGCGTTGAGGGCAAGGAATATTATACGGGCGGCAGCGAAACACTGCCTGCCGAAATCGACTTTTTCGTGGCGGCTGACGGCAGTGATGAAAACAGCGGAACGATTACCGCTCCCTTCGCAACGCTTGAGGGCGCAAGAGCAAAGGTCAGGAGCCTTATTGCCAACGGCGACGCCGAAAACTGCGATATTACGGTTTATATCCGCGGAGGCGAGTATTACAGAAATTCCGCATTCACTCTTACAAGCGAGGACAGCGGCTCAAAAGCCCACCCCGTAACCTATGCTGCATATAACGGCGAAAAGGTTATCTTCACGGGCGGCAAAACCGTTCCGTCGGACGAGATTAAAAAGGTTACTGATGAGGCTGTGCTCGGCAGGATTTATGACAGTGCGGCAAAGTCAAAGCTTTTGTCGGTCGACCTCGGGAAGTATTATTCCGAAATTCCCGAAATTCCCGAGTATTCGCATGATAATGACGCAAAGGGCAACGGCGCAACCATTTTCAGAACACAGGTAAGACCGGTCGTGAACGGTCAGAGCCTGAAGCGTGCGCAGTGGCCGAACGAGGATGAGGACGAACTGAAAATCACTGCGGTTTCGGACGATAAAACAACCCTCACCCTTGAAAAAAATGTTTCTGAGCACGCATCACGCTGGGCAGACGTGTCGGGCGTCCGCGCGGTAGGTCATATGACCTCGGGCGCAACCTGGACATATCAGGACTACAAGATTTCATCGGTAGAAAACAACATTGTAACCATGCCCGCAAAAGAGAATTATTATCCGCAGAAGGACGGTCTTTTCAGGTTCTATGATATTTTAGAGGAAATTGACTGCCCCGGCGAAAGCTATATCGATACAAAAACGAAAACGCTTTATTTCTATCCCTACGGCGATAAAACCCCCGAGGTTGTTCTGCCCGTTTCCGAAAGTCAGCTGCTGCTGGTGAACGGCGCAAGCAACATCAACATAGAAGGCATTGATTTTGAGTGCGTGCGGAATGCTCCTTTTTCGCTTTATAACGCACCCGAAAACATAACGCTGAAGGATTGCAGTTTCAAGCATTTCAATGCAATGAGCAGCATTGACGGAAAAAACAACACTCTTGACGGCTGCTTTGCGTATGACGGTGCGGTAGGGTTTGTTTCAATAAACGGAGGCGACCCCAAAACCGTTACGAAAGCAAACAACACGCTTAAAAACTCGATTTTCAGAGAATGCGGCACAGTGAAGCGCGCATACGGGCACACGGTTATTCTCAACGGCTTCGGAAACATCATCCAAAACTGCGATATAGGCGATTCCGACGGCGACCTCATAGCAACAAACGGTATGGGTCACAGAATTACCGGCAATGCAATCCACAACGGTACTCGCTGGACGGGTGATATGGGCTCGATTTACCTCGGCAGAACGCCCGTTTCAATCGGTCTTGAAATCGACCATAACTATTTTTACAGCCATGCGTCAAAGTACGCAAACGGCTGGGCGCAGGCGATTTTTGCCGATGACGGCGCAATAAGCCCCTATATTCACGACAATGTGTTTTATCAGGCAACCCTCCCGACCTCCATGGGTGGTCAGAATTTCTCGATTAAGACGCACGGCGGTCAGTACATGAGGGTTTCAAACAATATTTTTGTTGACAATCCGTTTGCGGTGCAGTTCCAGACATGGTCAACGACTGCGGAAATGCAGCCTTATTACACCAAAAACTGGCAGGAAATCAGATGGTTCCTCCTTCTTTTCGATAAGTATTCAAGCAGCCTGGGGTGGAAGTCATCTCTTATCAATAACGGAATTGTTGACGAGAACTTTAAGGTGTCCGATGCATGGAAAAACTATTGCAAGGATACCGAGTGGGAGCCTTACATCGAACTTCTGGAATGCGGCTTCTGGGACGAGGCAAAAGACCTTGACCCGAAGGTTCCCGAGCAGTACGAGCAGCTCAAAAAGCTTGCTGCAAAATATGCTCCGAACTATACTAATTCCTTTACGAATAACGCCGTATTCGAGGGCGCAAGCTCCTCAACCGGTGTTCATGAGTGGAGCAAGGCGATAGACGAAAATAACTATGTTTCGCTCAGCTCAAGAAGTATTTTTGAAAACTACGGAACAGACTTTACGGTAACGGAGTCGGGTCTTGAAAAAATCAAAAAAGCCGCACCGGACTTTCGTGCCATTGATTTTTCAGCTATCGGCACAAATTCTCTGACCGATGGTGGAAAACCTTCCCTTTCTTCGGCTTACATAACCGTTAAAGACGGCGTTCCGGCTTTAAGCTACGATTATGCCGGTACAACCGAAGGGCTTTCAAAGATTGACTGGTTCGTCGGCGACAGCGAAAACGGAAATTTTGAAAAGATTTTGGGCAAGCACGACACTTCTCTCACCGGTGATTACAGCGAAAAATATCTCTATGCGGAAATCACTCCCGTGAGCGGAAACGGCGCAAAGGGCGAAATGCTCACGACCGAAAAAGTTAAGGTTAACTCTGATTTAACGATTGATTCGCTTATTAAATCGCTTTGCGGCGAAGCTGAAATGCTTGAAAGCACCGTGGGTGTCGGCAGCGGTTTTGCAGACGCTCCCGAAGCTTCGCACGAAGCACTCAAAGCGGCGATTGCGGCGGCTTCCGCTGCAAAGAGCGAAAGCGAAAAGTATGACTCATACGAAAAGCTTCTGACGGCAGTTGATGATTTCAAAGCCTCCGTCAATAAAAATCCGGAGAATTTGGAATCGGGCAAAAACTACACGGTTCTTCCGTTCATGGGTGAGCTGGATATAAGTGTTCCCGAAAACACTGATAATGTATCTGTAAGGCTGCCTTCCGGTGAAGCGCTCAGAAAGCTTAAAATCAGCGGTTTCGTTACGGTTGACGGAAGCACATACAATGCGGTTCTTGCAATTTCGGAAGGAACGGTTATATCGTCGGATGAGGAATTTGTGACAGTTTCCGTTTTCGGAGATTCAAAGACTGCAACGGCTGCGCCTGCAAATGCCGATTCCGAAAAGATAACCTCGGTTAAGCTTACCGATAAGGCTTATGCGCTTTCAAAAGCTGCTTCGTTTATTATAGAGGATGCGCCGAAATCCAAGCTTGTCGGCTTTGTTGAAAACGGCAAGTTCGTCAGCGTGACAAAAGCGGCGGCGGATATTTCAAACATTTCCGAGAATGTCAGAATAAGCGGTGCGGACGGCATAGGTCTGGGTCTTACCAAGCTTTCCGAGCAGGTTATTTATGAACGGGCAAAGCAGACCGAGCCCGATGATAACCGGCCCGGCGGCGGCAGCGGCGGTACCGGTGGTGGCGGAAATTCCGGAGGCAACCCTTACGGTAACAAAAACGGCAGCAACGGTTTCTACAGCGGCGACACGACATCTCCGAACATCGAAGCGGAGTTTTGCTTTGACGATGTCAAGACTCACTGGGCTAAGGCGTTTGTGATGAAGATGTATTCCGCAGGTATCGTAAGCGGTGTTACGGAAAAGCTGTTTGAACCAGACCGTGCGGTTACAAGAGCGGAGTTTGCTGCGCTTATCGCACGCACGCTTAAGCTTTCGGAAAATTCGGGCGATAAGTTCTCCGATGTCGAAAGCGGCAGTTGGTACGAATCTTCGGTCAATGCGTGTGCGGATGCCGGAATAATCTCCGGTTTTGACGGAAAATTCAGACCCGATGACACGATAACAAGATTTGAGATGGCGGTTGTGATTTCAAACGCATATACATATCTTGAAAAGGCAGAAAAGAGCGGCGGAATTGAAAAATTCGCCGATAAAGAAGAAATGCCCGAATGGGCAAAATCGGCAGTGGACCTCTGCGTGAGCGCAGGCATTGTATCCGGCATGACCGATGATACATTTGACGGCGAAAGCACGGCGACGCGCGCACAGGCTGCGGTTGTTTTATCAAAGCTTATCACCGATTAGCGGTCTCTCCTTTAATTGGCGCCCCGGCAACGAATTTGTTGCCGGGGCGTTTTTGTTTATATAAAGCATTTTTCGATCGGTAATTATCAGCGCTTAAAAATTTCATTCAATTCATCCATCTTTTCCTTGGTCGGAATGTTGAATGATGTCATCTTCATTCCGAGCGCGTCATATTTATGTTCCCCCATCTTGTGATAGGGCAAAAGCTTAATATCAGTAATTCTGTGCGGCGCAAGAAAATGCCTGATACTCTTCATTTCTTCAATTGAGTCATTAACAGTCGGAATAACGGGTATTCTTACCGCAATATTTGCTTTGCGTTCCGAGAGCTTTACAAGGTTATTTAAAATCAATTCGTTTGATACACCGGTAAATTCTTTATGAACATCATTGTTAAACGCTTTTATGTCGTATAAAAACAAATCGGTGTACGGAATGATTTTCTCAAAGCTTTCCCATGGGACGAAGCCTGCCGTATCTACGGCGGTATGTATTTTATTGTCCTTGCATTTTTTTAAAATTTCACACAGAAAATCAATTTGAAGCATACATTCGCCGCCCGAAAACGTCACGCCGCCGTTTGATGTTTCATAAAAAGGTTTGTCTTTTTGTATAATGCCGAAAACTTCTTCGGCAGTATAGTTCTTTCCGCAGATTTGTTTTGCGTCGCTGAAACAGACAAATCCGACATCTTTTTCAGTAACTCCTTTACACCTGCCGCAGCCCCTGCATTTATCCTTATAAAACATTATCTGCGGCTTTGACGACCGGCTTTCGGGATTATGGCACCATTTGCATCTTAAATTACAGCCTTTGAAAAAAACGGTGGTTCGTATTCCGGGACCGTCAACAAACGAATTTCTCTGAATATCAAAAATGACAGCGGTATTCATTTTGACGCCTCCTATCTTGTGTGTGCGGTTCTTTGTATTATTTCGTCCTGCAAGCCTTCGTTTAAGAATACAAAATAGTCGGAAAATCCGGAAACTCTTACACGCAGATTTTTGTATTTGCCGGGAGATTTTTTGGCATTGATTAAATCCTCCTTTGAAACGTATGTAAGCTGAAAATGCGTTCCGCCCATTTCAAAATATGTTTCAAACAGGCAAACAAGCTTTTCAAAGTTTTCATCATTTTTAACCAATTGCTCATCAAGCAGAACATTTGTCACACTCGGACCCGTTAAAACAGAGTATGGGTCGCATTTTGCAATTGATGCCAATAATGCCGTAAGCCCGTTTCTGTCCTTGCCTTCCGATTGCCCGATTCCAAAGCTTATCATATCGCCGTCAAATCTTCCGTCAGGCGTGGCGCCGGTATTGCTGCCGAAAAATTTGTGATGTTCATTATAACCGACAAGATTTCCGAACACCAGCGGTTTTTTCAAATAGTTATTGCCGGTGTTCCAATCATCAAGACTCTTGAAAAATCTGTTGGCAATCTCATTTGAACAATCATCGTCATTGCCGAAGAACATTCCTTTTTTCAAGATATATTCCCTCAAATTTTCAAAACCGTTCCAATTGTTCCTTAATGCATCGGTCAATTGCTCCATTGTTATCAGTTTTTCGTCAAAGACCAGCTGTTTTGTCACGGAAAGAGAGTCTATCACATTTGAAATGCCTATAAGCAGCCCTACGGCAATATAGGTGTCGGTCCCTCCCTGAGTAACGCTTTTTGCATTTTCTATGCAGCCGTCAATCAAAATATTGCTGACTAAATTACAATCGCGGCTGCGTAGGCAACCGATAGTCGAACTCTCAATGGTTTTTATCGGCTGATTTTCCCCAATACTGCGCAAACTCGCTTGATAATACGACCGTATTAACTGCGTTCGCTTGCTTGTCTTGAGAAAAATCAGCTCGGTAAAAACTGCATGCACCTTATGGTGAGAAAATTTTTAGTCATTTTTGGTGCGGAGGAAGCCGATAGGCTGTCGCCTTTCAATGACGACAAGCCGAAAAGGGCAAAAATTTGCCGGCATAAGGCATTAAGGGTTCAACTCTCGGTTGCCTACGGTCTGAAAGCCGTTTCCTATTTTATCCGCTTTATATAAATCCTTAAACATTTCTTCTTGGAATATATCGTAAAAATCATCAAAAGTTTTTGCTTTTATAATATCGTCGCTTTTGTCAAAGAATGTGTTTTGAACGCATCTGACGATATTCATCGGGTCAAAGCCAAACACAATTCCGCCCGGCAGCGCAATTTCGTTACATCCGATCATTGTGTAGTTTACAGCCTTTTTATATGAAAGCCCCGTATATTTCATAAGGCCTTTTATGCGCGGCTCATCATTGACAAATGCAATGCGTTTGTTTGCGTCCTTCCGCTCGCAATCCATCATATAACGCAAAACCTCATGCGGCGTTTTGGAAGTCCGGCGAAGCGAAATTTGCGGAATCCATGTCGGCAGCTCCATGAGAGAATCAACTATCAATTTTGACAGCTCGTTGAACCCGTCCTCGCCGTTTTCAAGATATCCTCCGACACAAAAATGCGATTCGCCGCCTCGGTAAAACCTGTCGGAGGAAATATGTATTCTCGCTTGCAGCATCAAAAATAATTCCTGCAAATATCCGGCTGCTTCGTCACGGTTCATATAGCCGCTTTCCGTGTCTTTTTTGTAAAAGGGATATAAGTATCGGTCGATTAAACCTATACTGTCCGGAACCAAACTGTAGGAAATATACAGCGACAATACCGCCTCGTAAAAATTCGTTGCAGGTTTTTTCGGGACAATTTTAAGCGCCTTAGATAATCTTTCAAGATTTGATTTATATTTGGGATTTTGTGTGGCTTTGGAAACCGTCAGTGCTTTTTTTGAGCATTTCTCCGCCCAATCAATGAACGCGTCGCAGATGTCGGATTGAGTCTCCAAAAACTGTACGGCTTTTTCATCTCCGGCATGATTTTTTATTGATTTTTCGATTTCCTCTTTAATGCCGATTATGCCGCCGTTAATAATTTTCCCAAAATCCCCTGCGGAATGCTGCCACTCAAATGTAAGCAGATTGTCAACAGGCTTGTTATAGAAATTGCTGCAAGCTGCTGCGAAATTCGCATGTCCCGACCTTCCGAAAATATCTCCTTCAACGCTGCCGTCAAATACAATAAGCCCCGTCAGGCAGGTTTCGGGGAGAATCAGCGGTTCCTGGTTTCTTATATACTCGCACACTCTTTTACAGGACATTTTAATGGGCGGCAGAAACAAATCGCATCTGTCATATTCCGTCTTTACAGGATTAACATACATCTTTCCCGAAACGGTTTTTTTAATAAGCTTTTCTATTCTTTCATTCATTTTATTTATTCCCCTGTGTTATCTTATTGAATATCCGCCGTCAATAATAACCGTTTCGCCGCATATCATCTTTGCGTCCTTGCTTAAAAGATACATCGCAAGCTCGGCAATTTCATCTGTCGCCGCAAATCTTCCGTAAGGAACTCTGTCATGCTTCATTGAATCACCTTCATGCCAGTTATTCATTTCGGTTGCAACGGGGCCCGGCGCAATACCGTTTATTGTTATACCGTCGGGCGCAAACATTTTTCCCCAGCCGCGCGTCAGCCCGGTTGCAAGAATTTTAGAACCTCCGTATGCGCCGTAGATCGGCTCTTCGCCGGCTACCGATGTGATGTTCAGAATATTTCCGTTAATATTATTCTTAAGCATGTATCTGACAGACGCCTGCATTGTAAAAAACACCGCGCTCGCGTTGACATTTATAACATCCTGCCACTCTTTCGCCGTTGTGTTTAAAAGACTTTCTTTATCCCATTCATCTCTTTGCGCAAAAATTCCGGCATTGTTCACAACAATGTCCAAACCGTCAAGCATAGCGGCAGCTTCGTTTATCTTTTCCTCAGCCTTGTCAAATTCCGATGCATCCCATGCCATCGAAAGTGCATTTTCACCCAAACTGTCCGCAACACGTTCAAGCGTTTCGATATTTCGTCCGGTTATAATAATTTTATATCCCTTTTGAGATAATTTTTTTGCAATTGCGTATCCTATTCCTCTGCTTGCTCCGGTAACCAAAGCTTTCTTCATATTTCTTTCCTCCAAAAAACAATTGTCATATTTATTATAATACGGATTTTGAAAATGTAAATGTTTAAAAAAAATATTTGTTTTGAACGGACATTTTTTCTTGAAAATCAAAAAAATATATGTTATAATATTTATATCGATGGTATCCGTGCTCGGAATTTATGAAAACATAGAATCGGTGTGAAGCAAGCCCATTTGCGGCCTGCACGTAGGATACAATAAAATAAAGCTGTGAGCGGGGGGAATGTAAATGCAGACCGAAGCGGCGGTATATACTGATGACGCAGTGTTTTTTCATGATACATTAACATATGAAAAGCCGTTTGTTTCCGTAAAACCCAGAAATCATGACAGCTTTGCATTTGTTACAGACGGAACACTTGCATATGAAAAACAGGGAAAGACCGTTTATATAAACAAAGGGCAGATCGCATATATAGCGAAAGGGTCGATAGACAAAAGCAGCGCCGGCTCATGCGATTTCGTTTCATATATTGCGGTCAATTTTAATTTTGATGAACGCAACGATTTGCCAAATCATAAGCTTCCTTTCAGGACGGTTTGTTCCGACCGAAATGCATATAAATATGAAAAATTGTTTCAAAAAGCCGTTAATGAATACAGCCTCAATCTGCCCGGTTCACGAATGATTTGCAGCGGGATTTTACGCCAAATAATAGGTATGCTTTACAATGACCTCGCATTTGACGGCATCAATTATAAAACGGCGAATAAAATTGCAGCTGCACTTGATTATCTGGACCGGAATTATAATCGTTCGGATTTGAAAATAAGCAAACTTGCGGAAATAACAGGTGTGAGCGAAAAGCATTTCAGACGTTTGTTTTTTGATATATACAAAAAGAAACCGCATGAATTTTTAAGAGATTTTCGTTTGAACAAGGCAGAACTGTTAATATTGAACACCTCAAAGCAGATTTCCGATATTGCATTCCAATGCGGTTTTTCCGATGTGTATTCGTTCAGCCATTGTTTCAAAAAGAACTATGGCGTTTCGCCGACGGATTACAGAAAAAATCAGGCTTACATATAAATGGGCTGCCTGTGTATAACCTTGCCGTTTTGACCTCTGAAGCATCTTGTTTTATGCAATAAAAACGGAGTGCACTATGTGAAATCGGGACTTAAAACGTTTGTCTGATGCGCGAACGGACAAACGGTATAATATATAACGCAACAGCGAGTTGCTTGACCCCCTAAAAACAATCTGTTATAATGTAATGGCAGGGAGGTGCTTTATATGAACACAAAAGAAGTAATATACGAGCTTCGCACTAAAAACGGTATGTCGCAGGATGAGCTTGCAGAAAAAATATTTGTTACAAGGCAGGCCGTTTCACGCTGGGAAAACGGAGAAACAGTTCCGAATACGGAAACGCTGAAACTGCTTTCCAAATTATTTGATGTTTCGATTAATACGCTTTTAGGCTCGCCGAGACAGCTTATCTGTCAATGCTGCGGAATGCCGCTCGGAGACGATGCAGTCCTCGGCAGGGATAACGACGGCGCACTTAATGAGGATTATTGCAAATGGTGCTATTCCGACGGAACTTATACCTATAACAATATGGATGATCTGTTTGATGTCTGCGTCAAAAATATGGCAAACGAAAATTTTACGGAGGAACAGGCCCGTTCTTATTTGAGGGAGCTGCTTCCGAAATTAGATTATTGGAAACGTTATGATGAGCTCAGCGATAACGGGCAGTTTGAGGAATTTAAACAGCAGCTGATGAACGAAATAAACGAACTTCACATAGAAGGAATGCCAAAGGTTGAAAAATTAAACGCCCTTGCAGGAGAGTTTGTCAATCTTGAGTATATGCTGCCAAGCGGCAATTCGGTGAAATTTTTAGACGACAAAAAGACCTACCTCGGCAATCAGCTCGAATGCGAATTCGGCGGAGAAAGATGTTTCGGAATTCTTGCAAATATGGATTTTCTGCTTGTATGTACTTATGAAAAAGACGGATTAAACCCCGAGCTGGTATTATATAAAAAGAGATAACCGGCTTACGACGAGACTGCGCTGTTATAATGCATTTTGAATAAAATGTCAATCCTTTTTTATTTTTATCAAAAATTTTGTCTCCGCCTCCGGCAGATGCTTATCAAAATCACAAAACACGTTGCTTTTAATACCAAAAGCGCCGACCACAGCATAAAAAACGGAATACATTATGTGAAATTGGGACTGAGAAGGTTCGGATAAAGCAATATAGGGGAATTAAATATTTCTGAAACATATGAGAGCAAGTATTCAATATGTCTACTTGCTCTCTCGGCTTATATAGATTTTTCTTTATATTCCGTACCCCACGCAACCATAGCGTCAAGCACGGGTTTTAAGCTGTAACCCGTTTCGGTCAGTGTGTACTCAACCCTCGGTGGAACTTCTGCGTAAACCTTTCTTGTCAAAAGTCCCGCATCTTCCATTGAACGGAGATTTGCAGTGAGCACCTTTTGAGAAATGTTTCCGACGGATTTCTTTAATTCCCCGAATCGTTTGGTACCTTCTAAAAGGTCACGGATAATCAGCACCTTCCAACGGTCGGATATAAGCATAAGCGTTGTTTCAACCGGGCAAGCCGGCAAGTCCTTTGCCATATGTGCACCTCCTCATTCCCAAAGTATAATTTGGAAACTAACATACTTTATATTCTGTATATTCTATATTATACTCTGCATATTGCATTTTGTCAAGACCGTTTCCTTTCGGTAACTATGCCACAAATATGTGCGTACTTTACAAAATCGCCCGATGATTTTATAATAGACAGTATGAGGAGGTCTGCAAAAATGACGGTAATTGAATTTTTCAGAACTGTTTGCGAGGATATACATTCAACGGTTGTTGCCACAGTGGATAAAAATAATCTGCCCGTGACCTGCGTCATTGATATTATGGACTATGACAGTGACGGACTGTATTTTTTGACCGCACGGGGCAAAAACTTTTATGACAGATTAAAGGCACACGGTTATCTGTCGCTTACGGGAATGAAAGGCAGCGATACTATGCACAGTGTTTCGGCATCTGTTTTCGGATCTGTTCGTGAGATTGGAACAGAACGGCTGAAAACATTGCTGCAAAAAAATCCGTATATGTATGAAATCTATCCGACCGAGGAATCGCAGAAGGTATTGACAGTATTTCAAATTTATAAGGGCAGCGGCGAAATATTTGACCTGTCAAAAAAGCCGATTGAGCGTTATCGCTTTACTCTCGGCAATGCGGACGAGGTGAAAAGCGGATATTATATAACAGATAAATGCACAGGCTGCGACGAATGTTTGACGGTGTGTCCGCAAAATTGTATTGATATAACGGCAGGCAAAGCGGAAATTAATCAAACAAATTGCCTGCATTGCGGCAACTGCTTTGAAGTATGCCGCTTTGGAACTGTCAGGAAAAGAGGTTAAGGCTATGACGCAAAACGAAAGACTGATATTTTTAATCAAATATCTGTTAAGCGAATCCGAAAGGTACCGGGATATTGATATTCCGAGTGATATAACGGAACGGAAAAATCTGTTTCGCTCTCTTGTGAATGTCCGCACACCGAAAGCGATTTCGGGCGATTTTGTAAAAATTCAAGACGAATATTTGAAGTATGAACTTGCGGAAAAAGGCATAGCCGATTCTGATACGCTGCCGTTTGCAGAAAATAAAATCAGCCTGTGGCAAGGCGATATTACAACGCTTAAATGCGGTGCGATTGTCAATGCCGCAAATTCCGCATTGCTCGGCTGTTTTGTGCCGTGCCATAAATGTATTGACAATGCGATACACACTTTTTCGGGCGTTGAACTTCGGCTTGAATGTGCCGAAATTATGGAAAAGCAGGGTTTTGCGGAACAAACGGGCAAGGCGAAAATCACAAAATCATACAATCTGCCCTGCGATTATATTTTGCACACGGTAGGTCCGATTGTAAACGGTCGGCTGACAGAAAAACATTGCACCCTGCTTGCTTCGTGCTATAATTCGTGTTTGGATTTGGCAGAACAAAATGGAATAAGGTCAATCGCCTTTCCGTGCATATCTACGGGTGAATTTCGTTTCCCGAACGAAAAAGCGGCGGAAATTGCGATAAATACCGTGCGTGAAAAATTAAAAACTTCAACTGTTGAAAGGGTGATTTTCAATGTTTTTAAGGACGAGGACAAACGAATCTACGAAAAGCTTCTCGGATAAAATAACACAGCTTGCCGAAAAAATAAGCTCTGCCGACGCAGTTATTATCGGCGCCGGCGCCGGTCTTTCAACTTCTGCCGGATTTACCTACTCCGGCGAAAGATTCAGCAAATATTTTTCCGATTTCAAAGAAAAATATGGCTTTACAGATATGTATTACGGCGGTTTTTACCCGTATAAAACGCTCGAAGAATATTGGGCGTATTGGTCGAGATA
>CAKSKB010000031.1 GCA_934464705.1 uncultured Clostridia bacterium
GGAGTGAAGCTATTTGTCATGGCTAAAGTATTGAGTTTTCAATGTTCAGTTCCCATTTTCATGTGGGAAGTTTGAGTACATATATGGAAAATGGTGAGGAAATGACTATGATTCCGAGAACGAGTGATGGCCAGCTCCTATTTTTGTTGAATAATGTTGCAAAAATGAAAAAAGATACGGACTTGGGAAGTCGTATCGCCGAGGTTCATAATGGCTCATCTATTTTTACAGGTGATGCAGGTAGCGGAGAGAGTAATGCTCGAAGATATATGATAGAGAATGATTTGGTCGAGGCAATAATCGCTCTTCCAGACAAAATGTTTTATAACACACCATTAAGCACGTATATTTGGATTTTATCGAATAGGAAAGAGGAAAGAAGAAAAAGGAAAATTCAATTAATTGACGCATCCGAGATGAAGTCTCCTTTGAGGAAGAATATGGGGGATAAAGGGTGCGAGCTTACACCTGAAATTCGCAAGGAAATTGTTCGAATTTTTATGGAAATGGAAGAGAGCGAAAGAAGTATGGTCTTCGATAATAATGAATTTGGCTTTTGGTCGATTACTGTTGAGAGACCTTTGCGTTTGCGTGTATACCCTGACAGAGAAATACCAGAAAGTGTATTTAGGAAAAAAGAAGAAATGGCATCAGTGCGAGAAGCTCTTTCATCGGTTCCTAAAGATACACCTTTGAATGATTGGAATGCTTTTGCAAAAGCCACAAAGCTCAAATCTGGTGTCTTGAAAAGAATTCGTCCTTATATTACAGAGAGGGATTTGTTGGCATGCCCAGTTGAAGGGGAAGCTGATGCTGAATTAAGAGATACTGAGACAGTTCCGTTCACTTATGAAGGTGGCATTGATGCTTTTATGAAAAATGAAGTACTGTCATATGCTCCTGATGCTTTTGTTAATGAGAAGAAGATACGAATTGGCTATGAAGTAAGCTTTGCAAAGTATTTTTACAAGCCGGCCGTACTCAGAGACATGAAAGAAATCATAGAAAAACTTACAGACTTGGAGAAAGAAGCGGATGGTGTGATGTCTGAAATTATGGAGGGGATTCGATGAAATCATATATTAACATGGTGGAAACATCAATTCCTTGGTTATCACGAATCCCTGAACACTGGGAATTGAAGCGCAATAAAAATATATTTTCAGAAGCCAAAGAAACTGTTGGGGAAAATTCAAGCCAGTATAAGCTTCTGTCGCTTACGACTAAAGGGATAATAATCAGAGATATAACATCGGGTAAGGGTAAATTTCCAAAGGATTTTAATACCTATAAGATAGTTAACGAAGGTGACATGGCCTTTTGCCTGTTTGATATTGATGAAACTCCGAGAACGGTTGGTCTGTCATCATATCACGGGATGCTTACGGGTGCTTATACAATATTTCATGTCCGAGATATAAACCCAAGGTATGTGTACTATTACTATGTTTCGCTGGATGATGTAAAGGCTTTGCGTCCGCTCTACAGTGGATTAAGAAAAACTATAAATACTGGAACATTTTTGGGTAGTAAATTACCAGTTCCCCCTCGCGAAGAGCAGGATCAGATAGTTAGATTTCTGGACTGGAAAGTATCAAGCATTAATAAACTGATTAATGTAAGAAAAAAGCAGATAGAGGAACTTGAAGAATTAAAACGTAGTAAGATTGGCACTCTTATTATGGGTCAAGTATCTGGGAATGAAATGAAGGATACTGCTGTAAGCTGGGTAAAAACTATACCGGCTCATTGGCAAGAGAAGACCGTTGTTCAGGTGGCAGAAGAGCAACAAATTAAGAATACTGGAATGACAGAAGATAATCTGCTGTCACTGAGCTATGGAAAGATCATCAATAAGGATATAAACACGACAGATGGTCTTCTTCCTGCAAGTTTTGAGGGATATCAGATAGTCCATGATGGAAATATTGTTTTGAGGCTAACAGATTTACAGAATGACCATAAGAGCCTTAGGACGGGGCTATCCACTCAGACAGGCATTATAACATCCGCATACACTTGTTTGAAAGTGAGAGAGGGAATTATTCCAGAGTATCTTCAACTACAATTACATGTAGCGGATCTTTGTAAAGTTTTCTATGGAATGGGTGGTGGAGTTCGTCAAAGTATTGGTTTTAAGGAGATTCGTAAACTAATAATAGCTGTTCCTCCAATAGAAGAGCAGAAAAGAATACTTGAAGCAACTCACGGAGTAGAAGGTCCGATTAATGAGGTGATTCAAAAGAAGAAGGAAATAATTTTGTCCTTGGAAGAATTAAAGAAACGACTGATTTCTGATGTTGTTGTTGGCAATTTTGATGTTCGGGATATTGATGTTCCCGAGTATGAAAATGTAGATGAGGATACTGATGATGACATTGAAGAAGCTGATGACAATGTGGAGACAGAGGAACAGGAGTATTAACGATGGCTTTTACCAACACAAAGGAAAGCGGCCTTGAATCCTTAATCGTGAAGTGGCTGGTTGAACAGAACGGGTACGAGGAAGGAACAAACGCCGACTATAACAAAGAGTATGCTGTCGACGAGACACGCCTGTTCCGGTTTCTGCAGGATACACAGCCGAAGGAAATGGACAAGCTGGGTGTGTTCACTTCTGATACAAGGAAGCGACAGTTCCTGAACCGTCTGTCCGGAGAGATTGCCAAGCGTGGCATTATTGATGTGCTTCGTAATGGCATCAAGGTTTATCCGGCTGATCTCATCATGTTTTATCTGACACCGACAGAAAATAATGCGCAGGCCAGAATCATGTATGAGAAAAACATCTTCAGCACGACACGGCAGTTGCGTTATTCGCAGGATGCCGGGAAGCTGGCTCTGGATGTCTGCCTGTTCATCAACGGTCTTCCGGTTATCACGATGGAGCTTAAAAACCAGCTAACCAAACAGAACACAGAATATGCTGTACGTCAGTATAAAGAGGATCGTGACTTTCACGATTTGCTGTTTACATTCAAACGTTGCATGGTCCATTTTGCTGTTGATGATGCAACCATTCAGTTTTGCACGAAGCTTGTCGGAAAAGACAGTTGGTTCCTGCCTTTCAACAAAGGTTATGATGACGGAGCAGGGAATCCGCCTAATCCGAACGGCCTTATGACGGACTATTTGTGGAAGGATATCCTTACAAAGCAGAAACTGTCGAGAATTATTGAAAACTATGCACAGGTTATCGAAGAAGTAGATGAAGATACAAAGAAGAAATCTGTGAAACAAGTGTGGCCACGTTATCATCAGTTGGACTGCGTAGAGAAGCTACTTGCAGATGTCAAAGAAAACGGTGTGGGAAAGAAGTATTTGATCCAGCACAGCGCCGGAAGCGGAAAATCCAATTCTATCGCATGGCTGGCGCATCAGCTTATCGGACTTGAAGAGAATGGTCATCCTATGATCGATTCCGTCCTTGTGGTTACGGATCGCCGTATTCTGGATAAACAGATTCGGAACACGATAAAGCAGTTCATGCAGGTCAAGAATACTGTGACGTGGGCAGAGCACTCCGGAGACCTTAGGAAAGCTATTCAGGATGGGAAGAGAATTATCATTTCCACAATAGAGAAGTTTCCATATATCATCTCTGAAATCGGTCAGGAGCATAAGGATAATAAGTTTGCCATTATCATTGATGAGGCGCATTCCGGACAGAGCGGGCGTAATTCGGCAAATATGAATCTGGCTCTTTCCGGTCTTGCGACAGCTGATGAAGCAGATAATGAAGACAAAATCAATGCCATGATGGAAGGACGTAAGCTTGTGTCATCGGCAAGCTATTTTGCTTTTACTGCTACGCCGAAGAATAAAACGGAAGAAATGTTTGGCGTTCCGTATGAAGAAGACGGCGAGATTAAGCATCGTCCGTTCCATGTCTATACAATGAAGCAGGCAATACAGGAAGGCTTCATTCTGGATGTGCTTCGGAATTATACCACCATCGACAGCTGGTATAAAATCATGAAGACCGTCGAAGATGATCCGATGTTTGATAAAAAACGGGCGCAGAAAAAACTGCGTGCCTTTGTCGAAGGAAATCCTGAAGTTATCGCAAAGAAGGCAGCCATGATGGTTGAACACTTTCATGAGCAAGTCATCGCAAAGAAAAAGATCGGCGGGAAGGCACGTGCGATGGTGGTTACGGCTAGTATTCCCAGGTGCGTTGAGTACTACTATGCCATCAACAAGTGCTTATCCGAACGACACAGCCCTTACAAGACAATCGTGGCATTCTCCGGAGAACACAAGTACAACGGAGCTGAGCCGGCATTGACATCTGCCGGACTGAACGGCTTCCCGGATGCCAAGATCCCTAAGGAGTTTAAAAAGGATCCATATCGAATCCTCATTGTAGCAGACATGTTCCAGACCGGATTTGATGAACCGCTTCTACAGACAATGTATGTCGATAAGCCACTCTATGATATTGCAGCAGTGCAGACGCTTTCGAGACTGAACAGAGCATGCCCAGGCAAGAATGAAGTATATGTCCTTGATTTTGCAAACAAAACATCTGTCATAGAGGCAGCATTTTCTAAGTTCTATCGGACGACTATTCTGTCCGGCAAAACGGATCCGAACAAGCTGTATGATTTGATTACCTTGATGGAAGAGTATCAAATCTATGATGACAATGATGTGGAGAAGCTGGTTGATCTGTTCCTGAGTGGAGCAGAGCGTGACCGTCTGGATCCGATTCTGGATGCCTGCACAGCAATTTATAAGCAGTTGGAACTGGATGATCAGATTAAATTCAAGAGTGCAGCGAAATCGTTTGTACGTACATATGGCTTCTTGGGAGCAATCCTGCCGTATGGAAATGTAGAATGGGAAAAGCTGTCAATCTTCTTGAATCTGCTTATTCCGAAATTGCCGTCTCCGAGAGGCGACGATCTTTCTGAAGGGATCCTTTCCACAATTGACCTGAATAGTTATTGTAATGAGGCTCAGGAGGCAATTTCAATAAAGCTGGAAGATGCGGATGCTGAGATAGAACCGGTCCCGGCAGGAAAGGTAGGACATATTGTTGAACCAGAGATGGATCTTCTTTCTAAGATCATAATGGACTTTAACGATATGTTTGGGAACATCAACTGGAATGACGCTGATAATGTACAGCGGCAGATTCTGACTATTCCAGAGATGGTTTCCAAGGACAAGAAGTATCAGAATGCTATGAAGAATTCGGATGCCCAGGAGGCGCGTACAGAGAGTGAACGAGCTCTTCAGCAGGTTATTTTCTCTATCATGGCTGACAATATGGAGCTGTTCAAGCAATTCCAAGATAATCCGTCATTCAAGAAATGGCTGTCCGATCTGGTATTCAATCTTACTTACAATCCGGAAGGGAAAACGTATGTAATGCAGGGGAAGGAGCATAAAGCGGTTGCTTATGATTTCAAGCCGCAGCAGGATTTGATGACAGTGGCGGAGGATAGCGTATCGTACGGGAAGAAAGATTGATTACTGAAAAGGGGAAACCGATGGTATGACTAACACAGATTATTTTGATATGACTGAAAAGAGAATTGTTAGATTAATGGAACTGCGAAAACAGGGAATTTCCCTTACAAAGGGGATTATCGGGGAGACTCTTTTCAAAGAAGACTTTTTCTTTTGTGCATCTGCTGATCGATGTTTGAACCTGATTGATGGGTTTACTGACATGCTCCGCAAGCGGAATCTTACTTGCGTAGGAGCATTGTTAAGATTGCAGATGGATAACTGTATGCGCTCGTATGCAGCTTTCATCGCAAAAGATAAAGAAACTGTTATTGATTGTATTATCAGTGGCGATTCAATTAACAAGCAGTTGAGTAAAGATGGAACGAAGATGACAGATGGATACTTAAAAAGGGAATTGTCCAAGGTCGACACTCGATTTGCAGATGTTTACAATCAGGCAAGCGGTTATATACATTTGTCTGAAAAAGCTTTCTATCAAACTGTTGTAAAAGTGGAAGACGATAGTATTGAATGGCAAGTTGGAAGAGAATTACCAGAAAAACGAAATCCTGTACTAATTGAAGCGGCAGATGCATTTATTCACTTTGTGAAATTGCATTTTAAGATGTTGGAGGCTGTAGCAGATAGTAAAAGACGAGTTGATCGTTCTGATACTAAAGGAACTGAACAATAAAAGATATTGACGCTTTATTCGAAAAGAAGTTTCATGTTCATTCTGGTTCCCAAATTCGTGTTGACCCCATCGAATTGGGTAGTAATACACTTATTATTAAATAAATTTAATGATGCGAGAATAGGTTGGTGCAAAGAGAATTATGAAGGTAGTAGAGTCAGGATACAAAATTGATTTACACATTCACTCCGTTTGTTCTCGTTCAAAGGACAAAGGGAAGGTGGCATTCAATACAATAGATAACATTGGCGTTCTGGCAGAGAAGCTGAACGCCAATGGTGTTCAACTGTGCGCAATTACGGATCATGATGCATTCGGATTTGATGTGTACAAGACACTGAAGGCTTATGAAAATGATGATCAGTGTTCTGTTATTAAAGTGTTTCCAGGTATTGAATTTACAGTTGAGTTCATTGGAAAAAACGGTCCGGCCGTGCTACATGTAATTGCTGTATTTAATGATGAGGATGAAGCCAAAGTAGCGAAGATCGCCAATTGTTTGGTAGATGATAAGGGAAAAACGGCATATGACAAGAATGACGCTTTTTCGGAGGAAAAGTTCCTTTCCATTCTGAGAAACATTGATCTGGATACAGTCCTTATCGTTCATCAGAAGAGTTCTCTGACATCATCTCGTCCGTATAAAAATGATGCGAAGACTGTTGGAGAAGAGAAATTCCAAGAGTTTGTTTACACTGATTATTTTGAGGCGTTTGAATTCAAAAACCGTAAGAACGAGGTGTTCAATAAGAATTTTCTGAATACACGGGATCTGACTGAGGATATCCGATTCATTACGGGTTCCGACTGTCATGACTGGCAGTATTATCCCAAAGAGACAGAAAAAGATAATACGGATTTCGTCTATACATATGTGAAATGCCTTCCCTGTTTCAGAGGGCTGGTTATGGCAATAACAGATCACAGAAGAATAAAGACAGTCAACAGCTTTTTCAATCCGACCGAGACCTATACTAAAAGTATTCAGATTACTATTGATGGGGTAGGATATGATATTCCTCTTTCACGAGGAATAAATGTTATCATCGGAGATAATTCGATAGGAAAGTCTTTGTTGCTGCACAAACTGACAGAATACAGGAAGCAGCAAGATGGTCCGCTCAAAAAGACCGTGGTTCGAGGATATGACAAATATCTGAAAAAACATAATATTGAGATTGGGACATCAATTCCTGCGGCAGAGATATTTGCTTTTGATATGCAGGGTGAGATCCGTGATAAGTTTGAACAGGAAAAAATCAAGTCTGACGATTTCCTGAGTTCTTATTATCCGGCTCCAATTAAGTCAGGGGCATACAAAGAAAAGATTCAGAGAAAGCTGGACGTTATATTTGCATTCCTGGAAGAAAAATTCACGTTGGAGCTTTTGGAAGCTCAGCTGGGCAGATTTAAGATACTTGATGAAGATATTGAACAGGCGGAGAGCATAACGTTTGTTGGATCTGTCTCAAAGGATAATCAACGTGTAGAAGGCTACAATAATATCAGCGCCGATCTGGATAATGTTGTTGAAGAGATAGAAACGATAATGGAAAGCACCTGGATTGAACAGGATGACAGGAAACAGCTGGAGTATATTATTGAACAGCTGGACAGTATGTCCATGCATTACGAGAAGAAAAAGAAGAGAGCTGAAAGAGAGAATACCAAAATTGCCCTTTTTCAAAACGCCGTTGGTAAGTTCAAGCAGAAATACCAGTCTTCTGTTTCGGATACTCAAAAGAAGCTGTCAACATACAATGAGAATATTGACAACGCAGCCGAAGCGATTGTTGCAATCATCAGACGGAGAGAGAATCTGACGGTGCCAGATTTCAGCATCAAGAAGGAATCAATTCAGATACAGACTGAACGCGTCCACGATTATGAATTTAATAGCAGGCTGGGCATAACAGAAATCGATGAAGAGTACGTCAAAGGTCTTTACGCATCTGAAATGAAAAAGGACACTAAGAAATCTGTTCTGGAAATGAGTCAGGAGGAACTGTCAGAGCGGCTTTCCTATTTTACCGGAGCTCCATCGGAAGCACTGAATGAATTGAAATCAAAAATACAGGAAAAGCTGGATGCCGATCTGTCGAATAAATTCACGATAACGCAGGCTGGAAAAGATCGAACGCAGGAGTTATCTTCAGGGTTGGATGCTCAAATATATTTTGATATCTTATCCTATGAAACGAACCATGATGGTATGTATATTATTGATCAGCCAGAAGATAATATTTCACAGAAGGCTGTTCGAGATTATTTGCTTGACCGTTTTAAGATTATGGGTGAGCATCGTCAAGTTTTAATGGTTACTCATAGACCACAGTTCATCGTAAATCTTGATGTTGATAATGTTATCTTTATCGGGAAGGATGATGACAAAATATACATTCAATCAGGGGCACTAGAATATCGGGATGCAGATTACAATATACTTGATATTATTTCTGACCACATCGAGGGTGGCCTGGATACATTGAAAAGGAGATGGAAACGATATGAAAAGAATGCTTCAGTTTAAACAGACGGATACGGGATATGCCTGTTTTGAAAATGATGAAAATGTCTTTGAGATAGCGAAATCTAATCTTCAATTTGATGTAAAGGCGTTCTATCAAGCTTTTTATAGTGAGGATAAAGATTTTGAGGATATCGAGATAGAGAATTGCATTCTGGAGGATAAGGACGGTAAACGTGTTTATACTTGCATCGTCCAGTTGATAATAAAGATAAAAGAAAAGCTTGCTGAACTGCCATTAGATGATGATAATTCTGCTGAAGAATAATCAGATACGAAGCAGCATGTTTTTGCGGATGAACGGAAATGTGTTACAAACGTTTTTGTTTTTACAGAACCGGAAACATCCGACATAACGCAAGTCTTTTTGCCGCCATCACCAATCATTGATGCAAAAGAAGACAGATCGCTGAAGCAGTTTACCGGTGATAATTGATGTTGCCGACTTATGAGGGAGAAATTAGTCAATGAGAATAAAAAATTAGTCAACAAGAATCCAGGAAACGCTTAAAATTGAAGGATTCTCGTTGACTAAATTGAGTAATTTTATTTTGCAATTAGTCAAGCATAATGGTTTCTTCTTCAAGACACGTTCTCAGATTTTACCGTGAATATCTAGCACCCAAAACCACAGGAGGTTTTACATGAGCGAATCAAACCAATTTGACTGGGTAGACTTTTACAAAGAACTATCCGGCATATTGCTCCGGTACAAGAGCAACCGCCGGGAACTGATAGAGAAGGTCAAAAAGATTTACGAGATTACCGGCATCAACCTTCCTAAACTGGAAAAGGACAACCAGATTGTAGATATCGATCCCTTCACATTCTTCGGGCTCTTTAACAAGAATCTCACGGATGCGAACCGTCGGGCTATCCTGAAAGCAGTGGCGGAGTTGTTCGATGTGAAGACTTCGGTACCCACCGCGTTTAATAGTATTCCGGTGCTGAATCCTCAGAATGCAACCTTCTATGGTTTCCTTCCGGATCGCGGAGATGACGACATTCCGAATCTTTGGGAACTGTTTGATGCCGCCCTTGCATATGCAAAGAATCCGACACCGGAGACAATCGCTCAAGTGTCCAAGTATTTTGATTTGTGCATCAACAAGAAGGGAAACGGCAACAGCAAGATTACGATGGGTCTGTACTGGATTGCACCGAATTCTTTTCTGAACTTGGATAAGCGCAATACATGGTACATCTATGAATCCGGAAAGCTTCCGAAAGAACTCGTACAGTCCCTTCCGGAGATTGAAGCGAAGATTCCATCCGCAAAATACTTCGGCATAGTGGAAAAGCTTCGTGCATACCTGCAGAGTGGCGAGAGCGAATTGAAAGACTTCAAGGAATTGAGTTTCGAAGCGTGGAAGTATTCGGAACAAGTAAACAAAGAACAGGCAAAGGCAAAGAAGGACGAAGCTCGGAGAGAAAACAAAGGCGCTGCGATTGCAGATGAGGGAGTTGACCCCATTCACTACTGGCTGTACTCGCCGGGAGATGGGGCAACCTGCTGGGATGAGTTCTATGATGCCGGGATAATGGGCATCGGCTGGGATGAAATCGGTGATTTGTCTGCATTTAATGGCAAAAGCGAGATGAAGCAGGCGATGAAAGATAAAATCAATCCGGCAAAGTCCTACAAGAATGACGCGCACGCCACCTGGCAATTTACCAACGAGATGAAGCCGGGCGACATCGTATTTGCTAAGAAAGGGATGCATCAAATTATCGGTCGAGGTGTCGTGGAGTCCGATTATGAATTCGATTCTTCTCGCTCCCGGTACAAGAACATCCGGACGGTTAAATGGACCGATAAGGGCGAGTGGCAGCATCCCGGACAAGCGGTGATGAAGACTCTTACGGATATTACAGCGTACACAGACTACGTGACGAAGCTGAATGCACTGTTCCAAGATGACATAGTAAATGATGTTGAAGAACCAATGGAGATTGATTTTAAGCCGTATGATGCGGATATGTTCTTGGAAGAAGTCTACATGGAAAAACCAAAATACGACACGCTGGTTGCTCTGGTGGCGAAAAAAAAGAATGTCATTCTCCAGGGAGCTCCGGGTGTGGGTAAGACCTTTGCGGCAAAGCGACTGGCGTATTCCATCATGGGGGTGAAGGATCCGTCCCGTGTAATGATGGTTCAATTCCACCAAAGCTATTCCTACGAGGATTTCATCATGGGATTTCGTCCGACACAGGAAGGCGGCTTTGAATTGAAACGCGGTGCCTTCTATGACTTCTGCAAATCCGCTGAAGAAGACGATGAAGACACGCCGTATTTCTTTATCATCGACGAAATCAATCGCGGAAACCTCAGCAAGATATTCGGCGAATTGTTCATGCTGATCGAATCGGATAAGCGCGGCATCGAGCTGAAGCTCTTGTATGCGGATGAAAAATTTTCCGTTCCGAAGAATGTCTATATCATCGGAATGATGAATACCGCAGACAGAAGTCTGGCAATGATGGATTATGCGCTCCGCAGAAGATTTGCCTTCTTTGATCTGGAACCCGGGTTTAATACCAAAGGATTCCGGGCATATCGGGACAGCTTGCAGAGTGAGAAGTTTAATAGACTGATTGACAGGGTGGAAGCGCTGAATGCAGCTATTGCAGAGGATGAATCCCTGGGAGAAGGATTCTGTATCGGACACAGTTTCTTCTGTGAACTGAAGGAAACATCCGATCGGACTCTTTCCGGCATCATTGAGTTCGAGCTGGCACCGCTGCTAAAGGAATACTGGTTTGATGAGCCTTCCAAAGCAAAGAATTGGATTGAGGATTTAAGGAGTGCGATTAAGTGATTCCGGTACAGAATGTATATTATATGCTTTCCTACGCCTTCAGAGTGTTAAACGAGCAAGGATATAAGAGCATAGAAACGGAAGAATTTCATAATGTAGCGGAGCTGTGCGCATCCATTCTGACAAAGGGCGTGAAGCAGCAGCTGAAACGAGGCCTGGGACAGGAATATATTTCGGAGACGGAAGCATTGCCGTCTCCACGCGGGAAAATCGATGTGACTGCATCCATAAAGAATCTCAGTATGATTCGCGGGGAGCTGGTCTGCACCTATGACGAGTTCTCCGTCAACTCCTATATGAATCGGATTATCAAGAGCACTCTGTTGCTCTTGCTGAAAGCAAAGATATCGTCAAGCAGAAAGAAGGAAATCAAGAAGCTGCTGGTGTTCTTCGGAGACGTAGAAACACTTGATATACACAACATCAATTGGTCCATCCGATTCAACCGAAATAATCAGAGCTATCGGATGCTGGTGACGGTCTGTGAGCTGGTGATTAAAGGCTTGCTTCAGACGCAATCGGACGGTTCGACAAAGATGATGGATTTTCTGGACGATCAGAAGATGCACCGCCTATATGAGAAGTTCATTTTGGAGTATTACAACACCGAGTACAAGCATTTGAAAGTGAAAGCCTCTGCTTCCATGATGGACTGGCAGGTGGATGACGGTTTCCGAGATCTGCTTCCGAAGATGAAGACGGATATTACTCTGACGTGCGGAGAACGGACGCTGATTATTGATGCAAAATACTACGAACGCAATCTGCGGGAGCAGTATGGAAAGGTGTCCATCCCGACGGATAACCTGTACCAGATATTCACCTATGTGAAGACAAAGGAAAATGAGCTTGTCGGTGTTCCCCATGAAAAGGTGTCCGGGATGCTTCTCTATGCGCAAACAGAAGCAGAGGGGGCATTTAATAACGAATATCAGATCATGGGAAATCGCGTATGTGTAAGAACGCTGGATTTGAGTGGCGATTTCCAATCCATAAAAAATCAGCTGGACGATATAGCGGAAAAGTATTTGCGGGTGAGGGCGGAATAACCCCACCGGAAGTGTATGGCATATGATTTTATTTTTATGGATGAATTAGATCAAATCATGGAAATTGTGAAACAATCCTTTGATGCACAGGCAGAATAATGATTTTGGGACGTTA
>CAKSKB010000032.1 GCA_934464705.1 uncultured Clostridia bacterium
TATCGAGTTGCCGGATTTGTTGCCAAGTCTGAAAAAACAAGCAAAGATCGTGACATCTAATCCACACACTCAATTTGCGTTATCTAATCCGAGGTTACAACCTTTCACAGATTATTCATCTCGACCACTTTCCATAGAGTGATTTTAAGTGGTGTTCGATATAGATGTCATAAGCTGACACTGCCGAAAAAGGCTTAATATAAGGTTTTTTTCACGCTTACTTCTCAATACTTGACATCAAACAGACCGTCTCAACATGTTATACATAGGCTATTTCGGGAATAAGTCCAGAAACCCCCAAAGTATTGATATTACTACAGTTTTTCTTTCTTGTTTGAAAGTGACATCAATCATGGCATTTCACTTTAGTAGGCTATATTCATTTTGTTAGCGTGCGAATAACCTTGATGATTGTAAGTCCGAAGTCAACGAAAAAGCTCTTTTGTTCCTCAGAATAGGAATTTCTTTCTGTAATCGCTTCATTTGTAGCATGGCGAAAGCAGTGCATTTTCTTTCTATAACTGGTAACGGTTTCGTTTGAAATATAGTCAAAGCAAATTGAGGAATAATCTGGTGTGATAAAACTTCCGTTCTTCTTAAGCATATTTTCTATTAGATTGGAAATCTCAGAAAGTTTCTCATCAGTACTCATATTATTAAAGGATGCTTGCCGATTTGAAATCTCAATAAATTTCTGATCTATTGAATTATCAATGCCTATATGATTGGACTTTAACTCAAAGGTTAATCCCGCAACAAAAGTTCTTCTTGTTGCGTATCGGACCGTTCCATTGTTATCGTCGCCTTGGGCAATGATTCTGTTTCTTATTTCCCCGTAGGTAAAGTCAGTAGGGTCAACGGGTGGCCTTGCTAACAATCTGGGGAATTCCTTTATCTCATATCCCATTCTGTATAGATAATAAGTTACGAGATAAAACCAGCATTTATTTTCATCATTGGCAAAACTCACTTCAGGCTGACATAATTCCCTGAACTTTGTTATTGCTTCTTCTGCATCAAACACCTCAAATGCAAAATCATCAACTTCCGTATATCCATCAAAAATGTTATAGACCCTGTTCGCATTTTTTATAGAATCATAAAAACGGTAATGATACTCTGATTCTTGGATGTTTTTCAAATAAAACTCTTTTATATCCATTGAATAAACAACGCTCCTAATCTATTACTTTTTCTTAGAACTATATTTCTTACTACTGCGATGCGTACCTTCATCATCGGTAACGATATTGCTTCGTTTTTTCTTTTCTTCCTGTACTGCCCGAAATTCATTTTCAGTAATTATGGGCGGAATACACTCTTTCATCTGATACTCATATTCCTGCGTGGCAGAATCCAAGAGTGTAACAGTGCCAGTATATTTTTCATTTGAAAGCATTGTTTCAATTGTTCTTTTATTCCACTTTTCTTTACCAGTAGGAGAAAGAATACCAGCATCATAGAGCTTTTTAATAATACCCAGAACACTTGCACCGTCAAGGTACCAACGGAATATATCTCGTACATTTTTTGCTTGCTCTTCATCAATAACAAGCTCACCATTTATATTCTTTGTATAGCCATACAGTTTTCGCTTATACAATCCGGAGGTTCCGTTGGCCGCCCTCATTGCAAGCCCCATTCGTATGTTTTCACTTCGACTTTCATTTTCAGCCTGAGCCAAGGATTCCATGACCGAAATCATTAAATCACTGTCAACTTCGTCCGTATCCAGATTTTCCTGCTCAAATATAATTCTTACTCCCACAGCTTTCAAATTATTGATTGCTGTTAAGGTTTCTACTGTATCCCTTCCAAAACGGCTAATACTCTTTGTCAAAACAACAGAGATATTGTGGGCCTCGCATTCTTTCATCAATCGTTCAAATTCACGCCGGGGAATATCGCCCTTTGCAGAAGCAATATCTATAAATACATCCGCTAATCGCCATTGACTTACATTGGCAACTGCTCTTGTCAATGCTGATATCTGTTCAGCAAGGCTGTACAGTTGCTCTTTTTCAGCTGTACTTACTCTGCAATAAATACCTACTTTCTTTTCCAAGCGGTCGTTCCTTGCAGGGATATACCAGATTTTTGAATTCATATTTTCACCTTCTTCTATCCAAATGATAATTAATTGATAACTTTCTTCATATACAGTTGATATATTAAGGCTTCAGAGTTAATATATCACCAAACGAAGGAGGTCTTGTATATGTCAAAAATATATATTTCGATTTATGCTTCCAAAGCTACAAACATTTCAAATTTATACCACAAACTAACGAAATATTCAGAAAGGGTAAATAATGAACCATATAAAAATAGCATGGATTTTCACCTTACAAAAAGGGATATATTTTATTCAAACTTGGATGGTCAATATATGATATATGGAAGAGTATATAATTTTAAATACTCCGCGCTGTCTGAACATCAACTATACATAGCGATATGTACGTTTTCTTCACTAATTCTAAAAGAAGCCTATCATGATATTGAAATTATAAACTTCAAAATTCAAAATGATAAAAATGGCCTCTTTAGGTTAACCGCATATATGCCAATAATCAACGATTAATACTATAAATCCAAGTACTAATAGCCTACTTTTGATATCTGCAATCCCTGATGATAAGTAGGCTGTTTTTTGCATTAAGAACATACCTTCCACAATATATTGTATATGGATGGCTTACTTACCGCTACATATACGTGACATCAAACAGACCGTCTCCACATGCTCCGTTCTCGGAAAGAGGTCAAACGGGTGTGTGATTTTGGGTTCATAGCCTTTTTCGCTGAAAATTTTAAGGTCACGGGCGAGCGTTGAGGGGTTGCATGACACATACACCACCCTTTCGGGCGCTATTCTTACGATGTGGTCAATTACTGCCGCATCGCAGCCGGCTCTCGGGGGGTCGATTATAACTACATCCGCATCGCTGAATCTTTCCGCCGCTGTCTTTGCATCGCCTACAACAAATTCGGCGTTTTCAATGCCGTTAATTTCAGCATTTTTCTTGGCGTTTTCGATTGCCTGAGGCACAATCTCCACTCCGTAAACCTTTCCGGCATGCCTTGCCATGAAAAGGGATATTGTGCCGATTCCACAGTAAAGGTCAAGAACGGTATCGGTATTTTTAACCTCCGCAAGTTCGGCGGCGCAGGCATAAAGCCTTTCTGTCTGGTCGTGGTTGACCTGGTAAAAAGACATCGGCGATATTTCAAACTTAAGGCCGCACAGTGTGTCGGTAAGATAAGGCTCGCCCCAAAGCGTTATATTTTCGCTGCCCATAACGACATTTGTTTTCTTCGGATTTACATTCTGCACGATTCCGCACACAAACGGGCAGTTTTTGCGGACAATATCCACGAGCAAATCCCTGCACGGAATATTTTTATATGCCGTAACGATTGTCAGCAGTGCCTCTTTTTTGCTGTTTCTTACATATATATGGCGTATGCAGCCCTTGCCGCTTTTCTCATCATACGGCGCTGCATTTGCCCTTTTCATATATTCTTTGACGGAATCTGCCGCAATGCGGCTGAAATCGCTTTGGATAAGGCATGAGTCAATCGGAATTATATCATGTGTGCGCTTGGCGAAAAAGCCTGTGCAAATCTTCCCGTCCGCAGCTCCTACCGGATACTGCGCCTTGTTTCTGTAGCCTGAAATTTCGGGCGACGGTTCACAGTTTTCAACCGGAATATCCAATCCGCCTATTCTTTTTAAGTCCTGTCTGACCTTATCGGTCTTGAATTTCAGTTCCGCATTATATGTCATGTGGCGAAGTCCGCAGCCGCCGCAGCGGAAAAACACCGGGCATAGAGGGGTGGTCCTTTCGGGTGACGGTTTCAGTACATCGAGCATTTTTCCGTAAGCATAGCTTTTGTTGACCTTCAGAATTTTAACTCTGACCGTTTCCTCCGGCAGCGCATACGGAACAAAAACGGCCATGCCGTCAATTCTGCCAACGCCGTTTCCTTCCGATGTAAGACCGGTTATTTCTATTTCATAAATCTCGTTTTTAACCATTGTTTTTCACTCTTAATATTTCAAGTATTCTTGCAAAATTTTCCGGAACATCCCGTGTGAATTCCATATATTCGCCGCTTTTCGGGTGAAAAAAACCTATTTTATATGCGTGCAGAACCTGCCTGTGCGCCTTGAACGGATTTTTATTGACACTGTAAAAATCATCGCCCAGAATCGGGTGCCCGATATGCAGCATATGAACCCTTATCTGATGCGTTCTTCCGGTTTTCAGCTTGCATTTTACGAATGTGTAATCGCCGAATCGTTCCAGAACCTCAAATTCGGTCACGGCATTTCGGGAATTTGTTTCCGTCACGCACATTTTTTTGCGGTTATTTGGGTTTCTGCCTATCGGTGCGTCGATTATGCCGAAATCGTCCCTGATATTTCCGTGAACGATACATTTATACTGCCTTTTGCAGGTTTTTGTCTGAATCTGCTCTGCAAGCGAAAGGTGCGCCTCATTCGTTTTTGCAACCACAATCAGACCGCTTGTATCTTTATCGAGCCGGTGGACAATGCCGGGGCGTGCAACACCGTTTATCCCCGAAAGTCTGCCGCCCGTATGATACATTACGGCGTTAACAAGGGTGCCGGTATAATTGCCCGGGGCAGGGTGAACGACCATGCCCTGCGGTTTGTTGATAACCATAAGGCTGTCGTCCTCATACACAATATCAAGCGGAATGTTTTCCGCCTTGATGTCGAGATTATCCGGGGGAGGAGGGGTGACGGAAACCACATCTCCCTCGCAAAGAATATAGTTGCTTTTTACCGTGCCTCCGTTTACGAGCACGGCGCCCTTATCGTTTATGAGTTTCTGCGCATAAGAGCGGGTTATGTCGCTGCAGTTTGCCGCAACAAATTTATCTATTCTTATCAGGTTTTCAGAATCTACCGTAAATTCCAAGAGATCACACACTTTCAATCAGTTTTAATATTTCCGACGGCTTTGAAACTATAATATCCGCTCCGGAGGATTGCAGTTCTTCTTTATCGCGGAATCCCCACAGCACCCCGACCGTGAATGCGCCGGCGGCTTTCCCTGTTTCCATATCTGTCGAAGTGTCCCCGACATATATACATTCCGAAGGTTTTGTGCCGAAATCCTCCAGTATATTATTAAGCATTGCCGGGTCGGGCTTCAGCGGAATGCCTTCCCGAAATCCGTAGCAGAGGTCAAATGTACCCTTACCGTAAAGTTTTTCCGCAACCGGAACAACTGCGCCGTGCGGCTTGTTTGAGAGTACGGCAATTTTTAGACCATGCGATTTCAGTGCCGAAAACAGCTCTGCCATTCCGTCAAACGGTTTGGTAAGATACAGGCTGTCGGTTTCGTAAAGGTCGTGATAATATGGGGCAAGCTCCGAAAAAAGCCCGTCCGGTGCGCCGACCTCTTTAAGCATACCGTGAACCAGCACTTTATAGCCGTTTCCCACAAGATATTTGTATCTTTCGGTATCTATCGCAGGAAGTCCGAAATGCTCAAGCGAGCGGTTGCAGTAATACGCAATCGTATTTATCGTATCGGCGATTGTGCCGTCAAGGTCGAATACGCAGCATTTGTACATAAGCTAACACCTCTTGTTTTTTAATAATATAATTATATACCAAATTGCGGATTATGTCAATAAAAATACCGGCAGCTTTTGCTGCCGGCAAGCGTATTTAGTTTTCGTTAATCGGTTCAAGCGAGTCCGTGCACATTGCAATGGACTTATCGGAAGAATAAGTTAATATGTCGCCCTGCGCAATGCTTCCGGCGGATATTTTCAGAGATGTCATGATTTTATATCCGTTTTCGGTTGTGTATTCCGGTGTAAAAACCCCGATTGGGATAATTAATTCCGAATTGTTAGTCAAATTTACCTCCGTCCCCGTTTTTGATATTTTGACAAGATTATTAATCGGTATGCGTTTGAGCGTGACTGTATTTGTACGCATTTTTTTACCCCAAACACCCTCGCAGTTTACAGGTGTTATCTCGGCGTAGATTTCTGTGCCGGCTTCATCAATTGATGTTGAAAGTGTCTTTTCGTTCTCATCGGGAATTTTGACAAATTTACCGTTTTCTTTCTTAAACCATTCGATTTTTGAATTGCCTTCGGCAAATCCGCCGCTTGAATAATTGTATGTGAGCGTCAGCGGACTGCCTGCAACAGAAGCTTCGTCAAGTCTCGGATTGGCTATTCTGGGGACGGTGCTCGAATTGTCATATTCAAAATCATATGTGCCTATACTCTTAAAATCAATCGGCGGAAAATCGGGAAGCATATTGTATATTTCCGATGTTTCTTTGAGCGTGAAATCTTCGTTTGCGTAATCGACAAAGCCTGTTATTCTGTAGATTTGCTTATTGTTATCCACGGTGCCGTATTTGTAAACAAGAGGGTCAATCTGATAGTCCGGAGTTTTGTATATGATGTTACCGGTGATGGTGTTGTGCTTCGGATACTGCGGTTCATCGTCCAGAATTCCGACAAGTTCTGGATATGCTTTTATCCACGCTTCGCTTGTGTTGTAGGGCATTGCCTTGAGGTTGTTCATCATGGTACTGCCTTCACCACAAGCCATCCAGGTTGTGCAGCGTGCGTCAAACACAAACGGTCTTTCGCATTCGAGAACGATGTTATTTTCAAATGTATTGTATCTTCCGCCGCCGTAAAGTGCAACGGAGGAGCACTTGTATATCACATTGCCGTAAACCTTTGCCGATGAAAATGCATCATCAAGATACACCGCCTGTACCTTCATTCCGGTGGTTGTATCTATACTTTTAATATTGTGAAAATAATTATATCTGATTTCGCAGCCTCGTCTTGTCCAGTCGCGTCCCATGTAAATTGCGCCGCAGTCGGCAGTATCGTTGCATACATTTTCAATATCGCAGTATTCCATAATAAGGTTGTTGCCCTTGAATTCGACCGCTTCGTGCGGAGCATCGCTCATCCTGCAATGCGATACCTTATTGCCTACACCTTCAAGCCTTACTGCGGGGGAGTATGTTCTTCTGTAATGCATAAACCGCTCAATACGGCAGTTTTCAACAAGGGAGTTGCCGGGGGTGAGTGTCGGTCTGTCACCGGCAATTATGTATATTCCGCCGCTTGAAAGGTCGTGAAGGTAGCTGTTTTTTACAACTGTTTCCGGGCAATTCATTGCTTTGATTGCCCAGTCGCCTATCGCCGAAAATTCGCAGTTGTTGATTGTGATATTACTGCATTTTTCGGCATAAATTCCGGTCCGCCTGAGGTTTTTAAGCGTTATTCCCTGAAATGTAACATTTTTGCAGCTGCTTAAAACAAATCCGTTTATTTCCGCTGAGGTGAATTCAAATTCATCGGTCGGTTTGATTCCTTCCGGGGGGATAATATAAAGATAACCTGTTTTGCGGTTAAGATAGTATTCACCCGGTGCATCAAGTTCTTCCAGAAGATTATAGAACTTCACCCTTCGGTTCGGAAGAGCATAGTAGTTGGCTCCGTTTGCAACATATGATGTTATGGAAGCTTCGTTAAACTTTGCCGGCGCCGAAAAGTCAGCCCAGTCATGGCACAAAAAGCCTAAAGCCCATGGGTCCTCGGCGTTTCTCCATTGCTTCCATCTGTCGTCTTTTATTGTAAACTCAACCTCTGCAAGACCGTTCGGGTCGTTTTTTCCGTCCTTAATAACCGTGTCTGTCAGCAGATATCCTTCGTTCGGGTAGCAGGCGTATTCCATATATTTGCTGTTGCAGGTAAGTGTTGGGGAGTATCCGCTGCCGGAAACCCATGAAAATCCGATTGTTTTGAGCGCGCCGTAAGAGGTTATGCCCAATTCCGGAAGATATACCTGCATTACCGCATCTTTTCCGCTTTTTTCGATTATGCGGCTGAGAACAGCTTCGTCTGTAACCTTTGTGAACGCAGAAAACGGTATGGTTTTTCCGCCGGTTATTGCGACATCTTCTCCCGGATAGTTTTCTATTGTGAGATTATTGTCACGGTTGTCAAGATTTATTTGTGAAGCGATTGGATATTTGCCGCCCCTTATGCGTATCCTTTTGCTGCCGGAATAATTTCTTGAAGCCGTAATAGCTTTGGTTATTGTTGCAAAGGGCGCTGATATTGTTCCTTTGCCGGTTGAGTCGGAACCGTCTTTTGCGACATAGATCACAATATCATCCGCAAAAGTTACTTGCGGAAATGTTGTGAGCAGCAGGATTGCCGCAATAATAAATGCTAATTTTTTCATTTGTCTTTTTTCCTTTCGGGTGTTATTTTACAGTTATCGGTTCGAGCGTTTTTCCGCTCGCAAGGATAACATTATCGGCTGAAATATCAACATTTTCGGTTTCTTCCGCAGATATGCCTAAAAATTCAAGCGCAGTCATAGTTTTGTATCCGTCATTTTCGGTGTAGTTTGCACCGAAAACAAATACACCGAGGCGACCGCCGGAGGTGTTGATGATTTTGAGCCCGTCCGCTGTTTTTTCTGCGGAAACAGCATCGGAATAACTGATTTTTTCAATGCTGACATTTCCGGCCCACATGGTGTAACCGAGGGTTCCGTTTGAATCTATCGGCGTTACCGATGCGGTAACCGTTTTTCCGGCGAAACCCTCGCTAAGTTCCAGAATATCGCTGTTTTCGCCTTTGATTTCTATGCGCTGACCGTTAGTGACGGTGTACCACTTTATAATATTGTCGGCGACCTCGCAGCCGTCCGATTTGCTGCTGTAATTGAGTCGGAGCGTATCGTAAAATTTTGCTGTTGCGTCAAGCTTTTCAACCGCTGCCGACGGCCTTGAAGGGGTCTCGGTCGGCCGCATCCCTATTTTGTCAAACGGAATGTCCTCAAACTCCGGAATTCGGCTTTTTATTTTTGAAATATCTTTAATGGTAAAATCTTTATTGCTGTAATCTTCTAAAAACGAAACATTTGAAACTGATGAGTTATATTTAACATCGCCGTATTTTATAACATCATCATGAATATTAAATCCGCCGGAACGATATTCGAGGTTGTTTTTTATTGTATTGTGCTTAGGAACTTTCGGTTCATCTTCAAGCATATTGGCAAGGTAAGGATATTGCTCTGCCCATGCTCCGTTTTTGTAATCGAATCTTTTTAGCGTTTTATAAATGGAAGATGAGGAATTTTCCTGCAGCCATTTTTGGTTCCATGTTTCGCCGCGTGCATCCATCACGAACGGTTTTGTACATTCAAAAATCATATTGTTTTCAAATGTATTGTAGCGTCCTCCGCCGAATAGCGCAGGGGAAGGGCATTTATAGAAAATATTTTTGTAAACCTTTGTGGAGGAGTGGCAGTCGTCAAGATAAACCGAATTTACTTCATAGCCAGCAGTTGAATATATGCGTTTGGTGTCGTGAAAATAATTGCATCTTATTATATTGCCCTGTGTTGACCAGTCACGACCGGAGTATATTGTGCCGGCATCCGATGTATCATTGCAGACATTATCGAACTCATTATATTCAATAACCGCATTGTTTGAGGTGTACCGTATAGCAAAATGGGGACTGTCCCCAAAATAGTTATTGTTTATCAAAAATCCGCAGCCGTACATTTCAACCGCAGGGACATATGTTCGCTTGTATTGCGAAAAACGCTCAAAACGGCAGTTTGTAACGAAACAACCGGACTCGGTAAGTGTGTTTCTGTTTCCGCAGTTATATAATTGAATTCCCCTTGACTGCAAGTCGTGAAACGATGAATTGATTATGCCGCTGTTTGTGCAGGCATTTATGCTGACCGCCGTATCTCCGATGCCGTAGAATTCGCAGTTGTCAACCGTGATATTGTTGCAGTTTCCGAGTGAAAGTGCATTTGAAAGAGTACCTTCAAATATCAGTCCTCTGAATACTATGTTTTGCGAGCGTGTACATCTTATAAATCTGATATTGGCAGAGGTAAAACTAAGAGTGTCCCCATTTTGGATATTGTTTGGAGGAATAATATATAAATAGCCGGTTTTTCTGTCTATATAGAATTCTCCGGGAGCGTCAAGTTCTTCGAGAAGGTTAAAAAATTTTACTCTGCGATTGTCTTTTATTGCGTAACTTGATGAGGTGGACAGTTTTATGCTGTTTCCGTTTATAGTTACAGGCAATATGGTTTCTGACCAGTCTTGAATGAAAAAGCCGAGAACCCACGGCTCATCCGCCGTTTGATAGTTTGCAATCCGTTCGTTGTCGCATACAAAACTGTTTCCGCCGGAAACCCGGGAGATGTAAAGATATCCGCCGTTTTCGAGTGTCCCCCGATTAGGATATTCAGCCATATACATCATCTTTTTGTTGCAAATCAGGGACGGTGCAAAAGGTGTTTCGCCAACCTGATATGCCGGCGATGAAATCTGACCGTAAGATGTTATTCCGACATTCGGAAGATATACCCGCATAACTGTATTTTTTCCGTTTTCTTCGATTATCCTGTCGAGAATCGCAGTGTCTGTTACTTTCTCAAAATATGTAAACGGAATTTCGGTTGCTGCGCTGAAAGTTACTGTTTCACCGCCGTAATTGCATATCGTGAGGTTGTTGTCTGCCGATGTTAGGTCGATTGTCTGCGGAATATTATAATTTCCTCCGCGTATAAATATGTATTTTTCTCCTGTAAGATTTCTTGTATATTCAATAGCTTTTTTCAGGCTCGCAAAAGGCGCCGAAAAACTTCCGTTTCCGCTGTCCGAACCGTTTTTTGAAACATATACGGTATGTGATTCTGCCGCCGAAGCATTGCCGGAAAAACCGAAAATGCTTAGTGCAAACATAAGAATTAATATACAAATTTTTCTCATAAAAACTCTCCTATTTTACCGTTATTGGTTCAAGTGTTTTTCCGCTCGTGACAAAAACACTGTTGCCTGTAATATTTATATCTTCGTTTTCTCCCGCAGATATGCCTAAAAATTCAAGCGCAGTCATGGTTTTATATCCGCCGTTTTCGGTGTAGTTTGCACCGAAAACAAATACGCCGAGGCTTCCGCCGGAAGTGTTTGTGATTTTTAATCCGTCCGCCGTTTTCTCTGCGGAAACAGCATCGGAATAACTGATTTTTTCAATGCTGACATTTCCGGCCCACATGGTGTAACCGAGGGTTCC
>CAKSKB010000033.1 GCA_934464705.1 uncultured Clostridia bacterium
GCTTTATCGGTGAAGTTATCGATTCCGCCGTTTGCGCCTTGCTTTTCAAGGTAGGAATAAGCGTTAACTATAATTACCGCCATTTCCTGTCTTGTGATATTGTCGTTAGGTCTGAAATATCCGTCATAGCCCGAAATTATACCGGCTTCCGAGCAAGCGCCCACATACGGTGCAAACCATTCACCGTTTACATCTTTGTAGTCTGCCGTTTTATCGCTAAGCTTAAGTGCTCTTGCGATAATTGCGGCAAATTCTGCTCTTGTGATGTTTCTGTCGGGGTCAAAGAGAGTGTCCGAAACACCCGAAACGATTCCTGCCTTGTTCATAGCCAAAACATCAGCCGCTGCCCAATGGTTTACCATATCCGTGAACGGATTTGAGATACTCGGGTTTGTGGTTTCGCCTGAATAGAACCCGTTTGTTCCCTTGTTGCCGGAAGGTTTGGTTGTTGTTCCGCCTCCGCCACCTCCGGGAGTGACTGGAGTCGGGTTATCGTTCTGACTTGCCGATTTGGTATAGAACACAATTTCGCCGAGTTTTGTTGTTTTAATCTTAACTCCGTCGCTCTCGAATTTTTCCTTCGTATATCCGTTCGAGCCGGAGATAAGAGATACCGCCGTACCGTTCACATAACCGGCGATTTTTCTGAATGCACCGCCGACGGTCAGTTCAATATCAGCGCTTGCATTGATTTTTTCATCTGACAGCTTAAGCGCCGTAATCTTTTCGCCTTCAACCGAAACACTCGGGGAAGCCTTTTCACCAAAGAGGTTGACGGTTACAAAGCCGCTGCCCTCAATCACCGTTCCCTTGGGGATTGTAAGCGTTGCCGGCTGTTTTGTGCCGTCAATTGTAACATAACCGCTTACCGTTACCTTCGGAAGTGCCTTACCTGCTTCGAGCTTAAGTGCAGAATTGTCGGTTATTTCAAAGGTTTTGTCGGTCATAAACGAGAATATCGGAAGCGTTCCCGAAACCTCGCCGTCCTTCTGATTTATTGCAGATTTGAAATTGCCAATCGCTTCTTTTACGGAAATTACGGTTTCCATATCCGCAGTTTTTGCGTTGTCAACGGCAGATTTAAGCTTGTTGTAATCTTCCTCTTTAATCTGACCGAAGCTTTCGCCTTTTTCAACATTTTCCAAAAGCCGATTTGCTTCGTCAAGCTGTTCTTTTAGCGCACCCGACAAATCCTCGGTTTTATTAGTATTTACAGCATCCGACTTAACCGTTTCGCCGTGCAGACCCTGCGCATCGTAAACCGTCAGTTCTGCGTAAACAAACTTGCCCTTAAGGCTGTCATCGAGCGGCAAAACTCTGTCGTGCCTGTCGCGGATGAGGGTGTATGTACCGTTTTCGCTGTCGGATACATACCAGTTCACCTTCGTGAAGCCCTCACGGTCGGAATCTGCGTCCTCAAATCTGTAGCCGAGCTTAATTCCGTCTGCATTTTTGGTAAGCACGAGCGCCGATGCGTTCGGCCTATTTCCACCAACTGCCGATGTAAGACCGATTCCTTCCATGCTGATGTTTTCAAAGTCCGGAACGCTCTTTCTGATTGCTGCCAGACCTTCTTCCGTGAGCGAAAAGTCCTTGCCGTAATCTTTGAAATATGCTTTGCTTCGGTCATTTATTGCTGTGGAGTAGTTTGTACCCTTAATTGCGGCTTCATAGCCGACAGGAGTTCCGAAAAGGGCGTTTTCGCCAAAGTAGTTTACATATGCCGGTGCATTCTTTGCAGCAAAATCAAGTATTTTATTCGCATCATCGGTCCCCTGCTTCGGGGTGAGATCCTTAATCTGATTATAAAGGTCAAGCGAGAAGTCGATAAATACCTGCCCCCACTGCGTATCCTTGTATGTTTCCTGCCAGAGGGTGTTGCCCATAAAGTCTTTTCCTCTGTTTGCAGTCCATGCGCCCCACTGCACGGGTGCGCCGGTTGCGGTAATATTCTTTTCAACTATCTGGAGATAATGCTGGCTCGGTGCAACCACCTGGAAATATCCCGCCTGGGGAGTATCTATAAACAGGTTGTTTACAAGCCTTGAATAGTTACCGTGGAATGTTTTATATGCCATATCGCCGGATTTGTAGAAAATGTTATTTGCCATGTAAGGACCGGAGCCGCCGTCATCGACGAACACGCCCTGCGTGCCGTAGCCGCCGTACTCATTGCCGATATTATGAATATAATTATGCAGCACGCGGTTGCCGAGAGTGGTTATATCCCTGCCCCAGTAGATTGCGCCGTTATCCGACGAAATCTGAACCGCATTGTAGATTTCGTTATCGTGCACGGTAACATCGTTAATTTTAGCCATGCGGACTGCAATACCGCCGCAATCGTAAATTTCGTTGTTTGCAATTTCCATACCGCACGAGTAATCAATCATAACGGCATAAGCTGTTGCCTGGGGAACCCTTGCCGTACCGTGGATACGGTTATTTATGATTTTATTGCCGTCTGGGATAAGCTTTTCGCGGTTTTCATCGTAGGATGCCATTCTTATACCATTTGTTGCGGTGCCGTAAATATGGCTGTTCTCGACCGTCAAATCCGTTCCGACAGCATTTATGCCCTCACCGCCGACATTCGAAACCGTGCAGCCGTCAACCGTTATGTGGCTGCCCGAAATCTGCATTGCGGTAAGCTTGCTGTATGCAAAATCAATATCCTTAAGCGTAATATAAGACGCATCGGTGATTTTCACAAGCCTGTCTTCAAGCTGCGAAACTACCATTTCGGAATTTTCAATATCGTCCGAAATCGGGTAGAAATACAGCATTTTATTTGCATTATCTATGAAATATTCTCCCGGAACATCAATTTCGTCAAGAATATTCATAAAGAAGAACTTACCGTTCTGCGCCGAAGGATAATAATCCTTAACACCGCTCTTTGTGGTGAGCTTGTTATTGTCTGCATCAAGCGAAGCCACACGCGCAAAGCTTACATGCCAACCGTTGGCAAGACCGCCCTTTATGTACAAATTCTTAAGCGCATCTTCGCTCCAGAGTTTTGCACGGTTTGTAGAGTCATCATAACCCAAAGTTACGGGGTTGTTCAAGCCGTTGCCCTCAACGGAATTGATTTTCACATAAGCGTCAGTCTTTTCGTCATTGGGCCAGCGAGCCATCGTCATAGCGCTGCCGTTCATGAAAAACTCTGCTATCCAAGAGTGCTCGGTGTCCTTATCCGCCATTTCATAAAGGTTCTTTGCGCCCGCAGCGCCGAGATCAACCTGCATAAGTTTGGTTTTTGCATAAGGGTCGATTATTCTGTTCAGGATATTTTCATCGGTAACCTTCTGAACCGTGCTCGGGTCAAGCTTCAATCCGCCGCTGAATTTTGCACGCTCTCCGGGATACGAAGCAATTACTATAGGAGAGGTTTCTGTTCCCGAATTTGAAGAATCAAACGAAAGCGACGATGTTCTGTTGTATGTACCGTCTCTCAAGTAAATTGTGATTGTGCCTTCATCAAGGAGGTCGTTGTCTTTGAGTCTTTTAACCTCGCTTAAAGCCTCCTCGGGAGTCTTAAAGGGGTTGTCTATTGTGCCGTCGGGGTTTGCGGAGCCTTCGGGAGAAACATAAAGCGTTACGCCGCCTTCCTCCGCTGCTTTTATCGCTACCGCAAGAGTTGCCTCTTTATTTTCAATATTTACCGAAACGGTCTTTTTGCTTTTAAGTTCTACCGGTGTACCGTCATATGTAACGGACTCGATTTCAAAACCTTTTGCAGCCGTGATTGTCGCCTTATCCGCTGAGCCTACGGTTTTTACGGTCTTGCTTTCGGTATAGGTTTCGCCGCCGTATGTAACGGATGCGTTTCCGCCCGAAATGCTTATTGAAAGGTCGTAAAAGTCACCATTAGTATAAGTAGCCGAAATTGTGCCGTCTTTTTCAACCGTATTAAGGTCAAGCTCGTAAATCGACTTGCCGGAAGCATCGGCAATTTCGGTAGGTTCTTCGCCGCTCTTTGTGTATGTGAGCTTTTCGATAAGCAAATTTTCGGGTGCTTTTACGGTTACTTTTGCGTCCCTTTTATCCTCAACCGCAAAGGCTGTGCCGCTTTTTACCTTAACATTATCGTTATCTTTTCCGAAGTTAAGACTTTCGCTCGAAACGGTCATTGTTCCTTCGCCGATTTCCGATTTTATTGCGTGATACGGTGCAGTTTCATTAAAGCTTATACCGCTTACATAAACATGACCGTCGCCGTATCCGCCGATACCGGGGTTTACAAAAATTGCTCTTCTGAGCGTTGCATACACGGATTTATCTGTTATTACTTTACTGTCATTATCAGTAAATGATTCAACAGTGAATGCAGCACCTGGAACCGCTCTTCCAACCGTGGAATTGCTTACGGTATTTGTTGTCGGAATCGCCGCTGCCTTTGCCTGCCAGCTTCCATTGCAGCCGTTTATGAATATCCTTGTATTTGAATCATTCATAAATCCGGTATAAATCTGAACCTGATAGAATGTTATATTTATGTTCCATTCGGGATGTGTATTAGTATAGTAAATTACCGGTTCATATGTTCTGCCTACAGCGGTTCTTGCAAGACCGCCGTCCGCAGGTTCCCTCGACAGTTCCATTCGCTCGCTGCCGTTTTCGCTCCTCGAAATTTCATAACCCGTTGTGCCGAACGCAGGAAGTGTTTTGGCAGCTTTGGGATCATATATTTTCATTTTGAGTTTGTTTACGGAATCCGTTGCGGAAAGTCCGTTTTCTGCCGTCACGCCGTTTTCCATTACAACTTTCGGTGTTTCGCGGGTAATGCTTTGCGCCTTGCCTTCAAACACTGCCTCATAGGTGCTTGCGGACGCTACGGTTGCTTTATTGTCCGAAACCTCAACCTCCGAACCGTCAACGGTAAACGATTTAACTTCATTTGCCGCACCCGGAGTAAGCGTAAAGGTTACGCCTCCCCCGCCCGTTTTAACAGAAACAGAACCGTTGCCCCATACAGTCCCGGTTATCTCGCCGTCCGCCATTGCCGGAAAAACCGCAAGGCAGGACACTATCATAACCAATACCAAAAACATCGATAATGTCTTTCTCATGTCATTCTCCTTTATGTTTTGGGGAGAGGCGATCCTCTCCCCCTATGCCTATAATCTCTTCTTGCTAAAACTTTATTTCAAGGTAAATGTCTGTTCATCGGCGTTTACGCTGCCGCCCGTGTATTCAGCAAACGGAATATATTTATATTCACTGCCGCTTACCATTGCTGCGCCGAAAACTCTGATTCCGAAAGCGCCCGTTGTAACAAGAGAATCATCGGAATTATACGCATTGAGCGTAAGTTCATGCCCTGCCGAATCCTTAAGAATAATACCGGCGCTCTTCGCATCGCCTTCAACCTTTGCGTAGATTACAGCCGACGGCTGACCGTTATAAGTTGAATCTGCAATTACGCTTGTTGCCGAAACCGCAGGCTTATTTTCAGCGGATGTCAATGTCTTATAGTAAAGTTCATGCGGTGTTCCGGCAGTATATTTACCGTCTTTATTCTGAACATAAATATCTCTTACGCCTATGCTGTTTTCGGCAAGTGTAATACTGTGAACAAGATTGTTGTCAAGGTAAACATCATAAGAATCACCAAAGGTTTTTATAACAACCGTGTGCGCTCCGGATGTTCTGTCAAGCTTAACTTCTTTTTCATTAATCTTTGCGGTGCCGTCAAGTGCGGTAAATGTATATTTGCCATCCGCATAAAGTTTTAAATATTCTCTTAAAATATTCGAGCCATCCTTAAAAGCAACAAGTCCGCCGGTTACGCCGTTATCGTAAAACTCAAATGTAACTGTTCCGTTTGCGTAAGGTGTAAGGCTGCCGACCTGTGATTCAGCCGATGAATCATATGCTGAAAAGTCAAACTTTTTATCGTATTCCGACGGAACCGCGGAAGCATCATCTTCATATGCAACAGTGATTGCACCGTCGGCAGAAACATAAGGAATTGTATACACTCCTTCAGACGCTGTCAAAACATCATCGCCGAAATTAACTTCTTTTACGGTTTTTCCGCTCGGTGCGGTAACGGTAAATGTTGCAGGGCGGTTATCTTCAACTGCCAAAGCAACGCCGTCTTTAACCTTAACGCTGTCATTGTCTTTTCCGAAGTTAAGGCTTTCGCTCGAAAATGCCATTTCACCTTCACCGATGTTTGCGGTTACTGCGTGGTAGGAAACCTTTTCGTTAAAGCTTGCACCCTGAATAAAAATTCTGCTTGTTATTTTATCTGAAGAATATCCATCGATACCGGGCTGGGTGAACTGAAATCTTCTTACCATAAACCAGTCACTCGGACTGCTTACAATGCTTACACTATTGTCGCTTTTTTCTGTCAGTGTGTTAACGGTAAATGATTTTTTAGCCGTATACACAAAAGTTCCGTCGGTGTTCGGATTTGCAATATCCATCCTTCCGCTTCCGAGCGGATCCCACGAACCGTTGATAAGACCTTCCTGCTTAAAAGAATTTTCATCGGAATACTTATATATGTTACCGTCAACCGTCAGCTGCTGTATAACCATATCAACCCTGCTGCCGGTAGGATTATCATTTTTGAAATAGAGCTTTGGTGTGTAGGTTCTGCCAACAGCTATCTTGCACAAACCGCCGTTCCAGGGGTCTCTCCACATCTGCATATTATCACTTCTCGAGTTGGTTCTTGTCATTTCATAGCCGTACTGTGAAACAGCAGGATTTGTTCCATTGCCACCGGTTTTTCTTATTATAAGGTTATTAGCCGAATCCTGTGCGTTGTTATTTGTACCGTTAACGCTCGATACCACACCGTTTTCCATAATAACCTTAGGCGTTTCTCTTGTAATCTCCTGTGCCTTGCCCTCAAACACCGCTTCATAGGTGCTTGCGGAAGATACGGTTGCCTTGTTGTCCGTAACCTCAACTTTCGAGCCGTCTACCGTGAAGCTTTTTAGTTCATTTGCTGTGCCCGGGGTAAGCATGAAGGTTATGCCTCCCTCACCCTCCGTCACGGAAACACTGCCGTTTCCGTAAACAGTGCCCGTAATGCTGCCGTCAGCATATGCTATTGGTACCAATAGCATACTTACAATTGTAAGTACAGCAAAAATGATTGATAGTTTTCTTACCATTTGTTTTGTCCTCCTAAAATATTTTTATTTATATTAATTAAAAAATTAATACCGAACAATTGCTGAAAACAACCTCCACACCGCCCAAAAAACAAATGATTTCGATAACATTTGCACGCCTTCTTTTAGACAGATAATCTCTGTCGGCATGAGCATAAAGAACTTTTCTCTTAACACCGAATATAAAGCCGGTATAAAGTGAGTTTTTTCTGATAAGCACTAAAATCCCCCATTTGTTTTCTATAATTTCAATGTAATACATTTAACTGCGCTTGTCAATTGCAAGAAATATTCGCTACTATGGTTATTATAAACTATTCCCTAAGGTCAAAGTCAATAGCAAAATAAAAAGATTTCCGAAAAAAACGGAAATCTTTTTATTTACGCTGTTTATTTTGTCAGTTCGTCACTCGGGTTGATGTATTTTCCGTCACGCTTCATGGAAAAATGAACATGACCGTCCTCCGAAGATTCTGCGGCAGCGGTGCTTCCGGCATAGCCTATAAGCTCACCTTCGGAGACCGTCTGCCCGGGCGCAACCGTCACATCGCCTTCAAGATTTGAATAAACCGTCTGGGTTCCGCCGGTATGCCCTATCACAACGGTATAGCCGTAAAGCGAATCATAATATACATCCTCAATCACACCGGCAGCTGACGCTTTTACCTCCTCACCCTCGGCGGTTTTGAAGTCAAGCCCTGCGTGAGCACGCCAATCGTCAAGGGTTTTGGAATATACGGGTTTTTCGGAATAATCCTTTGTAATATCACCTGAAACGGGAGATACATATCTCTCCGGTTTTGAAGGAACGAACACATCCTCGGCAGGCTCCTCATCGGGCACGGCTTCGGGTTCTTCCAAAGCAGGCTGCGGTACTTCGGGTTCTTTTTCTGCCGTATTGTAAAGCTTAGGTACTTTCACTTTGGGCTGCTCCGTAACAAGGCTTTCGGAAACCTCATTCTTGCCCGAATTTCTCTCGCCGGAGAATCCCAGTCCGACAAAAAACACAATTGCAAAGCAGGCGATTACGCCGATAAAAAATTTCAGTTTGTTATTATTGTCCATAAAATAACACCTCCGTAGCTATATTTGCCGCAGAGGTGATTTTTTATACAAATTGTTATTTATTTTCATCCGATTTTCTTATAAATGCGCGTTTTATTTTACCGCCGAGGGTTTTGGGAAGTTCCTCCACATATTCAACCACTCTGGGATATTTATAAGGTGCGGTTGCGTGCTTAACATGGTTCTGAAGTTCCTTTGTCAGCTCGTCCGACGCCTCATAGCCTTTTGCAAGCACGATTGTAGCCTTAACGACCTGTCCCCTTATCGGGTCGGGAACCGCCGTAATTGCGCACTCGACAACCGCCGGGTGCTCGATAAGCGCACTTTCAACCTCAAAAGGTCCTATACGGTAGCCGGAACACTTGATAACATCGTCGCTTCTGCCGACAAACCAGTAATATCCGTTACTGTCACGCCATGCAACATCGTGAAGATTATAGTTGCCGTTCTCAAAAGCCGCCGCATTTGCCTCCTCGGACTTATAATACTCGGTAAACAGCCCGACCGGTTTATTGCGTTTGGCGTCGTAAATAACGATTTCGCCCTCCTCGCCGTCCTCACAGAAATTGCCCTCGGGATTGGTAAGATGAATATTGTAAAGCGGCGAAGGCTTGCCCATTGCACCCGGGATAGGCTCGAACCACTCGAAATCAGCAATCAGAACCGAACCCTCGCTCTGCCCGAAGCCCGTATGTATCTTGCCGCCCGTAAGTTCCTTCCATCGGTTGAAAACCTCGGGGTTGAGCGGCTCTCCGGCAGTGCACCAGTTTCTGATTGACGAAAGGTCATACGCCGCAACATCTTCCTGAAGCATAAATCGGTACATCGTAGGCGGTGCGCAGAAGGTTGTAAGCTTATAGTCCTGCATTTTCTGCAGCAGATTTTCGGGCTTGAATTTATCCATATCGTAGCAGAAAATAACCGCTCCGCAGATCCACTGACCGTAGATTTTTCCCCAGCCGAACTTAGCCCAGCCGGAATCCGAAACGGACATATGCAGCTTTCCGTTCTGCACCCTCTGCCAGTATTTAGCGGTCACGATATGCCCGAGCGGATGCGCAAAATCATGCGAAACCATTTTAGGCATACCGGTCGTTCCGGAGGTGAAGTACATAAGCATTCTGTCGGTGCTCTTGTTTGCCTTATCGCCCGTCGGGCGTGCATATGTATCCGGGAACTTCTCAACCTCGTCCAAAAGGAATTCCCATCCGTCCCTCTTATGCTCAACGATGACCTTATCTTCAACGGTTTCGCACTTCGGAAGCGCCGCCTCGATATTTTCGGGCACACCGGCGTCGTTAACACAAACTATCATTTTTACTTCCGCCGCATTGCAGCGGTAAACTATATCCTTAGGCATAAGCTGAAGCGTCGCCGGAATAACGGTCGCCCCGATCTTGCAAAGCGCCGTTGCGCAAATCCAGTATTCATACCTCCTGCGCATTATCATAAGCACAACATCGCCCTTACCGATACCCTTCGACTCAAAATAATTCGCAGTTTTATTGGAAAGCTTAGATATATCCGAAAATGTAAATGTTTTTTCCTCATCGTGGTCATTGCACCAGACAAGCGCCGGTTTTTCCTTATCAAGCTCCGCCCATGCGTCAACAATATCAAAGCCGAAATTGAAATTATCCGGCACATTGACCCTGTAATTTTCCTTAAAATCCTCGTATGACGAAAACTCGGTTCTCGGCAAAAATCTGTTAATCAATTCCATAATCTGAAACATCCTCTCTATTTATCCGTAATAATGGTGAGAAATTTCGCCGTTTTTTCGACGGCTCTCTGACCGTGAGGATATGTCGGATTGAAATAAATCGAGTCCCCTTCTTTGAGGAAAATTTCCTTATCGCCGATAATTACCTTCACGGTTCCGGAAAGCACATAGTTGAACTCCTGCCCCGGGTGCGTGATAAGCTTCATATCGCCGTTATCCGGCTCCACCGTGACAATCATAGGTTCCATAATCTTTCCGTTGTACTTATGCGCAATGCTTAAAAAATCATATCCGGGGCAGCGGTTCACTTGGATACCTTCGCCCTTTCTCACGACGCAATAAGTATTTATCCGCGCGGTATTGCCTGTTAGAATTTCAGAAAAATCCACCTTGAATATATGCGCAATATCATAAATCACGCTTATCGGAATATTCTGCCCGTTGCTTTCGTAATCCGCAAGAACAGACTCCGCAATCCCCAACTCATCCGCAAGCTGTTTTACGGTGTAATCGCATGATTCGCGCAGTTCTCTGATTCTGTCGGCAATCATTTTAAGTTCATCAGCCATATTAATATTCCTCCAACTTCATAATTATATTACGGTGCGTTCCGTCCGATTCTATCGTATATTATCAGTTTTGCTTCTCTGTCTAAGCTTTACTCTATATTTTAACATATTTTTCTCAATAAATCAAGTACCGCCACAACATTTGAAATTTTTTTGCTTTTTTAGAAAAAAAGTCTTGCATTTTTCCGCAGTTTGTAGTATAATAGTTGTTGCAGTTCAAATTCCGAATTTGCGGATATGGCGGAATTGGCAGACGCGCCAGCTTCTGCTCGCGTCACATCGGTGAAAAGTTTCTACCTACAACTTAATATTTGATTATATCTTGATTAATTCTTCTTTTTGTGTTAAA
>CAKSKB010000034.1 GCA_934464705.1 uncultured Clostridia bacterium
AGTGAGCCTGACGAACAAAGGCGTGTAAGGCGTTTAGGTACAAAAACAAACGGTGAAGTGTTTGAAGATTTGAAACAAAGGCTTGAAACGGCGGGATTTATGCCCGATGACTATTTTATTATGTCAGGTGAGCTGAGGCCTGATGATAAAATTCCCGATTTTGATGAGGCAGTTTGCAGTGTGAATTTCGGCAGCGAGGGTATATATCTTGATATTGACTTGAAGTATCTTTCACCCGAAAATGAAAGACGGCAGGTTCATTTTGCAACAGGGAAAACGCTCGGAGAGAATACATTTGATTTCTACCGAATGTCATTGATAGCCGGAGAGTGTTCTATGCTTTTGAATGGTGACGGATGCACAGTGGGAAATAACACAAAAACAATACTGATCCTCGATGATGAGGAAACAAATATAATCACAAAGTCGCTTGAGCTTCAGGCGGCTTTTAATAATGATGTAAACAGGAGCAATTCAGAGGTATATAATCTGCTGCAAGCAGTAAATCCCTATGCATTAAAGAAATTTCTCGAAAATGAGAACGATGAAGAATTGGAGGTATAAATTTTATGGTAATTGAATTGTGCAAGCTGTTAAACGAGGTTAAGACAAAAACGGTAACAACCGAAAAAGGCGAAAAAACAGTCCTGAATAATCGTGTTATGATTTATCAGGGCAGGAACAAAAGCACTTTTGTCGATATAACCGCATGGAACAGTATGGCGGAATTTATCGAAAGAAATTTCAAAAAAGACGATCAGATTTATATTGAGGGTGAGCTTAAAAATAAACCTATTACAGTGGGCGAACAGAGTTTGCAGACAAACTTTGTGCTTGTAACTAATGCAAAGCTTATATTCGGAAAAAACGAACAGAGAACGGAAACGGAGGATTGATTATGAAGCCTATCATAAACATAGAAGCTTTCAGACAGTATTATGAGGAGGCTGTAAACTGCAAAACCGTACTGAACGCAAATGCCGAAAATCTTTCGCTTGATGATGAACGGCGGCTTGACGCGCTGCTGCCGATTTACGATGAACACGGTCGGGAGATGGTGAAACGGCTTATAGTAAATGCAATAAGACAGGATTCACAAAATTACAGTGAACAGGTTCGTAAATGGGCAGACAATGCGGTAGTGGCAATGTTTATATATGAAACCGATAATGTGCTTTCGGACTATATTCCCGACCATTTATCAGAGGCTACTATTGAGGCTGTCGCAAAGGATTTAATGGAAAGAGAAAAGCAGAAAACTATTGTTAAATCAAAAGAGGGAACGGAATATGAGGTTATAAAATCGGAAGAATCGAATTGTCTGCTGTGTAAGCATACCGACGGTATTCCGACATATTGCCGAGCGTATATAACACTGCAAAATGCAAAAGATATGAATTTTTCGGATGATTGGATAAATGAAGAAGTGTTGAGCTACAGTGATATGAATAAGGTATATATCGATTCGATTGAGGAGAACAGGACAGATAAGCTTGTTCGTGAGAAATTTGATGAAGAATATATCAATTTCAAAAAAGCAATGGTATCGAAAAGTCCGATTGATGTATTTGAATCGTGTTATAAAATAGCGGCTATGGAGGATGTGTATTGTTATGTGACAGAAAGCAAAACATTTACGCCGGAAGAAAAGGAGTATATTTTAAATTCCGGCGATTGTGTACTGACTGATTTAATGCAGGATTGGTATGACTACGGCGATTGGAACGATAGAGTATCAGACAGCGTTGAGAATACATTCAGCGAGCGTATGGGAGAATATCAAAAATCGTTAGATAATAGCGAGGATTGCGAGGAAGAATTGGAGTGATGATATGAAAACTCTGGTTGTCAATCTTTTTGCCGGTCCCGGAGCCGGAAAGACCACATGCGCTTGGGAAATTGCTTCAGAGTTAAAGAAACGGGGCATTGTGACCGAGTATGTGCCTGAATATGCAAAAGAGCTTGTATGGGACGAGAATTATGAAGCATTGGCAGATCAGGAGAGCATATTTAAGGAACAGGCTCACAGAATAAACAGGCTTGTCGGTAAGGTTGATGTAATTGTGACGGATTCTCCTGTATTGTTCAGCGAAATATACGGTCAAAATAATAGTGACGAGTTCAAAGAGCGTATCTGGAACGAGTATAACAACCACGATAACTTCAATCTTTTTATCAATCGTGGCAAGAAATTTGAAAAAGAAGGAAGAATACATAATTTGGACGAAAGCATAGAGATAGATAATCAAATCAAGTCAATGCTTGAAGAAAATTCGGTTTATTTCGGGGACTACTATCACAAGACGGTCCCTGTTATTGTTGATAACATTATTACAACATTAAACCGTATTCAGGCACAAGAAATCGAAGATGATGAAGAAATGGAACTATAGAGGGTGGCTGCGGCTACCCTTTTTCAAGTTAAGATATGGAGGAAAAATCGTGAATACTAATTTTTATAAAATAAACGAGGTCACACAACACAAGTATTATCAAGTGCCAAAGGAACTATATATAAATGCAAGATATAAGACCACAACAAGCAACGATGCAAAAATGCTTTATGCACTGCTTCTGGACAGAATGGAGCTGTCAAGAGCGAATAATTGGGTGGATAGTGATGGTACCATATTCCTTATTTTTAAGCGTGAGGACTTAGCTGATATGCTCGGTATCTGTACCACTACCGTTTGGAGAGCAATCAAGCAGCTTAAAGAGGTCGGACTTATTGCAGAAAAAAGGCAGGGTTTGAATAAGCCCAATCTTATATATATTGGAAAAATTGATTATTCCGTGCCGGAACAGACTGAAAGCAGTGATGAAAACAGCGATAATTCCTCTGATTCTAAAGCTATACCTACGGACATTGAAAAATTAAATGTCAGGACTTTTAATAATTCAACATCAGGAGTTTTAAATGATAAATGTCAAGACTTTGAAAAAGTAAAAACAAATAAGACTGATATAAATAACCCTAATAAAAATAATACTGATTTTAACGAAACTGAAAGTAAAAAATATAAAGCAGAACAAAAAAATAGCAGTTTCGTAAACAGTAGTTAGACTATATGCTGATTTTTCTTTTCCGCTTTCAATGCTTAAAAGTGGCTTGCTATATGTGAAACCAATAGATAGATTCGGCAAAAACTATAAAGAAATTTAAGAGTGATGGCACATATGGACAAGTCTGCATATAAAAAGTCAGGTTATTCTGTTTTGATTATGTAGTGAAAAGGTTTAGAAAAAATTAATATTTTTGTGGAATATACACAAAAAATATAATAATTATTTGGTTGTAATTGCTCTTGTAAATATAATTAATAAGGTGTATAATTATGTTAACGATAACATAATGGTGCAAGGAGGAATTTTTATGAGAAAAAAAATTATTTTTATGATGTATGTATTATCAGTTATCATCGTAATATCCATGCTGACACCGATAGTTAATGCAGAGGATGCAGCCGCAAACAGCCGAAATTCGGCATTGAAAGCAAAGGCTGAAGCAACGTGTCTTGAAAACAATCCATCTGTATATAATGTAGCTGCATTGAATGACGGCGATGCGCATAACGGCTTCGGCAATTCGTGGTCGTCGGGTGACAGAGGCGTCATGACCGGCGGAGGTACTTATGTAACGCTTACATGGGATGAAGCGGTAAAGATTAATCATATTAAGATGTATTTGGTCGATAAGTACGAATTGAAGCAGTATAAAATCCAGCTTTACTGCAATAACAAGTGGGAAACTGTTGTTGAAGAAGACAACAACACCGAAAAAAACGTTGATTACGAGCTTGAAGAATTGTATACGGCTACCGCTTTAAAAGTAATTTGCTTATGCGGACCGGATACGCAGCCGAAATTTGCACGTATTACGGAAATTGAAACCTACAATGATGTAGAGGTTATCGAGGAAGCCGCTAACGCTATGGAGATGGGAACTCTTACGGGAATTTCCTCAGATATCAATTTACCGAAAAAAATTATGAACGGCTTGATAAACGTAGAGTGGGAAAGTTCGGCTCCGAAAATTATCGACAGCGACGGCAGAGTAATGCAGCCGCCGCACGGAAGCGGAAGCACAACCGTTCATCTTACCGCGATAATGACAGCAGGAAAAAGTAAGGTTGTCAAAGAATTTGATGCGGTTGTAAATGAGATGCCGGAGGATTCAGAGGTTGTTAAAAGAATAAAAGACGAGCTTACATTGGATAAAACGGAATATCTTGTTGAAGATATTGAATTGCCGTTGGAGGATTCAAAGAAATATACTTCTATTAAATGGTCATCATCGGACGCTTCCGTTATAACAAATGACGGACACATCAAGCAGGATGGCTCAAATGTAAAAACAGCTGTTTTGACGGCAGTGATATCAAAAGGCAGCGCAAGTGAACAAAAGACCTTTAATATTTCGGTTTACCCCGAAACAGAACCGATAAAAATTGTATCTGCCGAAACCTGGCACGCAGCGGAAATCGAATTGAGAAGCACAGAAAACTATGAGCATCCGTATTTGGATGTTGATATTACCGCAACCTTCATTTCGGAAAAAGGAACTGTTATAAAAAGACAAGCGTTTTATGACGGCGAAAATATTTGGCGTATACGTTTTGCACCTACCGAAGAGGGCAACTGGACATACATAACCTCATCGACAAATATAAAAGATTCCGGACTGCACGGACGCAGAGGAACGGTTGTCTGCACACCGTATACCGGTGATTTGGAGGTTTACAAGCACGGATTTGTACAAAGAATGGAGGGCAAGCGTTACCTGACATATGCGGACGGAACACCGTTCTTCTATACCGCAGACTGCGGATGGATGAACCTTTCGTCAAGAATGCCTTTATATAAAACAAATATGCCGACATTGGGTGATTCCGCGTATAAAACAATTATCGATACAAGAGAAAAGCAAGGCTACAATGCGTACAGAATGAATTTCTTTATCGGCTTGGCGGGCGACTGCTTCTCGGAAGGAACCTACAATGAGGGCGGTTATCCGTGGACAAAGGGAATTGTTTATAATGGTTCAGCTTCGTCGATAGTAGAGCAGAGCACTGTAAATAACGAATACAGAGGCTCACAGCATGCGTTTGACGGAATAGATGAAACCGTTTGGCAGGCGCAGCCGTCTTATCCGCAATGGGTACAGATTTACTGGCGTCAGCAAAAAACAGTTGATAAAGTAAGGGTTCTTTTCGGACGTGAGGATGTTTGGCATTTTGAAATACAGGTATCGGACGACCAAAGCCATTATACAACTGTTTACACCACGCCGAAGCAAGGCTTTGCGGGGAAAGAATTTGAATATGACTTTGCCGAAAATCCGACGGCACAATTTTTAAGAGTTAAAATTAATAACGCCGAAAGCGGAGGGGACGCTGTAATTTGTGAAATTACTCCGTACAGCGAAACTGGAGAAAGGTTGGATATATCACATTACTTTGTTGACCTTAATCCGGACTTCTTTAAGAACACGGATGAAAGAATACAATATATAACGAACAAAGGCATGATAGCAAATCTGGGTCTTGACTGGGGACACAATCTGGTAAGCGGAATGGAACCGCAGTTTAAGAGAATTGCCGAATATATCAATGCAAGATACGGAGCATATCCTGTTATGTGGTATACCGCCGGCGAAGCGGGAAAGGGTCCTCGTAAGGTTTGGGTTGAGATTGCACAGCATATGGACGAAATCGATGCGTATAATCACGTCAATACAATTCATAACGATGTAAGCAATCCAAATTATATTCAGGATACAGAGGATTTGAGCTGGCATGATGTAAACTATACTCAGCTCGGACACGACGTATATCCTGACGAAACTACATATTGGACCAAGATTTATAATTATGAGCCTGTAACTCCGTTTATCGAGGGAGAGGCGTATTTTGAAAATATCCATGGCTTGGAGTCATATATAACTCGTGAAGCATATTGGAAGTCGGTTATGGCAGGCGGCGTAGGCTTCTGTTACAGTGCAGAAGGACTATGGCAGGCAACTTATGATTTTAATGACAGATGGCAGCTTTGGGGTACTTCTCCGATTCCGTGGTTTTCGGCACTGTTCAAAGAAGCCGGAGCGCAATTACCGAATATGAAGAAATTCATGGAGGATATAAACTGGTGGGAGCTTGTACCTGATAAGGATGCGGTTGTATGGGACAATGCACCTGTAGGATTGGCGTCACCTTTTCAAAAGAGGAACGAAGATTCTTCAACAATTATAGCATATGTGCCGTCAAACACATATTCCTATAGCGGCGTTGCAAAATTACGACCTGACAGTAGCTATACGGCAAAATGGTACAACACAAGAATGGGCGAATATACTTTGATAAGCAGCAACATTAAAACCGACCGTTCTGGTACATGGACAATTCCGAGTGCTCCTGATTATTCCGACTGGGCGTTGGTTATCACATTGAATGCGATTAACACTGAAGCGTTTAAGGCAATTTCCTTTGACAGAATAAGTGTTGACCAACCGTATAATGTAACGAATAAATTGAATTATATATATAAAACTGCGGACGGCGCAGACGTCACATGGGAGAGCAGTAATAACAATGTTGTGGATTCCAAGAGCGGCGAAGTGAAACAGACCGACAAGGAGGAAAAGGTAAGGCTTGTTGCAAAAATTACAACAAATAAAGGAACGGATTACAAGGGCTTTACATTGACAATTCCCGCAAAGGAATCGGACGATGAACAAACTGGCAATGATGAATAACTTGAAAGGAAGAACAGCGCATGAATAAACCTCCTTATTTCGGAGTAGCGTATTATCCGGAAACATGGGACGAAGATTTGGTTGATGTTGAAATACAAAGGATGCTGAATTTAGGAATAAATTTAGTTAGGATAGGCGAATTTGCTTGGAAAAAGGACGAACCGGAAGAGGGAAAATACAGCTTTGAATGGCTGCACAGAGTTGTGGATAAATTGGAGGAGGCGGGTATTTCCGTTGTAATGGGAACACCCACTGCAGCTCCGCCGATATGGCTGGTGAAAAAATATCCCGATATGCTTGTCCAAAGACCTGATGGCAGCAGACGCTCGCACGGTCACAGACGGCATTGCTGCTCGTCCAATCCGCACTATATGGAGTACAGCGCCAAAATAGTCGAACAGTTAGGTAAAGAATTTGGAAATCAAAAAAATATTGTCGGTTGGCAGATAGATAACGAAATTTATAATTTGGGTGTGGGCTGCTGCTGTGAACATTGTGTGGAAAATTTCAGAAAGCATTTAAAAAACAAATTCGGGACGATTGAAGAATTAAACAAAGCGTGGAATTTAAATATTTTCAGCATAGAATATGAAAGCTTTGACGATATCCCTGCAATTCCGCAGGATGACGGACACAATCCGCATATTGTCATGGAATGGAGAATTTCACAGCAGAATAATCATATTGAATTTGTGCATATGCAGGCGGATATTTTACGTAAGTATACAAAAGCATCTCTCGGGACGGATATAATGCCGCAAAACGGAATGGATTTCAGAAAAATGTTTGAAAAGCTCGATGTGGTTATGTTCAATCATTACAATTCACCCGATGGCATAAACAGCGCTGCGATGTGGATGGATTATTTTAAGAATTTCAGCAAGCGACCTATTTGGGTTTCGGAAACCGAAGCGTGTTGGAACGGTTCGACCTCGGCAGAACAATCCGTTCACCCGGACGGATATATCTATATGAACACATGGCTTCCGATGGCGTTGGGAGGAGAAGCAAATTCGTATTGGCATTGGAGAGCGCATTGGGCAGGACCTGAATTAATGCACGGTGCGGTGTTGGACGCCGACGGCAGACCGACATATGCGTACAATGAGATAAAACAAGCGATTTCGGAAATAAAGCAAGCAAGCGATTTTATAAATAATACAAAAGTATATTCGGACGTGGCGTTCCAATATACAAGCCTGAGTTGGAGTATGCAGGAAAGTCAAAAATTCGTAATGGGACTTGATTACAATATGAGTACGATTGAGGATTTTTATACTCCGATTGTACGCTGCGGACTTCATGCCGATTTGATTGATTCATATGCTTCACTGGATCAATACCGCTTGATTTTTTCGCCGATGGTATTTACTCTTGAGGAAGGCGATTTTGTAAATCGTATCGAAAAATGGGTAAAGGACGGCGGAACATGGGTGGTAGGTCCTTTGACCGACATCAGAACAGCAAACGGAACGAGATATCAAAACAGTCCGTACGGAATGTTGGAAAAGCTCACCGGGCAGAGGTTGGCATATTATATTCCGGATAATATAGGAAACGTTTTCTGTAAATGGGAAAAGGACGGCGAAGATTTTTGCGGCGACAAAGCTTACGAGGTGTTTGAGGACGATGAAAATGCAGACATTTTGGTAAGAGTTGTCGAAGGGCATAAATCGATAAAGGGCAAGCCCTGCGTGATTTCCTGTAAGGTGGGTAAGGGAACCTTTATATTATTGGGAACATTTCCCGATGGCAGCGGAATGAAAAAGATTATTGCCGAAGCCGCAAACTGT
>CAKSKB010000035.1 GCA_934464705.1 uncultured Clostridia bacterium
CTCGCACCTTACCGCTTAGTGCGGATATGTTTTCTTCGCCTTTTTCTATTCTGCCGAGCGGGATTAAATCTGATGAATAGCTGTAATCTTTATAGAACAAGGCAAGATTGCCCCAAGGTTTGTATAAGGTTAAATCGCCAGCGGTCGGTGTTGTGCCGGAGGTTACAGCATTTGTGCTTAGTGTTTTTGTGGGATATGCAATTTTCTCAGTACTGTTGAAGTCGGAAAAATCAAGTTCACACGGAAGGGTTGATATCAAATCTTTCGCTGTGGCATTGTTATTAAGCTTTATGATTATCTCTTTTCCGCTTGCAGTAAGTTTCATTCTCGTATAAACTGCCTCACTAAAATTATTATTGTCAAGCCAAACACGAATCTGTGTGCCTGTCGTACTCGATGTTCCTCTGAAACCATTTTTAACCTCTGCGTTCGGGCAAGCACTCTTTATAGCCGATACCGATGTTGCAATACCGCTTGAACCGCTTGTACAGAACGGCATTACCGTTTTACCCGATAAATCATATGTATCCAAGAACGTATTAATAATTTTCGGCATAGTGCCCCACCAAATGGGATAGCCAATGAATACCGTATCATAGTTTTCTATGTTTTCAATTTTGTTTGAAATAGCAGGCCTTGCATTTGCATCGTTTTGTTCTTTGTTCGCTCTGCAATCGTTGTTGCTGTAATTTAAGTCCGCACTTGTATACGGCTCCTGCGGCACAATTTCAATCAGATCTGAGCCGGATTCTTCCGCAATTTTTTCAGCAAGCGACTTTGTGTTGCCCGTTGCCGAAAAATACACAACAAGGCTTTTGCTTGTCGGCTCTTTTGTTTCTTCAGGCTCTTTAACGGGATTTTCCTGCGTTGTTTTTGAATTTGAAATTGTAATGCTTTGCTCATCTCCGTTCCATTCTACATTGAATTTAAAACTTTCTGCTATAAAACGAATCGGAAGCATTGTGCGGTCGTTCATTATGGTCGGCGCTGCATCAAGGGTCTGTTTTTCGCCATTTAAGAGAGCCTCTGTACTGTCTATTGTTAGTTTGATTTCATCTTTGCCGTAAGTCAGCGTAACTTCTTGTGTTTTTCCATTCCAAGCGACAGTTCCGCCCATCTGTTCAATCACCGCACGAACAGGGAGCAGAGTTCGGTCATTTACAATAACGGGAACTGTGCCTTGCTCATCAATCGGCATATCTTTGCCGTTTACCGTCATAGTTGGACTGCCGATTTTAAGGATAATTGTTGTTTCACTTTCGGTTTGGGTTTCTTCTGCCGCACAAGCTGTAAGAGTCAGACTCAAAAGCATACACATCGACAAAAGAACAGATATCAGTTTCTTCATAAAATGCAGCCTCCTTATTTTTCTTTCGATAATGCGCCTACGATATTATGCGGAACATATAATTCTTCAAGATGTGCCACATCCTCGTCGGTCAGCTTAAATTCGAGTGCTCCTGCCGCATCATCGAAATATTTCGCTTTTGTTGCACCGATAATCGGTGAAGTAATGCCTTTTTTAAACTGCCATGCAAGTGCAATCTGCGTCATTGTTTTTTCGTATTTATCGGCAAGCTCTTTTACAGGCATAACGATTTTGTGATCCTCAGTTTCGTTTTTATCATACTTTCCTGCCGACATATAATCGGTTTTACTGCGTTTTGTATCTGCGTGCCAGTCGGCACGGCAAAGTCTGCCTGCCGCAAGCGGACTGTAAGGCGTAAGAGCCACATTCATCTGCTTACAAAGCGGAATAAGTTCTCTTTCATCCTCACGGTAGATGAGATTGTAATGGTTTTGCATCGATACAAACGGCGTCCAACCGTTATCCCTTGCCGCAAGCTGCATATTATAAAACTGATAGCCATACATTGCCGACGCACCGAGGGCACGAACCTTGCCAGACTTTACAAGATTGTGAAGTGCCTCCATAGTTTCTTCAATCGGTGTACCGTAATCAAAGCGGTGAATGATATAAAGGTCGAGGTAATCTGTGCCGAGCCTTTTAAGCGTTCCGTCTATCTCACGGTTTATTGCTTCCTTTGACAAGTGCCCGTCGTTAAAATATACCTTTGATGCAAGGACAACCTTGTCACGGGAAGCATTGTTCTTAATTGCGCGACCGAGATATTCCTCGCTTGTGCCGTGCGAATAGGTATTTGCCGTATCAAAAAAATTTATACCGAGATTAAGAGCATGACATACAACCTCTTCCGTTTCATCAGGACTGAGCGTCCATTCGTGAAAATCTGCAAACGGCTTTCCGAAGCTCATACAGCCGACACATAGTTTTGATATCTCAATATCTGAATTTCCGAGTTTTGCATATTTCATACTTTTACTCACCCCATACTTCCTTTGCCAAATTGAAAACCGCCCACGTTTTGGGCCATCCTGCATAAAATGCCGTGTGTGTTACGATTGCCGCAATTTCCTTTTGCGTTACACCGTTATTCTTTGCATTTTGTAAATGGTACTTCAACGAATTATCTGTAATTCCCTGCGACATAAGCGAAACAACAGTTATAATACATCTTGTTTTTGTGTCGATATCCTCATTGTTCCAATTTTCGCCGAACAGTATATCATCATTAAAATGTGCGAATTCCGGTGCAAATTCTCCGAGTGCATCGTGTCCTGCTGTTTGCGTGATTTTTTTCATAAATAACCAAATCCTTTCCGACTTAAAATTTATTTACCCACTGTGCGATTTCTTTGTCAGACATTCCGTTTAACACTTTTCCGTCACGAATGTCGGCATCGGGGCAGACCTTTCTCAAAACATCGGCGGTTTTGCCCATTTTGCTCCCTCCGCTTGTTGCAAACGGAATAACTGTTTTTCCCGAAAAGTCGTAGCTTTCCAAAAATGTATCGATAATTGTCGGCGCTACATACCACCAAATCGGAAAACCGACAAAAACTGTGTCGTAGCTATCCATATCCGAAAGTTTCTCTGCAATTTCCGGACGGGAATCCGGATTTTTCATTTCAACGCTCGAACGGCTGTTACTGTTTTGCCAATTCAAGTCTGCACTTGTGTACGGAACGCTCGGCTTGATTTCAAACAAGTCAGCTTCTGCCGCTTTCGCCAGTTTTTCGGCATAACGCTTCGTCACACCGCTTGCAGAAAAATACGCTACTAATTTTTTACTCATTGTAAATTCCTCCGTTTCTTTTTAATATTCGCCTGATTTTATTAAGCAAAAAATCCAAGCAATCGATTTGCTTTTTCTTTTTCCTTGTTTCTTTCAGCAGAGCCTTGCGAAAGGAAGTAAGCTCCGGAAGTTTTCTGTAAAGCGTTCCCTTATCGCAGCTGTCAATACATTCCGCCGTCAGTTTTTTGTCACAACCGGCATCTTTGAGATTTTGAAACAGGGATTCCTTTTTGTCTAATGCGTTCGGCATATCTTTCCTCCTTTCGTTCAAGACCATTATATCACAGTTTTCAAGAAATTACAAATACTTATATCTTATATCGTGATATGATTGACAGGAATATCATTGTGTGATATAATACTATTCAAGGAAGTGATTTTATGGAAATAAGGGTTTTACGGTATTTTGTAGAAATAGCACGAGAAGGCAGCATGACGGCGGCGGCAGAAATGCTGCACGTTTCGCAGTCTGCGCTTTCAAAGCAAATAAAAGAACTTGAGGACGAGCTCGGCAAAAAGCTTTTTAAGAGAAAAAGCAGGTGTGTTGTTCTTACGGATGAGGGAATACTTCTTCGCAGAAGAGCAGAGGATATTTTGGAGATGGTAGACAAAACAGCGGACGAATTTAAATCTATGGACGATTTGCAGGGCGGAGATGTTTATTTGGGTTGTGCGGAATCGTATCTAATCGCAAGTATCGCACGAGTTATCAGGGACTTTAAAAAAAGATACCCGCTTTTTCGCTATCATATTGTCAGCGGTGATAGAACCGTTGTGCTTGACAGACTCGACCGAGGGCTTCTTGACTTCGGTGTGGTTGTGGAAATGCCGCCCCGTGACCGTTATCAATATCTCGAGTTGCCGGGCGCTGATACATGGGGTGTGCTGATGCCGAAAAATCATCCTCTTGCAAGTAAAAACAAGGTGTGCGTGGAGGATTTATACGGAGAGGAACTGATATGCTCGGAGCATGCGGCAGAGGCGGATATACCGAGATGGTGCGGCAAAAGGATTGACAAGCTGACTTTTACGGGGTACGCAAACCTTGCATATAACGGCGGTATTTTTGTAAAAGAGGGCTTGGGACTTATGCTCGCATTTGAGTATTTAATATCGCCGAGTGAGGAAAACGGACTTGTATTTCGTCCGCTTGAGCCAAAGCTTGAAAACAAGATATATTTGATTTGGAGAAAATACCAGGCATTCACTCCCATTGCACAGCGTCTGCTTGATGAGTTTTTGCGGTAAATGCTGTACTTTAAGTGAAAATAACACGAAGTAACTTTCAAAAAAATAAGACCTGCAAGGAAATAAATCCTCACAGGTCATAGATAAATATTTTGTTATTCACCATAAATCCCGGCACGGTCATTAATAACAAGAATACGGAGCATATTATCATCAAGGTTCAGCTTGCCATCGTCATCGCCTTTCAGATAACCTTTCCGCATAAGCTTGGTGACGGTAGGCTTTGCCCAGTCGGGCATATTATCGTCCACCCACGCATAAACCATCTTATTTTTAAGCCCGTCTACATCGGTTCTGATATTTTCGATTTCCTTTTTCAGTTCATCATACTGTGCCATAGTTAAATCCTCCTCGTTTATTGTCAAACTCTTTTTAAATGCATCCCATAATGCCCAGCCGTTTTTGCTCATACTTGCCGGGCAGTTTTTGCAGCTTGCGTCATAGTGGCGAACCACACGCTCAAGTGGAATATTGAGCTCTTTCATAAGATGTTTTGTAAGTTCCACCGCTTTGCAAAATGCAGTGTCATAATTCCCGTCACTGTTTACGCAGATTTCAATTCCGACAGAGTTACGGTTTGTAATTCCGTATTTGCCCTTGCCGTCACCACAGTGCCAAGTGTAGAATTTATTGTAATCATTCACTTGAAGAATCTGCGTATCGTCAACAAAGAAGTCTGCCGATGCGTTTCTGTTGCCGCCGTTAAAATAATTAAAGTGTGCATTTGCATTCGCACCTTTGCCGGTGTTGCCGGTATCATGGATAACGATATACACAGGCTTTTGATTTCTTGATGTTCTGTTATACGCAATCTGCTTTTTATTTATCTTCATTGGTTGAATCCTCCTTTTTGAGTTTTGCAAGCGCATTTTTTATCGGTTCCGACAGCGGCAGACCCATAGCACCCCAATTTTCGAGAATTGAAAATCCTTCGTTTGCTATATAGTAGGATACTGTAACCGTGCGGAGTGCCATTGAGTCAATATGTATAAGCTGGTCAAGCTGTGTTGCCACAGCAACAATCAACAGTATGCCGATTTTTTTGACACCGCCGATATAGAATTTACTTGAATCAAATTTCTTTAATGCCCATGCCTTAATAAACCCGCTGATAAAGTCAATCACCATAAAAATGAGCAGAATATTCAGCATAGAATCCATACCTCCGAAAATGTATGCAAGCGCTGTGCATACCGATGTGTAAAATAATTTTAGTTTTTCCATAATAGTTAGTCCTCCTTAAAAATCTGCAGAGTGCTTTCGCTTGCATCTGCGCTGTAATAATGTGTTACCGATATATAAAAAACAGAGCCTGCGGTAAGCGCAAAGCTCCGTTCATAAAAATATGAATCGGTCATTGGTTTGAAATCACTGTCATAAAGCCGAATTTCGTGATCACCGCTTTTTCGGTTTGCTTTGATTGTATAATTGCCGTCGGTGGTTGGTGTAAATTTATATAACTTCATTGTTTCCGAATCCGTCTTTATTTCAGCTGAAAGCAAAGTCGGAACGGAAACCGGTGAACCCTCAACATTTGCATACACAGCCGTTGCCTTTTTCAGCGTACCGTCTATATTTACAAAGACCTCAGACGGTCGTTTTTCGATACCGTAATGATTCGGAAACACGCAATAGAAATATTTATCGTTATCAAGTTCCGACAAGGTTATGTTCTCGTTAATCGTCAGCTTTGTGATTCCGTACCAGGTCGACCATGTTCTGCTTGAACCCGGGTTTGAGGACGGAACGCACGCAATCTGAGTTATTGTATAGTTTGAAATATCGTTATCAATCGTATATTTGCCGTCGTCCGGCAGAGTGAACGAGCATACCTCATACCAACCGTAGTTTTGACGGTAAATATAAAAATCCCACAACCGACCGAGTACCGTACCCGAACCCGTGTTCTCAATCTCAATATCCATTGTGATATGCAAGCATCCGGGCACAGCTGTGTTAAACAAAAGCGGATAGGTATAACAGCGGTTAAGAGTTACCCTTGACTCAGACCATTTGTATTGAAATCTGCCTTTTTCGCCGTATCCTACATACGGATAATCATACTTAAAATTTATGTTTGCCATATCACACCTCAGAAAGTCTTGATTACAATATCACCGTAGCTTGTGGACGGAGGAGTAGAACCGCTCGTCCACAGTACGATGTTTCGCACCTGTTTGGTTGTATAAGCCGTATTGGACTGCGCCGTAAGTTTTGCGGACATTGCGGTATCGGAATTTTTCTTTACAAAATTGGTGTCAACATAATTTTTATTCGCTATTTCATAGTCTGTGCTTGGGTTTTTCACTTTTGCTCTGCCATTTGAATCACGCATCATAAGTCTGCTTGAAGTATATTCCGATGTTGCATTATCAAGCTTTTGTTTATCGGTATAACTCATAAATCCGTTTGAGTTTATCGTTGCATTCCGATGAGTTCCACTTGCGATGTGGTTACTGCACTCCGCAAGCGTGACAGGCGGATTTGCCTGCCACGAATTTTGCCCTGTGATTGCTTTTATCCTGTTTGCAAGCCAGCCGAGAACAGCCGACAG
>CAKSKB010000036.1 GCA_934464705.1 uncultured Clostridia bacterium
CAGCAAACATAGGTGTTGAGAGATATCTGTCACCGGTATCAGGAAGAAGCGCTACAATAATTTTCCCCTTATTTTCGGGGCGTTTTGCAAGTTCCGAAGCTGCAAAAACAGCCGCACCTGATGAAATTCCGACAAGCAGACCTTCCTTTCTCGCAAGCGCTCTGCCTGTTTTAAAAGCGTCCTCATTTTCAACCGCAATAATTTCATCGTAAATCTTGGTATTGAGCGTATCGGGAACAAATCCTGCGCCGATACCCTGGATTTTATGCGGTCCCGGGGTGCCCTTTGAAAGCACCGGAGAACCCGCCGGCTCAACCGCAACAATCTTCACATTCGGGTTTTTGGATTTGAGGTACTCCCCAACGCCGGAAACCGTTCCGCCCGTACCTACACCGGCAACGAATATATCGACCTTGCCGTCAGTATCGTTCCAAATTTCAGGACCCGTTGTCTTTTTGTGCGTTTCCGGATTCGCCATGTTCGTAAACTGACTGGGTATAAATCCGCCCGGTGTGCTTTCTTTCAGTTCGTTAGCCTTTTCGATTGCGCCCTTCATTCCCTTCGCACCGTCTGTCAAAACCAGTTCTGCGCCATACGCTTTAAGAAGATTTCTGCGCTCAACGCTCATAGTTTCGGGCATTGTGAGAATGATTTTATACCCTCTTGAAGCAGCTACGGCAGCAAGCCCTATACCGGTGTTACCCGATGTAGGCTCTATTATTACAGAACCGGGCTTCAAAAAGCCCTTGCTTTCCGCATCGTCAATCATGGCTCTTGCGATTCTGTCCTTAACGCTGCCTGCCGGATTGAAATATTCCAGCTTGCCGTAAACATCGGCTTCAAGCCCGTTTTCCTTTATGTAGTTGTTTAATTTCAAAAGCGGTGTGCCGCCGATTAAGTCTGTGATTTTTTCGTATACTTTCATAATTACAATCTCCTTTAAATATTATAGTTTCAGTTTCCGACAAAATACAAAGTCAACATCGTGTGGTTTTCAGATAATCGCCTTTCATAGTATCACCTCAATAAACTATATTACCTATCGGTTTTATAGGTTTATTATACCACCTTATTTCAATCTTGTCAATACCTTTTTTGAAAATTTATTGACTTAAACGAAAAAAAATGTTAAAATTAGTGTATAAAACTGAAATGAGGAAGCAAAATGACACTCCAGCAGATACTGTATGTGCTTACAATAGCCGATAAAAATTCGATGAACAAGGCGGCGGAATCGCTCTATATTTCGCAGCCGACGCTTACAGCTGCGGTAAAGGAACTCGAAGGAGAGCTCGGAATAATCATATTTAAGCGCACTACAAGGGGAACCGCCCTCACCCCCGACGGTGAGGAATTTATCACATATGCAAGACAGCTTTATCAGCAATACGAACTGCTTTCGGGAAGATACAAGAATCCTTCGGAAATAAAGCGCAAATTCGGTGTTTCATCGCAGCACTATTCTTTTGCGGTAAAGGCATTTGTTGAAACGGTAAAGCAGTTTGATTTGCAAAAATACGAATTTGCCATGAGAGAAGTCAAGACGGCGGATGTCATAAACGATGTTACAATGCTGAAAAGCGAAATCGGGATTTTATACATGAACGATTTCAATCATGATGTCATAAGCAAAATTCTGCGAGACAACTCGCTTGAATTTCATCATCTGATAGACTGCAGCGCATATGTTTATATCTGGAAAAACCACCCTCTGGCAAAAAACAAGTCGATTACATTTGAAGAACTGGCGGACTTTCCCTGCCTATCATTTGAGCAGGGCGAAAAGGGCTCGTTTTATTTTGCGGAGGAAATTCTCAGCACAAACGAATATCCGAGAACGATTAAAGCGGCAGACCGCTCAACCATGCTCAATCTTATGGTTGGGCTTAACGGATATACGCTTTGCTCCGGTATAATCTGCGAGGAACTTAACGGCAGCGATTTTATTGCCGTACCGTTTGAAAATGACGATAAAAACTCCTCAATGCACATCGGATATATAACCAAAAACGGTATTCCGCTCTCGGAAATCGGAAAGATATATATTAATGAAATGACTAAGTATTTGCAGCCTTTGATTTAACAAAATCTTTAAGCAGGCTGTAGGCAACCGAAAAAACAGGCACGGCAAAGAACATTCCGGCAACACCGAAAACCCTGCCGCCGAGGGTTGTTGAAATCAATACCCACACCCCCGGAAGCCCAACCGACTTGCCCACAACTCTCGGGTAAATAATATTCCCTTCAATCTGCTGAAGGCAAAGCACAAACACGATAAACCAAAGCGCCCGAACCGGCGACTGCATAAAAATCAGAAACGCACCTACGGCGGTTCCGAAAAGCGCACCGAAAACCGGAACAAGCGCAGTAACTCCGATTGTGACCGAAGACACTGCGGCATAAGGAAAACAGAATAATTTCATACCTATATAGCATAAAGCCCCGATAATCACACCTTCCGTAACCTGACCCGAAAGATATTTTGAAAAGACATCGGCGGACATAGACACAAGTTTTTCAAGCGGCAGGAAGATTTTTTTCGGGAGAATGCACGAAAACAAAGCGTTTGCCTGTGCTATGAGTTTTTCCTTTCTGGCAAGCAGATACACCGAAAAGACAAGAGATATTATCATGCTCGCCACCCACGAGGCAAGTGACGCTGTCGTATCCAATACCTTTTTCCACAGAGCGTTTTTTCCGTCCGTCACATATTCGGAAATTCTTGAAAACACCGCTTCCGCATTGATTTTAACGGGCGATACACCCGGAAAAAGCTTGTGAAATCTTGAATTAACATTATCGCACATGCCGTCAAACCTTCCGAAATACTGCGGAAGATTTTTTGAAAACTCATAAGCCGTTTCTCGGATTTTAGGAATTACAACAAACAAAACCGCAGAAAGTGCTGCCGCAACAGCTAAAAAGCTTACCGCAAGGCAAAGCGGACGGCGAAACTTATCCGGCAGTTTTTTTCTTTTCCCGTACATTCTTTCAAGCGGCATCATAATTGAATTAACCGCAAAAGCAATGCAAAGACCTATAAAAAAAGGCATAAAAACAGAAACGGTTTTGCCGATAATGCGAAATACCGTTCCTAAATTTATAACCATAGCCAAAAGAGCCGCCGCTGCGGCAATTATAAGTATAATTCTCCAGGTGTTTCTTTTATTCAGTTCCATAATCTCACCCGAAGTTATTATTCGGAACATATGAGAAATTTATACTGATTATGTCAAGAAAATAACCGCCTCAAAACTGTGAGGCGGTTTGATTTAGATTTAATTATTATTTGCTTCTTTTAGCCTTAAGGTCAGCTCTTGCGGAAGCCTTTCTGCTGATTCTTGCTTCTTTTGCTTTTTTCTTCTGCAGCGCTTCGTAGATAAATGTAGCTGCGATAAGCGCGATGTTATAAACGAGCATAGCAACTGCAATTACAATCATGACCTTTTTATAACCTGCGATGCTGCCGTTGCCTGCGAAATAAATTACAAGGCTTAAAATTGCGGCAACGATACCGAATATTTCAAAATTGAAATAAAGTCTTGCTTTGAGGTTATCCTTATACCCCTGAACAATGCCGAGGTTGAGTTTTTTTGCCTCTTTGATACCGCAGATCATCATTACAGCTGCGAAAATAACGAAAATTGCAGCGGCTGTAACGAATGTCGGCAGAGGTTTCAAGATGTTGTTGCCGATTGCGCCGTAGAGGTAGTACATTGCAATGGCAGCCACAAAGCTGATGGACATTGTAAGCATTATCCGGTTAGTCATTCTTTCCTGTGATTTTTTGTTCAAAACGAACACTCCTTTTGTGCAGCAAGAGGGATATTCGCCCTGTTGCCTATAATAATTTTTTAAAAACGGTTCATATGATACATAGTGCAGGCAAGGACTGCCGCCCCGGCCGTTTCGGTACGAAGAATTCTTTTCCCGAGAGTAACCGGAATAATCCCGAGAGCCTTGGCCCTCTCGACTTCCTCCTCCGAAAATCCCCCTTCGCTGCCGATTATAATGCCGATATCGCTCGGCTCCGCATTACCGAAAGCCTCTTTAAGCCGTGTATCACGGCAAAGCTCATACGGCATAATGCAAAGCTGATGCTTTGAAGCTCTTTCAAGCATCTCATCAAAGGAAAGCACCCCGGAAACCTTCGGAATCCTGCCTCTCATGCACTGCTTGACCGCCTCATCGGCAATTTTCTGCCATCTGACCTGCTTTTTTGAAAACGATTGCTTGTCGCCTTTTACCACAACACGGGAGTTTATAAACGGCACAAAGCCGTACGCCCCCAGCTCGGTACATTTCTGAATAACGGTTTCCATTTTGTCGCCCTTGGGGACAGCCTGGTAAAGCGTTACACTGATATCCGGCTCACATTCGTTTTCCCGTCGCCCCAAAATCTTAAGGGTCACTTCGCCGTCACCGACAGAGGTTATGACAGTATCATAATCAAAACCGCAGCCGTCACATACTATTATATCATCATTCTCGTTTTTTCTCAATACTTTTATCAAATGTTTTGCGTCAGAATCTGAAATTTTTATAAATTCTTCGCCTATTTCTTCCTTATTTACAAAAAATTTAGGCATTCAGTTCACCTTTTCCGAGCAGAAATGCATTCCATTCTTTTTTATGCATTGCTTTTTGAATAACAAATCCGTTTTCCGCAAAAGCATTTTTAACATCGCAGACACGGTCGTCGATAATTCCGGAGCATATAAATGTGCCGCAGTCCTCAAGGAAATCCCCGACATCACGGCAAAGAGAAATTATGACATCCGCAACAATATTGGCAACAATAACATCGAATTTTCCGCTGACTTTATCGGTAAGGCTGCCCTCAACCGCTGTAATTTTATCGGCACCGATACCGTTAAGCCCGGCATTTTCCAAAGTAGTTTTAACCGCAAGCTCATCAATATCGACAGCCGTAACCTTTTCCGCACCCAAAACGCTTGCCGCAACAGAAAGAATTCCGCTGCCGCAGCCGACATCAAGCACGCTTGCGCCATCGCTGACAGCCTCCTCCAGGAGTTCGATACACATTGAGGTCGTTTCGTGAGAACCTGTCCCGAACGCAGCCCCGGGGTCAAGCGTTATAACCTTTTCGCCAGGTTTTTTGTCATAATCCTCCCATACAGGTCTTATAACAACGCTTTTGCCGATATGAAGCGGCTTATAGTATTCCTTCCAGTTGTTCGCCCAATCCTCATCGCACACCTTTTCGACCGTGAGAGTATCAAAACTTTTGCTGATTTCCGAAAGAAGCTTTTTCGATTCCTCCGTATTTTCAAGATAAAAGCTGACCCTCGGTGTAAGCGGCATGGTAAGCGACTCGTCAACATAGTCCCAGTATTTTTTGTTATTTTCCAGAAAATCCTCAAAAGCGCCGGCATCCTCAATCTGAACGGAAGATATATCCATTGCGTAAAGCCTGTCGCAGACCTCGTCGGGATTCTCGGAAACTATCACAGCTTTCAGCCAATCCATGTTAATCACCAATGCATATTATACCAATTTTTTCGCCTTATGTCAATGGTTTTAGGCAAAATTGTTATAAAAAGAATCAGCCCTCATCCGAGGGCTCAGTTTCCGATTCTTTAAGCTTTACAAATTTTGAGCAGGTGTTTCCGTCGTTAAAATTTATGTACGGGCAAATCATGCACTGCTCGTCAAGTTCAAAAGTATATCTGCCTCTTTCGCAGCATGAACATAAGGTTTTCGGGGCACTCATCTGCAATCCTCCCATTTAATCTCAAAGCCTGCCTCATCAAGTGCTTCATGTGTTTGTTGCGGTGGAATAGGGAAATAAGAATAAAAAAACAGCGATTTGAGATATTTGTATGATATAA
>CAKSKB010000037.1 GCA_934464705.1 uncultured Clostridia bacterium
ATCAATGCAATTTGTATGTTCACAGAGGGAAAAGCGTATGCACAAACCATTCCGTCACCGCCGAGAATTTGAAAAGCATTGTGCTTGACGATATTAACCGTCATATACGGCTGTCAAAAGAGGATAAGTCGGCGTATGTAAAAAGGCTTGTTCAGAGTACGGACGATATGCAAAGCGGCGAAAGGGCGTTATCTAAAAAGGAAATACAGAGAATAACGCAAAGGCTTGATGAGATAAGCAAGGTTTTACAGACAATGTATGAAGATAAGGTTTTTGGTCGCATATCGAGTGAGCGTTACGCTTCAATATCCGCAAGCCTTGAAAAAGAAGAAAATGAATTAAAAAATCGTTATGATGAAATTCAGACGAGATTATCAAGGACGGAGCAGAAAACCGAATCGGCAAAAGATTTTGCGGATTTGATAGAACGGTATTCGCCCGTAAAAGAGCTCACGGCAGATTTATTAAACCGCCTTATTGAAAAAATCGTCATTCACGAAAAAACGGACGAAAACGGCGAAAAGGTAATGCCGATAGAAATTTATTACAGATTTATCGGCAAGACCGAAAATGAGAATTAAAGGCGGCACGCACAGCCGCCGTATAAATTTAGGCTCACCACCGCAATATATGAATTACTTGTGTAATTATGTGTAACGGTTGCCTCGAGGACCGTCACAAAATACCAATCGTCATCTTTTATATCCGAAAACGGCTTATAATCAAGCGACTTAACATAATCCTCGGAAGGATTCCTGCCCAGAAGCTTATTTATAACCGTCATCACCTCTGCTCTTGTGATCGTGTTTTCGGGGTGGAATGTCCCGTCCTCATACCCCGAAAGAAGGCCCGACGCTTCAAGCTTCATAACAGCGTCATACGCCCAGTGAGTTTTATCAATATCCGGGAACGGATTTCCCTCTGCAGCCTTTTCAAGATGCGCAAAACGGCTTATCATGCTTGCAAACTCAGCTCGTGTGAGGTTTCTTGATGGCTTAAACTCGCCGTCCGGATAGCCGCTGAAAACTCCGCCGTCTGCCATATATTCAATATCCGCAGCCGACCAGCGCCCGATTTCAACATCCGGGAACACCTCGCCCGTAACCTCAAACGGCTTTTCATAATCGCGAACCGAAATTCTGCTCATGATTGAAGCCGTTTCCTCACGGGTTATTTTGCCGTTCGGCTTAACGCTTCCGTCGGGATAACCGCTTATATAGCTTGTGTGGGTCGGGTGCTCATTGCCGAAAATATCCTTCGTGTATTTTTTCGTGTTATCGATAACCTCCGGCTCCGTATTTCTGTGACCTCCCCCGCCGCCACCGGTATAAATCACCCTTTCGGTCGGCACCGTATATCTGTATGTTCCCGCATCTCCGTATACAGCGTACCAGCATTTCTCCGCATTACCGTTTTTACATTCAAAACAGCTGCCGCAGACGCTCATATAAACAGCCCTTACCGTCACGCTTTCATTTATATGAAGCGTTTCGCCGTCATATGTTTTTCTTTCGGAATTCTCCCTCGGGTCGCTCCCGTCAAGAGTATAATACAGAAGAATATTTTCGTCTGACGGATAATCGTTTATGATTTTATATTCCGTGCCCTTTTCATACTCGGTTTTATCGCTCCCGAGAGATGTCTGCGGCACTTTAAGGTGTATAAAATCAATGTAATGCGTAAAGTTTTCGGTGCCTATCCGCCCGTTTGCATCCTCGAGCCATGCGGTGATTTTTATGTTTTCAAACGATGAATTAACCATAATCGGCGCTGCGTTGTCATACACTTTTTCTGCGGTTTTGTAAATATTGTCGTCGCCGGTCTTTTTATATTCATAATAATAGTGTATCTGTGCCGACTTATTATCAGAAAAAAGTTTTATACCGTCAGCATACTTCCCCGTACCAAGAACCGCCGCACTTATTCTGTTTTTATCGTATGGTTCGCCAACATCTATACCGCCGGCTGCAGAATCGCTTTCGATAATATAATAATGCACGGTATTCTTACTTGACTTTCCGGTTTCGCTATTAACCGTAAACGCCTTAAACGACATCGTATGGTTAATTTCCTCCTCCGTGCCGAGTCCGTATTTATAGTCCTGTGAATCGCCGTTTTTACGCCTGTAGATGATATAATCCTTATCTTTGGGCGCACGGGGGTCAAGGGTAATTGTGGTGGTTATGGGTTCCTCGCCCTTTGTGTACCGTCCCGACGGAAGCATAATCACCGGTGCAAGCGGAATGAAGTTATAAACATAGCTTACAGCATTACTGAGATTTCCGTCCTTTTCGCAGCAAATCTGCAAAATAGTATCCTTCCTGAATTTAAGCGGACCGCCGTCATATTCGCTCCACACCGACGCATTGTCAAGCTTATAAAGTATTCTCGCACCGCCGTTCAGAGAATAAAGCGAAACCGAGAGAAGATTATTATCACCGTCAATAGCGGCTTCTTCATAGTCGCCGGTTTCCTTATCGGCGTACGGCGGCGCAATTGTTGACGGGTCATTGCTTAAAGAATATGTGTATCTGTTGATAAGACTGTCAATTCCGTCAAGACGGGCGCTTATATTAAGCACGGCATTTTTATATTCTGCACTGTTTTGCTTTCCGAGAGGCTTTGTTTTCGCCTCGTCCTCATAAGCGCTTCCGCTTGATGTATCAAGCCAGAAGCCTCCCGTCTCACAGTCAAATTCATTCGTAAAACCGTTTATGTCATATTTAACACGGCTGCCCCTGACCGCACTTACAGGAACGATCGGAAGCGTACCTCCGCCCAGCACGGCGCTCGGAGCAGCTTTCGGCGCTTCGGGAGTTACAATATATTCAAAAATACCTATATCGCTTTTCGCACCGTAAGAATTTACGGCAACTGCTTTAATAACGGTTTTTCCCTTAACCGCAATCGGTGTCCCGTCATATTTAACGGTGCCGCCGATTCCCGGAACGGGCGAAGGTGCCGCCGTTTCGCCATATGTTACAGTATAATAAATATCCGTATGCTCCGGAACGGGCATGAATCCCGTTTCAAAACCATCTGTGCTGCCTATTTCCCTTGTGTAATATCCCGGCGAAAGCGTGGTTATCGGTCTTACGGGTCTTTTGGTCACTATATCGTAAGAATGAGTTACAACGCTCGAATAACTTGTACCGTCCTTTCTTACAACCGCCGAAATCACTGTATAACCGCTGATTTTAATCGTTTCGGAATCCGAATCCTGCGGCGCAACCTTACCGTTGATTTTTGGGTCGCTGCCGTCGGTGGTATAAAGGAGTTCGTACCTTTCCGTGTTATCTTTTGTGCTTTCGGGGCAGAAAACCGTTACGCTGTCGGCGTTTGTAAACTGCGTGCTCTCCGGCGCAAAAACCGGCGGCAAAGGCTTTATTATATACTTGAGCACGGGCTGAACGGAAAGCATTGTTCCATTTTTGTCAACCGCACGCACGAAAAGTTCGGTATCCTTATTAAACATAAGCACTCCGGTGTACTTTTCCCAAGTGTTTCCGCCGTCAAGACTGTAAGCAACAGTGTTCTCGGGATTGTTCGGAGTAAGCGTTACGCTCACGCTCCCCTCATATTCGCCGGAAGGGTAAAATGCGGTCACGCCTTCGTCATTATGAGCGGTAAAGATGTAATAATATGAAGAAACATCGCCGTACTGACCGTCAAAATACGCAACCGCACGAAGGGTTGCATCCTTTGCCAGAACAATTGTACCGTTATATTTCCGCCCGTCGGTAATGGGATTTTTGCCGTCTGTTGTGTAATAAATCTCAGCGCCTTCGGTAACGCACGAAAGCGTGATGTCAAGCTTATCGCCGTAAGTTCCCGAAGGCTTGCTTGCGCTGACAACCCCGGGTTTTATCGTAAGATAATACTGCGAAACATCTGAAATCTCGCCGCTCACATTCACTGTTACCAGTCTTAAATTCCGGCTTTTGGTTATCTCAACCGTCGGGCTTGATTTTGAAACCTTAACCCAGCCGATTTCGGGGTCGCTGCCATTTTTTGCGGCGTCTGCCGAAACACCGGAGAAAGTATAGTAAACCTCATTTTCATCATCTATAAGACCTGTGCCGAAAACATTTTTATCCAAAGCCCATACCCTGTATGCGCTTTCCTCGGTATGAGAATATGAAATAAGTGTTTTCGTGCTGTCAAAAAGACTCGGCGCCTTGGGCGCAATCGTATAATTATAGCTTGCATAGCTGCTGTACTGCCCGTCAGAAACTCGCTGCGCACGGCATGTAACCGAAGATGAAACCGAAATCTCAATCGGGGCGGTGTATTCTGTTTCGGTGCCGCCGTTTACGGAATAAAATATGCGGCAGCCGCTCTCCGAAGACAGTTTCACCTGCTGCGTTTCGGTATACTTTCCCGATGACGGGTCGGCAACCGGAGGCTGCGGCTTTGATTTTTCCTTAATGACAATCATGTGGCGTCCGCCGTACATGACATCGGTTTTGAAAGTCTGTTTGCTCGGGTCTTCCGAAGTGTTTTTTGAAAAAAGCTCAATAGACGATTCCTCTTTTCCCGAAACATCTATAAACACCTCGGTGCTTCCGGTTTTTTTCGGAGCAAGCGGAAGCCTGCACAGGTTATACCAAAGCTGATCCGCCGCCTTTTCCGGAAGAAATGTTCCCTGGAAAAAGTAAATTGCAAGAGCCGTGTTATATGTTTTTCCGCCGATTGTTTCTGTTCCCTTGATATTTCTATACATACGGTAAGAAACCGATGTCCCCGGAACGCTGTAATCAATCGGTTCGGAGGATTCGTTCGCATAATCAAAATAATCCGGGTCGAAATATATTTTCACCGCATAACCGTTGAGGTCATGCTGCGGCTCTTTGTGAACACCGCCTTCAACCTCACCCTTGTTCGGGTTGTCAACCGCCATATACACATTCGCCGTATCGCCCATGTAGACCGTGCTTGAATCAGTCGTTTCTGACGGGCTTTCTCCGCCGGCGTGAATGTAAACCGTTCGTTCGTCTTTTGCCGGCTCTGCCGAAACACTGCCGGGAATAATGCTCAAAATCATAAATATCGTTAAAATCACCGACAAAATTTTCTTGTTCATCAAGCATTTCTCCTTTTGTAAGATTATTGTATACCGAGCCCTTTCAAAAGGCGCAAATGCGCCTTTGTGCCCTTTGAGAGAGCGGAGAACCGAAGTTCTCCAACTCTTATTAATTATTCGCCCCAGGAAACAAGCACCATGGAAACATCTTTTGAATCGATTACACCGTCACGGTTGAGGTCATATTTTGCATAGACATCAGCCGTTGCTGTATCATTCGTTCTTCCGTAGTAAGAAACTACTGCGGAGAGGTCATAGAT
>CAKSKB010000038.1 GCA_934464705.1 uncultured Clostridia bacterium
GACGAAAAGACAGCTGACGACAAAACCGAAGAAGTGACAGACGAAAAGGCAACAGACGAAACTGCCGATGACAAAACGGCAGACGAAACAACTGATGAAACGGAAACAAAACCCGAAAAATAATCGGTAAAAATTGTGCCGCCCATGAGGTTTCCTCATGGGCGGCTTGTTTGTTTTATGTGAAATTTAAGAATGCCTGCGATATTTCATTGGTGTAGTGCCGGTAGTGTTTTTAAATGTTCGTATAAATGAATTGCAGCTGCCAAATCCGCAGTTTTCGGAAATCTGTTCAATTGTGCAGCTGCTGTTTCCGCAGAAGTGAAGAAACTTAAAATCCCACGGGGCTGCCGTTGTGGTGTATTCATGGGGCGTGAGACAATCCAGAAGACAAAAGGAGTTTGCACCGATATGATATTTACTTCCTTTGTATATTAGATTTCCGCTGCCCGAAGAAGTGTAAATCAACAAAAAGCCGGGAAAATCACTTCGCTTAATGCGAAAATCGGATTTGCATATGAAATGCCCTGTCCATTGAGCGCAGTAATAAAGATGCTTTGCGGTTTCTGTCGGTATCCTCATATATTTTTCTTTTTCATAACATGATTCTTTTAATAAGTTCATGAAAATCGTCCTTGCTTTCTGTTTGCAAAAATAACAAATTGTTAATTAATGAAAACATATTGATATTGACTTATGTTATGCAACTGCTATATAATAATATCGTAATTAAAAAGATTAGTCAATATAAGGGGGGCGAAAAATATGCTTTTTACAAAATATGCAAACAATCCTGTTTTTGGCGGAAAAGAAACCGGAACCACTTTTGACGCCTATGTTTCAAAACAAGACAAAATGTTAAGAATGGATTTTTCATACCGTGAAAAAAGATCATGCGCAGTTGTGTTTGGCACAGACGGAATCAACTGGAGCGAGCCGATTATTACATTATCGCCAAATCCGGAAAGCGGCTGGGAGAATGACATAAACCGTAATTGTGTGCTGTATGTTGACGGTGTTTATAAAATGTGGTATACCGGGCAGGCAAACGGGCACAGCAGGATTGGGTGTGCGGAAAGTGATGATGGTCTTAACTTTGTGCGAAAACAGTCAGAGCCGGTTATTGATTTGGAATATCCGTGGGAGGGCGAATCGGTTATGAATCCCTGTGTTATTTACGAGAACGGATTATATCGTATGTGGTATTCGCGTGAAATGCTGAAAGATTGGGGTTGGCAAAAGGAAAGAGGCGGATATGAAAGAGGAAAGGACTATAACCATTCAACATTTTGCGACTTGGTGATCAGCGGTCTCGGCGGAGTGCGTGTAAAAAACGGTAATGTTGAATTTCAACCCATGATTCCGGATGATTGGGATTATTTTTTACTGGACAGGCTTTATATCTGCGGGAACTGCTATTGTATGGTTTATGACAAAACAGGTGCTAAATACGGACAAATCGGATGGAAATTTTATAAAGACGGTATGGAATGTAAGTTCAACGATTTTTTATAAAACGAAATTGTGCCGCCCATGAGGTTTCCTCATGGGCGGCACCGTTTATTTTATGTCATATACACTTCTCAGTTTAATGTTTTTCGGGTTTCCCGAGAGAATTTCAACAGTTTTGCTGCCGGCTTCCATATCAAAAAAGTTGTCGCTCAAAATCATATCTTCCGTTTCGGAGTAGACTTCAACATATTTTGCAAAGCTTTCGGCGGAAACGGTAATCTTGTTGCCGTCAATACTGCATTTAAGCTTAGGATTTTGGAAATTGAAGTATTTCGGCAATGTGAATATAACGGTTCCGGAGGAGAGTTCTTTTCCGTTTTCAGAAAAGGCAAAGTACAGATAGTTGTTATCAACATCAGTTCTGTGAAAATCCATTTCGCCGAGCCATACGGAGGACATTGCCTTTGCCGTAAGGCTCTGTTTGCCGGATTCTATAATTTCCCCTTCGGAACTGCAAAGCTGCCATATAACCTCCCCTTCTATATCGCGAAGCGTTTCGTTTGAAACCGCAAGCTGAGCCTTGGTTTGGTAATTATCATAGCAGCCTTCCGTCAAAATGGAAGGGTTGCCGGTCATTTCGCCGGTTTCCTTGCAGGTGATGATTACGGGCGCAAAAAATCGTTTGGCAGCATATTGCAGTGCTTTGTACCTTCCGTAATAATCTATGCTTGCCCAGGACGCAACGGGCCAGATGTCATTAAGCTGCCAGTAGAGCGCTCCCATGCATCTGCCGCGATTTCTCCTCAGATGCTCAACGCAGTAACGCATTGCCTCAGCCTGCAGCAGCTGCGAAGCATAAAGCAGTGTGCCGAAATTACTCGGATATCTGAATGTATCCGCAAGATATGTAAGAATTTTTTTGTTTGCACCAACGCATCTTTGGTGCATTTCCATTGTTCGGCTGAATATGTTTCTGTCTTCGGGCAGGGTAAAGCTGTTCACCGTTTTTTCGCACGGGAACGATTCAAATCCAAACTCGCTTAAAAACCTGAAACAGTGATTTCTGTAATCCTCAAACGGAAGCCCTCCGTGCCATACATCCCAATAGTGACTGTCGCCGAACGCCTCGTTGTTCGGGTCAACGAAATGACCGCATGTGGAAGGCGACGACGGAACATACGGTATTTCAGGCGCGGTTTTTTTCGCTATTTCCGGAATCAAATCCTCAAAAATTTTCAGATAGATTTCCGCACGCTTTTTTTCTTCGAGAGGCAGCTGCCATTCCATTTCGTTATTTCCGGAAATAACCGCCATACACGCATGATGACGGAGCCTTTTGAGGTTGTCGGTCACTTCGCATGCAATCTCGCGGTGCATTTCCTTGTCCCCGGAAACCTCCATGCAGGCAAACATCAGATCCTGAAATACCAGTATTCCGAATTCGTCGCACGCATCGTAGAAGAAATCGTCCGGATAATGTCCGCCGCCCCATACGCGCACCATGTTAAAGTTGCAGTCGCGGCATTCTTTCAGCAGATTATATGTGCGTTCCCTTGTGATTCTTGAGAGTATGTTGTCTTCGGGAATATAGTCTGCGCCCATGGCGAAAAATTTAATTCCGTTTATCTCGAATGAAAATTCTTCGCCGTATTTATCCTTGTTTCTTATAAGCTTAAGCGACCTTAAGCCAATCCTTTTTTCCAGCCTGTCAACGCACTTTCCGTTTTGTGTAACCTCAAATGTGAAAGTGTAGAGATTCGGTGTGCCGAGACCGTTAATCCACCATAAAAGCGGATTTGCTATTTCGCTTTTTTCATTGAGAGGTATTGTGAATTTTTCTCCCGACGGGGAAGTAACAGTGCATGAAACTTCGTATTCTTCTCCTTCGATTTCGGCGGTCGGGGTTACAAATACTCTGTTTTCGCAATGCTCCTGAAGTATGCGGAAGTCGGTTATTCTCGGGGAATCGGCAGTTAAAAGATATATGCTTCTCCAGATACCTGCGTCCGGCAGCCTCGGTCCCCAGTCCCAGCCGGACATGCAAAGGGATTTTCTGAGGTGAGATGCGCCGCAGAGTGTGTCTCTTGACGAAAAAAGTTCTTCGTCTTTTTGCTTTTTCTTGAAATATATATTTGCCGGGGAAAATACCAGTTTTATTGAGTTCTGTCCATCAACAAGAACATTCGATACATCAAATTCATAGGTTCGGTGCATATTTTTGGTTGCGGCAACGAATTTGCCGTTGATGTAAATGCTGCACAGGGTGTCAAGCCCGTCGCAGTGAAGAAGAGTTTTATGGCAGCTCCTTGAAAATTCAAATGTTCTCTCAAAGCTGTATTCGTGCTCCGAAAGCTTTAAAGCTTCAAGCTCGTTAATGCGGTAATACGGGTCCTCCATAAGTTTGTTTTCGAGCAGAAACGAATAAACCGAACCAGGTATTTTTCCGTTGCAGGAAAAGCCGTTGCCGGTCATGTGCCATGTTCCGCAAAGATCTGTTTTACGCATAAGTTCTACCTCTCGTTAAATTTTTAATCATCAATCGGCGCTTCGGCATCATATTCGTAAAACGCATTTATCGATTTGTTTATTGCAGAGTGAACATAACTTGTGAAATTCTTCCTGTAAACCCTGATAAATGACGGCTTTACACCGATATATTTTTTGAATGTCCTGTAAAAGTGAGTCTTGTTATTGAAACCCGAGGTAATCGATATTTCCTGTATGGAAATGTCGGTTTCTATCAGCAGATTCATCGCTTTGTTTATTCTTCTTTTCATAAGATATTCCGAAAACCCGCAGCCGAAATATGTTTTTAGAAGACGGCTGAAATAAACCTCCGAATAGCTGCAAATTTCGCTTACTTTTTTAAGCGTTATCTTTTCGCCGCAGTGCTCGTTTATATAATCAAGTGCGGCGCGTAGCCTTTCCGGAACCGCCGTTTCATGCGAAAAATCTTTTTCGTTTATAAGGTTCCGCTTTAACTGAATAAGCAGATTTCGCAGGCTGTTCTTTATGATATTTTCAAACCCCGGGGCGCGTGTGAGATTTTCTTCAAGAATAGAGAATATTAGCTGCTCTATCCTAAGGCACATATGCCCTTCAAAGTGCGCCATGCGGCTGTTTTCGTTTTTCGGAAGTTTTTGAAATTCCGGAAGCGAAAATATATCTTCGATAGAAGTTTTTCCCCTAAGGCTGTCCGAAAAATATTCCGGGCGGAGTTTGAAATTCACATATGACATATTGTCAAGGCAAGTGTATTCATGAACCTGACCGAAATCAATAAACAAAAGGCTTCCGCGGCTTAAGTGGTACGGCATATCGTTGACATAGTGCATGCCGCTGCCCGAAAACACATATACAAGTTCAATATAGTCGTGCATATGCTTGGGTTCATCGTGCGAGTAGAGGTTCAGCGTTATCGGCATATTGCCGCTTGAATCTTCAATGTACGGATATATTTTCATATGCTCACCTTCTTTTTCAGTATAACATTTTTTTTCGGAAAATACAATAGTTTTATAAAATTTTCCCGAGGACAAAATTTGTTGCCCTCGGGAAATATAAAATAAGGAGAGAGATATAGCTTATTTGTCCAAAAGGCGTTTTACGATACTTGCTGCCTGTGCACGGGTTGCGTTGGCTTCAGGTGCGAATGTACCGTCGCCCATGCCCGAGATTAAGCCGACAGATGAAGC
>CAKSKB010000039.1 GCA_934464705.1 uncultured Clostridia bacterium
TTTATGCAAAGCGTTAAGTGGCTGTCGGTCAGAATAACCTTGTCGCTTATGCGTATTTTCGTGTTCGGCAGTTCAATAACCGTTCCGAACATCGGCGAGTAATCGTCACTGTTTTCACGCTCTTTGAGTAACTTTGCAAGTTCTGTTATTCCATTCAATACCGCCACCTCCTAAAAATGAGCATAGAAAAAGACGAACACGAATGCTCGTCTTAATATTTATATTAATTTACAAATAGGGATTTATATACTTCTTACGGCTTTTTATATTTAGATAAAGCAAAATTTGTTACTGTACTGGTAAAATATCAATTATTTTGACACAGTCGAGACTTATCTATATCTTCATCAGTTTTATCATATGTAAGATCAAACAGTTTAAAGAGTTCTTTCTTTAAAAGAACCCTCCGTGCCTCAAAAAAAGCATCAAAATCTTTTAAATCCAACGAAACATCCATCGGACAATATTTAAGGGTATTACCATTTGATATCCAATCTTTCAATGGGGTTTTATTCTTACTTTCGTTTTCAGATCCCTCTAAAAACTGAAGATTTGGCAGAAGGTTTCTTTTCCTTTGCCAATCGGACACCTTTAATTCCGACAATCCCAAAGACTTGATATTTTTATTATCGAATCCTACATACGGATGACAATGATCTTGATGAAATTCCTCCCGGCTGAGTTTGAGATGTGGATACAACAATGACAGCAAAACATAAGTGTTTTGACCTTTTTCATAGTGTTCGAGCCAGTATTCAACATCGTCTTTTGTAACAAGAAAATTACGTCCTCCGGTCAATGTTACTCCAGAAAACAGCGTTAATTTAAATGAAGTTTTTTTACAATCAATCTTTTTAAGTGAATTTCGTGTATTGTTCAATGCACTGTTACTGGCAACACCAAAGAGTCTCTTCGCCATTGAAACTGAAAGAAACTTCTTCATTTCCCTCTTTGAATCCTCATCCTTAATTTTTCCACCTTTATATAGATAGTAAGCTATCGGCATCGTAGCATTATACGAAGTCAAGGATTCGTTTGAAAGACCGATATCAGCGAGAGAATCTGCCATTGCTTCCGAGGCTGTCTTTATTGAATCCCAATTTGTACGGATATCCAAAATTGTATTTCTCGTAAGAGACTGAATCTTCAAATTGGTATTAGCATCCACAAGGACGAGAGCAAGCCTCATTAAGTAATCCCGACTGAAACGAAAACCATCACCTTTGCTGTTCATTGCTTTCAGCAGATTCTCAATATTATCCTTTCCTTCTCTCCAGCCATCAATCAATGTAGAAAAAAGCAAGTCAGACTTAGAAAGCTTTCTTCCAGTAGAATTAACCCGCACAAAAATATCAAGTGCCTCATCATAATCATTTTCTGCAATACAGTAATAGTGAATAAGTCCATTATCAGAAGAAGCATGCAATCTCTGAAAAAGCACGGACAAATCATGTCTGGCATCTTTTTCATAAGACCGGTTGATTAGATCTTCCAAATATGTGTCCAAGTCATCAAATGCTAATAACTGCTTAACTTTATACCAGTTTCCAAAACCGGATTCATTATTGCTTAAAAACGCAAAACGTTTTTTTGGATTCTCATCATCTTCATCTTCCGTAGTCTTGTTATAAAAATCAAGATTATAGTAAAGTTCACGAGTTACCCATGAATTAGGATTATCCCATGCATGACCCCGACCACCCTTATACGATGTATATGAACCATAAAGAGCAATATTTAGAGAAGTTATTCTTTGTTGACCATCAAGGACAATATAGTAATCAGTTTCTTCATTAAATACTTCTGGTGCTTTTTCGTTTTTAGATTTTCCCTTAGAAAATTCACGCAGGAAGAAATAAAGATTGGGTTTTTCTTTATTGAGATTAGCTCGGTTGGTCTTCCAAAGTATACAGGAGCCTACCGGATAATCATCAACAATTGATTCAAAAAGTTGCTCTATTTCCCAGAATTCCCATACATATTCACGCTGAATATCTGGAAGTAACATATTTTGATTTTTAACATATTTAAGTGCCTCAAGTGCACTCATATCCGCATATTTATTTTTCATTGCTATAATATCTCCTATTATTTTTCATCAACACTACCGAGTTGCAAATTCCAATCTATCTATTTATATTATACCACAATCCTCACAAATTGTCCATTGACGTATTAACCGAATTTTCTAAGCCCCAATTTCACATAATGCACTCCGTTTTTAATGCTGTGGTCGGTGCTTTCAATTAAATAATTCGCATTATCAACTGTAATCATTGAGCCGGCACGGGTATAGCTGTTTACCGCCTCGATGATTTCTATTGAAAAACTCTCTTTTATCTTATTCAGTTCCGACAGCTTGTTTTTCGCATAGGTATTTGCATCTCCGTCTTTTTCGTCAATCTTGAATACATCCTGCAAGACACCGTATTTATATATGCTGTCGGCATCCTTCGTCACAGCTTTAACAGTGTAAACCTTATCAGTTTCGGTTACAACTTTCACGCTGTTTTTCACATCCTCAATTGAAAGGGTATGCGACACATTGCCTTTGAGCGTAGGAGAATAAATCAGATGTGTATTCGGTGTGATTCTGAATTCCGGGTACGCATATATCGCACCGTATTTATAGATTCGTATCCCGTTTGGGGTCATATCAAAATTGTAACCGCCGCCGCATTTATCGAGAATATCGGAAAGTATATCAGATATACACTTGTCGATATATATCTGCGTGATGCTTGTGTTCAGTTCCGGCATGGAATCAATCGGAATATTAAAGTCAGAACAAAGCCGTATAACCGCTTTCTTTGCATTCATATTGTTAAACTGATAGGTTTCCTTTGATTTATTGAGATACCAGCCGAAATCCGTCACCGTATATTTATTCTTAAATTTATCTCCGTCATCGACAGCAATTACAATACCGCGGAATATCTCAATGTTGGTGCAGAAGTTTACGATATCGCCAATCTGTGGAGTATATGTATTCACATAATTTGTATCGGACTTTGCCACTTCAAAATTCATCTTTGTTGCAAGCTCATCTATCGAGTTTTGCCAAGACAGATTACCCACATAAGGAGTAATGTCATTGCCGCCGACAATCAGCTTGTATGTTGCATCTGCACTTGCGGAAAATTTATCACCGACAGTATTTTCGCCCGCCCCAAAGCTGTCTGAAAGAGAGTAGTCCTTATCTTCTTTTGCTGAGGTTGCCTCGGAAGTTGCCGTTGATAAACTTTCGTTATAGCGGAGCACCACATTCCACGGATAATTATAGTAACCTTTTGTATATATCTCTCTGCCGGTCTGATCTCCTGACCTGCCGCCTGTTGTCTTACCATTTTCGTTTATTGAGGCATTGACGATTGTTTTGCCGCCGTCCTCAACAACAAGTGCGGTGTGGTGAGTTGTGTTCAATAAAACATCACCGCGCTTAAGCCCAAGTCCAGTAGACAGCGCTATTTTACTCGTCACATCGGAAAATCCATATCTTAAAAATACAGACTTCATATTTCCGGTATAGGTAGCGCCGCCGGATTTTACCTTGCATCCGGCTTGCTCAAATGCGGATATAACAAGAGAGGAACAATCATAGTTCGGACCCCATCGGCTGTTTTGGTCATAGCCGTGACTATTATCGTTTGCAATCGTAACCGCCCAATTGACGGCGCTTTCAATCACTGCACCCATCAGATTAACTTCACCTCCGACAGCGTTATTGAATATTTCATATCTCCGTCTCTGCCGATTGTATATGAAAAATCATCTATCGTAACCGCCATATTTATCGGTGTATCGGTGATGATAAGCCGAATGGGGAGTTTTCTGTCATACCATGTGTCTATGGTATATAAGTAACCGAAAGCGGTATCGCTCCTGTCACGCAGGAAAGGATAATCACGGCAAGGAAAGAAACTCGACCACGATATTTTCTTCAAGGCTTGCGTACCGATAAGGTTCAGCTGACCTTGCGATACCGTTTCAAATACCTCGTTATTTCTGCCTTTTGAAACCGTAAACTCCGGCGGCAGAACAGGGAGCCGCAAAACCTCGGCTCTGTTATTTACGCTCAAATATATATCCATCTGCAGCCCTCCCTACATATTATCCAGTGCCAGCTTTAATTTCGGAACAAGCTCATCAACAATCTCGTCCGCACTCTTGCCGTCAGCATAAATATTGATATAGAAGTTATTTTCGCTCCTCCTTGATTTATCAATCGGAGTAACCTTTGCACCGCTCGGGAGCGAGAGCATTTCGGGACCTTTCTCACCGACTATAACCGTACCCGCTGTCCTTATTAAACCGCCGTTTGCAAGCATCGGAATCTGCGGTGCGGTAAATGTGGGAATTGCCGGAATACCGACAGCGTCTGTTACTGAATTTATGCCTTTTATAAGTCCGTTCACACCGCTGACAGCGCCGCGTATCATAGAGTTTATTGCGGAAATAATGCTGTTTATTGCGCCCTTGATAGCGCCGACGATACCGTTCCACACATTCTTTACTGCATTTCCGATTCCCGTAAATACGGAAACAGCGGCAGAGGATATGGTATTCCACGCACCGCTTAAAAATCCGGTTATACCGTTCCAAACTCCGACTGCGGTATCTTTTATTCCGGTCCACAGTCCGACAAAGAAAGAACCTATGCTTGTGCCGACCGAAACAAAGAAATCTCCGACCGCCTGAAATGCCTGCTTGCACCAGGCACACACACTGTCCCAATTCATCCAAAGTGCAACACCTATGGCAATCAGCGCTCCGATTGCGACAATAATAATACCGACAGGGTTCGCTGTCATTGCCACATTCAGCGCCCACTGCGCAGCGGTGCATATGCCCTGCACGATTGCCCATGCGTTCATTACGGTATTTATCGCAAATACGGCAACCTTAAATGCCACAATCGCACCGACAATGCCCGATATAACCGGAGCAATCCAACCCCAGTTATTCACGAAAAAGTTATATACATCGGCTGCCTTTTGCACAACACCTGCAAGAGCGTTTACAACAAGCGGAAGTCCTGTGTCCTTTA
>CAKSKB010000040.1 GCA_934464705.1 uncultured Clostridia bacterium
GCTTTTTGTGCATCATAAAATACGCAAGAATAAGGGGAAGAAGAAGCGCCCCGGCAACCACACACAGGATATACTTCACGCTGTGCTGAGTTTTGTTGAACGGCTTGCCATCTGCTGCCATCTCCAAAAGTTCTTCCGTATGATCGGCATAGGATTTGACTGCCTCATAATAGTTATCTTCCTTTAAAAACGGCACAACTTTTTTTTCAAGATAGGCAAGACCGTTTTTGTTAAATATCGTTTCACCGCTGCCGCAGACTGAAAAATGATATTTTCTTTCGGAATCTGCTATATAAAAAAGTATTCCGTCATAATTTTCACCGTAACCGTAGCCATTATAATCGTAAATGTCGTCTGCCGCCGCTTGTGCATCAGCGGCAGAGAGGCTTTTTTCCGAAACAAACGCTACGTCAAAGCTGTATTTTTTACGGATACTGTTAAACTGCGCCGTAAGCTCCTCATTCTGTTCTTCGGTAAGGTATCCCGCCAAATCCGTAATCGGCGGCCGTTCAAATTCCGCACAGACGGGAAGCGCTGACAAAAGACAAAATACAGCTGTAATAAGTATAACAATTTTTTTCATTGCACTCACCCCCTAACGCAGCAGAAAATATGCTATTGCGATGGCGGCTATATATGAGAAGCCTGCAATTTTCGCAAAGTATCTCCATTTTTTTCTGTTATCAATAGGATATTCACCGACAACCTTGCCGGTCTGCCCGTTAACGGCAAATTTATATGTATTGTTCATGTATTGGATATTCAGCATCCATACAGGCAGCAGCGAATATCTTATTTTTCCGCCGGAAAAGCTGATTTTTGTATTTTCAGGAATCACCGCAGCGTAACCGCTCGTTGTCTCCTTAAATACCGAAACCGTTGAATTTTTTACACGTTCATTCGCTCGCTCTATGCTTTCCTCTGCCGAAACATCATATTTATCCGCCATATACCCCGAAAGATATGCACCGTTAAACTCCACTGCATCATCATAACAAAAAGGTTCTACCGCCTCCATATATGCATCGTCCGCTTTTTTCGAGCCGTCTACCGGAATGTTTGCAAATCCCACGCTGCCGCTTCTGAAAAGTCTGTAATTGTCTGTTTTGGTATAGTGATAATTTGCGTCGCTCCAGCTTGAAACTCTTTGCGCACTGTAGGTAATCGCCGCATTGCAGTCGCAGTCGAACATCCAAAACGGGACATAAACGCCTGCCATTTCTTCTATCTTCTTTCTGACTTTAAACGCATCCGGCAGAAACGGTGCATTTTTGAAATCCGCTTCAAATTTTGTCATTGCCGACTTCTTATCCACTTTGAACGGAATGATATAGTCGGGACGGAGCGTTCCCTCAAACCGGCTCTTGACAACCGCAGCATCGCCGCAATACGGGCAGACCGTGGAACCCATGGTGTCATCGCCCGTAATCTCCGCACCGCATGACGGACAGGTATAGCCCGTAAGCTCTATCTCATCGCCGCCTTCATAGCTTCTCGGCTCGTAATGTTCCCAGTCATATTTTGATTCACCCTGCATTTGTGCTCCGACATCGTCTATTTGACGCATGGCATCAAGCTCAAAATCATTTCCGCAGGAATCGCAGTGCAGCGACTCATTTTGGAAAATCAGCGAAGCTCCGCAGCAGGGGCATTTATAGTTTTGTATTGTATCCATTCTGTTTCACTTCCTTTTTGCCCGGATGTTCCTGCCGCCGGAAAATAAGCGGCAGGGATACCCGGACATTTTTCGGCTTAAGCTTCTGATTTGTTTTTGACAGCACCGACTATGTACAGAGCCGGAATAATCAAGCCTGTGATATAGTTCATAATGTTAAAGCTGTTGCCCAAAACATTTGAAATAATATTTCCCACAACGCTCAAAACCGCCACCAAAATACCCATAATCAAGCAGCTCTGTGCCTTTTCGGCTTTGTCGCAGTTTTTTACGCCCATAATCCCGGCAATCAGCTGAAATACTGCACTTGCCAGAATCAGCGCACTTGAAAGCATAAGCCCGCCGGCGCTCGTTTCAAGAACTGCCGCCAAAGCTCCTGCTCCGATCATTGCAACAATCCCTCCGATGATACCAAATGCTCCTCCGATAATCATCAGAATACCCGTGACCTTCAAAAACTTTCTTCCTTTCATGATGAACCTCCTTAAAAATTTTTATTTATATCCACATTTTAAAAATGGATATTACAATTAAATTATTTGTTTATTGTAAACGCATCGCAAAGCGGTCTCAGCGTTTTAAGATTTTCCCAAAGAAATATCTTGTCGCCCGCTTCAGGCGTTACATCCTCAGGAATTTTAACATCCGAATTTACTCCTGCGTTCAGTTCCGCTGTGAGCGTTTTGACTGTCGTCATTTTTCCACTCGTATCATAGCTTGCAAACACAATCGTATATGCGCCGCCTTTTTCACAATATATCGCAAGCGTTTTTCCGTCATAGCGTATTGCATAATCCGTTTCCGGCTCGGCTTCCGCAAGAATTTTTATATCCGAAAAGTCTGTGATGCGGATTGTCACAAAGCCGCCGCCTCGACCGTCCGATTCATATTCAAAGGTTTTGGCGCCGTTTATTGCCGGTTCGGAGTACTCCGGATAGAAAAACTCCTTTGTGCCGTCTTTTTTGTAATGGATAACCTGCTGCGGCTCAATGCCGCCGGTGTGCAAACTAACTGTCAGTTCTGCACCGTTTAGACTTTCGTCAGTAATTTCATAGCTTGAAATTTCCGCTCCGTCCGCATCGGCAACGCTTAAATGCGGCGTTACCGAATAGGTAATCGAAGTAGCGATTTCATTGCCTTTTTCATCGGTTGCGGTTGTATATCCGTTTACAGATATATCGGCATATGCTCTTGTATCCAGTGCGGTTGCATCCGTCTGCACATTAGCGACCGTATCGGTGATAAACGCAATATTTACCGCATTCGTCAGTCCGCTGACATTTGAAAGTCCCAAGCCCTGATAATTGGAAAGCATTCCCGGAAGCTCCGATATGTTAACATTGTTTTGACTGTCAGATACAGTATAGCTTTTCCCGCCGGCCGTTCCGCGCACGGTCATTTTGTACAGATAAATCGGATATTGCGTCATTTGCGCACCGCTGTAAAGCTGCTTTTCACCGTTGTAATAGCTTTCCGTCTGCATCGTCATGAATTTTGTATTCTCTTCATTATAATTCATATCGAATGTGCGTAATATTCCATATGGCAAGGTATCTCCGCTTTTTTCGCCCTTGCCGACCGAGCCGACATTCCAGCATTCGTTATATACAGAAGCAATCTTTGCGGTTTTATCCGGTTCAAGCGCAATCCGATAACCGTATTTTGCAGGTTCGTTGGGATACATATTGTAAACATCGTAATCACCCACAAGTCCGTATCGGGTATTTTCGAAAACCGTACTTAGTCCGTAGCGAGGTTTTCCCGCGTCCAGCGGACCGCACTCGGCAGCAAATTCCGTTTTCAGCATTATGGCGTCTGCTGCGTAAAGCGCATTAAATGCAAATTCACCGTTTGCGTCGGGTATTATCTCTGCAACGCCCATAACATTGCTGTATCGCCTTTCCCCGGTTTTACCGTCCTCAGGCGGTGCCTTAAGCGCATAATATTTACCGCCGATTTCAGCGACAAATATATATGTGCCGCCGTAAATAATATCTTTTTCGTCCGTTACTTTTATAAACATCGGCATGGGTTTGCTGCAAAAATCGCAAATGCCGTCATTATTTTCGTCGGTATGCCGAGCGGCGGTTTTAAGTTCCGATTTCAGCGCATGCTCAATATTCCAAATCTGTTTTTTGCACTGTTCGTCCTTATAATACCTGTCACAAAAGCCGCAGTAATAATAATCCGCGATTCCGTTTTTCATACATGTTGCTGCCGTACCCGGAATACATGTCAATTCCTCATGCAAACAGCCGCCCTCCGGCAAAACCGTTATATTAAACTCCTTGGCGGTTATCATATCTGCACATTTGGCAGTTACCGAAAAGGTATATTTGCCGCTTTTTGTCGGTGTTCCACCGATTGTACCTGTTTCTCGGTTAAGCGAAAGTCCTGCCGGAAGGGATGAACCGTCCGCAACGCTCCACGCTGCGGCAATATCCGAATTGACCGA
>CAKSKB010000041.1 GCA_934464705.1 uncultured Clostridia bacterium
TCATCAGAACCGATTGCAAATTCTTTTTCAGCCGCAAGGTCGCCGCCGGAAACAGTCACCTTCATATTCTGATAAGTCGCAATCTGATTTCCTACGGGGTTGTTGAACTTAACGGTTACTTTAAGTTCATTTGTGGGAACAGTAATATTTCCGTCTATAACACCTTCCGGATCATCAATGATAAGTTCCCCTTTGCCTGCGGCAGTTCCGCCGACAAAATACGAATCGATAATATTATCCGCACTTGTCGTTGCATTTGCTATATTGCTGTTTACATCCTTTGTTTTAAATGTAAACTGCCCGATTCCATCAAATATAACCTGACCTATAGTAATTCTTTCAGCTGTTTTATCAGGCTTTGTTATACCGTCAAAGCTGAACAAATATCTTCCTTCTGTATCCGTATTGGGAGTGATGTTAACATTATCTGATTTCTTGATTTCGTAAGTAACGGCATCGCCGGTTTCAGGTACAAAATCAAATGTCAAATCAACCGAAGTAAGACGGTTAATTATTAAATCTTCGTTCGCCTTCAGAACAATGTCATAAACCTTGCCGTCGGTTCCGTTCGGTTCGAATGCAACGGTAATGTTTTCCGCAAGATTATTTACAACATACTTGTCGCCGTCTTTTTTAGGTTTGAAGCCATCTTCGCAGTAATCGGATACATCTACATTGAATGTACCGCCGGAAATTTTTGCACCGGCAGGTTCTTCCGTTGAATTGCCAAGCAAATTTTTCCCAAAGTCGCTTGCAACCGTAATATCACCGCCGGTTATGATAATATTGGAATCTTCTGTTGTCTGATTTCCGCCGCCGATTGCGGCACATCTGTCAGATTTGGCGTCAACAACACCACCGCTGATTGTTACATCACCAATGCTCTGCTGACCACCGCCGATTGCCGGAGCATAGCTTGCTTCTGCTTTAATTTTTCCGCCGAGAATTGTAACCTTTGCTGTCTTTTGCTGACCGCCGCCGATTGCAGCGCCATAGCCGGAATATGCTTCAATTTCACCGCTTTTTATAACGATTTCACCACCCGGCTGCGTCTGACTTCCACCGATTGCAGCACTATAGTTGTCGCCTGCGCCAAAACCGTTCTGTCCTCTTGCAACAGCTTCCCTTGTTGTAGTATTGTATACAGCCAGTCTGCCTGCACCGTCTGCCGTTACATCCACGATTGTGAGTTTAGCACCTTCGGGAACAAAAATGTTTCCGGCTAACTCGTTGTCTCCTTTGAGCTTTAATGTAACGTCAGCGCCTTTTGCAAGTTCAATGCTGCAAAGGTTTTTAACATTTTCCAAAATAAGGCTGTTTACATCGGCAGGAATGTAAAGCTTAGATGCATTTGTAAGTTTATTATAATCTTTATGCGCATCGTCCGCAATTCTTTCGCCTGTAACAACAGTATCATTTTTTGTTATATTGTAAGAAACGTAGTTGTCCGGACCTTTGGAAATATCAAGAGCGTCATTTGTGAGCAATGTGATTTTAGCGATGCTCCATTTATCGGCTGTTGCTGCCTGTGCTGCGGCTACCGCTTCATCTACGGTAGAATAATACTTATCTCCGACAACAGCTGCAATAGACTCAACTGTTGTACCCTTATCTGCAGCTTCTTTTTCGGCATAAGCCTTATCCGTGTAAAGCTTATCCCCCACTTTTGCGGTATAAGCCGGTGTTTTGCCGTCAACTGTAATTTCAGCGCCTTTATCGTTCCTTGCAAGACCACCCGCACAATTATCAATGTTTATATCCGCTGCCATAATTGTTCCGGGATTTGAAGCAACAATAGCAGGGCTGTCTGTACAGTTAAATGCAGCATCCGATATTTCGGCATTAATAACTACACTTTGGTCATCACTATGAGTTTTTATACCTTTAGGACTGTCAAAAACACAGTTATCCTTTACAGTAACTTTGTTTCCGCTGACACCTCTGAACCAAAGACCGTATGTATCTCCAAATTCTTCACTGCCGTTATCGTTTTTGAATGTACAGCCGCTGAAAGTGGTGTCTTTCCAGTATCCGGCACCGACGCCATCCGGAAATACACAGTTTGTATATGTCACATTACCTTTAGCGCAAATTGAAAAATACTGATTCAATTGTGCTATATCCTGACCCCAACAGCCATTTTCTCTTGAACAGATAAGGTCACTTACATTAACCGTTACCGCTTTGCTGTTATTCCAAAGAATGCTTCTGTTGGTTGAATCATTGGTGTTTATTGTCAGTTCTGCATTTTTCCCGTTTCCGACAAACTCTATTGTTGTATTTTCTTCAACATTCTTTGCAAAATCAACATATCCCTGACCAATGCTTACCTTACCTGTGATGTTATAAGTAATAACACTGTTTTCGACATCTTCTGTTTCCGTTGCACTTATAGCATCGGACAGAGTATCATACTTTTCAGTATTATCACCGATTGTAACATAGTTACTTTCATCGGCAAAAGCCGGAAAAGCCATAGTACTGAATACCATTGCGGCAGAGAGTATTCCTGCCAAAAGTTTTTTACCTTTCATAAATTTTTCCTTCTTTCGATGATTTTCTGCGCCGACAGGTCTTTCGTTTTAGCTGCCCCCCCCCCGAAAATTTTGACCTTTTCGGGCGTTTACATGTTATTTATAATTATCCGTCTTAACCGGAATAATTATCTTTTTTGCCGAGCTGAATACCATCGCCCCTCTCAAAAGGCATAAGTCATTATGCCCTTTGAGAGAGCGGAGAACCGAGGCTCTCCATCTCTTATTAATTATTCGCCCCAGGAAACAAGCACCATGGAAACATCTTTCGAATCGATTACGCCGTCACGGTTGAGGTCGTATTTTGCATAGACATCAGCCGTTGCTGTATCATTCGTTCTTCCGTAGTAAGAAACTACTGCGGAGAGGTCATAGAT
>CAKSKB010000042.1 GCA_934464705.1 uncultured Clostridia bacterium
AAAGCGCTGCCGCCGCCCTGCGTTCCGTTCTGATAAATTTCGTTTAATGCGTCCACTAAGTTTTTAGCCGAGGTTTTCAGTTTTTCAACGTCACCCACATCGGCAAATGTGGCAAGACCTATGTCATTCGGATGTATTTCTGCCATTATGTATTCCTCCTTGCGTATGCTTTGTTTTCGTTCCACACTATTTTTCCGTTGCCGACACCGTCCGGGCAATAAAAAATGCCGTCATCCGATATGTTAAGATTGGACTTAACCTCAAATGTCAGCATCCATTCCCACGAGTAGTTTTTTGCCGCCGTCCATATTTGTATTTCATCAAGTATGTCTTGCCAAAGCCGATAGGTAAAGATGTATTCCACTGCCAAATGAGCAGGCTTTATCTCCTCAATCATCGATTTTATATCTTCCAAATTGTACGGCACACCCGTTTTTGATGTGAACTTTACCGCAAAGCAGTATTTTGACGGATATTCTATAATTTCCATATCACCGTTAATAAAGGATTTTGCAACATTCTTCATCATGGTTTTGGTTACCGTTCCCGTGCCTCGTAGCTTTGATAATATGCGTCCTCTGCGTGTGTCAAGGTTTGCCGAAGTATCGGGAACAAGTCCGACATCTTCCTCGTGATGTTTTATGTCCCTGTCCGATAGAATCACAAAAAACTGATTTTCGGTAAGTGTAGTTTCTGCGTTCAGCCTGTTAAATTCATTTTTGATAGAGCGAACAAGGTCATTCATTACCTTTGACTTTCGGTAATATCCCGGAAACTTCTCAATCAACCGTAACCACCCCCAAAACAGGCACCTGCGTTTCCGAAACGGTGATATTCTGCGTATCGTTATTCAGTTTCAGATTACTGTAATCGGCAATCTCATCACAGGCAAGAATACAACCGCCGATTTGCGCATACGAGATATATCCAACCGAAAACGCATTCTTTTGCAGATATTTTGTTATGCTCTCGGTAATTTTCTCTTTCGCCAACTCAAGGCTTGCGCCGTTTGCAAGGGTAAGCTTTGCCGAAACATTGATTGTCAGTGGTGCGGCGCTCTCAACCGTAACCTCCGCTCCGATTGGACGATTTTCTTCAATGTGAGTTTTTACCTCGTTTATGAGTTCCTCACTTGCTACACCTTTTTCGGAGTTTATGATGATAACCTTGACAGTTCCGCTGCCGTTCCAAAGCGGCAGGCATTTAGCGTCCCCAACACCGCTTATTTCCTTTGCCCACTGCTCATAGTGATATTTACTGCCGCTTGTTGCCGGGAGTGACACCTTTTCAAAATACCGGTCACGCAGTTCATCATCGGTTTCTTTATTGAAACCGCCCGTTGCGGACTTCTTATTCGTGACCGACACAATACCGGAGAGCGTGACGGGAAAACGGTTTATTGCGCCTTGCGGAATGTTTCCGACAGTACCAACCGTATCGCAAATAACCGTAACATCAGCCGTTCCGCTTTCTCCAATCTCAACATTTTCGATAGCAGAAAAGATAATGCTGTCCGATGCGACCTTATCACCAACCGAAATAACACTTCCGGGAGCGCCGGTTATTGTCACCTTTACTTGTGATGCAACACCTGACTTCCTGGTTATTCCTTGCTCGGCGGCTTTGTAGTCGAGATATTCGCCTTGTGCCGTCAATGCAAAGCCGTTTTTTAAGATTTCCTCAAGCCGTGTGTATGCCGTTTCAAATTCCTCTGATGTCGGCTTTGTCACATCATAAAAAAATGAGCCGACATCTTTGTCGAACTCATCGGATATGTCAGACAGTAACCGTGACAGTATTTCGTCCTTCGTCATTTAACACCACCTCCAGTGTGACCGTAATTGCGTTTTTGTTTCGTATAATATTAAAATTCGTGACCGAAGTAATCCGTGGATTTTGCTTTAGTGCGTCCTCAATCTCACGCTTTAATTCGGCCTCGATAAATTCAGCCGTATAACTGTTGCCGATGATTAAATCCTCCAAATGACAGCCGTATTCGGTATTATCGTAGATAGGGTATCTGCCTTTTTCGGTTCTTAGTATTTTTTCTATCCATATTTTTATTGATTCGATGCCGTCACACTCAATCAGCTTTCCGTCACGCACAACAAAGTCACCGTTTTCAAAATCAAATAAATATGATTTTGTTCCGCTTGATGATTTTGTTTCACCATCAAGCGTTATATCAGTTGAATGCGGAAACATCAGATAACCACTCCAATCACAATAAATTTCTGACCGTTTGCATAAGGGAGCAAAACCACCGTCTTGCCGAGATTTATATATTCACCGTCCGCATTTTTCTCTTTTAAGTTTATGCAAAGCGTTAAGTGGCTGTCGGTCAGAATAACCTTGTCGCTTATGCGTATTTTCGTGTTCGGCAGTTCAAT
>CAKSKB010000043.1 GCA_934464705.1 uncultured Clostridia bacterium
CGTCAAGCGTGAAAAATATCGGTGAGCGCGCTTTTGCCAACTGCGCAAATCTTAATGAGGTTACATTGAATTCAGAGAAAATAACATTTGATTTTGATGTGTTTGCCGGAACCGGATTTATACAGTTTTATATCCCGTGCACGGCAGATGAGCATGTGATGTACGAAAAAATATCCGACGCAAAGGGAGACGGAAATTTTGAGTTTTTGACTATGCACACCGCACTTGTTGAGAGTATGACGGAAAAGGATATTTTCGGTGAAAACATGATATACTGCGAGGACTGCGGTTTTAAAGGAAGCAAATATCTGGAGGATACCACTCTGCCGTTTACGGACATATCGCCGGACGCATGGTACTATTCTTATGTGCAGACGGCATACAGCTTCGGCATAATAAACGGCAAAAGCGAAACGATATTCGACCCAAATGCCGGGCTGACGTGTGCGGAGGCAGCGAAGATTGCCGCGGTAATTCACAATAAAAGCCAATACGAAAGAGAGGAAGTTGAATTCCAAATGACCGGTGAAAACTGGTATGACGTTTATGTGGATTATTGCTATAACAATGCAATAATTGAAGATTATATCGTTTTCGACTGGGAAAAAAACGCAACGCGTGCACAGATGGCATATCTGTTTTCACGGTGCGATGTCAATCCGTATTTTATAAACGATGTTCCGATAACCGATATTCCGGATGTTTACGATACAACGCCCTTTGCATATGAAATTTTGGATCTTTACAATAAAGGAGTCGCAGTGGGAAGCGATGAACACATGACATTTTATCCGGATTCACAGGTAAAACGCAGCGAAGCGGCGGCTCTTATTTCGAGAATTCTTTGCTACGATATGCGGATTGAATTGCCTAAAGGGTGATTAAGGTGAGGCTGATGAAAGCAATTGCGATATTTACGGTTATTGCCGGTCTTTTCGGGTGCCGGTCTCCCGGAGAAAAACCTTTTATGCTTGACGGACCGGGCATGGTGTATGTTGACAGTGAGCATCGTACAGAATACGCAAATACTCTTCCGTTCGATGAAATCGATGACTATCCCTATTGGGCGGTCGCATATCTCGGAGAGGGAGAAACCGGCAAAAATATGGCAAAGGAATATATAGAAAAGCTTTTTTCGGAGCTTTCCGAGGAAAAACGCCGGGCAATCAGTCATTATGATTACGGCGGAGAAAAATGGTATCTTGTTATTCCGCGGTACGGAGAGGAAAACGAGCTGATTCAAAACGGCGATAAGAAAAATTTGCAAAAAGCAGATGACGGCACACCGTATATAATAAACTGCGGCGGCGATGTTGAAATTTATATCGTCATACGCGGCGGACACAAAATCACGCTTGATACGGATGAAAACGGCAGGCTGATATGTACACCCGATATATGGGATATAACAGACTATAAAGAATAAAAATTTTGAGAGGAGAATATAATTATGGGACTTTTAAAAGCGGGCGCAGGCGCTCTTGGCGGCGTTTTGGCTGACCAGTGGAGAGAATTTTTCTACTGCGAAAGTTTAGATACCGACACACTTGTGGCAAAAGGTGAAAAACGAGTGGGAAAAAGAAGCTCCAACAATAAGGGAGACGACAACATTATTTCTAACGGCTCTATCATTTCGGTAAACGAAGGGCAGAGCATGATTATTGTGGAATCCGGAAAGATTGTTGAATTCTGCGCAGAAGCCGGAGAATTTGTCTACGATAATTCCACAGAGCCGAGTATTTTCTGCGGCAGCTTAGGCGAAAGCATTAAGCAAAGCTTTCAGCAGGTCGGAAAGCGTTTTAC
>CAKSKB010000044.1 GCA_934464705.1 uncultured Clostridia bacterium
GATCTCAGCAACAGGTGTTATACTCGGAGCCCTTGCCGCCGCCGGTGCTTTTATTTGGGATCTTGTTCTTGCAGTATTCGAATTGGTACTCGGCGTTATAGAGAGACTCGTTAACCCGTTTATCACAATAGCAAATTTTATAGCTAATGTATTTCGTGACCCTGTCGGTTCTGTAATAGAACTGTTCGGCAGTATGGCCGACCAGGTTCTTGCGGTTTTACAAAAAATCGCATCGGCAATGGATTTTATTTTCGGCTCGAATATGGCTTCTGCCGTGCAGGGCTGGCGTAATTCGTTATCAACAAAGATTGAAGTTGCAGCACAGAAATACGGAAACGGTAAATACGAGGAAGTTATGTCGGCACTTGATTTGTCCGTTGAGGACATAGGGCTGAAGCGAATAGCTTACTCCGACGCATGGAACAAAGGCTACAGCGCAGGTGAAAAACTTGAAGATAAGCTCGGTAATTATTTCAGTTTTGATTCAATAAGCCAAGGTGCTGAAAATCTTGATTTGTACGGTAACGGCAGTACCCTCGGCGATATTGCGAAAAACACAGGCGATACGGCAAAGAACACGGGCAAAACCACAGAGGAGCTTTCTTATCTGCGTGATATTGCGGAGCGTGAAGCCATTAACCGCTTTACAACAGCTGAAATCAAGGTTGATATGTCCGGAATGAATAATCGTATAGACAGTAATATGGACCTTGACGGCATAATCAGTTATTTAACGGACGGCGTCGCCGAGGCTTTGGTAACGGCAAGTGAGGGGGTGTATTGATGTGAGTTATAAATGTTATCTTTTCGGTGAGCTTATGCCGCAGACACCGGCAAAGTTATCCGTAAAGATCAGCGGAAAGAATACCACAGTAACCCTGTTGAACGAGGGCGAAATTAACTTTTTGAAATATCCGGGACTCACGGAGATCACCCTGCCGCTTGTTTTCCCTATGTTGACCGCAAGCAAGCGCCCCGATTATTATTTAACCCTGTTGGAGCGTGCCAAAACGCAAAGGACCACAACGCAGTTTATTATGACAAGGACAACGCCCGCCGGGCAGCTTTTGTTTGATACAAATATTAAGGTAAGCGTTGAAGACTACACCATTGAAGAAAACGCATCCAACGGTCTTGATGTGAGCGTTGAGGTAAAGCTTAAGCAATACCGTGATTACAGCACAAAAACAGTTGTTATTAAAAATTCGCAGGATAGCAAAGATAACAAGTCTAAAAAAACTGCATCGGTTGAAACTCAAAGGTCATCATCAAATGCCCCACAGACAAAAACCTACACCGTTAAAAAGGGTGATACGCTCTGGGGCATTGCCAAGAAATATTACGGAAACGGAGCGAAATACACGCAGATATATAATGCGAATAAGGATAAAATAAAAAATCCGAACCTTATATATCCGGGACAGGTATTCGCCATACCGTAATGACATACGAGCTTTTTATTCGGCACGGCTCAACCCTTATGTTTCCCCCTGTTGTTGACGGTGTAACGATAGAGTGGCAGCGTAAGGGGCAGCCGGGCAAATTAACCTTTGAATGTATCAAAACGGATGGGCTTGATTTTGCGGA